>CAZNKT010000006.1:38764-90983 GCA_964573605.1 uncultured Pirellulales bacterium
GGCGCCGATTCCGTAATGGCCGTTGCGCGGCAAATCGTGCCTCGCCGTCTCCGGTCGGCCGCACGACAGAGAGCGTGGCGTTGCGCGGAGATCGAGGCCCGGCGCGAAGCGCGGGCCGGCACCGATCGCCGCCTTGTGCAGGTTCCATGGAAAACGGATCGACGCCGGTCCACGTCCGCGCGGCGCCGACGGACGCCGTGCGCGCCATGGGGCCGGCGTCCACTCATCGGCCGGAGTGAACAGGCTCCGCGCCGAACCCGTGGTCAGGCAGAAGGACGTTGGTATCGCTGATAGGCCAACATGACTTCGTACAGGTCGCGGGAAACCGTAAGGGTGTCCGCGCCGAAATCCTGCAGCCAAGCCCGCTGGTTCATATGGGCGTCGGCGAGCAACGGAAGAATTTCCCGGAGCGGCACCTGGATGCAGGGGGTGGAAACAACCGTCTTCGTCGCCGGTTGGCGGCCGCGGTCGTCAGGGCCGTGATAAATGCGCAAACTGTTTCGCTTCATGCGTCCGCTTCCTACGTCGCAGCAGCCTCCCTGTAGTCGGTCGTTGTTATCGGCAGATGCCGCGCTGAACTTTCGCGCTTTCGGGAAAAAAGCCAGAAGTTTTGCCGCTGCCGTGCGGGGGGTCGCTTTTCAAGAGCGGACCGCGGGGGTTCAATGGGGGAATGGATTTCCGGAATCGACTCGAAAAAGCGACCGAACGGGGGCACCAGAATCGGCAGCGACGGGCCCGGGAGCGGGCGGCGCGTGCCCTGACGGAACACGAATGCAAGCGGCTGCATTCGCAGCACCGCACCGCGATCAGTGAACATATCGAACGATGCCTGCAGCTTCTCTGCGACCAATTCCCCGGGTTCCGATACCGATCGATCATGGGTGGCGACGGCTGGGGGGGTTCGGTCTCCCGCGACGACGTGGGCCGTGGCGATCAAGGCGCACGCGATAATTTCTTCAGCCGGATGGAAGTTATCGTGCGCCCCTACAGCAAGTACCATGTGCTGGAGCTGGTCGGCAAGGGGATCATTCGCAATAAAGAGGTTCTTAACCGCAGCAACTACCAGATGCTCGAGGAAGCGGACATGGACAGCTTCACCGGGATGGTGGACCTGTGGGTGTTGGAATACGCCGAGCGATATGCCGCGGACGGCTGAGTTTGCCGGACGCCGAAAACGTGTTTCAGCCACGCGAGGATTCGTCGAAGATCGCTTCAAATCGCGCCCGGTTCTCCCGCCGCACTTCGGCGGTCTCCTTTTCGAGCGAGCGGACGTCGTCGCAGCCCAAAAGGTACGCCAGTTTGCTGAGTTCCATTTCGTCCCGGGGCAGTTCATGGCGTCCCACGCTGTTCATCAGCCTGATCCGGGCTTCGATACTGCGAAGGAAACGGTATCCCCGATCGAGGTGCGTGAAATTCTCAGCGTCAATGAGATCCGCTTCACGAAGGGCCCGCAATGCGTTGAGCGTACCGGGGCGGCGGATAGTGGCTTGGCGGCCGCCGTGCCGGAGTTGGAGCATCTGGACGATGAATTCGACGTCCACCGTGCCTCCCACACCGCGCTTGAGATTCCGGTCCGAGGCGGTTTGTTCCAGGCGTTGCCGCATCTGACGGACTTCCGCTGCCAACCGCGGTTTCCAGGCGAATTCATAGGAGGCGTGGTTCATGGCGTCCCGCGCTCGAGCCGCGACGTCGGGATCGCCGAAGACGACGCGGCCCTTGCAGAGGGCCTGGCGTTCCCAAAGTTGCCCGCTACCGCTGTCGAAGTAGCGGCGAAATTCGTCGATCGAAACTGCCAGTGATCCGCTTTGTCCGGTGGGGCGCAACCGGGCGTCGACTTCGTACAACCGTCCGAACGGGCCGAGGTGGCTGGCTACTTTTATGATTCGCTGGCCCAGTTCGCTGAAGAAATGAGAATTGGACGTCGTTTCGGCATTCCTGCCCGACCTGGATGCCGTCGATCCGTCACCGTCGAACAGGAACACGATATCGAGGTCGCTGTGGTAATTGGGTTCCTGCCCTCCCAATTTCCCCAGCGCTACGATCACGAGTTGACTCGGCTGGCCCTGTCGCTCTTCTCCGCTGATCGTCGGTCGCCCGTATTTCCCGACAAGCTTGTTGTGTTCGACACGCGTAATCTGGGTCAGACAGGCGTCGGCGATGGCGCTCAGCGCGATATGCGTTGCCTGGATGTCGTCTTTGCCCAGAAGGTCGCGAACTCCGACGCGCAGATGCTGCGCGTTTTTGAAGCTGTGCAGTATCGGATCGATATGCTCGGCTCCCCGACAAAGGTCGGCCAGCGCCCGTTGCAAGAATTCGGGCGTCGGCAACCGCTCGCGGAGGAGGCTGTCGAGCAATTCGTCGATCATGCCCGGGTTGCTCGTCAGCATCCCCGCCAGATAGGGGCACGCCGCACAGAGCCGGACATACAGGTCCAGCGACGCCTGGTTGACGCGCATCAATTCCCATAACGCCGACTTGCCGCCCAGAGAATCGCTGACCTGGCTCAAATTCACCAGCGTGCTGTCCGGATCGGGAGTGGTGGCGATGGCCTGCAACAGGCGGGGGGCGATGGATGCCAGGAAGTGGCGGCATCGTCGCGTCGAGAGAAACCGGATGCGCTCCGTGGCCAACGCCATCAGATTATGGTAAGCCGCATCCACGTCGCGGAACGGGTAACGTGACAAAACCTGTTCGATCTGTTCGCGGGGCGGGTCGGGATCGTTGATCAGGTCCACCTCCGGCTCCGTCTCCGGATCGTCACCGAATGCGTCGTGCAGTAGATGGTTCAGGATCTTTCGGTTCGTGTCCGTCGTGCTTCGAAAGCTTTCCTCGAAGGATTCCAACGCCGTTGTTCTGTTTGACGTGGCAAAACCCATCCGCAAGGCGATCCTGGTGCGCGCTAGAGGATCGTTGGGAAGCGAATGGGTTTGCAGATCGAACATGATCTGCAGACGGTGTTCCAGCTTCCTGAGAAATACGTAGTTCTCTTCCAGCAGTCGGCGTTCCTGGAATGTCAAACAGCCGGTCTTTTCCAACAGAGAGATCGCTTCCAGCGTGTTGCCGGTGCGGACTTCCGGCAACGTTCCTCCGTTGAGCAGCTGCAGGAACTGGATCACGAATTCAATGTCGCGAATTCCGCCTGGCCCGGTCTTGACGTGATGCGCATCGGCCGACTCGGCCAGGGCCTGTTTTTCGATCCGATGTTTGAGTGTCTTGATGCCCGTGATATCGGCCAGGCTGAGATAACGCCGATAGACCCAGTGTTCCAGTTGCGCAAGGAACTCGTCTCCCAGGTCGCGGTCGCCGGCAATCGGTCGGGCCTTGACATATGCCTGGCGTTCCCATGTTCTTCCCTTGACATCGTAGTACCGCAGCGCGGTGGCGACGTTCGAGACTGCCGCGCCTTGCGATCCCTCCGGCCGCAGGCGGAGGTCCACGCGATAGGCCGTCCCCAGTTCGGTAGGTTCGGTCAGCAGGCGGACGAGCTCTTGCACGACCCGCCCGAAAAACTCGCGGTTGGTGCAGCGGCGGGGACCCTCGGTTTCGCCTTCGCCGTCGAACAGGCAGACCAGATCAATGTCGCTCGAGTAATTCAATTCCGCGCCGCCCAGTTTACCGAGCGCCAGGATCACGAATCGGGCCTGTTTGCCATCCGAGCAGCGGGGCGCGCCTCGCTTGAGCGTCATCTGCCGGACGGCAAAACGTACGGCACCTTCCACGATCGCCTCCGCCAGGTAGGAAATCTGCCGCGTCACCATCTCCAGGGACTGGCCGCGCACGACATCCCCGTAGGCAATGCGCAGCGTTTCCCGGCGTTTGTAGCGGCGCAGCACGGCCATCACGGCCGGTTCATCGGACAGGGCTTCCACTTCGCTGACGATTTCCGCCACCAGAGCGTCCCGCGTCACCGGCTGGCCTTCGGTGAGCCGCAACAGGTCAAAGCTTTCCGCATCGGTAACGAGCAAATCACCCAGATACTGGCTGGCGTCGAAGATCTGCAGCAATGTAGGCAGCGCGTCGGGATCGCGTTCGAAGAGTGAACCCAGCGCCAGGGGATTGCGCACGGCTTCGATGAACCGTTCCAGGTGGTTCAGGGCCCGGTCGGGGTCGCTCAACTGGGGCAGCACCAGGCCGATCTGTTCTGCCAGCACCGCCAGCAGGTCGAGCGTCATGCCCCGCGCGGCGATGCGCTGCAGATTGTCGCTGCCGCGCTGGGTGTCCGTCACGCCCGCGCGACGCAGCCAGTCCGCCGCCTGTCGGGGATCATCGAGAAGTCGTCGCAGTTGCTCGATGTCCATGGCTGTCGTCATGGCGTGCCGGCGCGGTCCTGCGCGTGCAGCCATTCGGGCCCGGCATGTCGGATAGGCACTTCACCAAACAGTGTAAACGCGTTCGCGTCATAGATGACCACCGGCAGGATCTGCCCGATCATCCGCCTGCTGCCCTGCAGCACGACGATGCGATCGCAGTGGGTGCGGCCGGTCAGTTGGAGTTGTCCCGGATCGCTGTCGGTGCGGCCGTTCTTTTTGCTCGGGCCCTCCACCAGCACGTCCACCGTGCGGCCGATGAAGGGCTGACTATCTTCTTCGCTGATCGCATTTTGGATAGCCAGCAGCTCGTTATTCCGCCGCTTCTTGACGTCTTCGGGCACATCGTCGCGATAGAGTTCCGCGCCCTTCGTCCCGGGCCGCTCGCTGTATTTGAAAATAAAACTGTTCTTGAAACGTGCCTCGGTCACCAGCTCACAGGTGGCTTGAAAATCGGTTTCCGTTTCGCCGCAGAAGCCCACCACGAAGTCGCTCGTCACCGCGGCGTCGGGAATGCCCTCGCGGATGCGATGCAGCATATCCCGGTACTGCTCGACCGTGTAACCCCGCTTCATCCTCTTCAAGATCCGGTTCGAACCGCTTTGCGCCGGCACGTGCAGGTAGGGAGAGCATTTGGGCAGATCGCGAACCGCGTGCAGCAGATCGGTGGTCATGTCGCGCGGGTAGTTCGTGACGAACTTCAGCCGCTGGAGTCCCTCGATATCATGCAACGCGTGCAGTAGATCGGCGAGCCGCCAGGTCCGCCCTGCCTCGCTCCGCCGGTAACTGTTGACCGTTTGGCCGAGCAGCGTAACTTCCTTGCATCCTTCGGCCGCCAATTGCCTCGCCTCGGCCACAACGTGGCTTGGTAACCGGCTCTGCTCGGGCCCCCGCACACTGGGAACGATGCAATACGTGCAGAACTTGTCGCAGCCGATCATGATCCGCAGATATGCCTGGTGGCGGTTGGGCCGCATGGCGGGCTCGCGCAACGGATCAAAACTCTCATGGCTTCGCTTGATCTGAATCAGGTTGCCGTCGGTCCGCCCAAGGCTGACTTCCAGCCTTGGTTGACCCCGTCGCCGCACATCCTCGACAAGCTCGGCAATCCGGAACAGCTGGCCGGGACCGACAACGAGATCCACGTAGGGCGCGCGGCGAAAAATCTGCCGCTGGTCTTTCTGAGCCATGCATCCAAGCACACCAATCACCGTATCCGGGTGGTGGCGCTTAATGTGTTTTAGACGTCCCAGCAGGCTGTAGATCTTGTCTTCGGCGTGTTGCCTGACGCTGCAGGTGTTGAGCAGGATCGTATCCGCTTTCCGGCGCTCCCGAGTCAGTTCGTAGCCTCTCTTGCGAAGGCTGGCCACGACAAGCTCGCTGTCGAGCATGTTCATCTGGCAGCCGACCGTTTCGATATACAGCTTTTTCGGCTCTGGGGGCATGGTGTTTCCGCAGGCGGCGTCGGCCGCCTCAGCAGTCGCAAGCAACGGCGGTGGTCAGGACAGGGCTCGTCAGGACAGGGCTCGTCAGGACAGGGCTCGTCAGGCTGCCTGGTCGCGTCCGCGAACCTTCCGGCGGTCTTCGGGACGATTTTCACGCGCCCGTTCGGCCTCGTGCCGTTCGCGCAGTTGCCGCACCACGGCATTGCGGTGCCCGGCCATCATCCGCACGAGCACGACGACGGCCAGATAGGCTGCGGACACCAGCAAAATCAGGTCCCAACGATCCATCAGCAGGCGGCCTCGATTCGTTCGGAGTGCAAACGGCAGAGTGAAAACGGGGTCAGGCCTCCATCGTGCCAAGCACCCGGAGGGCCGTTCCGGCGATGGAGGTCTGACCCCCTTTTCACGGAGAATGATGCTTTGACAAGTCACTACCGCGGCGGTGACCGGCCCACCATTCTAGCGAATTGTGGCGACCGGCGAAGAGAGTTGTTCGCGGGGTCCGTGGGCGAGGCGATTCAGGGGGGTTGGGATTCGAGCACGTCGCCTTCCTGGAGTGGATATCCCCGCAGGAACGTGTCGGCGTCCATGGGTCGCTTGCCGGCTGGCTGGATCCGCACCAGGCGGAGCCCGTTGCGGCCCGTGGCAACCACCAAATGGGGCTCCGTCCGCATCACCGTACCGGGCGGCCGGTCCGCCGCGGCGGGGACCACGCCTGTTTCATGCAGGATCAGCCGGAGGGGCTCGCGATCGGGCCGCTGCCAATAGGTATAGGCGGTCGGCCAGGCTTGCATGGCCCGCACGTGATTGTGAAGATCCGCGGCGCTGCGCGACCAGTCGATACGACCGTGCTCCTTCCGCAGTCGGGGCGCCTTGCTGGCAACCTGGTCTTCTTGGGCAACTGGCTCCGCCCGACCACACGCCAACTGGTCGACCGTCCGGCAGACGAGCGCCGCGCCGAGTTCGGCCAGCCGGGCCTCGAGTTCAACGGCGGTCTCCTCCGGGCGGATAGACGTGCGCGCCTTCGCCAGGCAGGGTCCAGCGTCGAGACTGGGGGTCATCTGAATGACCGTCACGCCCGTCTCTTGTTCTCCGTGGTACACGGCCCACTGCACGGGCGCTGCGCCACGGTACTTGGGCAGCAGCGACGCGTGAAGATTGATGCCCCCGCAACGGGCCACGGCCAGCGCTTCGGGCGACAGGATTTCGCCAAAGTCACAGACCACCAGAAGATCGGCGCCGTATGCGGCCAACGCCGCGCGACCCTCATCGCCGCTGACGCGCTGCATGGCGAGGATCGGCAAACCGTGACGCCGCGCTTCGGCAGACACGGGGCTTTGCATCGCGCTTCGTCGCCGGCCACGGCCTTGCGCCGGACGGGTAACGACCGCCGCGACCTCATGCCGCGATTCGGCGAGCGCACGCAACGTGGGCACGGCAAACGCGCCCGTTCCCAGCATCAGAATACGCACCGACTGCCTTGTTTCTCGTGACTTACGTTCTCAACCGTTCGAGTTCCGCCAACTCGTCGGCGATCTGGCTGTCGTCGGGCATTTCCCCGACGTCGCGCCGGCTTTGAAAATCCAGTTCAAACTCGCTAAGCGCCTCGCGAACGGACATTTGCGCCGTGGGGCTTAGTCGGTCGATAAAGAGTACGCCGTCCAGGTGATCCGTCTCGTGCTGCACGATCCGCGCGGACAATTCTTCAAGCTGCTCGACCACTTCGCGACCCCTCAGATCGTACGCGTGAACGGTGATCCGTTCCGCGCGCCTGACGTCACCATGAACACCCGGGATGCTCAAACAGCCTTCTTCGGCTTCGTCGGTGCCCTTTCCACCGCTGAGAATCGGGTTGATGTACACCCGCTCGGCCTCCTTCTGCTGCGGATCACCGGTCACGTTGGTCACAAAAAGCCGGTACGGCAGGGCGACCTGATTGGCGGCCAGCCCGACGCCCTGATGCGCGTACATCAACTCAAACATGCGGCCCACAATCGACTGCAACTGCGCGTCCACACGCTTCAACGGCTTGGAAACGTGACGCAGGCAGGGATGGGGATAGAGTACGATTTGCAGGCTGGATACCTTCAAGGCCCCCTCCCGTCAGATTCCACGCTCCGGGCATCGAACCCATGATGCCCTGTCGATCATCGTCGGCCGTCCGCTGCAATCAACCCAGTGGGCGAGGCGAGATCCGGAGCACGACGGAAAATCGGTCGTCCATGCAGACCGGCAGATGGCCCATTATAGGGTTCGTCGTTGAGCGGGCCACGTCGCGCCAAAACGCGCTGCGTGGAGTTGGCGTGCGTTGACTTTGGAAAAGCTTCGCGCTAGAATGACGCTATTGTCATAAACTTTTATGTGGAAAGGCCTTTCGTTGTCTCGCGTGCCGACCGCGCGTCCGCCCCGGCGATTCGAAACCGAGCGAGCGCCGCTGCCCGTCTGGCTCGCCTCGATGGTCCTGCATGCTGTCCTGATCGTCGCGCTGGGGCTCATGATCCGGACCGTACCACGCGGGGCGGACGACGCGACGATTCGGACCGGCGGCATCGTCCTGAAATACGAAACGGCCAGCGGGGCAAAATTCGAAGGAGAAAGCTCGTCCCGTTCGCCCCGCGAGCAACCGCCCGCAGAGAAGTCGCAGGCCATCCTGGCGGCCCTGCCCAGTGCGGACGACGTCCCAGATCCGTCACCGCAACTGCTCGACCGCCAGGGCCAGTCGGCCCGCGGTGGCGGCCCCGTGACGAACATCCCCGGCGCCGGACAGATGGCGGCCGGTGGCCGCGGCAGCGGAACCGGGGCAACCGGGGGGGGCGCGCGTGTCCAGGTCTTCGGCGTGGAAGGCGAAGGACGGACGTTCGTCTATGTCTTTGATCGTTCGGTGAGCATGACGGGGCAGAGGCTCGCGCTGGCCAAGGCCGAACTGCTCCGCAGTCTCGAGTCGCTCGAAAGTACCCATCAGTTCCAGATTGTATTCTTTAACGATCGCCAGCAGGTTTTCGACTTGAGCGGCGGGCAGCGGAGAATGCCGTTTGCCACCGACCGCGCCAAGTCGCTGGCTGAGCGGTTCGTGGAAAGCATTACCGCGGACGGCGGCACCGACCGCCTGGGCGCGTTGGAGCGTGCCTTGCGAATGAAAGCGGACGTGGTCTTTTTCCTAACCGACGCCGACGACCCCATGTCGAACTCCGACCTGGCAACTCTTCGCAGGAAAAACCGTGGGACGACGGTATGCACGATTGAATTTGGAGTCGGAGCGCGCCTGGGGCGTCCCAACTTTCTGCAGCGGCTAGCCACACAGAACGGCGGCAGCTACGTGTACATGGACACCACGGCCTGGGAAACTCGATGATTCGCCTTGTTACGACTTGCGTGATGCTAACGGTGGGCGGCGCGGTTGCCTCCGACACCGTGACCCTCGCGCCCTCCGATCCTGGAGAGCCACCCCTGGTGCGAAGCGGTACCATCGTGGACTTCAACGGACAATACCTGCGGATGCGCACCGAATCCCCACTCATCCAACAGTACCCGACACCCAGGGTGCTCCGCATCAGCACGACCTGGAACGACAAGCATCGTGCTGCTCTCGATGCCGCCGATCGGGGCGCCTATCGTGAAGCCATTAATCGCTATCATGAAGCCCTCGGGGCCGAATCACGGATCTGGGCGAGGCGAAAAATTCTGGCGGAATTGATTTCGTGTTACGTCGTCAAGCAGCAGTACCGCGATGCGGTCCGGTTGTTCCGGCTGTTGTTGGAGAGCGACCCGGAGACCTCCGAATTTCACATAATTCCGCTGGCGTGGATACCGACCGATTCGATACCGCACGACGAGGCCCAACAGTGGCTGGACGATTCCGACGCGGCCAACCGGTTGCTGGGCGCCAGCCATCTGATGGCCTCCAACCTGCGATCCGCCGCGCAGGACGTGCTGAAAGGCCTGGTGAGGCATGCCGATCCACGCATCGCCGCCTTGGCCGAGGCGCAGTTGTGGCGCGCCGAGATCGTTCATGCGGCGGCGGATACGGCGGACCGTTGGTACGAGCGTGTCGTGCAGATGCCAGCGTCGTTGCGGGCCGGCCCGATGCTGCTCGTGGGCCAGGTCGAACTTCAAGCCGGTCGCTACGAGCGTGCCGCCCAGACGCTGCTGAAAATCCCCGTCCTCTATCCCGAACATCGTCTGCTGGCCTGCCAGGCTCTGTCGTGGTCTGCAGATGCCCTGGAACGCCTGGAGCGGACCGCGCAAGCGGATCGGATCCTTCAGGAGCTCGCCTATGGGCATGGCGACACGCGATGGGGTGCCGAAGCGCGCCGGCGACTCGATACCGCCTCACCGACAGGACGCGTTCTTGACAACAACTAAGTCCGCATATCGCGCCGGGTTGCCGCCCCACAGATCGAAGCGGCTGGCAATGGCCCCGCTGCTGCTGGCCGCCGTGGTGTGGTCGGGCGCGGCCCGTGCCCAGGAGACTCCGACGACGCCGGCCGCCTCGCCTGCGGATTCCGGCGAGGCCGCGGCTCTCGAGGACTCCGAATCGCTGTGGGATATCATGCTGACTCTGGGATTGACCGGACTGACAATCGTCGTCGTGCTTGTCGCGCTATCGATCGTTGCCTTCGCGCTGACACTGGAACACGTGCTGACTATCCGAGCCGCCGTACTGCTGCCGAACGACCTGGCCGAGCAGTTCCGGCAGCAACTCGTGGCGGGTGGTCCCGGTGCCGCCGACCAGGTGTGCCTGGCGCGGCCCAGTTTGCTGTCCTCCGTGCTGCGGGCCGGACTGGCGGAATGGGATGGCGGCTGGGCGTCCGTGGAAAAAGCCGCTGAGGATGCCATCGCGCAACACGCCGCGCGCCTGTTTCGCAAGATCGAATACCTGTCGGTGATTGGAAACATCGCGCCGATGATCGGCTTGCTGGGGACCGTGACGGGGATGGTATTCGCGTTCCAGGAAGTGGCGGAGACGCAAGGAGCGGCGCGGGCGGCCCAGCTGGCCGAAGGAATCTACACCGCGCTGATCACGACGGTTGGAGGGCTGCTGGTAGCCATTCCGGCGCTGGCGGCTTCCGCCGTGTTTCGCAATCGCGCGGACCAGTTGGTAGCCGACGCGGCGACGCTCGCGCAGTACGCGCTCGCTCCGTTGAAACGGGCGCGCCGCAGCGCGGCTCCCGCCGCTCCGGCCTCGCGAGGATCGTAGTTGTGCGTGTGCCCGTTTCGTTCCGCCGTGCGTCGAACGACACCGTGATGACGCCCATGATCGATGTCGTGTTTTTGCTGATTATCTTTTTTTTGGTCTCCAGCCATCTGGCCCGGCAGGAAGTGCAATGGGAACTCGACTTGCCTGCCGCCCGCACCGGTCGGGATGTCGTCCAGCAACACAGGCCTCGGATCACCGTTAACGTCCTTCGCGACGGGCAGATCCGGTTGTCGGGTGCCGTGGTGAGCGCCGTCGAATTGCTTGATCGCTTTGAATACGAATCAGCGAAGGTTCCGGAGCCGATCGAAGTGCGCATCCGCACGGATCAAACCGTACCGTATCGTTTCGTGGAACCGATCCTCGCCGCGTGCGCGCGGGCACGCATCTGGGACGTCACTTTTTCCGTGGTGCCGGAATCGGGATAGCAGCATCGGCCTGCCCGGGGCCCGCGACCTGGCGGACCGCCGCCGAGGCACGCCCCGGAACAGCCCGAACGAAGCGCCGATGTGCCGCGTATTGGAAGAATAGGACCTGTGCTCCATGCGTATTCCGTCCTACCGAATGCATCGGTCCGATGTGGAAGTACGCATGACACCGATGATTGATGTCGTGTTTCTGCTGCTCATCTTTTTTGTATGCACGGCCAGTTTTCAGATTGCCGAACAAATTCTGCCCGCCGGGCTGACATTGCCTGCGGGCAGTTCCACGATCGATCCCTCCGACGTGGAACCGGATCTGGACCAGCTTGTTGTGACCTTGCAACACGCGAACGACCAGCTCCAATGGACACTCAATGAACAGCCCTACACGCGTATCGAGCAATTGTACGAACGTCTCTCGGCCATCGCCGGCATCGACGCCACGCTTCCCGTAATTCTCGACATCGACGGCGCGGTCGCGATGGTCGAGGTGATCCAACTATACGATGTTTGCCAGCTCGCAGGACTGCAACGCATCCACTTCGCGGCGTCCGCCGCGCTGTGACCGTCGCCGTTGGCGGCGCTCGATGGCGATACCGCTCTTGATTTGCGGCGCGCTCTGCGTGCCGCGCCAAGACTGTCCCGCCGCCGCGCACGATTGGGTGCTCCGGTACGAAGAAAGCGCCGAGCACCGATACCTGGAGGGGCTTCGACGACGCCAATTGTTCACGCTGGCCACGAGCTACTGCCGCCGCCAACTTGCCCGGCCGGATCTTTCCGATGAAGCGCGCGCCGAATTTGTTTCGGAGTTGATGCAGAGCCTGGCTGCCCAGGCTTCCCATTCGACGCCTGATCAGCGTGCGGCCCTCTGGCAGCGCGCGCACAACACCGCGGCGGAATTCGCCCAGAAGTATCCCGACCACGCGTTCGGGCTCATCGTCCGTCTGCAGGACGCGCTCACGTGGCTCGCCGAAGGTGAAATGGCACGTTATGAATCGTCGCGTGCCGGGGGGCCGCCGGCCGACAGGCTGGAGACCGACAGGCTGGACGCCGGCGAACGGGACCGGCCGCGACGTGCCTTGCGCCGCGCGATTCGAGAGCTGGAACAGGTCCGGGACCGGATCGAGCTAGTGGCCGGGCGCGGTTTGGGCGGCACGCGTACGTCTCCGGCGCCGTGGACGAAAACGCAACTTGCGTCCCTGGCCAACCATTGCGCGTACCAGCTCGCCCGCGCGTTACGCAACCAGGGACTGTGCTACCCCGCAGATAGCCCCGACCGCATCAACAGCATGACGCGGGCGATGGAAAGTCTGTCCTCGCTGGTTAACCGTCAACCGTCCGATACGCTAGCGGCGCGCGGTCTGATCGAACGGGCCGAATGTTTGCGGTGGCTTGGAAAGCTGGACCGGGCAGGCGAGGTGCTCGGCGCGCTCGATCCGGCGCAGATGTCGCCCCCGGTGGCCGCCCAGTGGGAAGCGGAACGGATCCACCTGATGCTCGCCGCGGGCCAGATTGCCGAAGCCGTGGCGCGGGCCACGGCCCGGGAGTCCGAGGGGCAGGCCCATGGCGAATGGGAAATCGCCCGACTGGAAGCGATCCTCGCCGCCTGGCGCGAGGCGGCCTCCTCGGGCAATCAGGATGTCGCTCGCCGGCGGATCGACCAGGCCACCGCGTCCGTGCGACGCATCGAACAGCAGCTTGGGCCCTACTGGACCTGGCGCGGGCAGCGCCTGCTGGCCGGTTTGGCGGCAAGTCCCCAGACGCAAAACGACACGCAAGCGCTGCTGCGGGCGGCCGAAGGTTTGCTGCACGGCGGCGATCAGGACGACGCGGTACGCGTCTACGATCGCATCGCCACGCTCGCTCGCCAGCAGGACGACGCGGACCGAGCACGCCAGGCCGCCTTTGCCGCGGCGACCATCCGCCGTCGCCAGAGCAAACACGACGATGCCGCGGCCCGGTACCGCAAAGTGGCCTTGGAGGATCCCCGTTGGCCACAAGCCGCCGAAGCCCATCTGTTGAGCGTCTTTCACTCGGCCCAACACGCACGTCACGCCACCGCGGACACGCGTGACGATGCCGTGTCGCGCTATGAAGAACTGCTGCGAGAGCACCTTGACCACTGGCCGGACGCGCCAACCGCCCATCGGGCGCGGGTGTGGTTGGGCGATCTGCGGCGAGGGCAAAATCGGTGGTCCGAAGCCCTGGACCTGTACCGTGAGATACCGGTCGGATCGGCAGTGTACGACGACGCCCTGACGGGCATCGGCCGCGTCTACGATCAGTGGCTGCTGGCCGGTGGGGAGCCTGTGCCCCGCGCGGAATTGCGCCAAGCGCTCGACGATCTGCGCCAGCTTTTGCTGGGCAAGCCGCAGCGGTGGCCGACACAATGGACGCCCGGGAAACGGGTCGTCGCGCTGACCATCGCCCGCCTCCTACTGGACAGCCAATCCGCCGCGCAACAGGCCGCGGCAGTGCTTCAGCACGCCTTGGCGGGACCGCCGCCCGCGGAACGGCCCTGGGCGGACCGCGCCCGCGTGCTGCTGGCCGTGGCAGAGGCCCTGGAGGGAAACGTCAGCGAAGCACGCACGCTTTTTGAGGATACCCGCGGCACGGCTGCGGCGGAAACGCTTCTCGACGCCGTGCGGCTGATCATCGACAACGATCGCGGACGCGACGCCGGCGCGCGCAAAGCTCGAGCGGAGTTGGCGCTCGAAGAACTCGAGCAACTGGCAGCAGGCAACAACCGGTTGCCCGACGCGCACCGCGCCAGGTTATTGCAACTTCGCGCGCGGGCCTGGCGTCAAGCCGGCGACCGGCAACAGGCCCTACAAGCTTTCGCGACGCTGGCCAGCCAGCGTCCGGACGATGCGTCGCTGCAGGAGGCGTACGCAGAAATGCTCTCGACCAGCAACGACCCCGCTACTCTGACCAAGGCCCTGGCCCGGTGGGTCACGATCCAGCGCAAGTGTCGTGTGGGCAGCGATCGGTGGTTTCGCGCCCGATACGGCCAGGCCCGCGTCTATTTCCGGCTGGGGGACCGCGACAAATGCGGTCGGTTGATTGAATTGACGCGTGTCCTGATGCCCGCCCTGGGCGGACCCGACATGCAAGCGCAATTCATGGAACTCGCCGCGCGTTGCCAATCGGAAATCGGCGATTCCGGAAAATCCAATCGACGCGACGAGAAGCCGTAGCGGTACGTCCGCACGAGGAACGTTGCTTCTGTCTTCCGGCGAAGACCAACGGCGGCCGACCGATGGCGACGGGCGCTACAACACCGCGCCACGCCGCCGTCGCCAGCGTATTCCCGCCACCATCACGGCGCCGGCTAGCAACAAGCTGATTGTGCCCGGTTCCGGTACGATGGTGGCGATGCCGTTAAATGTGTACGCATCATTGCCACCGGCCAGTCCGAAATTGATGTCGACCCGCATGAAGTCGTAATCGTTGCCGGCAGTCGCCGGACCCGCGATGGGGCCTTCCGCAAAGGGGCCCTGCGTATCCGAAGGGGCACTTCCCACGAAACTGGGGCTCAAGTCCAGATCCGCGCTGAGCAGGTTCGCGCCTCCGTCGGTCGAAAGCGTGTACACGGCGATCTCGGTGGTTCCGTCGGAGTCCTCCGGCACCCCCGCCGGTGGCGCCAACGCAGTGACCGGTGTGTTGGCACCCTGACCGTTCGTCGTGCTGCTGGAGTGGGAGTGCGACGCGATGCCAGGCGCGGACGTCGCTACGATATTCTGGCTGAACATGAGAGAGAAGTTCGAGGGACCGCCGAAATCGATCACCGAACCGCTATAGGCAATCATCGGATCCGGGTCGAGAAGGACATCCAGATCGATCCGCCATTCGCCGGGCATCTCTCCCGCATACGTTGCCCGCATGGCGTCTCCCTCCGCGCGCTGCACCAGAGGGAACTCGTGGCCGTCGACATTCACCATCGCAATGACTTCGGCGAATGAGGGCTGGCAAACCCAACACGGCACGACCGCCGCAACCAACACGGTTGCGAGAAGGGAAGGCCGATTACTGCTCCTCTTCATTAGACTCCCTCCGCCGTGTCACACGGCACTTACAGCAAACCTGGCAACCGTAACCGGGTACACGCCACGATCAGATGCAACGAACCTCCGGTGCGCTCCGTTAGCGATGCGTGTCAAACTAACAGACCCCGTCCAGGGAGGCAAGCATCTTTTAAATTATTACTGAATTTCTCTTTCGCTAAGCAGCGAAGTCCAGGCCGCCACGCGGCGTCCTCGAAGGAACTGCCGGCCGCCCGTCCGGTGCTAAGTGGTTCGCGGGCAACTGTTTTCGAAACTGTGCCGCGCACCCGCGCTGCATTCACACCAAGCGGGGGGGGCACGGGTTGCCGGTAACGACCGTGGCCGGCGATACCGTCATCGACAGGGGGCTGGTGGCGGGCAATCGACCAATCTGGGCGGAGCACCAGCAGCCGGACGGCGGCGATGGGTTAGCCCGCGCGGTGCGACCGTCGCACAAACAACAACAGGCCGGCGACCAGCAGCAGAGCGATGGTCGACGGTTCGGGGATGACGGTGGCCCGGCCGTTGAACGTGTAAATGTCGCCGTTGCCGTCCATACCGAAATTCAGATCGACGCGCATCAGATTGTAGGCTCCCGCCAAGGCCGGCCCGGCCGATGGACCTTCGCTGAACGGCCCCTGCGTATCGGACGGCGCCGCGCCGACAAATGACGGGCTCAAATCCATTCCCGCATTCAGAAACGATGCGCCGCCGTTGGTCGACAATGTGTAAACGGCGATTTCATCGGGCGCGCCGTCGGTCGGAATAATAGCCGGTGGAGGTAGCGCCGTCACCGGCGTACCCGCGCCGCCACCACCGTCGGTCGTGCTGCTGGAATGCGTATGAGAAACGATTCCCGGCGCTGTTGTGGGAACGATCGCTTGGCTGAAAAGAAAACCAAAACTGGAAGGCGCGCCGAAATCGATGACGCTGGCGGCATAGAGGATTTCCGGATCGGGATCGAGCAGCGCGTTGAGCGTGACTTTCCACTCACCGGGTTTTTCATGAACAAACTGCTCGACAATGCCTACGCCTTTGTCGTCCAGTTCGATGGGAGCGAAAAAGGCTTCGCCGTCAACGACAACACCGACTTCCGTCGTGTTAAGCGTTCCAGCCGACGAAGGTGTCGCCAGCAGGGCGACGCAAAGAAGACAAGCTGCCGTGCAGGCCAGCTTTTGAACGCGTTGAGCACTGATCATTAGACAACGTCCCTTGTTATCGCAAAGCCGAAGTCATCCGGGCATCAAGACGATGCCGTGAGTATATCACAGCCCCGGCCCCCAGAGGAGACTCGGGCCAAGATTTTTTTAAAATTTTACGGAATATCGCCTTCGGGACGGCCGGCAGCCCCCCCTGGGGTGCGGATCGCCGTCGCGGGGGCTCGCCGAGGGTCAAGGCGGCCGACGTAAGGACCCGCGAAGGGCGGCAGGCTTACCACGGCCCGCGCACGCTGTAGACTCCGAATTGGGTCGTATCGGAGGGCCACCTCGGGGTGGGTCGGAACCCTTCAGAGCCACCGTAAGGGCCCGGATAGGGCCGCGCGAACTGGTGGTTGATCCGCGAGATTCGGGTATTGCCGACCCCCCAGCCCCAGTTGGTTTGGAACGTGGCGGTCGGAGGCACCACCAACGCGACAGGGCTGCCCCATTCGGTATGGAAGTAACGTCCATGCCAGGGCGACCACTGGGCCTGCCGCCATGCCTTTCGCTCCCGGTGCGACAATCGCAGCCCGGAAGAGTACAGTGCCTGATTGAGCACGCGCCCGGGACGGACGTATTGATGGCCGCACGGGCCGCAGGTATCCGCCACCGCGCACGTGCAGGACAATGCGAGAGTCACGACGAACACGGTCCACAGTCGCAAGATCATGGTCACGGGCTCCTTCGCACTACCACCAGCAGACCTTGGTTTGCACCCAGCTTCGACCCGGGTGGTGGCGGTAGTACGTGCGGTGATGTTTGTACAAGAATTCATGCGGCATCAACGGTTGGTAGGTGACATACGTGTGGCCCACCAGCGGCGGTGTGGGGACGGGCGTGGGATACATTTGGGCAGGAATGCCCCCGGCCAGGACCGCCGGTCCCACGTAGTAGTTGTAGAACAGATCATCGCCGCGACTGAGGCGATACTTTCCCGCGGATGCCGTTGCGGCCATGACGAGTGTCGAAAGAACCAGGGCGGTCAGCATCACCACCGCGCTGCGGACATGCCGTTTCGGGTGCATCCCCATGAGACAACTCCTTGAGATGATCAGGCCGTGGATGGAAATACGAGCGTCGTTATCCAGGCAGGCGTGACGGGCGCGGCAGCGCGGCGAGACACATGGGTGGGGCGCGTCGACGGGCATCGTCCGGCGCGGGGGCACGGTGGATCCCGCCGCACGCTGGTGCGTGGGGGGGCAAACCGTCGACGCCCACGATGTTACTCGGCCTATCGGGGTCCTGAGGGTCAGTCTTTATTTGCCGAATGCCCCAGCCGCACGCGTTGTAGGGCACCGGGAGGGTAAAGTCGCCTGGGAGCCAATCGTCAAAATCGGTATAATTTCTCCGAATTGCCCGCCGGTCCCCCGCTCGGCCATCCGGTCTCGGGACCCCCCTACGAGTCGCTTCTCAGAAATCGCCCATTGCATGGCAGCCACGACCGGCAAACGCAAGAAGAAGGCCAAGCGTTCGCGGCCGGCAGCGGCCCGCACCGGCTCCAATGGACGCGCCGGTGCGGCTCCAGGAAACTCGCGCCGGCGAGCGACCGCTCGGTCGATGGCCGCCGATCAGCGCGACATATCGGTCAGTGAATTCTTCGCCAAAAACCGGCATCTGCTGGGCTTCGACAACCCTCGCAAAGCGCTTTTAACGACGGTCAAGGAGGCCGTCGATAATTCGCTCGACGCCTGCGAGGAGGCCGGCATTGTGCCGGAGATCTGGGTGCACATCCAACAGACGGCACCCCAACGCTACAAGGTCGGCATCCAGGACAACGGCCCGGGAATCATGAAGAAGCAGATTCCGTTGATCTTCGGCAAGCTGCTGTACGGGTCCAAATTCCATCGACTGCGGATGAGTCGCGGCCAGCAGGGCATCGGCATCAGCGCGGCCGGCATGTATGGGATGCTAACCACGGGCAAGCCCGTGAAGATTATTTCGAAGACCTCGGTGCGCCGGCCAGCCCACTATTATGAAATTCAGATCGACACCAAGAAGAACCGGCCCGAAATCCTCAACGGCCGCGGCGACGGCGTGGATATACCGCCCGGCGGGAAGGGACGCACGTATATGGCACGGCACGGTATCGAGTGGGTATCCCACTTCGATCCGGAAACGGGCGCCGAATCGGCCAAGGAAGTCAAACATGGTACGCGGGTGACGATTGAGCTGGAGGCCCGCTACCAGCGGGGGCGGGGCAGCGTCGACGAATACCTGCACCAGACGGCCATCGCCAACCCGCACGTGACGCTGCATTATGTCGACCCGGACGACCAGCAGAAGAGCTACAGCCGGTCGACTCGCGAACTGCCTCGAGAGCCCAAAGAGATCAAGCCTCATCCTTACGGTGTGGAGTTGGGCCGGCTGGTCACCATGCTGAAAGACTACAAGCAGACCACGACGCTGTCGCAGTTTCTGACAGGCAGCTTTTCCCGGGTCAGCCCGGCCGTGGCCCGCCGGATCTGTAAGAGTGCTGGTTTGAGTACCCGGGCTTCGACACGCAAGATCGGCCGCGAGGAAGCCGACTCGCTGTACCAGGCCATCCAGCAAGCGCGCATCAGCTCGCCGGCAACCGACTGCATCAGCCCCATCGGAGAACCCCTGCTCTTGAAAGGCCTGTACCAGGTCGTTCCGGGCGAATTCTATGTTGCGGCGACGCGACCGCCTTCGGTTTACCGCGGCAATCCCTTCCAGATCGAAGTGGCCCTGGCCTACGGCGGGGCGCCCGGAGCCCAACGCATTACTCTGGAGTCGCTACAACAGTTTCTCGCGGAAACCGATACGCGGACCATCCGCCAGTTTCTGATCATGACGTTCGACGGGCTGGGACCCGAAGCCGCGGACCGGATCCTTAAGGAAGCCAGACTTCGGCGACGAATTTCGCCGGGCCGGTTGACACCGGCCGAGACACGTCACCTGCGCGAAGCGATGCAGAACGTCAATGTGGCCGAAGGCCAGTCCATGCAGGTGCTGAGGTACGCCAACCGGGTGCCGCTGCAATTCCAACACGGCGCGTGCGCGATCACGCAGAGCATCATGAATACCAACTGGCGGGCGTATGGCTTGACTCAGTCACGCGGTTCCCTGCCGGGAGGCCCCGTGACCGTGATGGTGCACGTGGCGAGCGTGTGGGTGCCGTTTACCAGTGAGTCCAAGGAAGCGATCGCGGCCTATCCGGAAATCATGAAGGAGTTGCGGCTGGCGTTGCAGTCGGTGGGCAGGAAGCTGGGCATGTATCTGCGCCGTCGCATTCGAGTGCGGCAGGAAGGCCAGCGCCGCTCGGTCTTCCTGAGGTACCTGGGAGAAGTGGCGGCAGCCGTCAGTGAGATCAACCGCACCGATCGCCAGGCCCTGTACGATCGGCTGCTCCAGGTCGCGCAGAAAAAAACTTCGGAGGCTGATGTCCGATTGGACCGTCACGGTCGCCCCGTCGACGAGTCGCTCGATGATTTGGGCGACAACGTGCTGGTCGTCGACCGGGAGACGTCCGCTCCCCTGTCGGCGGACTGAAAAGAGAAGCAGCCGTTGCCGCCTCGGCCCCGCGCGACGCGGCCGTCTCGATGGACCGCTACCCTAACATCAAGAGCTGAATCATGGCCAAGAAGAAAACATCTCGCAAGAAGCCATCGCGTCCGACGCCGGCGCCGGCCAAACCGCGGCTCAGTTCCCGCGACAAGAAGACGATGGGGCAGATCGTGGGACTGGCCGATGGCGTGGTCACGGCCGCCAATCGCAATCGGGATCCCCATCTGGACGTGCCGACCCGCGCGCTGTCCAACGTCAAATACAACCGGCGGAAACGGTTCATCGAAATGGGCCGGAACACCAACCGCCGTCAGCTGTTTAATCTGTCCCAGGCCAAGTCTTACATGCAGACGATGCTCGTGGCCAGTGGCTCCAAACGTCTGATCGAACAGGGAAAGACAACCAGTATTCGAGGCTTGTTCTACCTGCTGAAACACACGATCGAAGGGACCAAAGAAGAAACGTTCGATGGTCAGTCTGATTGCGATCCCGTGATTGAAGACGTGGAGGTCACACTCAACGCCCTGCGGGAAGAACTGCACGTCTACGCGTCCAACCGAGGCGGGATGGTCGGCCACATCGTGTTGGACGATACCGGAGACGAAATCGATTGTTCACGGATGGGATCGGGCGGCTACAGCATCCCGTCCATCGTGGAACCCGAAGTCATCCGCTTCAAGAAGTGCGACGCCATGTTTGTGCTGCATGTCGAGAAAGACACCGTATGGCGGCGCTTCAATGAGGACAAGTTCTGGAAATCCCACAAATGCATCCTCACGCACGGTGGAGGTCAGCCCCCGCGGGGCGTGCGGCGCCTGCTCTATCGCCTGCACAACGAGTTGAAGCTGCCCGTGTACTGCCTGTTGGACAATGATCCCTGGGGCTACTACATCTACAGTGTGATCAAACAGGGGTCGATCAATCTGGCGTACGAATCGAAGCGAATGGCGATCCCCGACGCCCGCTTCATCGGGTTGCGGAGCAAGGATTACGAGCGCTGCGGATTGACCCCCAGCGTGCGGATCGACCTCAATCCCAACGACCGTAAGCGGGCGCAGCAGATCGCCCGGTATCCCTGGTTCGAATCCAAAAAGGCGTGGCAGAAAGAAATCGGTTTGATGATCAAGAACGATTTCAAACTCGAGGTCGAAGCCCTGATCAGCAAGGATATCAGCTACATCACCGAAGAGTACGTGCCCGCGCGTCTGCGAGATCGCGACTGGCTGGACTGAGCCGCGGGGCGCTGGCCCCCGGTTCGTGTCGCTGCGCAACCACGCGGCAGCCGGACGCGAGCGCGTCTCGGCTGATTATGCTGTCCCACGATTACACGAACGCTGGTTGCTGCCGCAGTGCGCAAAAAAAGTGGGCCGTCCACCGGGGACGGCCCACTCCGTCGCGAAACGAAGGAGGAAACTAGGCCGATCGGCGCCGAAGCGCGATCAGACCCAGTAGACCGAGGCCCATCAACACGATGCTGCTGGGCTCGGGAATCACCCAAATCGTGGCCTCTGGAGTCTCGCTGTTCTGCTGCCGGTCGGCGTTGCCATTCAGTCCGGGATCCGTCAGAGCGCCGAACACAACGTTGGTGTCCGACGAACTCTGGCCCGCATTGTTCAGGCCGTTCTGACCGATCTGCAGGAAGATGTCGTAGTGGCCCGGCTTCTTCGGCATCAGGTGGATGCTGCCGATCAGCCAAGCGTCATTCTGCGGGTCATAGGTCGGATCGAAGTCCGCAACGTTCGGCCCCATACCCGCGCCCGTGATCTCTTGGTTGGCAACGGTGGCACCACCGATGTTGGTAACCTTAACACCTTTGGTGGTGTCGTCGTCGGGATCCGGATCGCCCACGAAAAAGGGCGTGCTCGGAAATTCGTACCGATCAATGGGATTCGGAACGAAGGGAGGTGAAGCCTCGGCCAGCCGCGGATTCACGACCGTCGCGTCGGTGAACCAGATCGCCGACTCGTCACTGCTGACGGCATTCAAGCTCAAGTTCAGCAGGGTTTGACCCTCGTCCGGACGACCCCAGATGTAGTACCACAGGGTATCGCCCACCTGGACGTCCATTTGCATGGGGACGTCTTCCGGAGTGGCCGGCGGCGCGGATCCTGGCGGGATCGTTGGTGGGTCCATGGGGTCGAGCCAGAAATTAGCGCCGAACGCCGGCACTACTGGCAGCATCAAAAGAATACCAATGGCAAGGATACGACTCATTACACTCCTCCACGGTTACAAAAACTGCCGGTGGACAACAAATTAAATTTACTCGACGTTTCGTGTCTTTCGTTCGCATCCTTGACGGTCGGACGCCAAGGGATCCTCTTTTTCCAGTCTGATCACGGATGCGACGCTTTGCTACCCCTTCCTGCGGTAGAGTGTCCGAAAAATACCCGCTCCTTCTGCAAGAAGCTGTCTTTCTCAAGTGGTGGATGCTCTCACCCGCTCTCCTTTAAATCAAATATATGGCGCGTACTGATCGAACCAACACCAGAACCCGGGAATCCTCCTGTCCCATGCCCCTCAACCTAATACCCCCCCCGATTGTCGTCAAGCGAAAAATCGGAAAAGGGTTAATTTGGAGACAAAAAATTTCTGCCACGCAACCTGCCGGTTTCTCGGCTCCCAAAAACCCCACCTCAGAGCTACTTCGACGTGCCGCTAAAAAGGCATTCTTCTCTGCGTGCCGCACGGATGTCGGCACGAACCGCCGGACGACGATCACAGCCAACACGCGAAGTTTTGGGCCGTCCAGGAGGCATACTTGAAACGTCCTGGCGACCGCGCGGCCCCTCCCGGACGCGCTGCAGCAGTTTTCGCCGCTCTACGTACAATAAAAGAATTCAGGGATGGGGAGGCCTCGTGCGCGAGCATCTTCGGTCCGTGCAAGTGCGGCCTGACAGAACGGGATGGCGCTGCGTGCTGGAATGCGACAAGCGATCGTTGCGCCGAGCCGCGTTCGCGCGTCCACAGACTGCTTCGATCAACGCATGAAGGTACCGGCATGGTGCCCGCCACGGCTGAAACGACGAACACATCGCCAGATCCAGCGATCTGGATTGTCGTGCCGGCATACAATGAAGCCGCCCATCTGGATGCCACGCTGGCGTCGCTCACCGCGCGTTTCACCAACATCGTGGTCATCGACGACGGGTCGACGGACGACACGTGGCGGCTGGCCCGCCGGCATCCTGTGTGGCGCATCCGGCACCCATTCAATTGCGGGCAGGGAGCGGCGATTCAAACCGGGCTGGAATTTGCCGTCGCCCGTCAGGCCGACGTGATCGTCACGTTCGACGCAGACGGTCAGCACTCGGCGGAGGACGTCGAGCGGTTGGTGGAGCCGATTCTGCGGGGAGAAGTCGACGTCGTGCTGGGATCGCGTTTTCTGGGCCGTGCCATCGACATGCCCCGATCCCGGTGGTTGGTATTAAAGATGGGCGTGCTGTTCACCCGACTGACGGCCCGTATTCATGTAACGGACACGCACAACGGATTACGTGCGCTGTCACGCCAAGCCGCAAGGCGGATCCGCATTTCTCAGCACGGCATGGCGCACGCGTCCGAAATTCTTCAGGAAATTCGCGGTTGCGGATTCACGTGGCGCGAGGTGCCGGTGACGATCCGCTATTTTGCGGGTTCGACGGCCAAAGGGCAGAGTTCCTGGAACAGCTTGCGCATCGTGGCGCGTCTCTTGATGGGGAGAATGGTACGATGACGCCGTTTCAGTGGCTCGCGCTGGCCGTATTATCCGCCGTGCTCGTGCTGGAAGCCAGTCAGTTGTTTCGGCAGCCGGCCAACTGGGCAATGGTGCTTTTCCGCGGGAGCGTGTGGTGCTGCGCGGCAATTGCCATTGCCCGGCCGGCACTGACGCAGTCGCTGGCCAACCGGATCGGCATCCAGCGTGGCGCCGACCTGGTGATCTATCTGTTGGCGCTGACCTTTCTGGCAACGAGCTTCTTCCTATATGCCCGCACCGTGCGTCTGCAGCGTCAAGTCATCGCGTTGGCTCGCGAGTTGGCGATGATGCAGGCCCGGGCGCCTTCCAGGGCCGAACGCACCCAAGGATCACCAGAAGTATGATCGCGCGCGGCTATGCGACGAACGGTGTTGCACGAACCCATTTGCCGCGCGCCGGGCATGGGTGCCTGAAACGAATGCTGCCATGCCGTGCGCTGCATCCCTGGTCGCTGGGTGAAATCTTCATCCCATGAACGCCGACCCGCAAGGCTCCGTGTCCCTGGTCATCCCCGGCCGCAACGCCGGGGGAACGCTCCGCGAGTGCCTCGATGCCGCGACGCCCCTGTTGGGACGCGATGGGCTGCGGGAGATCCTTTTCGTCGACGACGGTTCGACCGACGATACGCCGCTGATTGCGGCAGAGTATCCGGTAGCGCTTTGCCGCACCGCAGGGCTCGGCGCGGCCCATGCCCGCAATGTGGGCTGGCAAGCGGCCCGCGGCGATCTGATCTGGTTTATCGACGCGGACTGCGTGCCGGAACCGGACGCGCTGCCGCGGCTCATCCGCTTCTTCGACAGCCCGGACACCGGTGGCGCGGGAGGCAGCTACAGCAATCTCAGGCCTGGCAGCCTGCTGGCCAGTTTGATCCACGAGGAAATCGTCGATCGCCATCGGGCCATGCCCGACGCGGTGTCGGTCCTGGCCACGTATCATGTGGTTTATCGACGCGCTGTGCTGCAACGTCTGGGCGGCTTCGATGCCTCATTGCGTTGGGCCCACGATGCCGACTTTGCTTATCGTGTCCGCAACGCCGGATACCGTCTGCGGTTCTGTTCCGCATCGCGTGTGGGCCATTTTCATCCTGCACGCTGGATGGGCTACCTGGACAAACAACGGCAGCAGGGCTATTGGCGCGTCATGCTTTATCGGCAGCATCCACATCGCATGACGGGGGACTCATACAGCGGAGGCCTGGACTTTGTGCAGCCGCCGCTGGCGTTAATGACCATCCTGTCGCTGCCGCTGGCGGCCTGGCCGCGCGGATGGTGGGCACCGGCGGCGTTGGCGGCGGCCGTGTTTCTCGCGGCGTTGCCCCGGACGATCCGCATCGTGTGGCATACCGGTCGGTTGAAGTATCTGACCTTCGCCTGGATGAGCCTGTGGCGGGCGTATTGGCGCGCGGTGGGAATGGCCGAAGGCGCGCTGTCGGCGCTGCGCGAATGGCCATCCTCTTCGCACGAGGGGCCGCACGACGTCCCGGATCGCTCACCGGCCGGAGAACATGCCGCCGGCGGACCACCGGAAGACGTTCGCGCGTCGGTCGTGATCCCGACCTGCAACCGGGCCCTAGCGCTGATGCGGTGCCTGCAATCCGTGGCCGGACAATCGCACCCGAATTACGAAGTCGTCGTGGTCGACGACGGTTCCCGGGACTCCACGCCCGAAGAACTGCGGCGGTTTCAGGCGGGCCATCCCGACCTACCGATGACCGTCCTGATCAACGACACCAACGTGGGAGCCAATCCCAGCCGCAACCGGGCCATCCGTGCGTGCTCGGGCCACCTCGTCGCCTTCCTGGACGACGATTGCATCGCCAACGGGGATTGGCTGGAGAAGCTTGTGCGGCCCTTCGCGGATCCGCACGTTGCGGCCGTGGCGGGCATGGTCGAGAGCAGCCCGCCGGGCAATCTGTTCGAATTGACGCTCAAGGGAAAGCATCGTGTCGCCGGCCGCCGGTACGCCACCCGTCTGGTAGGCGCGAACATGTGCGTGCGCCGGTCGCTGCTGCTGCAATATCTGTTTGATGAAGATCGTGCCGACGCCACGGCCGCGCGTGGAGGGATTCCCGACCCCAGCGTCTCGGCGCGGAGCGACGAGGAAGGACTATACTTGAATCTAAAGAGGGCCGGCCACCAGCAGCGGGTTGCCCCCGACGCACGCGTGGTGCACGAGCATCCCTGCGACGGCTGGACGTTTATCCGCTACGCGTACCGGGGCGGCAAATCCGCCGCCCGCCTGGTTTACAAGTATCGCTTGATGCCCCGTCTGGACATGCTCCCGCTGCTGCTGGCGTATTGCTCATTGCCGCTGGTCGCCGCGCATCGAACCCTGGCGATCGTACCGGGCGTGTTCTTTGCCGCCGCGCTCTCCGCCATCATCTACAACGATCTGGCCCGCAAAAGAAAACACTTGTGGGAAACTGTCGCCACCCTCCCCCTGCTGTTGGCGTATTATCACCTTCGGTTGATCGGTTACGTTGGTGAAAGTATACGCCTGCGCGTCGGCAGACACGGCATACGCCGCCAGTCGTCGGCGCTGTCGACGTGAGTTGACGGTAGTGATGCGAATTCCGGGTCCAGGCAAATCCACAACGTTCCCGCACATCGCCGGCGCGCGGCGTTGACACTGAGACAAAACGGATCCACACGAAGGGGATAGTGTCCCGGAGCGATTGACGAGGCCGGTCGCGGAGCATGGGCCGGCACTGTACTATCGTCTTTTCAAGGATTCCTTTAGAAACAGTTTCACAACTCGTTGTAGTCGCTCCATGACCGGGAAATGGGACAGTAAAATCAGGTTATGAAATCGGTTCTGATACCTGCTCCGCTGCGACACTACTGGTGGGAAGCCAAATGGCGCTTCCATGAAATCTACATGGCGCATTACTCGTTCATCCACATCAACAAGACGGGCGGTAGCAGCGTCGAACGGGCACTCAACCTGCGAATCAACCACCGTACCGCTCAGGAAGTTCGCGACATGATCGGGGATCGCCGGTGGGCATCGCGCTTCACGTTCACGGTTGTCAGGAATCCCTGGGACAAGGTTGTCTCGCATTATCACTTTCGCCGCGCACGGGACAAAACGGACATTCAAACCGACAACGTCAGTTTTGCCGACTGGGTCCGGCTATCGTACGGGCAAAAGGATCCGCGCTATTACCACTCGCCGAAAATGTACATGCCGCAGCTCCAGTGGATTACCAATGAGCAGGGCGAGGTTCTCGTCGATTTCGTGGCCCGCTTCGAGACGTTGGAGAAGGATTTTCGCACGATTTGCGACCGGATCGGCGTCTCCGCCACCCTGCCGCATCTCAAGAAGACGGACCGGGGCCACTACCGCGATTATTACGCACCGCGAACGCGGCGGATCATCGCGGATTGCTTCCGGCAGGATATCGAACACTTCGGATACGAATTCTGATCGTGGGGCACCGCGCGGGACCCCGAGGCACTATTGCTTGCAGGCAGGTTGACTGTGTTGAGTCTGCGACAATTCGAACGCAGGTTTCCGAATCTGGCAGCGCGGTTACTCGTGTGGCACACCGGCACGACGCTGCGCGATGCCGCCCCTCCCGTGTTCATTGGCGCGACGGGAGGTTCGGGGACGCGCATCGTGGCCAAGATGCTCGACGAAGCCGGCGTCTTCCTGGGCAGTGATCTCAACGAAGCCTGGGATTCCCTTCCGTGGTCGGCCTTTTACCGCCACTGGATCCCCGTTTACCACGGATGGAACGGGAAGCCGATGACCGTGTTGCAACGAGCCCGGATGGATCGCGCGTGCCAGGCAGCCGCCATCCGCCACCGCGCGGGCATGGCCCGCGCCGGAGGGCCGTGGGCGGCCAAGAATCCCCGCTGCATTTATCTGCTGGCTTACCTGGCGGAGATGTGGCCCGGCATGCGGTTCATCCACGTCGTTCGTGATGGCCGCGACATCGCGTTTTCCGCCAACCAGGCCCAGGTAGCGTGCTACCATCAACACGTGATCGGCGGGGGGCACGATCAGCCCATGGCCGTCCGTGCCATCCAACTCTGGAACCGGGTCAACCTGGAAGCCTGCCAAGTGGGCCGCCAGGCGCTGCCCGACCGCTATCTGTGTGTACGACTTGAGGATTTGTGCCGCGATCCTCAGCGGACCGCCAGAATCCTGTTCCAATTTGTCGCGGTGCCATCGGATCCGAATTCCGCCACCGTGCTGGTTGCGCCGCCGCCCACCCTGCAGCGCTGGCGGCAACAAGATCCGGCGCTTGTCGAACAGCTGTCGGAGGCCGGAAATGCAGCGCTGCGGCAGTTCGGATATATGGACCCGTCGTGAAACAGCCATTGCCGACCGACCGAAGAATCCGGTATGCGTGCGCCGGCGATCGGGGCGCTTCGCCTGCAGGTGGACCCGAGTCGTGATGCGCGACCGAGCACGCTACGCGCTGCACCGAATCGAGAAAGCCTATTCCGGGTGGCGGGGCGGCCGCGGACTGGCGCTTCCCGAATTCCTGGGGATTGGGGCCCAGAAATGCGGTACCACGTGGCTGCACGAAAACCTTGCGCGGCACCCCGATCTCTTCCTGCCCGCCGGCAAGGAGCTGCACTATTTCGACTGGCACTTCAGGCGACCGCTGCGCTGGTACTGCGCCCAGTTCGCGCCCGGTGCCGGGAAAGTGCGGGGTGAAATCACCCCGAACTACTGCACGCTGGCCGCGGATCGAATCGCCTTTATTCGTAGAATCATGCCGGAGGTGCGTTTGATTTTTCTGATGCGAAATCCTGTCGAACGGGCGTGGTCGCAAGCCGTCATGAATCTGGCGGAAAAAACCGGCCGCTCCTCGGACGAGGTACCGGACGAGGAGTTTCACGAGCATTTCCACGACCATCGATCCATTCTGCGCGGCGCCTACCTGGACAACCTGGATCGCTGGCTGCGCTTCTTTCCCGAGCATCAACTGTATTGCGGTTTCTTTGAGTCGATTGTCGAACGGCCGCGCAGTTTGCTCGAGGATATCCTCCGATTTCTAGGCGTGTCGTTGGACGTCGACTGGAACCTATTTCCCGCGCATCGTGTCGTCCGCAAAGGCGTGGACGCCGCGATGCCGCAACGGCACCGCGTCGTGCTCGAACAGCTTTACCGGGAGGACATCCAACAGCTGCATCAACGTTTCGGCGATCCCGTCGCACGCTGGCGCGTAAGATAGTTTTTGCCGAGCAGCGCCGCGAGCACCAGCAACGCGACGGCTCCCAGCAACCCTGCCCCCACCCATCGCTTGGCGTTTCTTCCGCGCGGCCGGGTTCGATCGATCCGAACTGCGTCGGGCGCTTGCTTTGACGGAAGCTGTTTTCGAAGCGTCGCCCGCACGTCCGACGTCTCGGCCTGCTGCGCCAGATTATTCCATTCCATCGGATCGGTCTGGTGATCGTAAAGCTCTTCGGATCCGTCTTGATAGCGAATGTAACGATGCGTTCTGGTACGCACGGCCTGGTTGGAGCGCCCGTGGGTCGTCAGCGCCGCGCCATCCCAGGCAGTATCGGGATGTGACAGCAGCGGGACCAGACTCCGGCCATCCCAGGTCTCCCGGGCCGGCAACCCGCAGAGGTCGGCGAGCGTGGGAAAGAGGTCGATCAAACTCACCGGGGCGTCGCACACGGTTCCCGCTCGGGTCACGCCCGGAGCGACGATAATCAGCGGAACGCGCGTTGACTCCTCCCACAGTGTATGCTTCCGCCACTGCCGTTTTTCGCCCAGATGCCAACCGTTGTCCGACCACAGGACCACGATCGTGTCGGCGCCGTACGGGCTGCGATCCAGCGCGTCGATCAACCGGCCGATCTGCGCGTCGGCAAACGAGATCGCGGCCAGATAGGACCGCACGGCGTGCCGCCACTGCCCGTGCCGCACGATCCGTCGATGGTCCTCGCGGGCATGGACCCAGCGTCGGGCCACGGCGGGCACGTCGTCCAAGTCGTTTTCCAGCACTTTGGGAAGCTGGATTCCCTCAAGCGGAAATGATTTGAAGTATCTGGCCGGTACGTACCAGGGCAGATGTGGACTCACGAGCCCGCAAGCGATCCATGCTGGGCGACCGGATGGTGCTTGCAGCGCCCGGATGGCCCGGTCCACGATCTGGGCATCCGCCATGTCTGTATCTTTCGCGGAAACGGGTCCCCAGTCGAAATGGCGTTCGGACGAAAAACCGTTTAAGGGCCGGCGATCCGGGACGACCGATGCGGGTTGTGGCGTGTGCTTGTCAGGAAAGGCCGCGTCCCATGATCGAGGATCGAGAAACGGCCCATCGTAGATCTTTCCTGATCGGAACGTCCAATAACCGTGCTGCCGAAAGTATTCCGGAAGCGTTACAGCGTCTGGTAAGGCAACCCGCCACGGCTGGGCATTGTCGTAGACACCGGAATGAAACGGCTGAATTCCTGTCATCGTGGCCGTACGCGAAGGGTTGCATAGCGGAGCGCAGCAATGGGCGTTTGTGAACAACACGCCGCGCTGCGCCAGACGATCGATATGGGGAGTCGCGGCCTGGGGATGTCCGCCCAAGGCACCTACCCAGTCATTCAGATCATCCACCACGATGAACAGTACGGGAGGCTGCGGCTTGGCGTGGCCCGGAGATGCCGCCAACGGGCCCGCGGCCGCGAGCACGGCCAGGAGCAGCCGGCCGATGAGCCGCAACAGGTTGCCCGCCGGGAGCAAGCGTTGAGGAACCTGCCATTCGACGTGCACGGCGTCGGTACTCCCGCTCCTGCTGATGATCGAGCTGACTGGAGACGTCGCCTTGCTAAGCCGCGAGCATCTTGCGGTAGTGCAGCACGAGCTGATCTTGCAGCAGGCTGTTGTTGTAATGCTGTTGGATCGTCTGGCGGGCCAGCGTTCCCATGGTGGCCCATGTCTCGGGTGTTTTCAGCAATCCGCGCAGCGCCGCGACGAGCGCCGGGGTGTCGCGCTGGGGAACGAGCACGCCGGTACGGTCCGCGGCCACCAATTCGGGCACTCCACTGTGGTAGGTGCTCACCACCGGCAGACCTACCGCCATCGCTTCCATCATGCCCACGGGAATGCCCTCTTCGTTGCCGTCGTCGCTGGTCACACTGGGCGCCAGAAATACATCGGCTCGCTGCATCTCTTCCAACACGGCGTCGCGATCCCGCCACCCCGCAAACAAAACCTGGCGGTCTGCGTTGAGCGTGTGAACCAGTTCTTCGAGTCGGCAGCGCAGCGGCCCATCTCCGACCACGCGGTATCGGATCTGAGGGTACTCGTCGCGCAGCTCGGCCACCGCGCGGATGGAGAATTCAAGTCCCTTTTTTTCCACCAGTCGAGCCACACTCAGCAAACGGATTTCCTGTTGCGGCGGCCGCGGCCGCGGCTGGAAATTCGCGCAATCGACGCCCATGTGGTGCACGTGGATCCTGGACGGGGGACACCCCGCCGCGAGCAGATTTCCCTTCAAATATTCGGATACCGGCAAAAACAAATCTCCACGATCAAATAGTTTTTTGTAGTAAGGAGTCCCATGTTCGCGGATCATCATCGTGGCGTCGAAACCATGAAACGTCGTCACGAGCTTGCCCGCGATCAATGCCTCGTCGCGAAAGCGGACGACCATTCGGCCGATCGTGCCGTAGTGACAGTGGATAACGTCGTATGCGGGCCGGTCGACAAAGGCGGCCCGCAGGTACAGAGGAGCCAGTGTCAGCGCGTCTCGGCCGTGACGAACCGGATTCAGCGCGTGCATCGCGAGACCGGGACGCTGCCGGAACCGGGGAGCCAGCACACGCAGCGCATCGGCCAGCCTGCGCAGGCGATTCTCCGGCGCGATGAAGTAACGCGTGCGCGCCATCAAGCCGTACGCCTGCACGGCCGGATGTTCCGGTGTGGCGTCTCCGGGAGACCTTGCATAGATGTCGACGTCATGGCCCCGGTCAAGCAAACCGGTAATCTGATCAAGAATGAATGTTTCGGAAACCACGGGGAATTGGTTAACGAACAGCGCGACGCGTAGCGGACGATCAACGTCTGTCACGATGGGAGTTCCGCGCTCAAATCAGGATTCATAGAGGACGTTTCACCACCTTGAAACGCCCGCACGATGCCTTTCCAATACCGTCCCGTCAGCGTGTCTTCGCCGGCAGCGATGATAGTCCGGATGAACCACGAACCTGCCAGCATTCTTCAGAACGTGAGTTCCTTAAGGGAGCACCGTCTATCTTGCCCGAAACACCGCGCGGAATCGGCCGGAACGCGCTGGCGTCCGGTTTGTGCGACGTTTCCAGCAACCGTGGGCTAACGCCCTTCGGCTGATGAATGAATAATCCGGGATAGGGGAATGGCGTCGTGCCGCTTGGCAGCACGCTCGCCACTCGCAGGGAAGTATAATTGGCGTAGGGTCGGCGTGAAGTGCCGCGATACCGGCGATGTGCCCGTCGTTCGTCTATGCACGATCCCGGGAAGCATTTACGATTGGCGGCAGGCAGAACGGTGCGTGGCTGGCGTTGTGACAGCGATATTGATGGTCCCCCATCCGGTTGAATTTTCGTTCGTGCGGCACCGCGATACTGCCCAGGGGAGCTGACGTGCCGGAGAGCGTACCGAATCGGCCCGCGCCGCGCCCCTGGCTGTCTCTGCAGCGTTCCGCGTGGCGCGTCATGCGCCAACTCACCACACTCTACCAGACGGGGGCAGCGCGTGTCAGCGCGTGTCCGATCCTGGTGACCGGCAACCAGAAGTCGGGCACCACGGCCATTGCGGCCCTGTTGGCGGAAATGACGGGCTGTAGTATTACCCTCGATCTGAAGAAAGAGATGCCGACGCCAACGTTCCATCGCGTCCGTACCGGCAACCTGTCGATCAACGCCTTTGTGCGGAGAAACCGGCTCGATTTTTCTCGGCAGATCGTCAAGGAACCCAATTTCGTGGTGCTTTACGATGTGCTGGTCCGGCGCTTTCCCGAGTCGACGTGGGTATTGATCGTCCGCGACCCGCGGGACAACATCCGCAGCATCCTCAATCGCCTTTGCCTCCCGGGCAATCTCCGCGACCTCGACCGCCCGTATATCGGCCGTTTCCAGCAAGCATGGAACCTGTATCTGGACGGCAAGTGGCTGGGGATCGAAAACGGAACCTACATCGATGTCTTGGCAGCTCGTTGGAACCTGTCCGCCGACCTCTACCTGCGCCATCATCACTCGATGATCCTGGTTCGCTACGAAGATTTTGAGAAGGCTAAAATCCAGGAGACTGAAAATCTGGCCCGCAAGTTGGGGCTCGATCCACGGCACGATATCGGGGACAGAGTGGACGTCGCATTTCAGCCGCCGGGTGACCGGACGATTCCATGGGCGGACTTCTTCGGCGCGGGCAACCTGTCCCGGATCGAAAATGCCTGTCGACCGGCGATGGAGCAGCTGGGATACGCATGACCCGCATCGCCGTCTGCGTAACGACGTTCCGGCGCCCGCAAGGGCTCGCCCGGTTGCTTCGTAGCCTAGATGCGTTGGAGTTTCCAGGAGAGCGGCCGGCCGTATCGGTCATTGTTGTGGATAATGACCGGGCGGAGACCGCCAGCGCGACGGTTCAACAGTGTTCGCGGTCGTCCGGCATGGAAGTGCGATACATCGTCGAACCGCGACGTGGCATTCCGTTCGGCCGCAACCGTGGGCTGGCGTCCCTCCCTCCGGAAACGGATTTCGTGGCGTTCGTTGACGATGACGAAGCGGTGGCACCGGACTGGCTGGCGAGACTCTTGGACGCCCAGCGGCGATACCGCGCCGACGTCGTCGCTGGGCCCGTCATTCCCGTATTCGAACGCGACGCGCCGGGCTGGGCCATCCGCGGCGGATTCTTTCAGCGGCCCCGCTATGCCTCCGGCACGCAGCTTGACGTGGCATTCACGTGCAACGTGCTCGTGCGTGCTGACGTCATCCGCCAGATGGAGCACAGTTTTGACGTGCGCTTCGAACTGAACGGCGCGGACGACTCCCACTTTTTCCGGCGGGTGGCACGATCGGGCCGGAAGCTGGTATGGGCCGACGATGCGTGTGTTCGCGAATGGATTCCTAACAGCCGCGCCACGACAAAATGGCTGTTGCAGCGCGCCTTTCGTACGGGCAACGGCATGGCCATGATCGCGACGGACCTCTCCGATTCCGCGTGGCGGCACGTTGTCGTGGTGTCCAAGAGCCTGGTGTGGATGGCAATCGGGCTGGCCGCGCTGCCGGTTGGCGCCGTGTTCGGAAAACACCGGCTCGTCCGGGCCGCGCAGTATACTGGTTACGGGCTGGGGTTGTTGCTGGGTGTGTTCGGCGTGCAGTTTCAGGAGTACCGGCGTGTGCACGGTGGCTGAGGCCGTCCGGAACCGGCGTCTTACGGCATTCGTTGAAATCGATGAAAGTTTGTATCTGCGTCGCTACCTACCGTCGGCCGAAGGGTCTGAGCAGGCTGCTGGAAAGCCTCGGCCAGCTTCAATTCGAAAATTCGCCGCCCGCGGTGGAAGTGATTGTCGTGGACAATGCCGCGTCGGACGAAGCAGAACGGATCTGCGCCGACGCCCGCAGGAACGTTCGCTGGCCCATCCGCTATGTGCGCGAACCTCGTCGCGGGATTCCGTACGCGCGTAACCGAGCGCTGGACGCAGTACCTCCCGAAACGGACTTCGTGGCTTTCATTGACGACGACGAGACCGCCGAACCCAACTGGCTGGAGCAACTGCTTCGCGTCCAAAAGGCCCACGATGCGGACATCGTGGCCGGCGCCGTCGTGCCGTGTTTCGTCCGACCGCCGCCCGCGTGGTCGCGGCAGGGGAAGTTTTTCGGTCTGCCACGCTATGCGACGGGGACGCGGGTCGATTTTGCCTACACGAACAACGCGCTGTTCCGAGCAACGATGCTCCGCGACGAAACGGCGCGCTTCAATGAACAGATGGCGCTGATCGGCGGGAGCGACACCTATCTGTCCAGGAGCCTCCATCAGAAGGGGTACCGCATCGTGTACGCCAATGAGGCGATCGCCTGCGATCATCTGCCACCGAGCCGTGTCTGCCTGCGGTGGCTGCTCCAGCGCGCGTACCGCTACGGGAACACGCAGGTTTTTGTCTCCGTGGGCCTGTTGCCACGACTGCGGACACGCGTTTGCCTCATGGTATCCGCCGTTCGCCGATTGGCGAAAGGAACGTGGAAGCTGGGAGTCGGCTGGCTGTCCGGCACGCACCAAATCGTGGCGGGCCTGCTGGAAATCTATTGGGCATGGGGAATGCTTTCGGGGCTGGCGGGCATCCGGTACCGGGAATACCGTTGGACCCACGGAAACTGATATTCGGGAATCCATGGCACTCATTGGCGGTTATTTCGCGCATTCGCCGCTCGACAACGAAACGGTCGCCACGCGTACGCGCCGATTCACCATCCTGCCGTCCGACGGCGCGTCGGCCTACGACGCAGACATCCTTCCTTTTCGGGCGGGCCATCTGATCGCCAAATCGCGGCGGCAGGGTGCCGAGCGGGTACTGTCCTGTCGGGACAGCGCCGGCAACCTGTTATTGCTGCTGGGCTACGTCGTCGACGGACCGGGAGCTCTGCACGGCCTGCAACAGCGGTCGGAGGACGACGTCTTGACACGCGATGTTCCTGCGACTTGGGATCTGCGGGCGGACATGCTGCTGGAGGCCGAGGGCGAATATGTGGCCCTGTTGTGGGACCAGGCCCGGCAAGAGCTGCATGTCGTCAACGACCGATTCGCGGCCCGGCCGTTTTATTTTCTGCAACACAAGGACGCCCTGTTCTTTTCTTCCAACCTGTTCTTCTTGCCCTCGCTGGCGGACGTTGCTCTCCAACCCGATCCACTGGGATGGCTGCAAATCTGCAATTACGATCACACGCTGGGCCAGCGGACCAACTTCGCGGGCATTTGCAGATTGCCACCCGCCACGCACACTTGCCTTTCCCGGGGCGGCGTCAAGCAGTCCGTGTACTGGCGGTTGGCGCACGAACCGCAGCAGGGGTTGGATCCCGCCGAGCATGCGGAGCAGGTATTCGCTGCGTTTCGCACGGCCACGCGTAGGCGGTGCCCGCGCGACGAGTCTGGTTTCGTGGGCCTTAGCGGCGGGCTCGACAGCCGGCTGCTGGTGGCCTCGCTGCCCGACGCCCATCGCTTCACGGCCTATACCCACGTCAATTCCGCGAACGCGGAAAGAACTCCCGACGTAGACGTGGCCTGTCAAGTCGCGTCCGCGTTGCACCTGCCCCATGCCATTGGCGTTTTTCCACGGGACGCTGTTTCCAGCGACATGGACGACGTGATCCAACTCACTGCCGGCCAGATCGGCCTGCCGCACGCGACCAAATCGTTTCGATCCGGAAAGCAACGTGCCACGTTTCAACTCAATACGGGGCCAGGCGATGTGCTGGCTGGATCCTACGTACCCGATGTCTCCTGTCTCGATCCGTCCAGTGCCGGGCCACGCGCCCGGCAATACGCCATCCGGCGCCGACGTTTTTCTCGGTCGCAGTTGGCCCTCGTCTTCCAACGCGAAGTACTCGCAGCGTGGTTTCCGCGGCTGGACGAGGAGATGATGTCGAGTATCGAGGCGATGGGCGGACCGACCGCCGCACATCACATAACGGCATGGGCCATGCGCGTCCGCCAGCCGTCGCGGACGTTCTGTAATTCACACCACAACAACCCGAACATCTGCATCAGGCGACCGCACCTGGGATACGCCTACACCGATCTTATGCTGCGCTTGCCGGCCCATTGGCTCTACCAGCGCCAGTTCTATGCATTCATGATCTATCACTGCGTGCCAGCGCTCCGCCAGATTGTGTACGCCAACACGGGCCAACCGCTTGGCGACACGATCGCCTCCGCGGAAGCGTTGTCGCGCCGCTCGAGGCCGCGTCTGCCTTTTCGCGCCTGGAAAGCCGTCCGGCCGCGTGGACGTGGACTCCGGCGGAAGTCGGGCACGTCTTTCGAACGCGACCTGCTGCAGCGGGACCACCGGCTGTGGCAGCGCGTCGTCGAGATCCTGCATGCCTACGATTCGCTGGCGGAATTGTTCGACGTGTCCCGCGCCGAGCGAGTGGTGCGGAAGTTTGCCGACGGCCAACGGATCCTTTCGAAACGGTCGGACGAAGCAGAGCTCATGGGCACGCTGGCCACCGCGTGTTGCTGCTGGCCCATCATGGACGCGGCGGCGCGAAATTGATCGTCACCGCTTTTTTTTGCGGTTCATGCGTGTGCGCACTGCATTACGTCACCTGCGAACGGCTCGCGGTACGCCGTTCACGCGCGGTGCGTGCGTCGATATTCATCGTATTCGTAGCCCCACATGCCCGCGACCATTCCGGCAGCTTCGGTCAGATGCCGCGTGGCGCGGACCCAGCCGCGTGTGCCGACCACCAGACCGGTAGGCAGCAGCGCGATCCCCTTGGCCGCCCGCCAGGCAGCCGCTCCAGCCAGCATCGAACGTGTCCGCAGCGATCCGTCCAGGAGCATCTCGACGACACTGCGGCTGCTGCCCACCCGGTAGGCCCTCGTCAGAAGCCAGCGAGCCGTCGCGCGGTCGCCGCCAATCCGTTCGTAAACGATGGCGTCGTCGGCCCACACAATCTTGAATCCGGCCCGGGCCGCGCGGCGATACAGATAGAGGTCCTCACACCCCGTCTGACAAACGCGCTCGTCAAAGGGCCCGTCGAACGATCGAAACACGCGGGCGCTGGTCAACACGTTGGACGTAAAGGCCACGGGCCGAACCGTACCGGTTGGAAACCGCCGCGTCTGGAATGCCTGACCACGCCGCATCCAATCCGGCACGGACTCGGGAAGCTGACGGATGACCGGCCCAGTAACCACATCTGCGTCGTACCGGCACTGGGCTCGCATCAGATTCTGCAGCCACTGGGGCTCGGGAATCTCGTCGTCATCAATAAACGCGATCCACTCCGCGTCAGACAATCCCATCTGGACGGCGCGATTGCGGGCGAAGGCAAATCCCCGGCGCGGCTCGATGCAATAATTCACGCTCCAGGGCATGACCTGTCGGGCGGCGCGGCACACTTCGCCCGCCGAACCCTCGGCGTCGTTATCGATGACGCAGACGCGCAGCTGTCCGGGAGGACCCGAAAAGGAAAGTTTGGCCAGACCGTCAAGCAGTGCCCGCAGTCCTTCCGGCCGGCGCAGCGTGATGACGCAGATTGCCACACGCATGGATGGACGATCGGATCCCAATACGGTTCGTTCCCGCCCTTCTGGCCCAGGCCGACAGCGGCCATGACCGATGGATCGCCGACGACACAACCCCCGCAAGGAGCGAGCGAGCAAGCGACGACGACGCGCTGGGCGGACAAGCGCGGACAACAGCGGCGTCGCCAACAGTTCGCCTCCGGTTTTTGAAGGTAGCCCGCCTGCATGGAAAGTGTCAATACAGCTGGCTCGCGGCCCAGCAGCGCGGCGAGTGCGTCCGGCCGGGAGGTGGGGTAGGATGTGGGATCAAGACGTGCGTCGCCGACTCCTCCTGCGGCTGGATATCGCTTCGTGGACCGATCTGTTGTTGACCGACCGATCCATTGCCTGCCCACGCCGGCGCTGTTACTGGACCGCGACGCGTGCGACCGTAACCTGAAACGCATGGCGGATCATTTTTCGGCCGGTCCGGCCAGGCTGCGCCCTCATTTCAAGAATCACAAGTGCACGCGACTGGCGCACCGGCAGTTACTTGCAGGGTCTGCCGTGGGAATCACGTGCGCCAAACTGGCGGAAGCCGAAGTGTTGGCCGGGTACGGGATGGACGATATTCTGATTGCCAATCAGGTGGTGGGGCCGTCCAAATTGGATCGACTCGCGCGGCTGGCACGGCGCGCGAACGTGTCGCTTGCCGTGGATTCCTATGAGTCGGTCGACGCCATCTCACGTACCATGGCGGCAGCCGACGCGATAGTGGGTGTGTTGATCGAAGTGGACATCGGCATGGGCCGGTGCGGCGTCGAACCGGGGGAACCAGTGTGGGAACTGGCGCGGCGCATCGTGGATCTGCCCGGTATCCGGTTTCGAGGCTTGCAGGCATACGAAGGCCACGCTGTCTATGTGGAAGACCGCCAGCGACGCGCGCACCTGGCCAGGCACGCCATGCGCCAGGCCATTGAGTCCGCGGAACTCTTGCGGCAGAAGGGGATCCCCGTGCCATGTATCAGCGGAGGCTCGACGGCCACGGCAACCATCACCGGCACGATGGACGGCGTCAGCGAGATTCAGGCCGGCACCTATGCCACGATGGACTGGAAGTACGAGCAACTGGCCCCGGAATTCGAAATCGCGCTTTCGGTCCTGGCTGCCGTCATCAGCACCCGCGCTGGCCGGGCGGTCGTCGACGTAGGTGTCAAGGGTATCGGGTCGGAATTCGGACCGCCCCGCGTGAAGCACACACCGCAGGCAAGAATCGTATCGTTCCTGGCCGAAGAGCACGGCGTGATCCAGGATGCTCCGGCCTGGCGCGTCGGAGCCACCGTGGAACTGATACCCAGTCACGCCTGCACGACGTGCAATCTGCACCGCCAGATGTTTGTCCATGCCGAGGGGCGCGTCGTCGATGTGTGGCCCATCGATGCCTCGGGGTGCCTGACGTAATGCACGAAGAGTTTTTTTCGCCCATGTTTCACGACGGAAACGCGCGTTGGAGGACGAACCATCAGTCTTGTTAGAGGCTGTGGTTGAGGACTGTATTGAAAAAGCTGAGGAGACAACCGGTTGGAACCTGTACTCACCGGCCCCCGTTGGTCGCCGATCGCCAATCACCATGCAGAGCTCAATAGTGCCCCACGTCTTGCCAGTTCCGCTGTGCGACGGATCGCAGGATGGCCAGATTGGTCCGCAGCGTGTGCTCGGCTTCGTCCAGCGTGCACAGCGGCGCGCCTTTGTTCTCGACGACGTCCAGAAAGTGATGGGCCTGCCGTATAAACAGCGCGTCTCGCGGTTGATCCGGGTACGTTTCGTCCTGCCATTGGCCGTTGGCCTGCGTCATCCAACGCCAGCGGTGACGGTACATTTCCAGACGCACCGTGCCCTGGTCGCACACCACCGTCACGGTCACTTCGTTGGGCGCCTGGTATTGGTTGAGCGCGTATTGGGCAAGTACCCGGCCGTGGCGTGCGATCACGTGCACCGTATCTTCCACTTCCACGCCGGGCAGTTTCTGATGCGCCGCATCGGCGACGAGCCGATCGACGGGGCCCAGCAGCCACTGCCCCAGATTGACAACATGTGCCATGGCATCTTGAATCGCCCCTCCTCCCGTTTCACGTCGCGCGTAATAGATGTCGCGATAGGCGGGTCGAAAGGAAGGGAAATCCTGCCCGCACACGGCTGTCAATTCATGGGGTTGCCCGAAGCGGCCGGTTTGAATGGCTCGTCGCATATCGGCAATCACGGGATGGGCCCGAAGCACGTAGCCCACGGCCACGGCCAGCCCGTTTCGCTGGACGATCCGCCGGAAGGGATCGACGTGCTCCAGTCCGACTCCCAGCGGTTTCTCGATCAACACGGCCACGCCCGCTTCCGCCAAGCGCGTAGCCAGCGGCAGTTGCCGATGGGCGGGCGTGCAAATCACGGCGGCGTCGTGGTCGGCCGGCAATGCGGCGTCCAAGTCGGCGTAGACAGATTGGACGCCGTAGCGCCGAGCAGCCTCGTCGCGCGCTTCCGCTTGAATTTCGCATATTGCAACGTGGGCGCGCCCGGTTTGCTGGAAGCAGCGCAAATGGCGCTGGCCGATCGACCCCACGCCAACGATGAGCACTCTGTGCGTCCGGGTCATGCGGCGACCTGTACCGAGCACGTCGGAATCGGCATCCACCTACGGCCTCCCCGGCGGCAACGCGCCGGCCGCCGCGGGCCTTCGTGTCAGTCATAACCGGCGGCCGGACGCGGGGCAACGCCGCGGCGTGCCGGGCCGCTGCCCGCGAAGATCGGCGCCGTTTGCCCAGCGGGACCTCGGCGCGTCTTACGGCTGCGGCGATGGAGGGCTATAGTTGTAGGCTTCCAGACGCGTCCGGCAAGGACGGGCGATCCCGAACCTGGCAGCCCGATGGAACGAACATGACGACAGCCCGCCGCAAGGTGGCCATGAGCCTCATGGCGCACCCGGACGACTGCGAAATCCTGGCGGCAGGCACACTCGCACTGCTGGCCCAGAAAGGCTGGGACATCCACATCGTAACGATGACCCCCGGCGATTGCGGTTCGAGTGAGCTGAATCCGGAACAGATCGCGGCGGTACGCCGCGCGGAAGCGACGGCCGCGGCCGCCGCGATCCAAGCCAGGTACTACTGCCTCGAATCCCGCGACCTGTACGTGACCTTTGACGAGTCGACGCTGCGCCGCGCGGTGTCGTTGACGCGCCACATTGCTCCGTCGCTGGTGCTGACGCATAGCCTGAATTGCTACATGATGGATCATGAAATCACAGCACGGATTGCCCGTTCCGCTACGTTCGGCTACGCCATCCCAAACACCACGACCGGCGCCATCCCAGCCGGCGCGGCCGTGCCCCACTTCTACTACGCAGATGCGATCGAAGGCATGGATGCCCTGGGCGCGCCGATTGAACCGTCCCTGTTCATCGATGTCAGCCACACGATGGAGACCAAGACGGATATGCTCAAGGCGCACGCATCGCAGCGCGAATGGCTGATGAATCATCACGGCATGGATCATTATGTGCAATCGATGCGGCAATGGTGCGCGAAGCGGGGCGCACAGGTCGGCGTTTCGTACGCGGAGGGCTTTCGGCAGCACCTGGGCCACGCCTACCCGAGGGATTGCATTCTTCGAGAAGAACTTGGGGACCTCGCGATACACGCCAAAAAATAGGAACCGACTATGGCTATCGATTTTCTCACCACGCGGGACCAATCCTATGCGGGACCGTTCTATCCCGAGGGATGGGACTACCGAAAAATCAAAAAAATTACGTCACTGGGACCCAAGCAATTTGCGGAGCGGCAGTCATTTTGGCACCGGCAATTCGAACCGGTAATCTGCGACGGCGCGACGGGCGGGGCCGAAGCGCTGAACGCCAAAATGGGCTACGAGATCTTCCACGTCGTCAGGGAAGCCGCGGAGAAACGCAAACCTCTGGCGATGATCGTGCCCGTGGGACCGATGGGCATGTACAAATGGGCCGTCTATTTCAGCCGCAAGCACGATACGTCCTGGAAACACGTCCACGCGTTCAATATGGACGAATGGTCCGACGCGGAAGGCAATTCGACACCGCCCTCGGCGCCGGGCAGCTTTCAAACTGCCATGGAACAGGCCCTGTACGGCCCCCTCGGTAATCTGGCCGTGCCGAAGAGCCAACGCAATTTTGCAACGCGGCAAAACTTGCCCAAGTATGCCGACAAGATCGATCGGCTGCGAAAGAAAGGCGCGAAGCTCGTGGTGGTTTACGGCATCGGGCGAGCCTGCCACATCGCTTTCTGGGAACCTCATTTCGCGAACGAATACCGGTCGCTCAAGACGTGGCGCGACGAGACGCACCGACTGGCCGCGCAGCTCCACCCGTTGACCATCGAACAAAACTCGCTGCACTCGTTCGCCAGCCGGATGACCCTGATCCCGCTGCGAGCCAACACCATTGGACCCGCCCTGTTCACCAAGGCGGATTATTGCATCGGCGGTGCGGACGGCGCCGCCGGACACCTCAATTTTCAAGGGCAGTCGGTGTGGATGACGCTCCGCTACGGACCCGACCCCTGGGTTCCGAGTTCGTTCATGCCCACCATGCCGGGTCGTCTGTTCGTCATTCGGGCGCTGGCCGGGCCGCTCGTGCCCGAAGCGAATTGATACGTGTCGATGGTCGCCATCCGTGAGTCGCTCTGCGCGGTGACGCCTCAACCGCAAGCGAAGGCACGATCCGCGAATCGCGCGCGTTACGCTTCCTTGACAATCTGGGGCTACCGTGTGCCGGCCGATTTTGGGATCCGCCGCGGGGCGTGAATCCGGAGTTCCGCCCCACCTCAGCCGCGGGGCGCTGGCCCCGCGCTGTCCGGCTAAGCGTCGACCGCAAAGCCGGCCCGTTGCGGGCGACGTATCAAGCGGTCGGCCTCTTCATCCTGCACAAACTGCTCGCTGCTCGGGTCCCATGCCACGGGTCGGCCGAGCCACATGGCGATGTTGCCCAGGTGGCACACCGTCACGCTGCGATGCTGGGAAAAGACGTCGGACACAGGTTGCTTGCGGCTGATCAGGCAGTCGTAGAAATTGCCCATGTGATTGACGATGGCGTCCAGCTTCCCCATCCGGGCAGGACGGTCCAGGTTGTCGTCCGGGTACAGCTGGAATTCCTCTCGGGGCAACGGCCGATCGCGAAGGTCATCGACGGACTTGCCGGCCAGCACGCCCCGATTGACGAAGATCCGACCTTCGGTGCCGGTCAGCATCACGCCATTGCGTCCCGAATCGCGGACGGTCAATTCCACGCCGTTGGCGTAGGTGTACCGCGCCTGATAGCGTGTGGCGACATTGTAGCCGTTGGGAATGTCGGGGAATTCCGCCGATCCTTCCACCGAGACCGGCCCCGAATCCTGGGCCCCCACGGCCCACTGGGCGATATCCAGGTGATGGGCGCCCCAGTCCGTCATCTGCCCTCCCGAGTACTCGTACCACCAGCGGAAGGTGCCCGCTTGGAACCGCTCGGTTTGAGCATAGTGGCAACGTTCCGGAATGTAGGGCACGGCGGGAGTTTGTCCCTGCCACAAATTCCAATTCAAATGGGGCGGCGGCTGCGTTTCGGAAAACGGACCTCCCGTTTCGTTCGGTCCTAACACGACGTCGACACGGCGCAGTTTCCCGATCCTGCCCTGGTGGACCATTTCGCACGCCAGGCGGAACCGATGATCGCTGCGCTGCCAGGAACCGACCTGCACGACGCGCTGTGTCTGGCGCACGACGCGGCAAATCGCCTTGCCCTCGTCGATCGTGAGGGTGAGTGGCTTTTCGCAGTAGACGTCCACCCCCGCGCGGCATGCATCGATGAGCATCGCCGTGTGCCAGTGATCCGGTGTGCCGATGGTCAGGACGTCCAGGTCATTCCGGTCCAGCATCGCTCGGTAGTCTTCGTATAGCTCCGCTCTGTTACCGAATTGCTGCCGGGCCTTCTCGCCGATCCGGCGGTCGACGTCGCACAGGGCGACGATGTCGCCGTAGGGCAAGGCTTTTTTCGCTACGACCGAACCCTGATAGCGCATGCCCACCGCCCCGATCCGCAGCCGGTCGTTCTTGCTGCGGGGAAGCGCGTGTTGTTCAGCACCGGCAGTGGTGAAATAGGGAACGAGGACACCAGCCCCAGCCCCCACCACGCGACCCAACAACGTACGGCGTGAGAGATTGGATTCCCGGTCTGGCATGGCAGGCGGCCCGTGACGAGAGGAACGCAGACGCGCTTTGCAGCGCGAAAACACGCCCCTGACGCGCGAAACGATCGAAAGTAGTCGGACGTCCCCGGCCGAATCCTTTGGCCGAAAATGGGATCCCCGATGACGTAAATTCTTGCCATCGGTGGCGTGCTCCGCAAGCGTCGGCGGCTCCGCTTGGGCGGACGACCGGGCGGCCTCAGGGCACTGCCGTGAAAAAATACCGCGTGACGTGGAAAAAAACGGGGGCGGCGAAGCATATCGAGTCGATTCGGTCCAAAACGCCACCGTGACCTTCCACCAGAGTCCCGTAATCCTGGACCCCTCGATCGCGTTTAATGGCCGACAGCGTCATGCCTCCGGCAAACGCCATTACCGACAACAGCAGCGACATGAGCATCGCCTGCCACACGTTGAACGGCGTTGCCCAGCAGAGGGACATGCCTACCAACGCCGTCGAGCCCGCTCCTCCGAGAAAGCCCTCCCATGTGCGGCTGCTGCTGACCTGGGGGGCAATCGTATGGCGTCCGTAGATCTGGCCCCACAAGTATTGAAGTGCGTCGGCCAGTTGGACCATCACGACCAGGAAAAACAGCAATCCCGCGCTGGAACCCCGATACGGTTGACCGTCGTGACCGATCAAACGGAGATTCAACAACGCGGGAGCAAAGCTCAGGCAATAGACACACACAAGCAGGCCGCACTGGATCTTGGCAGAACGTTCCAGGAAACGCTTGGTGTCTCCGGCAATTGCAATGCGGGCCGGGATGAACAGCAGCGCGTACACGGGGATCAGGATACTGTACAGCCCGTACGTGCTGCCGCGCCCCGGGCTGTCCAGGGCGATCAGCACGTACTGCAGCGGCGTGAACAGGAAAAATACCCAGAACAAAGCCCGGTGGTCTCCCAGGCGCGTGGGCGTGAGCGTAATAAACTCGCGCAGGGCCCAGAACGAAAGCAGCCCGAACAACAGGACCGTGACACCACGCGGAAAGAAAAACGCCGCGGCCAGCACGCAGCTCATCATCCACCACGCCCGCAGCCGACCGTTAAACGCCAGCACCGCCGCCGGGTTCAGACCCGTTTCCGGCTGTCGCTTGAGCACCTGGCCGATCACCGTGGCCACGGCCAGCAAGCCGAGGACAATCGAAAACAAGGCCGCCGTGGTTGCATCCATCCGCTACACCTCTTTCAAGCGTCGCACCGCTTCGCGGGCCCGCTCGAGAAAATCTGCCTTGGGCTCTCCGGCTTCCAGCCACAAGGGAGGACCAAAACTGATGCACGACAACAAGGGTACCGGCAGAACTTCGCCACGCGGCAGTACCCGATTCAGGTTATCGATGTGTACGGGGACAAGTTCCAGATCGGGACGTTTCTTGGTCAGATAATAGAGCCCACTTTTGAACTCCCCAATTTCCTGGCCCGACGAGCGACTCCCCTCGGGAAAGACAATCAGCGAGTAGGTTTCGCCGATCTCGCGCAACATCAGGTCCACCGGGCTCTGGTGAACCTTGATCTCCTTGCGGTCGATCAACAGGGCGTTGAAAGCCTTGGCCAGGTGCCGCCGTATCCAACCTCGGCTCCAGTAATCCTTGGCCGCCACGGGCCGGGTCAACGACCGGACATGCATCGGCAAGGCGGACCATACGACTACCGCATCGAGATGGCTTGTGTGATTGGCAAAATAGACGCGCTGGCACGTGTCCGGCTGGCAGTCGACCCAACGCACACTGGCCCCTGCCAGAAATCTGGCCAGCAGAGACAGGAGTGTTTCGGTCATCGGCCAACGGATCCGTGGGAAGGTTTTACGGTGTGAGCAACCAGTACACGGCTGCCATCAGCATCGTATCGCGCGGCATGTTCGAGCGGAACGGGCACACTTCTGCGCGTCAATCCGCTCGATCAATGCCTCATAACCGCGAACGATCGTGGTCAGACTGGCGTTTTTCACAACCGCAGCGCGGCCGGCAGCACCCCAGGCTCGCGCGCGGTTCGGGTCGGCCAGTAACCGCTCAATGCCTGTGGCCATGGCGCGGTCGACTTCCAGCGGCACCAGCGTCCCGGTCGTACTTTCACGCACCGATTCCTCGACAGACCCCACTCGAGTAGCGACCACCGAAAAGCCGCACGCCATCGCTTCCGGAATCGCCACGGGACTGGCTTCGATGTACGAGGACAGCACGAACACGTCAAGGCAGGAAAGGATTTCGGGAATGTCGTGACGCGTGCCGAGCAAATACCCATGGCGGCCGATTCCCAGACGGTCGGCGGAACGCTCAATTGAAGCTCGCTCCGGTCCATCTCCGACGATCACGAAGCGTGCCTGCGGGAAGGCCTCCAGCACCCGCCGGGCGCTGGCCACGAACATGCGATGGTTCTTCTCATGCCGCAACGCCCCTACAGTGCCGACCAGCGGCGCCCGCGGTGGGATGCCGTGGTCCGAGCGAAGCGATCGCGAGGCTGTGCCTGGACGAAACCGCACTGTAGCCACGCCGTTACGAATCGTGGCAACCCGATCCGCGGGGAAACGTTCTTCGCGCACCAGATACCGGCGATGCTTGTCGGCCACGGCGACGAATGCATTCGTGCACGGAGTCAGCCAGCGTTTGATACGTTCGACACGATCCGGCCCGCCCGTGGAGTGCAGCGCGGAAGTGACAACGGGCACGCCGGCCAGGCGCGCTGCCAGCCGACCCCAGAACATTTTGTCCCCGCGCCGACGGTTACCACGGCATCGACTTGCCGCTGCCGCATCAGGCGGGTGAGGCGTGGTAGCACGCGGAGATCGTATTTGTGCGCCAACAGCCTGCTGGCAACAAGAATCCGGCGCTGCAGCCGCTCTCCCAACGGACCGGGTTCCTTCAAGCAGCACACTTCCGGAAGAAAACGCGAACGGCCCATTCTGTGCACCAGGTTTACGAGCAGCGTTTCGGCGCCTCCCACAGGCATACTCGTGGTCATGAACATGACGCGCAGCGGTCCACATTCATTCTGTGGCCGGTGATCTCTTCTCATGGTATTACCCGGAAACCGTGGCTGCGGCCCGTCGCATGGTTCTTCTCGGTCGTTACGAGCCATTCGCGCCGCGCCTCGTCTTGGCCGAGCCAAGCCGGTCCGCGCCGGCCGCGGTCAGCCACGCCAGTCCGCGTTCCCGCCGCTGGACAATGCGCTGCTTCCTGGGATTGATCGTCAACCAGTTCCTGAAAAAGTCCGTTTCGGGATCGGCGTGAATCCGGCGCAGATGAAACGCCTTTTGGCCCGGGAAGTTGCAACTGCCATGGGCCGAACACACTCCGCGATACCCTGCGTTGCGCGCCGCACCGAAGGCGGCCGCGGACATGTTGTGCGGTTGGCCGTAGGGGAACGCGAAAAAATGTATGTCGCGGTCCAGGATGCACTCCAGATTTCGCTTGGATCCGCTGATTTCATCGACGAGCCTCGATGGACTCGCGTGGCGGCTCAAGTCCGCGTGGCTGAACAGGACCAGCAACGGCCTCGCCGCGCAGTAACCCGTGGAACCGCCGGCACTTGGCCCCTGCCCGATTCGGCATTATGATCCGGCGTGGGGGCTCATTTATCGTCGGTTCGCGGGGAGCCGCATGCGCGGAAACCCGCCCGTACGAGGCCCGCCCGTCCAAGGAATCTTTGCATGGGCCGTTCGCGGCTGTTCTGGAAGCTGTTTTCCGTGTACGTGGGTCTCAACCTGACGCTGGCCCTGGGCTTTCTGCTATTCATCTCCAGCCGCCAGGCCCAGCAAACGCTCGACCAGATCAAGCATCGACTGCGGGACCAGGCGGTCTTGCTGGAAAGCCAGGTAGGGCCGCGTCTTTCCCGGGGCGGCGCCGTCGATTTCCAGCCCCTGTTCAAACGATTGGCGGCTCGCACCCAGACTAGGCTGACGCTTGTCGACATCAACGGCAACGTGCTGGCCGACTCGCATCGCGACCCCGCCACGCTGGAGAATCACCGGGACCGACCCGAGTTGATCGATGCCGCAGCCGCCGGTGTCGGCGTGGCGCGGCGTATCAGCAGTACGCTGGGAGTTCCCATGTACTACGTCGCCGTCCCGGTGCGGCAGGGCGGGGAAACGATCGCGCTGGTCCGCGTGGCCCTGCCTGTCCAGGAGATCGACAACAAAATTCAAGCCAACCGGACGCGGCTGTGGACCCTGGCCGGAAGCGTGGCGGTCCTGGCCTCCGGTCTGACGTACCTGACAACGCGGCGTATCGTCCAGCCGCTCTACCAACTCATACGCGCCGCGCGGGCTGTCGGTCAGGCCCACGTTCCGGTGCGCGTGCCCGCGCACAGCCGCGACGAAATCGGTGTGCTCGGCACGGCATTCAACCGCATGCAGGACGAGTTGGCCAGACGAGTCCGCCAGTCCGAGGAGTACGGCCAGCGACTGGAAACCGTGCTTCGCAGCATGATCGAGGGCGTCATTGTCGTGGATGCGGACGAACGTGTGTTGCTGGCCAACGCCGCCAGCGAAAGACTTTTGGGGTTCGGAACCTCCAATTTCGCGGGGCGCCCTCTGCGCGACGCCACGCGCAATCGGGAGGTGCTGCAGGCGGTCTCCGGGGCGCTGAAATCCAACAGCGTTGAGGAGACCGAGTTCGAACTGCCGGGCCCGCACCGCCGCATTGTGGCGCTCCGCGCCATCCGCCTGCCGGGCACGCCCCATCCCGGCGCGGTTGCCGTGCTGCGGGACATGACGGAGTTGCGTGCACTGGAACGCATGCGCAGCGAATTCGTAGCCAATGTCTCCCACGAGTTGAAGACTCCGCTGGCCGCCATCAAAGCCTATGCGGAAACCCTGCGGCTGGGCGCGATCCACGACGAAGAGCACAACGTAGACTTCGTGAATCGGATCGAACAGCATACTGACCGCCTCCATCAGCTTATTCTGGACCTGCTCGCACTGGCGCGCGTGGAAGCAGGACGGGAAACGCTGGAAATCGCTGACCTGGTTCTTACTGACGTCGTCGAGTCCTGCATTGCCGAATTCCAGGAAGCGGCCGCCGCCAAGAACATCGCGCTCGGCATGAAACCTCCGGAAAACGTCGTCCGCGTGCGGGGGGAAGAAGAAGCGCTTCGCACAATCTTGACCAACCTGATCGACAACGCCATCAAATATACGGACGATGACGGGTCGGTCAGTATCCGCTGGTGGAGTGAGGACCGCGCGGCGGTGCTGGAAGTATCAGATACGGGTATCGGCATCGCCCCGGAAGATCAGGCGCGTGTGTTCGAACGCTTCTACCGTGTTGACAAGGCCCGATCGCGTGAACTGGGCGGTACCGGCCTGGGCCTGGCAATCGTCAAGCATTTGACCCAGGCCCTGGGCGGTTCGGTGCATATCTCCAGCACCTTGGGCGAGGGTACGGCGTTTCAGGTCCGGTTGCCGTCGGCATGAGTGCCGGCGTCACGGCACCGTGCCTTCATCAAATCTTCACCAGATTTCTGTATAGACTCCGGAGGCGATCAGGTACTCTGATGCGTTAGCGCAAGGCAGTTGACAAAAAGGGACTGGCTGGCCGCCACACGTCAAGGTTGTCGTTGATTTTGAGCCACAAGGGCAGCGTGCCTGTCCCGTTTTCCTAGTGGACTATTAGGGATGAACCGGGGGCCGATGGGGCGCGCGTTCCGTTTCGAAGATGGCTGGGATGTCCGGCCGCGGGCACGAGAAGCGACATGGCAAAGCGAAAGATCCTGATCGTCGAAGACGACAAGAGCCTTGCCGAGGTGCTGGAATACAATCTGGCGCGCGAAGGGTTTGAAGTACATATGGCCCACAATGGCCAGGAAGGTCTGACGAAGGCCCAACTCTTGAGTCCGGAGTTGATCATCCTGGACGTGATGCTGCCCGGGCTGGATGGAATGGAGGTTTGCCGTCGGCTGCGAGCCCACAAGGTCACGCAGGATGCGTTGATCTTGATGCTGACCGCCAAGTCGGAGGAGACGGACCAGATTGTCGGATTTTCGCTCGGCGCTGACGACTACGTCACGAAACCGTTCAGCGTTAAGGTGTTGATCGAGCGCATCAAGGCGCTGCAGCGACGGCGGGAAGACGGCCGGACGTCGGAGGATGTGGTTTCGTGCCACGGCGTGGTCGTGGATCGCGCGCGCTATCAGGCCAGCGTCCAGAACAAGCGGATCAGCCTGACGCGCAGCGAGTTCCGGCTGCTGGACACCCTGATCCGGCAGCCGGGCCGCGTGTTTCAGCGAACCGAGCTGATCGACGCGGCGCTGGGCGAAGATACAATGGTGCTGGAGCGGACGATCGACGTGCACATCCGGGGGCTGCGCCGCAAACTGGGACCGGCAGCCGATCTGATCGAGACGGTCCGCGGCATCGGCTATCGGTTCCGGGACGTAACGTCCGACTGATCCAGTCGCGGCGTTGCATCACTTTGGATGACGAATGTCCTCGCCGCTGACAATATAGACCACTTCTTCACAGATATTCGTGGTCTGATCGGCAATGCGTTCCAGCGAGCGGGACAGCAGGATTTCGGCCACCGCATGCGGGACGTGCTCCGGCGGCTCCTTCAAGCAGTGCAGCAGAACCTTGTTATTCAGTGCATCAACATGGTCATCCCGGACGATAATGCGTTCGGCAAGTTCCCGATCCTCGTGCAGGAAAGCCTGCATTGAATCATTGAGCATGCTCATTACGAGTTCTCCCATGCGAGAGAATTCGGGCAGCGGTTCGTGGTGGGTGTCCTGCACCAGCAACTGGTGAAACTCGCACATGTTGACGGCCTGGTCGGCGATCCGTTCCAGCTCAGTGTTGATCTTGGACACCATCAATACGAACCTCAGGTCCGAGGCAACGGGCCCGTACACCGTGTGCAGCCGGATGGCGTCCTTGTCGATCGCCAGCTGCATCAGATTGACGTCGTGTTCGCGTATCTGTATTTCCGGAGTGACGTCTTTGTGACCATGGTGAAGTGAGTGCACGACCATGTCGATCATGCTGGCTGCCAGATCTCCCATATCGAGTACGCGCTGTTTCAGCGCACTGAGATCGTGTTCGAATTTTTTCATGTTTTTTTTCCGCCTGGCCGCTTCCCTGATCCTGTCCGTGGATAGTGTTTGCCGTCCGGGGCACCGTCGTTGCCGACGGAGACCACCGGGCGTCCGGCAAATATCCGCGGCGTCATGCTGCATCGCAGCGCGCATGTCCCGTGACGCACGGCCATGAACCGGCCGCATTGCCCGCGCGACGCCTCCGCCCTCTTCATTATTAACCATAGCGGCCCTGAATGTACATCTCCGTTTCTTTGTGGCGGGGGTTGACGAAAATATCTTCGGTGCGTCCGTGCTCGATGAGCTCTCCCAGCAACATGTAGATGCACTCGTCGCTGACGCGCCGCGCCTGGGCCATGTTGTGCGTCACGATGAGGATGGTGTAATTCTCCCGCAAACTCGCGATCAGGTCTTCGACGCGCTGCGTACCTTCGGCATCCAGCGCCGAGCACGGTTCGTCCATGAGAATCACACGTGGTTTGAGCGGCAGCAGTCTGGCGATGCAAAGTTTTTGTTGCTGCTCCAGCGACAGGGCGGTCGCCCGTTTGCCCAACCGGTCCTTGACGTCGTTCCACAGATGAACCTCCCGCAGCGCGGCTTCCACCAGTTCGTTGCAGGCGCTCCGAGAAATATCCCGGCGGCGGCTGTGAATGCGCAATCCAAACAGGAGGTTTTCGTAGACCGAAATCGGCAGGGGATTCGGGCGTTGAAAAACCATGCCCACATTGCGGCGTAATTCGCTGAGCGAAACGTCCGGTTCGTAGATGTTCTTGCCAAGTACGCGGATTTCTCCGGTCGTCGTCACGTTTTCGTAACGTTCGTTGATGCGATTGAAGCATCGCAGCAGCGTGGTCTTGCCGCATCCGGAGGGACCGATCAGCCCGGTAATCTGCCGGTGCCTGACCTGCAGGTTGACGTTC
>CAZNKT010000007.1:0-90222 GCA_964573605.1 uncultured Pirellulales bacterium
GAACCACGGCGGGTGGGAAGATCGTCCAGGCATCGGCGTGTTGCGCAGCGATGATCACGGCCACACTTGGCGCTCGATTAGCGAGGGGCTACCGTCTGATTTCGGCTTTCCAATCGTTGTACACCCCCAAGACCCCGATACGGTGTACGTTGTGCCGCTCGAACCCATGACGCGCACCTGCCCCCATGGCAAGCCGGCAGTCTGGCGCAGCGAAAACGGCGGCGGGAAGTGGAAGAGGCTTAGCAGGGGTTTCCCGAAGAGAGAGAGCTATTTTACGGTCCTGCGCGACGCGATGGACATTGATCAACTCAAATCTCCTTCGCTCTATTTGGGAACAACGACCGGTCAGCTCTGGATCGGGCGAGACGGCGGCGAGAAGTGGGACTGTCTGTTCGACTCACTGCCGCCAATCAACTGTGTTAAAGCCGCCGTCGTCTGAACGTGCGATAGAACCCATGCACGTTGGCGGGTGCGCCCCTTTGCGCAGCCATAAGCGTGCTGGCCGTGTGTGGATGGCGACGGAGGAGTACAGGTAGTTTCCAAGGCCGTACCTATTCTGACACGATCCAGACTATCACTCCAAATGGGACTCCATTACCCGCACTACCGACCGTGCCATAGCCACGCGAATGATGCGAAATAGACGTCAATTGCTCGCGTTGGGAATCGTCGCAATTTGGTGCATGCTCTCATTCGCCTATCTCAGTGTGGAGGACGGCAGCTCTGGCTTGAGCCCAGTCGGCTGGATTTCTGTGACGTTCTTCGTTCCCGGCGCTTTTCTCATGCAACAGTTGAAGTGCAGCCACTCGAATGCCGACCTCCCTCTCATGGCCGTGATAGGCTGGCTGACGTTCTCGTTGGCAGTTCTTGTGATCGCTCAAGTGGCACTTTGGATCCGCAGACCGAAGGGAAAAAAAGGACAGGCACGCCGCCGTTGGGGCTCAAAATAAACGACACGCTTGCCTTGTGGCGGCGAGCCAGTATTGCGATGCTCATTGAAATCCAGCATGGCTCGGTGTCTGTCCCCTTTCTGGCCTCCAATAAACCAAGCACGTCGCCGCCGCCACGACACCCAGCAGCAGGCTGCTCGGCTCGGTAACGACGTTCCGTTCAGAGCCGGCCGTGAGGATGGAGACGAAGCCCGCGATGTCGTCAAAGTCCAGATCGTTGTCGTCGTCTGTGTCTCCGTGAATGGGCGCCGGCACGCCATACAGGTCCTGATAACCGGCCGCATCATTCAGCCCCAAGACCAGGTCGTCGATATCGTCGAAATCGACCGTGCCGTCGAGATCCATGTCTGCGATTGGCAGCGGAGCAAACGGACCGGTAGTGTATTTGTAGAGATTGCCCGTACCGCCGGGCAGCGTCACGCTCAGCTGGTGGTCGGCCAGCGGCAGGAGCACTTCGCGGCCCGTCACACGGTCGAGCACCAGCAGTTCGTCGATGCTGCTGTCGAAGTCGATGACGAAGGATAACGGGGCGTCTGCAGCCGACGTGTCGGCCTCGTGCCACAGGTTGGACAACATGAAGTACCGCTGGCCGTCGTCGTCCGTGAAAAAACCGATGAGGCCGTTTTTGTCGATGCCGAAGCTCTCCGGCATCGAATGATCAACATCGACACTCTCAATCAGTCCGTCGCCGCCCGCGCCCTCGGACCAGTTGGTCAGTCCCAGGGGGGGAAAATTCTCGAATTGCCCGTCGAAGTATCGGCCCGGTACGAAGCGCACATCCTCGCTCGTCAGGTAACGCAACGACTCGCCCAGATGGATTACTTCCGGGGCCAGATCCGCGGCCGAAAAATAGACGCTCGTCGGATCGTCGTCCTGGTCCAGCATGGCCGTCTCCAGCCCCACGTCATGCTCGATGTCCAAGAAGTGATACGCAAAATACGCTACGCCCGTGTAGCCGGCCGTAAGATGCGTGTAAACGTGCATGCGCAAATCCGATTCGCTGGGCAGACGGCGATCGTCGTCGCGAAATGCCTGAATAAAGGCCCAGTAGGGAACGTCCGCTTCGAGGCCCTTGGCCCGGTGCGCCATCAAGTCCTCGAAAAAACTGTCGCGCGTCTTGCCGTTGTCCCGGAAGGGATAGTTGTCATACATCAACAGGTCCGGCTGAATCGTTTCGACCAGGTCGTCCAGGTAGGGGGCCCAAGGATCGGCTCCCCGGGAATTCGTGTAGACCAGCATGTCGGGATAGGTTTGCCTCAGGTAATCCGCCACCTCGGCCAATTGCGGAAAGATTGTCTGCTCCGGTTCATCGTGGAGGAGCCAACCGGCTCCGCCCGTGGCGGCGGCCACCCGGTTGATTTCATCCAGTACGTCGGCCGTCAGACCCTCCTGGAGCTGGTCGATGTGCGCGTGCCAAGGCAAACCGCCCTGGCTCGCCACACCAGTCTGTGCGGCGGTGTGGGCCCACCATGCCAACAGGGCGTTCATCCCGGCCGCCCGGTATTGGTCGACGTCGAGCGACTCAAAACCTTGATTCAAAGCAGTGATCGTGAAGGGGTGACTCCGCACCCACTGCCGACCGAAGTCCACGGGCCGGGTCTGCCCGCTCACCGGCATGGCAACTCCCGCTGCAATCACCAGCGCCGCGCTGGCCGCGACAAGTTTACTGCGAGGCATCATTTAAAACTCAAACTCTCAATAAGCGGCTCGGCAGGGCAATCCCCTTGACCAGATGCGAGTTGCAGAACAACGGTGTCGTATTTTCGGTCGTGGCGAAAATGGCGTCCTACTGACACCAGGCAGGCCCGCATGCTCGCGTGCGGATGCCGGTACTTTGTGCCCAATGGGACGCACCCGTAAAATCAAAAAGGAACGTCCACCACCGCAGTGAAAACGCGTGATTTTGAGGAATGGATGGAACATAAACCCCGCTCTACATGGCAAATTCTGGCTGTGCTCTATCTATTCGGCGCGGCTTTCGGCTTTGTCGAAGCAACGATCGTTGTTTATTTGCGCGAGTTGTACGAACCGCTCGCGCGCCAATATTATCCGGAGCGAGGGCCGCAGGATCTCTTTCCACTGGTCACGCTCGATCAACTCGAAGCAGCTAACGCCCCCTATCTCAGACTACTCAAGATCGAGGTGATGCGCGAAGCAGCGACATTGGCCATGCTCGCATCGGCAGGTCTGGCAGTCGGCTGGAATTTCAACACCCGCTTTGCAGGGTTCGTCATCGCATTCGGCATCTGGGATATTTTCTACTATGTCTTTTTGAAAGTGCTGATCCATTGGCCTGCTTCGCTGCTGGACTGGGACCTTTTGTTCCTCATCCCGCTTCCCTGGGTCGGTCCGGTTCTGGCGCCGGTACTCGTGGCAATCTCCATGGCCGTTGCCGGCTCGATTGTGATCGGTCGTGAAGAGGCGGACAGGCCCGTTCAGACAAGCCGGAAGCACTGGATGACGATGATCCTGGGTGCCCTGATCATCATTGTCGCCTTTTGCTGGGACTACCGCCATATCATGGCCGGCGGGATGCCGCGCGCGTTTCCCTGGTCGATCTTTTTCGTCGGCGAAGTGATCGGGCTGGCCGGTTTTTCCCTGGCGATTGTTCGAAGCAACACGAGCGGACGCTCGCCGTTCCCATCGTAGACGCGTCGAACGTGACCCGACCGGATGTAACCGGAGGATTATTTCATTGCCTGGCCGCGGCACCAGCGTCCGCCGTTATCGCTACTTATGCAATAGGCCGATCTTCCGTCGATAGAGCTTCCGTAGAGGTCTGTGCTGTAGCAGACGTTTAAGCAAGGCGTGTCAATTTGCGTACCGAGGCACCTTCATGGCTTCGCCGTTCTTGAGCGCGGATTGGTTGGCGACGATGCCGCAGACAGTCATATTTAACGCCTGCACAATATCGACCAGCGGTTTTCGATCTTCCAGTATGGAGAGGACGAACTCGTTCATCAGGTGTCCGTGCGAACCACCGTGGCCGCCGGCTTTCACCCCGGGCGGGATCGGGGGACGTGTGATATCGGGCAGGCTCTTCATCGTGCCATGGTATCCGGAGCCATCCATCCACCCCTTTTCGCCGAACACGCGCCCGGTTTCGCCGACTTTGCTATGGATACCCATACACATCAGCATGCGGGACGCCCCGCCCTCGGCAGTCTGGAAGAGGGCAATTTGATCGGTAAACACGTTGTTGTAACGGTTAGCACCAGGTTTCCATGCAGCAAAGCCCGCGTTGGAGCCCGTGCAGGACACCGCCGTGAAGGGCTTATCGGTGACACCAACATAGTAAGCCGTGGAATGGGTGGGATACCACAACGGGATGCTCCCCACGCGCCAGTTCTTGTACGATGGGATCTGGCGGGAGTGGTAGTGGTAGTATTCTCCCTCGGAAAAAACAAGCCGGCCGAAACCTCCCGCCTGGTAAACCTGCCGCATGGCGTAGCAGTCGGGGCGAAAGCAGGACGTCTCAAACATCATGTACTTGAGACCGCTCGCGGTGACTGCCTGGAACAACCGGTCGGCATCCTCCAGTGAGCCATAGACCGCCGGGACGGCACTGGCAACATGCTTGCCGTGCTTGAGTACTTCGACGCAATGCCGGGCATGGCTGGGTGCGTCGGTGGCCACGAATACGGCCTCGATCTGGTCGTCCTTCACGAGTTCTTCCAGCGACGGATAGGTTCTCTCGCAGCGACACGCCTTTGCCAGCGCGGCGCATCGGTCAGGGAACAAGTCGCTGACGGCCACGATGTCGACATTAGGATGGTCCTGAAAGCTGAAAGCAGCGCCAAAACGGCAGGTACCGTATCCGACGATACCCACGCGGATTTTGCGGTCGGAGACAGAATTCCACCTTTTCGAGAACTGTGGATCCGTGGGCGTTTCCTCGAAACCCTGAATCGGTTCTTGTTTCTGACCGGCGACGGCCGATCCGCTCCATCCCACGGCGGCCGCACCAAGGCCAACGGACTGCATGAAAGAGCGTCGCGACGTCGAATTGCTCATGCTTATTGCCCCTGCTGTCGATAAAGCCAAACAAATCCGGTGCGGAGTACATCCTCTGCCGCAATCGCTGAGGATTCAGCATCCCTGAGATTCAAGGATTGCCTGGCATCGCTTGATGCGATGCTGAAGAAATCAAACGAAGCATCCAATTGCGGGGCTCGTCGCGGAGCACCGTTCTTGGCAATCAGCCCTACTTTGGCAGGCCGTCCGTCGCCCCAGGTCTCTTCGCCAATCACCCGAAAATCTTCGCCATCCTCACTGGCAGCCGCGACGTAACGGCTGCCCTTTTTGATGATCCGCAACCGCACGTCCTCCAGCTTTTCCTCGACTCTGACGTAGCTCGTGTGAATGTTGCCGCCTCGCGACTCCCGCAGGCTGCACAGCGCTCTGCCTCCCTGGTTGCTGTCCCACTGCAGAACAAACTTCAGGTAATTGTCGCCGTCGTCGAAGCAGAGCAGGCCCGCCTGGTTGTAATTCGCCACGGGATCGAACCCGACGAGCCGGGTTGTCATGACAAAATCTCCACCATCCGCGATGGGATTATCGATCAGAAAGATGTTCTTTGTCCCATCAAAGCTTTTCCAGATTCCGCCGTATTCGGTCCTGATGGTAAGCATACCGGGTCGCCTGGTCAGCGAGATGTTTTTGGCATTTGGCTTTCGTATGGACCAGGCGCGGTTGTATTCTCCGTCGAAATTATCGAAGAACCGGTAGGCGCTGGATTCCTCCAACTGTTTTCTGCTGTCAATGCGCGATTTCAGCTTTTCAAAGTCAACTCTCAGACGTTCAATTCCCTGTTCAATTTCGCGCAGTTCCGCCGCGTACGGCTGCGGAATCGTTTCGGCCGTCACGGCAACGCAAAATGGAGTGGCCGTCTGTTTGAGGGAAACTATGTTTATGCTGGTCACGCGCTCCTCGGGGTGCGGGTTGTCCCATGTCATCATATAGAGCCGTAGGGGTGTCGTTGTATGCCGCGCCTCCCGGCGTGTTCTCAGATGAGGGTTGTTCCCCTTCCATACCACGCGGCCCCGTTTTGTCGGCTTGGACTGGTCCCAGATACTCCACCAGTCACGAACATCGGATCCGTAAATGATCGGAATTGCCTTCGTCTCGCGGCCGTCATAGTTAACTTCGAAGTATCCGATCGGAGTGCCATCAGGAACCCAGTGGCCGAGCCGGTTGCCCTGTCCCCCATAAGCGCCCCAGCGAGCTGCGTGAAGAAAATAGATACGTTTGACGAGTCGCTCGACCGGGATTCCGTCCACGCGCTGGGGACGTTCTGGAATGAATTTCCCCGCGACTTCAATCAATCCGTCTCCAATGTGGAAGGACACACCATCCAGTTGGTGGTCGCCCTTCTTTATTTCGGAAAGGTTGTCGCCCGGATAGTAGCCCGGAGGAAAGTCCTCGTTGAGCCGTTGGTTGGCCTGGGGCTGCAAATCGATGTGGTACCACTGATCCTCCTTGGCCCACAGCGTAGAAACAACGACGGCATGGAACGCCAGGATCGCTGCGATTCTCGCGTCCATCTGTCTGGTCTCCGCTTTCATCAAGGGCCAGCAAGGATCAGGCGTCTACGGGCGCGATGAACACCGGGGCGACGGACTCTTCCGCCCAGAATCTCGCGGCGGCGACCCACGCGGTAAGTCTACCGCGAGGGGGTTCGAGAATGCAAACTCCCAGGTAGACCCAATTCGGAATCGTGACTTTAATCGGGGCAGAAAAGGTGTCAGGAACCTTTTTGTTGCCTTCCGCGGCTAAACCTTGATCATGGGAAGACTAACGAGGGATGCCAGAGCAAAAAAGGTTCCTGACACCTTTTTTCACGCAAATCGCTCAAGCGGCACGCCTGAAACGGTCGACCACAGATATGTAAGGGCCTCTCCAGGGATCGCGACAACGATGCCGTGTTCGAGTGTCCCTTGCCCGGCTCCATGGAAGCCGATCGACCGGGTGGCACTTCCGGCAACCGTGGGGAAGATCCGACGCGGTACCGGGCCATGCCATCCGCTCGACGCATGTCCCTTGTTGCGCACGTAGCCTGGTCGCACTCGCGGCTGTCGTGCTGACTGCCATCCTGGTCGGCAACGTGACTACCTAGTCTGTCGCCTTCGAACGCCCTACCGCAGCTTCGCAAATGCACACGACCGATATGCGAGTTGCGTTCCTGTTGGCGTTCTGTGTCCCGGCCGGGTGCCGCTCGGACGGTGTCCAATCGACAATGATCAGCGGGCGCCCGTTGCGATTCACCGAGGCCCGCGAGCTGCACCGTGGGGACGAGCCCCGATCAGCGATCGCACGCTTACCGGTCGTGACAACGTCCCATGTGCGGCCCGTGGCGTACCACCATCCGGAAGGTGAACTGCCGGTCCCGGAGCCACCCGGCGGCTGGCCGGCGGTCCCTGCCGAACCGGTCCAGGATCTGACGCTCGAGCACCTGGAACAACTGGCTTTAAGGAGAAATCCTTCCATTGCGGAGGCGGCTGCACAAGTGCGAGCCATGCGTGGCAAGTGGCTGCAGGCCGGCTTGCCTCCTAACCCGACGATCGGCTACCTGGCCGGCGAAATCGGCGATGCAGGCAAAGCCGGGCAGCAGGGCGGATTCTTCGGGCAACGGTTGATTACCGGAGGCAAGCTGCGGCTCAGCCGGGCCGTTGTGGGGCGCGAAATCGCGCGCGCCGAGCAGCTGTTGTTCGCCCAACAACAGCGCGTGCTGACCGATGTCCGGTTGGCATTCTACGATGCGCTGATCGCCCAGCGACGCATCGATTTGACAGGCGAGTTGGTTGACATCAGCAACCAGGCCGTGAAGGCTTCGCGCCAACTGTTGCAAGGTAAGGAAATCCCGCGGGTGGCCTTGCTGCAGACCGAAGTGGAAGCGCACACCGTTGAAATTCTGCAGCGGCGCGCCTTGAATGCACATGTTGCCACCTGGAGGCGGTTGACATCCGTGCTGGCCTACCCCGAGCTGCCGCGGCAGCGGCTGGCAGGAGATGTGGAGGCATGGCTCGAGGAGGAATTCGACTGGGAAGAGCAATTGCAGGCGCTTCTGGTCCAGAGCCCCGAAACAGCACAGGCTGTCGCGGACCTCGAACGGTCGCGCTGGATGCTGGATCGGGCATACGCGGAAGTTTTGCCTGACATTAACGTGCGGGCGTCCGCGCAGCGCGATAACGCGAGTGGTGACACCATCGCCGGCGTGCAGCTCGGCATGCCGCTTCCCTTATGGAACAAAAATCAAGGCGGAATCCGGCAGGCGCGCGAGCAAATCCGAGCAGCACAGCGCAACATCGACCGCATCGAACTCGACCTGCGCGATCGTCTCGCCGTGGCATTTCGCCAATATGCCGACGCTCGTTTCCAGGCCCGCAACTATGCGAACCGGATTCTGCCCAAGGCCCGGGAAACACTCGATCTGGTGACGAGCGGTTACGAGCGGGCCCAAGTCGATTATCTGGAATTGCTCACCGCACAGCGGACCTACTTTCAAACGAGCCTGTCCTACATCGAAGCCCTGCGGGAATTGTGGAACGCCAGGCTTCGGATTCAGGGGATGTTGTTGCAGGACAGTCTGTCGAACTCACCAACCGCGATGGTGCGACAGTAGAATCCGATGGCACCAGATGGCCTCTGCCTGCAAGTCTTCACTGCTCAACGGCATCTTTCTGGAGCCGGTTTCAATACCTGATCTTGCAGTGCCATTTCCCGGTCAAGGAGCGATTACAGGGCGTTTTGAAACCGCTTCTAGTCTCTCTGCTGGAGACGGCCCTCAACGGAGCCACCGGCGTCCAGACGGTGGGGTCGTCGTTGGGCGTCGGGAATCTCGGTCGTCCATGCCGAATTCGACTGGGCCCCGGTATCTGTATGAAGACCGGCAAATGGTCGACGAACGGCTGGCGCTAGCCAGCAAGCAACTCTTATTCACGGATCAGGCGTCGTCGAAATCCGATCGTCCGCGAGGGGGCGGGGCTGGCCGGCCACGGCGGTGTCGCAACGCCCCAAAACAGTGCAAACCCCTCCCCTTCCTGATATCATGAATGGGGGTGGGCTGGTAACGGCCCATATGAGGGGCCCCGATTGTGGGTGCGACGCAGCGAATGGATCCTCTGCCGGAGGTCTCGCGGTCCGATCGGGGGGGGGCGATAGCTTGCATTCGCGTGAATGGGCGGACCTCGGCTCTTGCTCCCCAGCCGTGCTGAAGACGGTATTGGATTCTGTCAGCTGACGTCCACGAGAGGTCCTATCGCGACATCTCGCTCTTGATCCCGGAGTTCGCCATGGCTATCCGCCTGCTCGTCGCAGATGATCACGAGGTTGTCCGGTCGGGAGTCCGAAGTCTGCTGGAGGGCACGGAAATTGAAGTCATTGCCGAGGCGGCCTCGGCTGACACGGCCGTGAAGATGACGCTTGAACATCATCCCGACGTCGTGCTCATGGACATTCGGATGCCCGACGGCGACGGCTTGACGGCGCTGGGGCGAATTAAGCTCGAGCTTCCGCAGCAGCCAATCGTCATGCTTTCAACGTACGACAACCCGACGTACATCGCGCGGGCCGTTGCGTTGGGAGCCAGCGGATTTCTGATGAAAGGGACCAATCGCGACCAGCTTCTGAAAGTGATTCGAATCGCGGCGACGGGCGAAAGCGCGTGGACGCGCGAAGAGTTGCGGCGCGTGACGGGCGCCCTGGCCACGCCACGGCTCAGCGCCGACGTAGAGGTTCCTTTGACGCAGCGGGAGAGCGAAGTCTTGAGGCAGTTGGCGTATGGACTCACGAATAAGGAAATCGCCCAGGCACTGCACATCAGTTACGAAACCGTCAAAGAACACGTGCAACACATCCTTCGAAAGATCGGCGTCTCGGATCGCACGCAGGCCGCTGTATGGGCAGTGCGCAAAGGACTGGTTTAGAATGACCTCCGTCGGACGTCATTCCCATGGCGGCCGGTGCGACATTGTACCTCCGCGGCGGCCCTTCTCCTGCCTTGACCTGGACCCACCGTGTCATGAAGCCGTGTATCAACCACCATGCGTTGCGGATCTTCCGCCGGGGACTGGTTGTCCGTCGGCTATTTGGCATCGGAGCGGCCGTGTGGATGCTGGTGCCGATTGTCGGTCTGGCGGATGTGATCGTGATCGCCAACCGCACTTCCACGACCGTTGAGTGGCGTGTCGTGGGAGGGTCGGCCCCTGCCGGGCAGTTCCGCCTGGAAGCGGGCGACCTGGCGACGATACCGGCCAGCGGCCCACTCTCGATCGCGGTCCGCGATGGCCGGCGAAACGACGCCGTCGTGACGCATCTCGATGCCGACTGCTGCTACTACTTCGGGCAGACGCGCTCGGGCAAAGTGCAGCTGGCCAAGATCGGGCTGGGGGACGGCGATGCGTCGGACAGTGCACGTGGCCTGGGCGCGAACCAGGCGCTCGGCACGATCCGAGTGAAACTGCTGGTTGACGACGACGAGCCCGCTCGGCGGCCGGTCTGGGAGCGACGCTTGCTCCGCCGCATGTCGGCGGCTTCGAGCATCCTGGAGAAGTTCTGCCGGTTGCGGTTGAACGTGGTAAGTGTGGGGACCTGGACGACGGACAACGCGACTCAGGATTTTTCTCGTACGCTGACGGAGTTCGAACGAACGGTGCGGACAGAATCCGCGGACGTTGCCATCGGCTTTACGAGCCAATACGATATTCCACGAAGCCGCATGCATTTGGGCGGCACTCGCGGTCCGCTCCATTCGCATATTCTGATTCGCGAGTGGTCCCAGCACATTCCCGAGCCTCAGCGCGTGGAGCTGCTGTTGCACGAGATCGGGCATTATCTGGGGGCCGTGCATAGTCCGGAGCCCGCTTCGATCATGCGAGCGGTTCTTATCAGCAAGCGCACGCGCAATGCGCGGTTTCCGATCCAGTACGACCCGGTCAACACGTTGATCATGTACATGGTGGGTGAGGAACTGCGGTCGCGTAAGGTGGATCGCTTTTCGGCGCTGACACCGGCAACCCAGCGTCGACTCCGCCAGATTTATCGGGAATTGGCCAAAATCTCGCCGCGCGATTCGTCAGCCGATTCCTACCTTCGCATGCTTCAGGCAGGGCGTGCCGCACGAGACCGCGGCAAGTGACGCGCCGCGCGGAATGCTCGGGGCGCGCTGCCGGCGCGTCGTGTCAAGACCACTCGCTTCATTGCCCCTCGCCTTCGTGTTCGGTACGATACGCTCGTGATCAGTCCGGCAGGGTCGGTGTTGCCCGCGGCATATGCCTGTCATGCGTCATGGCGCGCGGGATCGGCGGTTGGCGGCCGGGATTGGTGAGATCCCCCATTGTGCGTGCCCGCGGTACGGAACAGGTCCATGGGTCGAAATCGAAACCTCATCGTCGCCCAGAGCGGTGGTCCCAGCCCGGTCATTAACAACACGCTGCGCGGCATCATCGAGACTTCGCGCGAATTCCCCGACATCGGCACGGTGTACGGTGGTTTTCATGGCATCGAAGGGGTCCTGAAGGAACGACTGCTCGACCTGACCAAACAGCCTCGCGAAGAAATCTCCTGGCTTCGAGTGACGCCGGCGGCAGGATCCATCGGCACGTGCCGCTACAAATTGAGACCCGGCCAAACCGAGGACTTCGAACGCGTAATTGAGGTATTCCGAGCGCACGACGTGGGCTATTTTTTGTACATCGGTGGAAACGATTCCATGGATACGGCCCACAAGATAGCCCAGCTGGCCGACGAGCGCGGCTTGGAGCTGGTGGCCGTGGGAGTGCCCAAGACGATTGATAATGACGTTGGGGACAGCCAGTTTCAACTCGTCGACCACACGCCCGGTTACGGTTCGACGGCCAAATTCTGGATGCATATGGTGCAATGCGCCAACGAGGAGAATCGCGGATCGTGCCCCGCCGATCCCGTGCTCGTGTTACAGGCCATGGGCCGCAAAGTGGGCTTCATTCCCGCGGCCGCGCGTTTGGCGGACCCCGATCGGGAGATGCCGCTGCAAATCTACCTCGCCGAAAAACCCTGCCCTCTGGAGCAGCTCGCCGACCAGGTCAACGACCGATTGAAAGCGGATGGTCGGTGTGTGGTCGTGGTGAGCGAAGGGTTTCCCGTGGGAGACCTGGGAGAGATGCGGGATGCGTTCGGGCACACCGAGTTTGGATCGAGCCGATCGTCCGTGTGCCAGGTGGTGGTCAATTATCTCAACGGCACGGGGCTGGCAGCCAAGGGGGCGGCGCGAGGCAACCTGCCGGGCACGGATCAGCGTCACGCCATCGCGCTGGCGTCGACCGTCGATCTCGACGAAGCGTACCGCGTCGGCCAGAAGGCCGTGCACCTAGCGGCTGACGGTACGTCGGGCTACATGGCCACCATTCTTCGCGAGCCGGCCGGCGTCTACGACGTCCGCTACGACAAAGTTCCCTTGGAAGAAGTCGCGGGCAGCGAACGCGTGTTCCCGAGCGATTGGATTTCGGCGGACGGCATGGACGTGACCGATCCGTTCGTGCGTTACTGCCGTCCGCTGGTCGGAGATGAAATGGTAACCTTGCCACTGGTCGATGGGCGGCAGCGGATGACCCGCCTCGATCCCCTGTTCGCTCGACAAACGCTTCCCGACTATGTACCGCAGGCGGACCGGTGAGGCCCGCGCCTGCTGATGGTTTTTATGATTCAGATCGACCAGCAATCCGAATTTCTTGTGGGGATCGACTCGGACGGTTGCGTATTCGACACCATGGAGTTGAAACACAAGGAGTGTTTCATACCCAATCTGATCCGATGTTTCCATCTCCAGGGAATCAGCAAGTACGCCCGGGAGGCGGCCGAATTTGTCAATTTGTATTCGACGAGTCGCGGCATTAATCGCTTTCCAGCGTTGCTGGAAGAACTGCATTGGCTCGAGCGACGGCCGGAAGTCCGGGCGCGGGGCGTGGCGATACCGCAGCTGCCCGGCGTCGCACGGTGGATTGAATCGGAAAGCAAGCTCGGCAATCCCGCTCTGGAAAGAGCCGTGCAAGAAACCGCTGATGAAGACTTGCAGCGCGCGCTCGAATGGTCGCGGGCCGTCAATCAGAGTATCGCGGAAATGGTGCGGGGTGTGCCGCCCTTTCCGCGCGTGCAAAGTTGTCTGGAAGCCCTTGCTGCGAAGGCGGACATGGTCGTTGCGTCCGCTACTCCCACGGCCGCCCTCCAGAGCGAATGGCAAGAGCACGGCCTGGCCACGTTCGTGCGAAAAATCTGCGGGCAGGAAGCAGGCAGCAAGACGGACATCCTGGCCGTCGCGGCGCATTATCCTCGAGGCAAGGCGCTGATGATCGGCGACGCACCGGGCGACTGGAAAGCGGCCGACGCCAACGCGTGCCGGTTCTTTCCCGTCAATCCCGGCGCCGAGGAGGCGAGTTGGCAGCGGTTGCTGCAAGAAGGTATTCCACGGTTTTTGGACGGCTCGTTCTCTGACGAATATCAACAGCGGCTGCTTGACGAGTTCGACACCTATCTGCCCGCGCGACCACCCTGGCCGGTCGTGGACGATTAACCACGGAACCACAACGAATGAAGACACTCTGTGACTTTGGGCTCGTCGGCCTGGCTGTAATGGGAGAAAACCTGGCTTTGAATGTCGAGAGCCGCGGGTATCGCGTCGCGGTTTTCAACCGCACGACGAGCAAGGTCGACCGTTTTCTTGACGAGAGGGCGCGCGGCAAGAACATCGACGGCTTCCATGCTTTGGATGCCCTGGTAGCCGCATTGAAACTGCCGCGCAAGGTGATGCTGATGGTAAAAGCGGGACCGGCCGTGGACGCACTCATTGACGCCCTCGTCCCGCTGTTGTCGCCGGGCGATCTGATCATCGATGGCGGGAACACGCATTTCGCCGAGACGGAGCGACGCACGCGGCAGGTGGAACAACAGGGATTGCTGTATGTCGGGACGGGAGTTTCGGGCGGCGAGGAGGGGGCGCTTAAAGGTCCGAGCTTGATGCCCGGTGGAAGCCCCGCCGCCTGGCCCTTAATCCAACCTGTGTTTCAAGCCATCGCCGCCAAGACGGGGCCGGAAAATGATATTCCCTGCTGTGATTGGGTTGGCCCGCGCGGCGCGGGCCACTATGTAAAAATGGTCCACAACGGCATCGAATACGGCGACATGCAGTTGATTTGCGAGGCGTATTTCGTGCTAAAAAATGTGCTGGGATTGTCCAATGCCGAACTGTATGACGTGTTTTCACGGTGGAACCGGGGAGAACTGGAAAGCTACCTGATCGAGATTACCCGGGACATCTTCAGCGTGCGGGATGAGCTGAGCGACGATGATCTGGTGGACCGCATCCTGGACACGGCAGGGGCCAAGGGCACCGGGAAATGGATGAGCCAGCTCGCACTGGATCTGGGCGTCCCCAGCACGCTGGTTACGGAAGCCGTGTACGCCCGAGCATTGTCGGCAATGAAAGAGGAGCGGCAGCGGGCCGCCGCGGTGTTGACAGGTCCCTCCGCCTCGTTCGACGGGGATAAGGAATTCTTCGTCAACGCGGTGCGTCAGGCATTGTATGCGTCCAAGATCTGCAGCTACGCTCAGGGGTTTGTGCAGTTACAGGCTGCCGCCCGCGAACATGACTGGCCGCTTCGGTTCGGTAACATTGCCTTGTTGTGGCGGGGTGGGTGCATCATCCGAGCCGTCTTTCTCGACCGGATCAAGGAAGCTTTTGATGCCCAGCCCGATCTGGAAAACCTGCTGCTGGCCGATTACTTCCGCAACGCGGTATTGGAGGCTCAGGGTGCGTGGAGACACGTGACCTGTACCGCGCTGCGCCAGGGGATTCCCGTTCCCGCCTTTTCCGCGGCCCTGGCGTATTACGACGGTCTGCGAACGCTGCGCCTTCCGGCCAATCTTCTTCAGGCACAACGCGACTATTTCGGAGCGCACACCTACCGGCGCGTCGATCGGGACGGTGTTTACCACACGGATTGGCTGAAGAAACGCAAACCGCCCCGGGATTGAGAAGCCGCCGAGTCCCGACGTTTTTTGGAATCGAACATGGCCCATCAATTCGTTCAGGAACTGTTTGGACTGGATCGCCGAACAATCGTCGTGATTGGCGGCACGGGCGTGATCGGTTCGGCCCTGGCCACGGGAATTGCTCAGGCGGGCGCCCACGTCGTCGTTGCCGGCCGAGACCAGGCGAAGGGAGAAAGCTGTGTGGAAGCTATCCGCGGTCTGGGAGCAGACGCGGATTTCATTGGAGTGGATGTGTCATCGCGCGCGGAAGTCAGCGCGCTGCTTGAACGGTCGGTGCGGGACCATGGAGGCGTGCAAGGGCTGGTGAACTGTGCCGGCACGAACGCGTCGTCGGACTATTTTTCCGCGTCCGATGACGACTGGCAGCGCGTGCTTCAGACGAATCTGACCAGCACGCATTGGGCGTGCCAGGCATTTGGTCGTCACATGGCGGACCAGGGCCAGGGTGGGGCCATTGTCAACGTCGGCAGTGTCACCTGTGACTTGCCGCTGTCGGGCGTGTTTGCCTACTCGGCATCCAAGGCCGCCGTCCTCAGCCTGACGCGAAATGTAGCCCGCGAACTGGCACGCCACCGAATTCGGGTCAACGCCCTGTGCCCGGGCTTTTTCCCAGCCGAACAAAATCGCAAAATTCTGACACCGGACCGCGTCGAAGCCATCATGCGCCATACTCCCATGCAACGTTTTGGAGAACCTCATGAACTCGTGGGCACGACCCTGTTGTTGTTGGCGCCGGCGGCAGGTAGTTTCATCACGGGCGCGGCGTTTTACGTCGACGGGGGCTTCACAGCCATGACGATCTGAGACGCCATTTACTTTTCACGGCGGTCGATGCCATGTCCCAAACGCTTGTCATCATCGGTGCCTCGGGCGACCTCACGAGCCGCAAGCTGATTCCCGCCTTGTACCGGTTGTGGCAGAAGGAGCGGCTGCCCGGAGAATTGGACATCGTGGGGTTTTCCCGTACCCAATTCAGCGATAGCGCATGGCGGGATGCGCTGCGCGAAAGCACCTCACGATTTGTCGGGGATGCGTTCGATCCGGAGGTGTGGCAGGGCTTCGCCGAGCACATCCACTACCACGCGGGCGACCTGACCAGGCAGGAAGACGTCGACAACCTGGCCGGGTATCTCGCCGACGGATCCTGCGGCAGTCCCGGACAGAAGATTTTTTACCTGGCGACATCGCCCAGGTTCTATGCACCGGCGGCGCGGCATTTGGGATCGTCCAGCCTGGCAGGCTCCGAGCACGGGCCGCCACGGATCGTTATTGAAAAGCCGTTCGGCACCGATTTGGCCACCGCGCGCGAGCTGAATAACGTGCTTCATGAGGCCTTCGCGGAAGAGCAGATTTATCGCATCGACCATTATCTGGGCAAAGAGACGGTGCAGAACCTGATGGTGCTGCGGTTTGCCAATTCCATCTTCGAGCCCGTGTGGAATCGCAATTATGTTGATCATGTGCAGATCACGGTGGCCGAAGAAGTAGAGATCGGCAACCGCGCGGGTTACTACGATCGCGCGGGTGTGCTGCGGGACATGTTCCAGAATCACTTGCTGCAACTGCTATCCATCACAGCCATGGAAGCACCCGTGCGGTTTGCCGCTGGCCCCGTGCGGGACGAGAAAGTCAAGGTGCTCGAAGCCGTACGGCCCATGAACGATACGCGCATCCGCGATGACGCCGTGTTCGGCCAGTTTGCCGGATATATCCAGGCGCCGGGAGTGGCCCCGGACAGCCGCACGCCGACGTTCGCGGGCGTGAAATTGTGGATCGACAACTGGCGGTGGCAAAGCGTCCCGTTTTATCTCCGCAGCGGAAAGGCCATGTCGTGCCGGACCACCCAGATCGTCATCCAGTTCCGCCAACCACCGCACATGCTGTTCGATTCGGGCCCGACGTCCCTGGCCGAAGCCAATCGGCTTGTCGTGCAGATCCAACCCGCAGAAGGAATCGAACTTCAGTTCCAAACCAAGATACCGGACGGCGAAATGCGTTTGCGTCTGACGAAATTCGATTTCGATTACCGGGAGGAGTTCCCGGGCAAAATGCCCGATGCCTACGAACGCCTGTTGCTGGATGTTTTGCAGGGGGATGCCAGCCTGTTTACGCGATCGGACGAGGTCGAGTTGGCGTGGCGAATCGTTGATCCCGTGGTCGCCGCCTGGGAAGGCGATGAACAAGCGCCACTGCACATCTATGAACAGGGATGCTGGGGGCCCGACGCATCAACCCGGTGGATGTACGCCCAGGGCCGACAATGGTTCGATGCATGTCCTGTCCTGCGTAAATGAAATGCACGCACTACGGCCCTTGAATATCGGCGCTTTACGGTTGGATTTTCCCGTCGTGCAGGCGGCATTGTCCGGATACAGCGATGCCGCCATGCGGACCGTTGCTCGACGACTTGGAGCGTCTTACACGCTGTGCGAAGTGATGCTCGACCGTTTTCTGCTGGAAATCCGAAACCGTAAGACGAACCGGCATCTTCTCCATGTGACCGACGAGCAGTATCCGGTCGGTGGCCAGCTTATGGGAGCTGATCCGGAACAATTCGGGCCCGCAGCGCGGCGACTCGTCGACGCCGGCTTTCACGTGATTGATATTAATTTCGGCTGCCCGGTCAAGAAGGTCGTGGGCAAGTGCCGCGGGGGATATCACCTCGGCCAGCCGCGCCAGGCGCTGGACATCGTAGCGCGGGTGCGCGACGCGGTGCCGGACGCCGTTCCAGTTACGGTCAAAATGCGCCGCGGTATCGACGACAGCGACGAAAGTCGCGAAAAATTCTTTCAGATCTTTGATGGAGCATTCGCGCGCGGCGCCGCTGCTGTCACGGTACACGGGCGCACAGTCGAGCAACGGTACCACGGTCGGTCATGCTGGGAATTCCTGAAACACGTCAAATGTCATGCCGGGACGAGGACCGTGCTGGGAAGCGGCGATCTATTCTCCGCACGCGACTGCCTGAACATGCTGCAGTCGACCGGTGTGGATGGCGTGAGCGTGGCGCGTGGGGCCATCGGCAATCCGTGGATTTTCGCGCAGGCCAGGGCCCTGGCCCGGGGCGAATCCTTACCACCGCCTCCCGGCGTACAGGAACAACGGAACGTCATCCGCGGCCATTTTCAACTGGCGCAAGCAGACTACGGCAACACCAGATGCGTCGCGGTGATCCGCAAATTCGGGATCAAGTACGCCAAGCTGCATCCCGAGGCGGTTCACGTTCGGGACGCTTTTGCACGCGTCGACGACCCCGCGGACGGTTACCGCGTTCTGGACGATTGGTATGCGGAGGATGCCCCCGGCCAATATCCGCTGGTCGACGAGACCAATCATGCGGGTAGTCAATCTCGACCGCTCTCCGACGGTGTGCGGCCCGCCAATCCTGTCTGTCGAGGGTGAAAACGCCATGCCACTACGTCTGATCGAATTCATGACGCAAGACGGCGCCGGGGACGGCAGCGGGCAAGCACTCCGGGAGCAACAAGTCCTCGATATTTGGCAAGATCGGCTCGATGAACAACGTACACTCGTGCGGATACTCGTCGATGCGCAGTTTTCCGAAGCCGTGATCGACTTTGTGGAAGAGCACTATTCCAGTGCGCAGGGATTTCGGCTCATGATCTTTCCGATCGAAGCCACGCTGCCGCGGCCCGAAACTCCCGACCGGCAGCGGGAGGAGCACAAACAAGAGGGCAACGAGGACCGCCCGCCGACGCACGATCGCATCAGCCGCGAAGAACTCTACGACGACATCGCCGCAGTCGCACAGTTGTCGTGGGTATATGTCGTCCTGGTCGTCCTATCGACGGTCGTAGCCGGTATTGGACTGTTGCGTGACGACGTGGCTGTGATCATCGGCGCGATGGTGATCGCCCCGTTGCTGGGACCGAATGTCGCGTTGGCGCTGGCCACCACGCTTGGGGATTTTAAATTGCTGGGCCGCTCGCTGGTCGCCAACGGACTTGGCTTGATCACCGCTTTGCTCCTCTCCGTTGCCCTCGGATCGTTCTTCGAGATAGACCCCGAAATACCTGCGATTGCCTCACGAACGGAGATTAGCCTGCAGCAAATCCTGCTGGCCCTTGCATCGGGAATTGCCGGCGCGTTGGCGTTCACGCGTGGAGCTCCCGCGGCATTGATTGGCGTGATGGTCGCCGTCGCATTGCTGCCACCGCTTGTGACGTGCGGCATGCTGATCGGTTCGGAACATGGCGGGCAGGCGATGGGAGCGGCCATGCTCGTGCTGGCCAACGTCATTTGCGTGAATCTGGCGGGAGTGATTACGTTCCTCGTACAGGGACTGCGCCCCCGGTCCTGGTGGGAAGCAGAGACGGCCAAGAAGGCGACCTACATCGCCATTGCTCTGTGGGCGGCCCTGCTGACGTTGCTCAGCGCGGTCGTTTACGTGGCCTCGCAGTATTGAAACCAGGAGCCGGCCGAGTCACTCAATCCCCATGGTCTTCTGGATTTCCTCCAGCGGCACACCCTTGGTCTCGGGCATGACAAACACGACCCACAGCAGTTGCAGCCCCATCATGGCGGCATAGAACGCAAACGCGTGGCCGCCCGAAATGTCGGCAATGACGGGAAATGTCCACGAGATAAGGGCGGCCATGAACCAGTGCGTGAAACTGCCCAGAGCCTGGCCTCGCGCTCGGACCCGGTTTGGAAAAATCTCGCTGATAAAAACCCAGATGACCGCGCCTTGGCCAAAAGCGTGCGATGCAATGAACACGAGCAAGCTTGCCAGAACGATGACGCTGCCGTGCGTCGTGAACGCCGTGCCGTATGTGATAAAGGCCCACGCCGTCGTGGCCAGGCTCAGGATATAACCCACCGATCCGACCAGCATCAACTTCCGCCGTCCGAAGTGGTCGATGACCAGCAACGCGGCCATCGTAAAAACAAGATTCGTGCCTCCCACGGCTACGGTCTGAAGTAAGGCGGAATCTTCACCGGCGCCCGCCATTTTGAAGATATACGGAGCATAATACATCAGTGCGTTGATGCCCGAGAGCTGGTTGAAAGACGCAATGGCCGCGGCCAGCAGGATAGGGCGCCGGTACGCCCGGCGAAAGAAAGGTTCCCGCAAACTGTGGTGCTCCAGATCGAGCGATTGGCGAATTTCTCGCACCTCCCCGTCGACGCTGCCCTTGTCCGTCCCCAAGTCGCGGAGCACGCGGGCAGCTTCGTCGACGCGCCCCTGGGACACGAGCCAGCGAGGACTGGCAGGCGTCAGAAACAGCAGCGCGAAGAACAGCCCGGCCGGCACGGCCTCGATGCCAAACATCCACCGCCACTCCGTCGCGCCGAGACTGATCTGGGCAAGGGCATAATTCGAGAAGAACGCCGCCAGGATGCCCAGCACAATATTGAACTGGGTGAGCGCGACGAGCCGCCCGCGCAGCGAAGCAGGAGAGATTTCAGCGATGTACATCGGCGACACGACCGACGCGCCGCCCACGCCGATCCCGCCCAGGAATCGAAAGAAAATGAAAGACCACCAGCTCCAGGCCAGCGCGCTTCCCAACGCCGAGACCAGATACAGGACAGCGATACCGACCAAAACGGCCCGCCTCCCGAGGCGGTCGGCCGGGGCCCCGGCCGTCATTGCACCGGCGATCGTGCCGACCAGCGCGCTGGCCACGGTGAAACCAAGCCAGAAACTGTCCAACCCGTACAGCGTGGCGAGCGCGTCCGTGGTTCCCGAAATGACAGCCGTATCGAACCCGAACAGCAGTCCGCCAAGGGCGGCGATCAGGGTGCTCGCAAGCAGCCTGCCGGCGATGCCCGACGTTTTCGGCGCACCAGTCGTGGCCGAGTAAACCGACGACGACGACGCGTTCCGTCCGGTCGGCAGATCGTCATTGGTTGGCATACGATCGGTCCTGCTCACGAGTTGGCAAGGGAAAGACGGATTTCCGATTGGACATCCTCGTCCGATTCCACTACCTGGCGCTGACGCAGTGCCTGAAACGCCTCATGCTGATCGTATCTCCCCAAGGCCCAGGCACAGGCGGCACGAACCAACGGTTCAACGTCCGCCAGTCCGCGCACCAGTGCCGGAAGCACCACGGGTGATCGGGAATTGCCCAGCACAACGGCGGCATTGCGAAGCAATCCCGTCCGCTTCGGCCGCCACAAAGGCGAATGGTGGAACCGCCGGCGAAAACCTTCCTCGTCCAATTCGAACAGTGCCGCAAGGTCCACCGGGTTCAGTGCCGCAAGTGGATCGAACGGTGACGGCGTGAGCGAGGGCGCGTGTTGATTCCAGGGACACACTTCCTGGCAGATGTCACAGCCAAAGAGCCAGTCTCCCATGGCTTCGCGGTATTGATCAGGGATGCTTTCCCGCAATTCGATCGTCAGGTAACTGATGCACCGTGTCGCATCCAAAACGTACGGCTGGGGGAAAGCTCCCGTGGGACAGGCGTCGAGACACGCTCGACACGTGCCGCAATGATCGACCGTGGCAGGAGCATCATAAGCCAGTTGCAGGTCGGTAAGCAGCGCGGCGAGAAAAAACCAGCTTCCATAGGTCTTATTCAACAGCAGCGTATTCTTGCCTTGCCAACCCAGACCTGCGGCCTGAGCGTACTGCCGCTCCATCAGCGGCGCCGTATCGACAACGCCTCGGACGCGGGCATCTGGGTACCGCTGGAGGACCCCGTCGGCCAGTTCGCGCAACCGTTCGTGGATGATCGAATGGTAATCTTGCGGGCCCCATGCGTAGCGACTGACTCGCCCCTGACACGGTCCGCAACGGCGCGGTTCGGCCGTTCGATAATTCATCCCCAACATCAGAATCGAACGTACGCCTTCCAGCACGTACCGCGGATCCGCGTAGGCCTTCTCGCGTCGTGGCAAGTAGCGCATGTGCCCCGCATAGCCTGCAGCCAGCCATTGCCGAAAACGGTCCATCCCGGCCGCGGGTTCCGCCGGGCATACGCCCGCCAGCTGAAAGCCCAATGCGTGGGCGTCTTGCTTCAATTCAGCGGTGAATTGCTCGGATGTCATCTCGGCGTTCCGCGGCCCGGCGCGCACGAGCAGCCCCCGGCCGTCTCCGGTATTGACGCGACGTCGCAGGCGTTCAGAATGCATAGGCCCGCGCGGTTGCCAATCCTGCACCCGTGGTCCCGCGCCGTTCGGCTTTGCGTCGCGTGTTCCAAGGCACGTTCTCTTCGGAGTCCGCACGGTGGCTCTCTACCGTTCCAAATACCGGATCGTTGGTGGCCGCCCCTACCGATGGATCCCTCTGTTATGCCTTGTCGCCGGCGGGTGTCAGCCCGAGGTCGACCAGCGCGAGCTGGGACATGTCGTCTATCGGCTGCCAGACGTCCCCGGAGCGGAAACACCGTACGTGCTGGAACATTTGGAATCATCTGAGGATAAAGTCGCTCGGTGAACGCCGCTTTCACAAAAAGAGCGTCCGGGCGCTGCCCGGTCCGGCCATTAGCCAATGCCTGCCGTTTGCCCGCAAGCCCCTGCCCAGGATCCGCAGGTGGGGGAGCTGTCCCCGGCGGGCGCGACCGGCGGCGTGCCGCGAAATTACCCCTCTAGAGGTATATGGAGCACGGACATCCTGGACCTGCCCATCTTTTCGCGTTCCCAATATACCTATATCTCCTGTATTTCAGTTTATGCTTGAGATTTACAATCTGCCTATTTAGCCTGGAATGTAGGATGTATTGGCATACAACGACCTTCCTGGTGATGAGGCAGACTGCGATGAACCGGTTATTGGGCGTGTCGATCATTTTGGGTGCGTGCTCTTTGGTGGTATGGGCGAGCGACGTCCAGGCGGGCAACGGTTACGGATGGGGATGGGGGCCGTATCGGTATTACTCGAATCCCTATTATCCGAGCGATCGCCGGATTCCCTATTTCGCCGAGCATCCGCCGGTGTATTACAGCGTTCCGGTGGCTCGCACGTACGGTTTGAGTCCGTTTGCGTACCCGCCGACGTACGAGCCGGCCACGCCCGTGGAGCCGCTGATGGTTCCCAATCCGTACATCGACGCGGAGCCGTCGGCGGCGGGTTCCAAGGAACGGGTTACCCGTCGGGTTCCTCAGCCGCTTGTCGTGGAGAATCCGTACGTGTCTGGCGATTCGAGTGTCGCCAGGGCGCCGTAGTGGATTCGTCTGGACACACGTGGTCAAACTGCTAAGGTACCGGCCCTTCGGGCGATGGCTGCAGCCATGCTGCGCGAAGGGCCGCTTCTCTTGTTGGGTCGCCGCTTAGGGGTTCCGCGGTTGGACGCCGCTCGGTGTGTCTGTCGCGGGGCGTTATCGAGGAAAAGGAGTTCCTGATGAAGCGACCGATCAGTCTGATCGGGCTGATTTGCGTGTTGTCGGGTTGCCAGGGAGGAGGCTCCGTGGTGGATCCCTTTATGGGACGTTCCACGGTACCGCCTCCGCCGACGGTGCAGTTCCCTCAGCCTCAAGGTGGCCAACCCTATTATCCGGGCACGCCCGCGCCGAATTCTGCGCCACCCGCATCGTCCGCGCCTCCGCCCGGCGCGTACCAATATCCGCCGCAGAGTTCTGTGAGGGAACCGGATGGGTCCAGATTGCAGCCCGTATCCGATGCCGAAGAGCGCCTATTGTTGACAGAGCGGTCCACTCCGATTCGCATTGTTGAGCCGCGTCGCGACACGTCGATTCGCTCAGTTCCGGCCACGGCATTCGGCGGGCAAAGACCATCGGCCGGATCCGTTGCGAAACAGCCCGTCGTGCCCGCCGCCTACGAAGGCACCGCGGGAAGCGAGCGCCGCACATCGTCGGACGGAGCTGTCGAGCTGGCCGACCTTCCTCGATCGGCCGGATCCCGGAGCGCCGCTGGTGTTGCAGCGCGCAGCAGCAGGTCATCGTACGCCTATGCGCCCGATTATTCCTGGCTTCGAGGTCGGGTGGAGTATCTGGCGAGCAAGCGCCAGTGGAAGTTGCGGTACATTCCGATTGACGGGTCTACGGATGAGTATGGAGGGAGCGTAGTCATTCGCAATCCATCCATCCTTGGGGACATCAGATCAGGTGAATTCGTCGAAGTGGCGGGCAGCCTGCACGCGGACACGGCAAAGACGGCCACAATATCTCCGGATTATGAAGTGGCACAAATAGGTTCTTAAAGCGTTTAGCCAGACCGCCGGTTCGTCCGAAAGCTCGCGTTTCAGTCGTCCGTCCTTGATCTATTGTTAGAAGCGGATTCGAAATGCCCTGTAGTCGTTCCATGACCGAAAAATGTCACGGCAAGATCAGGTTTGGAAATCGGCTGTAGGCACTATTAGGCTCGCGTTGGATGTGACCATCGACCGCGCCGGGATACGGTGAGCCGTGGCGGACGACTTACAAAAGACGATCGATACACTTACCACGGGCAGCGCGGAGCAGCGGCTGGCCGCGGCAGAAAGGCTGGCGCAGTTTGGACCCGAGGCGCGACCTGCTGCTTTGGTGCTGGTCGACGCTTGCGCGGATCCTGAGGAGCAAGTACGCCACTGGGCAGCGTCCGCGCTGGAGGATCTGGGGCCGCCACCTGATGCGGACGTACCGGGGCTCGCGGCCGCGCTGGGCAGCGGCAACGCGGACGTTGCGTACTGGGCGGCGACCTTACTCGGACGATTGCGGGAGCGGGCCGCGGCGGCCGTCGTTCCGTTGCAGACCGCCCTGGAATCGTCACCGGCGACCACGGTCCGTCAGCGAGCGGCATGGGCCTTGGGCAAGATCGGCCGATCCGCTCGACCCGCCACCGGTGCTTTGCAGCAGGCCGCCGCCGCCGATGACCCCCGCCTGTCGCGGCTTGCCAGACAGGCGCTGTCGCTGCTTCAGTGACCGGCCCTGTTGTAGTGCGCGGGAGGGCCGGATGCGGTTCGCGGCGAATTTACCGAGCATTTTTTCGCATTCGCGCGGCGGCTCCGCGTCGAACACAACGCGCAGTAATGCTAAGGCGTGTCGCACTTAGCGGTTCCGCTTGCATTTCCCGCATACCGGCGTCAAACGTCTGGGAATGCGGAGCATCCGGCGGAGACCTGCTCGAAGCTGGACGGTTTCGGTACGCTATTGCTCGCCCGCGACATCGAACCGTTGTGCCCCATGGCGGCAATTCCCGCACCGCCCAGGATGGCAAGCAGGATGGCAAGCATCATGAGAACCAGCGTCGACGGCTCCGGGACGGCCTGTGGAGTGGCGGTTCCCAGCTTGTACGAGACAAAATCGAGATCAAACGCGGCCCAACTTGTGCCTGATGGCAGGCCGATATTCAGAGCTTCATTCGAATTCGTTTGCGCGCCGTTGGACCTTCGAACAACGAATGTCTCGGGCGTCACGGATCCGTCCATGTAGACATTGACATCGTAGTCGGCGTCTCTGTCGGGGTTCTGGATCGTGATCCAGAACTCGTGCCAGTCAAGCAGGTCCTCATCGCTGATCGGCACCAGATTTGCGCCGGTTCCCTGGCCATCCGGTGGATTCATCAAAGCCCGATCGGAGCCCGGCAGATCGAAGATACCGCCTCCGGGCCGGTTGTTCATGATCAGCCCTCCACCGATGTTTCCGCCGCCCACACCAGCAGGAATCACCGCGCCGTTGTTGCCGCCCGCCGTGCCGGGAGTGTCAATGTCGAGCACGAGCGAAAAGCCGATCGCGGTCAATCCGTTCGGGCCGGACTCGGAGAAGGAAAACATGGACACGGCACTGTCGGAGACTTTATAGCCTTTCCCGTTCGCGGGCCAGGGGGTTACGACTTGGAGATCTGGGAATTCGACTTCGCCATCGTTGAAGTCCGGGTACACGTCGTCGAGCACACCAGTCGACGAGAGACGTGCGCGGAAAGACAGAGTGATTCCGTTGGTCATGACGCCCATGGCGCCTGGATGTTCCTTCTGGATGTCGTGCCCGAACATGAGCGTGCGGTTGCTCGGATCCAACCACGGAACGAAGCCGTTGTCCTGGCCAATCGGATTGACGGTTGTCGGGTCGCCTGTGTCCTGGAAACGAACGTAATTGGTTGAACCCTCTGAGAGTGCGACGACTCCGCCGGGAGAATCGCCTTCGGCGGCGCCGAAGGCATTCAGCGTCGGATCGACTTCACCCGGCTTGGATCCATCCCACTTGTTTTTTGATTTGCGTACCCAGTTACCGGTGCCCACAGTCAATGTGTCGGTCAGTGTGCCGAAGTCCGCGCGGTCACCGTTATAGGTCAGATCCCAGCCAGGATCCCTGTAAGCGATGCCGGCTTGGGCGATACCAAGCGTGCCGGCCGGGAGCCCGGCGACGGCAAGAAGAACGAGGCTTTTCGAGACCGTCGCTGACGCCCAGCGGGGTGCAGTAACTCTCAATCTCGTGACACCTCGGTCTTGGCTGTCATCCGCGTATTTCAAGGGCTTCATGGGAGGTTTTCTCTGGATTTCGCGCGGTGTTTTGGTGGAGGCGGACTCTTCGGCGACGGTCAACGCGCCATAGGCGGGTTGCACGCGTGTGGCCGGATCAAATTATTCTACACGGAATTGCGAACCTTTGCCTCCTATCGGTGGCCATGCCGACGGCCGGCAGAAACCAGGACTCTTGTCGAGGACTGCATTGCAGAAAGGCGATGAGAAGCGCTACCGCATCCGGTAGTCGCTGGCTCTCGCTGGTCGTCTGTCCTCAATGGCAATACAGAGCACCTTCAGATTCGCTTCGGTGCAAGCTGCTCACCATAGTTCGCGAGAGGCGATGCGCGCCCCTTCAGCGAGGCTGGCGAATTTAGCCCACACGATACTAGGATGTATTTCCTGCTCGCGAGCGGCAAACGACGCAAAACCGCAATCGCTGCCCCCGATGACGTTCTCCCGTCCGACAACGCCGGCGAACCGGATGAGCCGTTGGGCCACTAGTTCCGGATGCTCGACGAGCGGCGTCGAATGCGAAATGACGCCGGGAATGATCGATTTTCCCTCGGGCAGGGTGACGCTTTCCCACACTTTCCACTCGTGTTCGTGACGCGGGTTGGCCGCTTCGAACGAATACGCGCCCGCGTCCACCTGGAGCATGATGTCGATAATGTCGCCCAGATTCATTTCATGAACCCGCGGACCGATGTTGATTCCGTAGCAGGTGTGGAACCGTACCCGATCGTTCGGCAGATCCCGCAGAGCATAGTTCAGCACTTCGATCCGAAGCCGCGCCCATTGCCGGCAGTCTTCCACGGTCAAATCGGGTCTTGCAATGTAATACGTCAACAAACGCGGATCGTCGATTTGGAGGATTAACCCGGCGTCGATGATTGCCTTGTATTCTTCGTGCATGGCGTCGGCGATCGCATACAGGTAGGCTTCGTCGGATTCATAATACGCGTTGGGCTGCTGTCCTTCGACGTCGGAAGGGGATACGGCCGTCATAAAGACTTCCCGCACGTCGTGCCTCGCGGCCGCCGCTTTCACATTCTCGATGTCGCGGCGCAGGACGGCCTGGCCCACGTACTTGACCGGTCCAGTACAGGAGAGCTTCACAGCTTTTGCGATCAGACTCTCCCGCGCTTTGCGATGGGCTTCGTAAAATTCCGGAAAGGCCAGCGTTTCGCGCGATTCGACCCACAAGTCTTCGACGATCTCGGTGCGTGGAGAAAATCCCGAAAGCCGTTCGGTGACGTAGGTCAAGAAACTCGATTTGCTCTGCTCGCCGTCGCAAACGACGTCGATGCCCGCTTCCACCTGGCGGTCGACGATATCGTCGACCGCCTGTCGCGTGGAAGTCGCAAACTCGTCAGCGTCAAAAACATCGCCGCCCTCCTTGGCGAACAGAAGTTCAAGTTGGCGATCGGGACGCGCCAGACTGCCGACATGCGTCGTCAATATTCGTTTCATGCTTCGTTTCATGAAGGCTCGACCGCCTTTCACTTTTACTAGTCGCTGTCAACTGGGCGGTATTCGGTCGTGCATCCCGATTTTACTCTTGCAGGCGGTGACTACCAAGCTGCGAAATTCGCAGCCGGCGACGCTTCCGCAACGTCGACGGGCGATGATGGCGAGACACCTGGGTGCAGGCTATATTGACTCAGGGAACGCTCGCGTTTCCGTAACCTGTTCTTTCTTCCGTGTGCGAGGTACGTCGAATGGTGCGTCGGATGTTACTTGTCATTTGGATCTGGGGCATATCGGTCGGCGGATCCGCGGTTCCTGGCCTGGCCGCACCGCACGAGGTTTTCCACGAATCCACCGTCGACCGGGATGCCCGGATGGCTTGGTGGCGCGAAGCACGCTTTGGCATGTTCATCCATTGGGGTTTGTATGCGATCCCGGCGGGAAATTGGAATGGCAAGACATGCCCAGGCCCCAGTGAATGGCTGATGAACAGCGCGGATATCCCCGTAGCAGGATACGAAGAATTGGCCGCGAAATTCAATCCGGTAAGCTACGACCCACGGAAGTGGGTTGCGACCGCCAAGAACGCCGGAATGAAATACATCGTGGTCACGTCCAAGCACCACGATGGTTTCAGTTTGTTCGACACGTCCGCCACTGATTGGGATGTTGTCAGTGCGACTCCCTATGCAAGGGATTTGCTGGCGCCCTTGGCGAAAGAGTGCCGCCGTGCAGGCCTCAGATTTGGTATCTACTACTCCATCATGGACTGGCACCACCCGGCTCAGACGCACGGAGACGAGAACTACAATCCGACGCGGATCAAACCAGGACGCAAGCAGGAATACATTGACTTCACAAAACACCAAATCGATGAACTGCTGGAGACGTGCGATCCCGATGTACTCTGGTTCGATGGCGAGTGGCCTGATTGGTGGACCGAACCGGACGGCAAGGAATTGTACAGCTATTGCCGCGGCCGGAAGCCAGGAGTCATCATTAACAATCGCATTGGCAAAGGTCGCAAAGGCATGGAGGGTCTGACCAAAGACGACCAGGCATATGCCGGCGATTTCGGCACGCCGGAGCAGGAGATCCCTGCGACTGGTCTGCCGGCCGTCGATTGGGAATCGTGCATGACGATGAACGACTCCTGGGGTTATAAACGGGACGACGAAAACTGGAAATCTGCCTGTACACTGGTGCGGAATCTCATCGACATTGCCAGCAAGGGAGGAAACTATCTTTTGAATGTGGGCCCCACGGCCGAAGGCGAAATCCCCGCCCCCAGTATGGAGCGGCTCCAGAAGATAGGGCGCTGGATGGACCTCAATGGCGAAAGCATCCATGGCACGGAAGCAAGCCCGTTTGAAAAGGTCACGTGGGGACGTTGCACCCGGAAGCCGGGGAAGCTCTATTTGCACGTCTTTGACGTACCGGAGGACGGCCTCCTGCGCCTTCCGGCGCTGGCAACCAACGTGCGCGGAGCGCGCCTGCTGGCTGGGGATGGTTTGCGACTGCCCGTGAGTCAGAGCCGCAACGAACTTCAGATTCATCTGGGGGCCGCACCGGACGTGCCTCTCGCGGAGCTGGCCAGCGTCGTCGTGGTTGACATTGACGGCCCCATTCAGATTATGCGAACGGTTGATTGAAAGCTCCAATGCCGCGAAAGTGCTGGTTCTGAGCCCATCCGTTTCGTTGTGCCCCTGTCGTTCTCAAACCGGAGCCCGACTCCAAAAGAATGGCTACACCGCGAAAGCCCGCACGATCGCCATGAAAATAACGTCCATTCCGCAGATCTACCGAAATGTCAATCGCTGGCGCGAGATCCTGTCCATCCTCAGCAAGTACGGTCTGGCGGGCTGGATTGGACGGTTGGACATCTCCTTTGCCAAAGGACTGCTCAAGAACCGGGCCGGCGAAGCGCTGGCGCATCACCCGCGAGAGACGCGGATACGCATGGCGTTAGAGGAACTGGGGCCGACGTTCATCAAACTTGGACAGATCCTCAGCACGCGGCCCGACGTCATCGGCATGGAGCTGGCCGACGAACTCAAGCAGTTGCAGTCCAACGTCCCGGCCGACCTTCCCGAGACCGTGCACAAGACGATCGCCGACGAGCTTCACGGGTCGGTCGACACGCTCTTTGCTGCCTTTGACGATTGTGCAATGGCCTCCGCGTCCATCGGGCAGGTCCATCATGCCCGGCTCCTGTCGGGCGAGGACGTGGTTGTCAAAATCATGCACAGCAACATCGAACGTCGCGTCTGCGTGGACCTCGACATCATGTTCGGCATTGCTCAACTCGCGGAGCGAATTCCGGAACTGGCGCGCTACCGGCCTCAGCGACTGGCGGCCGAGTTCCAGAGGATGTTGCGGCGCGAGCTGGATTTTGGGCGCGAGTTGCGCAACCTGAAGCAGTTTGCCCGCAACATGGCGGACAACGAGGGTGTGGTCATTCCCCGCCCCTACGAGGAGTTGTCGACGCGCCGTGTGTTGACCATGCAATATATCGACGGTGTAAAATTTTCGCAGCTCGGCAGCGACGGACATCAGGCATTCGATTTGTCCGCCGCCGCGCGGAGAGGAGCGGAAGTTTTTCTTGAAATGATCTTTCAACATGGTTTCTATCACGCCGATCCGCATCCGGGCAACCTGCTGTTGCTTTCCGATGGCTCAATCGCCCTTCTCGACTGCGGGATGGTCGGGCGGCTGGACGAGTCGTTGCGGGAAGACATTGAAGAGATGCTCTTGGCCATCGTCGGGCACGATGCCGAACAGCTCTCATCGATTATTGTCCGCGTCGGTGCCGTACCTCAGAATCTCGACGAGGCGCATTTGACCGCCGACTTGAGCGATTTCGTTGCCTACTTCGCGCATCAGAATGTGCAGAATTTCGACCTGGGCGGCGCCCTGTACGAAATGATTGAAATCATCCGCCGCTACAACATCATGTTGCCATCGCCCATCGGCATGCTGCTCAAGGTGCTTATCATGCTCGAAGGGACATCAAGACGCTTGAGTCCGAACTTCAGCCTGATGGAGCTGATGGAGCCGTACCAGCAGCGGATGCTCAAGCGTCGCATGTCTCCCTCAAGGCACTTAAAGAAAATCCGGCGGATCACCTACGAGATGGAGCAACTCGCAGAGCTTCTTCCGCGGCGATTGCGGGAAATCCTCTATCAGGTACAGACGGGCCGGTTCGACGTGCACCTGGATCACCGCGGGCTGGAGCCTTCGGTCAATCGGCTGGTATTGGGCATGTTGGCCAGCGCCTTGTTCCTGGGATCATCGATCCTGGTCAGCCTGAACGTGTGGCCCATTCGCGGTATGTCGGTCCCCGGCGTCCTGGGCTACGCCGCATCCCTCTTCCTGACTCTCCGCGTCCTGCGGGCCATCAGCAAGTCGGGGCACCTCGACCGTCGGCGGTGACGCCCGGCGGGTCCCGTCCGAGGCCGACGGCGTGCTGAATCGAGAGATCGTGTGTTCGATGCGGCGATTCAAATCGTCAAGTTCGGCCAGCACCTCGTTTTGGAGCTGGTCAATGTCGCGCAGGGAGCGGGCCAGGTTGATGTCGGACATGACGGTGCGGCCTTCAAAGCGGGCGGACGGAGATCGCGGGTTTGCGTTGGCGTAGGGTGCGGTCAGGAGCGGCTGGGACTGCCCCGCGACGCCGTCACGGCGGCGGCAGAGACTGGGGGCAGAGATAAGAAATCGACGCAACACCCGCGGAAGGTCCAATCGAGGGCCCTCGCCACACCCTGTTTTGCCGGACGGGCCGACCGCATCGAGCGATTGAAGAAGCCTTGCGGGATGGGAAAGAATTGCGTGCGGAGCACCGGGCCCATGTGCCGGACGTGCGGGACGGGACACCAGCGGGCCCGTCCGAGCCGGAATGCCTGGACACCTGCCCCCCATTGCCGGTACACTCAGGAATCTGTGGTTTCTGCGCAATCCATCCGGTTTTTTGGTGGCATGATGAATTTTAAGAGGAGGAAATGTGGTCAAGCTGACGTTGCGTGACAAAGAATCCATTCAGGAGGCCGTACGCCGCTTCCGGAAACTGGTGGAAAGAAGCGGTATCAAGAAAGAGGTCCGGCGTCGTGAGTATTATGAAAAGCCGAGTGAAACTCGGCGCCGCGCGCGCCTTCGTGCCGAACGCCGCGCTCGTCGCAACCGCACCATGGCCCGCGGTTGAAACGACGCTCACGTCGCCAACGCGCGGCTACTCCAGGCGGTTCTATCAGTAAGTGAATGTGCCGCGCACGAAAAAACCGTCGAACGAGAGGATGTTCGCGGTGTCCATCGCGGGCAGGTTCCCGCCAATGCCTTGCGTAATTCCCAGGTCGTGCCAGGCGTGGAACAGGTAGCCGCCTGCTAGCGTTGTGCCGGGCGCGAATCGGCACTCAGCACCCACCTCGAGCTCCGTCACCGGAAGAACGCGGTTGAGCTCGGCGGTTTCCCTTTGAGTGGAAGGCGTCGATCCGGAAACGAATCGACTACTGTTGATTTCGTAATCGCTGAGTAGCAGCGCGATATTGCCCTTCGCATAGGCCCAAAACATGGCAGCCGAGCCGAAATAGCGCCGACCCATGAGGCCAATGACCGGGCCGGCACCGCGAGCGTTGATGTCCGTTCGCCCAACGGCTGAAGGCCCTGTTTCCACGTCGCGAATCACACTGCCGTATTCCAGGTCCACCGCCGCGACGCGCGCTCCTGCCGACCAGGTTAATTCCCAGGGAGGACACGGATCACAGCAGTCTGGCCCGTTCGCTGCCGAGTGGCCCAGGAAGATGGTTTTGGAAAACGTGATGTCGTAGCTGTCGACATCCACGCTCGCCGTCGAAGTCAGCGACTCGCCAATGGACGTGTTGATCTCGAGCTGGCCCGTGAAAAACCGGTTGGCCGTGGCGGCATCGGTGGAGGCGGACGCGTGTCCATCGAGGTTGGTGTACGTGAAAAGCACTTCGCCACCGCAATCGCATAACCGATAGCCCAGGAAAGCGCGCACAGCGCTTTGATGGTTAAAGTGGTACGGGTGGCGCGTCTGGTTCAGATTCGTTCCTTCGGACGAGAATTCCGATTCGACAAATGCAATGGCCTCACTGAATGTGGGACGCACAAACAGATAGTCGGCTCCGCCGATCCAGGCACCGCGAGGGGGGCAGGCCACGGGGCAGCACGCGTCGCAGCCTTCCACGCAGCCGTGGCACGCCGCATCGTGCCATGTCTCGGCATAGCCGTCGTCAACCACAACGATTTCATCCGCGACCAAATCCTCCGTGTACTGCGTTGGCTGCACGTTCCTGTCGACCGTGCCGCCTTCCACCAGGGATGATTGCGAGGCCGATTCGTCCCGCGCGGCGAGACGACCTGACTGCGCCACGACCTGGCGATTGAGAAAATGGAGCGGCTCCTGGCAAAGCGCCTGTCCGCTAACGCCTAGGGCCAGTGCCATCGCCGCGGTCCTGAGCGCCGCGCCCGAACACCGATGCGCCATCGATCTCCCCCCCCTCTGCTGCAAACCATCCCGGCCGCCGGGCCCTCCTGGCGGGAGGCCATTACAACCGACAGAATCGGACCGCCTTACCCAGTCATCGGCCAGGCGGAACAGGCGCCTTCGCGTTTTTTTCGGCATAACCGCTGAAATCGCGAGAACAGGGAGAATCCGCAATGATTCTCCAGATTTCCCATTCTATTCACAACCAGCGATCCACCGTACGCAAGCGCGGGCCGCGCCGGGGATTCAGGGGCATCGGGACAGGGCGTTCTGGGCGGCCTGGATCACCGCGTCACAGGTCAGGCCCACACCGCGATAGACGTCGTCGTAGGGTGCGGAAGCCCCAAATCGATTTTCCACGCCAACAAACCTTCCATGGGGGCCGATGTACCGGTCCCATCCCTGACGAATACCGGCTTCTACCGCGACCCGCACGCGGGCTTCGTTCGGCAGCACCTGCTCTCGATAGTCGGCGTCCTGCTCGTCGAACAGCTCCCAGGACGGCATGCTCACGATACGAGCTTGAATGCCTTGGTCCGTTAACTGCGACGACGCTTCCACGCACAAGGGCACTTCGCTTCCGGTCCCGATCAGAATCACGTCCGGTGAACGGGACGGGCAATCGGAAAGGACGTAGGCGCCCCGCGCGACGCCCGCAGCGCCGGCAAACTTGGTGCGGTCAAGCGTGGGCAGGTTTTGCCGAGTGAGCACCAACGCGGCGGGACGACGCTTTAGCATCATCACCGTTCGCCACGCCTCGACGACTTCGTTGGCGTCGGCCGGCCGCAGAACGACCAGGCCGGGAATCGCCCGCGCGGCTGCCAGGTGCTCGACCGGCTGATGCGTAGGACCGTCTTCGCCGACGCCGATGGAATCGTGGGTAAACACGAACAACGACGGCAATTCCATCAAGGCACTGAGCCTCATTGCCGGTCGCAGATAGTCGCTGAACACAAAGAAGGTCGCTCCGAAGGCGCGCAGCCCCGACAAAGTCATCCCGTTGACGGCGGCGGCCATGGCGTGTTCACGAACTCCGAAATGGAAATTTCGGCCTCGGTGGTTGCCGGGTCCAAAATGCCCGGCCTCGGCCGATGTCATCTCGGTCTTGGTCGACGGGGCCAGGTCGGCCGAACCACCCACGAACCACGGGATGCGTTGCGCCAGCGCATTGACGGCCTTGCCTGCCGACGCGCGAGTCGCCTGCCCTTTGCTGTCGGGCGGAAATTCGGGGAGATCGGCGTCCCAGCCGTCAGGCAGCCGGTGCTGTCGGATGCAGTCAAGCTGGGCGGCCGGGCCGGGGTAACGTGCGCGATAAGCGTTGAGTTGTTCCTGCCAACCGCGGCGCATCGACTGGCCGCGCTGGCCGACGGCTGCCTGAAAATACTCGGCAGCCTCCCGCGGCACGCGAAACGTTTCATTCTCCGGCCATCCGTATCGTTGTTTGGTGAGCCGAATTTCCTCGTCGCCCAGCGGAGACCCATGGGCATCATGCGTGTCCTGTTTGTGGGGAGCGCCGTATGCAATATGACTGCGAACCACAATCAAGGTGGGGCTTTCGTCGTTGGCCAGAAACGCCTTGCAGGCGTCCTGCAGCGCGACCAGATCATTGGCATCTGCGACATGGCGCACCATCCAGCCGAGCCCCTGAAAGCGCGTGGCGACGTCTTCGCTGAAAGCAAGTTCGGTGCTGCCTTCGATCGTGATCCGATTATCGTCGTAAATCCAGCAGAGGTTCGGCAGGCGCAGATGGCCGGCCAGCGATGCCGCTTCGCATGCCACACCCTCCATCAGGTCGCCATCGCTGGCCAAAGCATAGACGTTGTAATCAAACAGCGTGATATCAGGCTGGTTGTAGCGTTCCGCCATCCACCGCGCGGCGATGGCCATCCCGACGCTGTTGCCACAACCCTGCCCCAGTGGTCCCGTCGTTGTCTCGACGCCCGCTGTCAGCCCGTATTCGGGATGACCTGGCGTGCGACTTCCCCATTGCCGGAAGTTTTTGATGTCGTCCAACGAAACCGCCGGGCTGTCCGTCGCATGTTCTTCCGCGTCGACATCGCGGATGCCGGCGAGGTGAATCAGCGAGTACAGCAGCATCGACGCGTGGCCGCATGACAGCACGAAGCGATCGCGGTTGGGCCATCGCGGGTCGAGCGGGTCGTAGCGAAGGAAATCTTTCCAGACCGTGTATGCCACGGGTGCCAGTGCCATGGGCGTTCCCGGATGCCCGGAATTTGCCTTCTGAACCGCATCCATGGACAGCGTTCGGATGGTATCGATAACAAGCTGATCTTTAGTCGTAACGTCGGAAGCCATGGGCGTGCTGGGTCCCTGAGAGCATGGTCAAGGAAAAAGGTATGGTACGGTCCCGCGGCTGACACCGCGCAACGGATTCTGAGGTCGCCGCCGGTGGGCTGCCGCGCGTGTCCAGTGGGTTGAGAGTGTAAAGCTTTCCAGTCGAGGGGTCAAAACGCAAGTTCCATTCGCCGGCCCTGCTCATGGCTGGCCCTGGCCTGAACGGCAATCCAGTAGGCTCGATAGGCGTCCTGCAGGCTGGATACGTCTCGGACGAGACTGGTGACGGAACGATGGAACCGCATGAACAACTGCTGGGTCACGGGCCGTTCGCTTTCCAGCGATTCCATGTGGCGACCCGCCTTGTCGAACCAGATGAGCGTGGACGGCAGGTCCACAAAGGCGATTCCGTTCTGGCAGGCCACTTGCATGTCTGCCGGTGGTCGGAAGCTGACTGCCTCCTTCCACTGTTCGGGAATATACCGGCCGCAACTGATCTGGGCCATCACGTCCGTGGACGCATTTTCGTCCGACTTGAAGCACAGATTCATCATCTGATATTCCGCCTGCCCCTCATCGCCCCTCGTTCGGTGGGCGATGCCCATAACCGAGCAGGGATCGCGGTCGACAACGTACCGGCACCAGTCGATGGCTTCGACGATCGCCGACAGACTGGAGGCTGGCGATTGCGAGCCGGACGTCGCGGGCGATTGCCGGTGGTGGCAAAACAGCAGTTGCGGTCGGCCCAGATCGGTGGCGATCAATTCCTTGAGCCGCAGCGTGGCGGGAGCCAGGCGGCAGGGTAGTTCCGCCGTGAATGCGATTCCGGCGGACTCAATGCGTTGCTGGACCGTGGCGGCCTGATCCGGACCCATGTCCAGCATCAGGGTGCTGTAGACCGCCTTGCCATAGTCGCAGGCTGCCAAGAGCGGCAGCGTGCCGAATGAGTTGGCCGTCAGCACGAGCACCGCGTCGATATCCTCGCGGCTGGCCAAAACGCGAAAGCCCGTCTCCACCCGCGCGTTGAACGGCCGGGCCACGGATTTCGCGCGGTGTGTGACGGCAGCATACACGGCCCGAATCTCGAAACGATCGCCGAGGGATCGCAGGGCCGGTGCGTAGTGGGTCTCCCAGGTATCCCCGAGTCCTACAATCCCTAGACGCAATTTCATCAGGCACCCGGAAAACGATGGGCGAACGTTGTGCCCGTCTGGCGAGGCGCGTTATTGACTCATGGCTGCAGCCGTACGATCGGCCGTTGGTTCCGCTGCCGCCGTGCTCGTAACGCGTGCACATTGCGATTCGCTTGCAGGGCGACATGCGCCACGCGATTCTAAATGATTGCCGGTCACCGAGAAAGTATACCCGATAGCCGCTCTGGAGACGGCCGCCGGCGGGAACTATGACCGGCCCGTCGGGAGGGATATATTGGACGGCGGCGGCCGCCCCCAGATTGATTCGCACCAGGACGCCTCGGACCGTGGAAATCTCGATCATTATTCCCACGTTCAATGAGCAAACCTATGTAGGACGCGCGGTCGCCCGCGCCTGGGCCACGGATCCAAAAGAAGTGATCGTCGTGGACGGTGGTAGTCGCGATGCCACGGCCAAACGGGCGACTTCGCGGGGAGCCCGCGTGATTCGCGGGCCTCGGGGCAGGGCTCGACAGCAAAACATCGGCGCCGAAGAGGCGGTCGGTCGGGTGCTGCTGTTTCTGCATGCGGACAACTGGCTTCACGCCGGCGCTCTTCACCAGATCAACGAAGCCATGGAGAGAACCGGCGTCCTGGGTGGCGCATTTTGCCAGAGAATCGAACAGCCCGGAGCCGCCTACCGCATTCTGGAATGGGGAAACGCAGCGCGAGTGCGGTGGCTTGGTTTGCCCTACGGGGACCAAGGGATCTTCATGCGGGCCGACATATTCCGCAGGCTAGGAGGTTTTCCGAACGTTGCGACTATGGAAGATCTGCTGCTGATGCAACGTTTTCGACGGCTCGGCAGGCCGGCCCTGCTGCCCGGGCCGTTGCATGTCAGTCCGCGTCGATGGTGCCGGCACGGTATCGTCAGGCAAACATTGAAGAACTGGTCGATGCTCGCCGCCCACCGGCTGGGGGCTCAACCTGAATGGCTCGCCGGGTTCTACCCGCCGCACGGCAGGAGGCGCACGGCTCATCACGATCAGGAAGAAAGTGCAACGCCGCCCGCGCAAGCAAGTGACGCGCAGCCGGAGTCTCTGAGAGCCGTCCGCTGCGGCGCGCCGCTGGTCCAAGTACCGACCGATGGCGAAACCTCCAGAATCAGTTCGGAATAACCGTCCAGGTCGGAGAATACAAGCATGAATCGTTCCATAGGTTTCCGCTTTCGATGTGTCGCCACACTGGCCGTGTTGGCCTGCCTTCCACAATCTGTTTATGCCGAACCAGACGTGCTTCGCCTGTTGCCGCCGGAAGCCTTCGGCTTTGTCTACGTGCAGAATCCATCCGAGATTTCCAAAGAACTCGAAGACATCGGTATCGAGCTCGGCGTAGCACTGCCCAAGTTGCTGGACGTCGCCCGCTCGGTGGCTGGAATTGAAGAGGGCTTTGACGCGGGGAAGGAATTGGTGCTGGGTGCGTCCTCGCCCGCACAGCCCGGGCAGCAGCCACAACCCTTCGCGTTGGTTCCCGTGTCCGACTATGCAACGTTCGTCGCGTCATTTCTTCCTCCCGAACAGGCCGACTCGAGCGGCATCAAGCAGATCACCATGGGGGGAAGCCAGCTATTATGCGCCGAGCGATCGGGCTACGCATTGCTGGTCGATGCAGGCAATGGCCCGCTCATCGATAAGCTCCTGAGCGATGCACCGCGGGTGAATCCCAATTTGGACGCTCTATTTGATGACATGCCAGATCACGACGTTGCGCTCGTAGTCCTGCAGCCCGGTGTCCAATATGCCTTGGACACAGTGATCGATTCGATCGAACAGGTCATGGCCCGCTTGGAAGCCATCGGCGAAGACGTGCCCGAACAGCTCGAGGCCGGCCGGGCCTTTATCTCGCTGTACTTGGACTGCCTCCGCGTGTTCCGGAGCGACACGTTGCTTGTGGGAGCTGGATTGTCGATCGACGACCAGCACAACACTTTGTTCGTCAAACGCATTCTGCTGAAGCCGGATGGACGAATGAGTCGCGTATTTGCGGCCAAAGCGTCTGCGGACGAAAAACCGTTGACGAAGCTGGTCAATCAACCGTTCGTATTGGCGGCCGCGTTGAGCCTGCCGAAGGAATGGGCAGCTTCCATGGCCAACCTTTCGCTGCGGATGCTGGAGTTGAGCAGCCCGTTGTACGGCACTAATGAACTTAGTGATGCCGACCGCCAGAAGATGCGCGACGCTTATGAGGCGACCATGGAGGGCATCGAATCGATCGCCGTCACCGTGGGATCGGGCCAACCGGGCGATCCGTTGTACGGAAATGTACAAGCCGTGATGCGCGTCCGCAATGCATCGGCGTACCTGACGAAATACGAGGAAGCGCTCGCGGTCTTGAACCAACTGTGGCAAACCGCCGGCGGAATGCTCGATGTTTCGTACGAAGCCGAACGCGTCGCTCAGTCAAACTTGGAAGGACTGAAAATCACCATCGGCATGAGCGCGGACTCTCTGGGCGAGGCCAGCGCTGAAATCAACGCGATGTTCGAAAAAATGTTCGGCCCGGGCGGAAAGATGATATCCTATCTGCTCAAAGTCGATGACCGCACTTGCTTATGGGTGATGGTGCCCGAGTCAGAACTACAGAACGCCGTCGAGCAGTATCGAAACAATCCGGAGGGATTGCAACAGCCTGCTCGACTTTCGCAAACCGGCCGGATGCTCACGCCCGACGCCGCGGTCAGGGTGTACATCAGCCCGGCTGGTGTTGTGCGATTTGCCCAGCGCGCGGCCAAAGAGCTGGCGGACGCCGACTTGCCCATTCCGGGTTTTCCAGCCTGCCCTCCCGTGGGACTCAGCATGGCATGGGATGCCGGCTATCTGGAGTTTCGCATGGCGGTCCCGGGCAAAGTGTTTCGTGCGGTTGGGGAGTTTGCCGAGGATATGCGATCCGGCGCGGTACAGCCATGACGGTGACCGCCGTGGACTTGCCACGTCGCTTTCTACTGGCTGATACGCTGGACGCTTCCGCCCTTGCCGTCGACACTCCGCAAGCCCGGCACGCCAACATGTGCCAGGGGCTCATGGGCGCGTGGGCGTCAACGTTTTGTCGAACCAGTCGGCGAGCACGCCAACTTCTTCGTGAATGGTCGGCCAGGGATGCGCTCCGCCTTGCTTGACAACGAGTTCAGCCGGCACGTTGGCCGCCTTCAACGCGTCGAGCATGATCTGGGACTGCTGCAGCGGCACGATAAAATCGGCATCGCCGTGAATCAGCATGAACGGCGGGGAAGACGATGTGACCTGGCGAGCGGGTGAGTACTGAGCGAGCCGTTTCTCGATTTGCACGTCGTCCAGATCATCCAGATCGTCGCGGAAGAATAACTGCCGAATGGCTCCCGACAATCGACCGGCCGTCCGCACGTCAATCCGAGTATTGCCGTACAGCAGCAGATCGGTCGGAGGGAAGAAGACGCCCGTCGCCCTGATCCGGGAAGTTGGGCTATCAGGCTCGGCAGTGACCGCTGTCAGGCAGGCCAAGTATCCGCCCGCGGATGCCCCCATGAGTCCCAGCCGGTCGACGTCGACCTCATATTCTTCGGCGTGGTCGACGACCCATGCCACGCCACGACGCACGTGCGTCAGCATTTCCGGTCCGCTGAATTTGGTGATCGAACCGGGGCGAACAGCAAATACCGTATAGCCGCGGCGGCACATGGTATCGAATACGCGGGCCTTCTTGTGGTCTTCCACCTTCCCGCGGTCCGAATGAAACGCCCCGCTGACGACATCGACGATCGCCAATCCGTTGCTTTGGCCGGTGGGCCGGAACACATCCAGCAACAGTCCCACGCCATGAACTTCTGCAAATACGATGTTTTCACGTTGTTCGTACGAAGGCCCGCGTTCCTCCGCCGACGAAGTAAATGCAACCAGCGACAGCACGAGGCAACAGGTGCCTTGAAGACAGCGGTTCATCATCGGGACCTTCCGGGGGTCGAGGTTGGAAAAAGGGACCATGGGGAAAACAAAAAAACGTCCGCAAGCGCGCATTCGCCGATCACGGTGAACCGGTCCCGGGATTGAAACGCTTAACCTGCCCGCTTCGCAGTGCATCGTTGGCCAGGTGGGCCGCCGCGGCCGCCGTGACTCCGACTTCGGCCGGCGCATGCGGCATTTCCCGTGTCCGAATACAGTGCAGCCAGTTGCTCAGGTGCAGCAGTCGTCCGTTGGGTTGCTCATAGAAATCCGCACCGCGAGGTCCCTGGCCCGGCACACGTTCCCGGTAAGCAATCCGGCGGTTGCGCTCGGGATGGATCTCGTATCGCCCGCGGTCGCAGTACAGCGTGGCATCCGTCCCCATGAATTCCATCATCGCGGCGTTGCGCGCGTTGACAAAAGTTCCCTCGAAGTGCACCTGGACTTCCGGATACTGCATCAGCGTTTGCACCGTATCAGGTGTTTCCCACAGCCCCGCATTCATAAAATGATCGCCGATACTGGTGACTAGGTTGGCATGAGACAGGTCGAGGAACCAGTGTGCGACATCCACGAAATGAACCATCAAGTCGGTGAAAATGCCACCGCCGAAATCCCAGAACCAGCGCCAATGCCTGAAACGGTAGGGATCGAAGGGCTGCTGCCGCGCGTCGCCCAGGAATTGTTGCCAATCCACGGTTTCCGGGTCGATGTTCAGATCGCGCTTCTTGTGGCGCGGGCTGTTACGGTTCCAAGTGAGGTGCACCTTGCGGACAGTGCCGAGCTCGCCTGATTGAACAATATTACGAGCTTTCATCAGGTGAGGCATACTTCTCTGCTGCATGCCCACTTGCACGACGCGCTTGTGGCGATTCTGGGCGTCCACGACCCGTGCGCCTTCCGCGATGTTGTGCGTGAGAGGCTTCTCGACGTACACATCCTTCCCGGCTGCACACGCATCGGCCGTGATGGGCACGTGCCAGTGGTCGGGTGTGCCGATCACCACCGCGTCCACGTCATGGCGGTCCAGCACCGCGCGGTAATCGCGCGTCGCGTATGCCTTGGGATCGGCGAGTGCCTTGCCGCGCGCGAGATGAGAATCCCAGACGTCACATACGGATGTCAGCTTGACGCCCGGCAGCGTGTCGAGTGTTCCCATCAATTGCCGGCACCGTCCCCCCGTTCCAATCGCCGCCACGTGAATGGTTTCGTTGGCTGCGAACCCGCCTGCCGACGCCGTCCATTGCGAGGCGGCTGCGCTGGCGAGCCCCGTACCGACACGCTCCAGAAAATGCCGTCGTTGCTGCCGGTCCACCATCGTTCCTCAACGAGCCTTTCGTGCCAACGCATTGACGACTTGCTGGGGGGGCTGATCCGGCTTTGGTGGCCGCGCGCCCGCCCACCGGAACACCCGCGAGTTTATCCGACGCGTGTTCCGTAGGGAAGCAATCCGGTACAAAATCGTGCCGGAAGTTTTCCGCCGTGGTGGGGCTGGCTGAACCGGCCGCTCTGGCAAGGCCGTGTGTCGGCAGCTCCGCTGCAAGATACTATTGGCAATCGCGTGGAAAAGCGCCCGTGTGAATGCTCACGCCCAGTGACGCGACAAAATCATCGATGTCGTCGAAATCGAGATCATGATCTGCGTCGTGATCGCCGTTTTGCGCACCACTTACTCCGAAAGTTGCCAGATAAACTGCGGGCCGTTCGATGGCCAGCACAAATCCATTGATATCGTCGAAGCTTACCTCTCCGTCGAAATTCATATCGCCGGGCATGGGTGCCGCGAGGAGGAAGGTTCCAGGGACCGAGTTCCACGAATCGTTTTCGTCTTTGCCCGTGAAGAGCAGGGTGAAGTCACGGCCGTCCGCGCTGAGCCACTTGTTGGAGAAGTTCCAGAAGAACGTGCGGCCGAAGGATCCCCAGTCAGCGTAGTAACCCGTCGTGCTCCACGGCCCCCACGGTGCCGGTGCATCAAAAATTCCAAGATTGCCGCGAGCGCTCCGGGTATGTTCCGTCGCCAGGAGATAGCGGTCGAGGCCCTGGTTGTAACTGACACTTACGGTCCACCCCACTCCGTTGGGGTCCTGGAATACCGGTTGGCGATCGCCGACATCGGATACCCAGACGGGTTGCCCATCGGCCGTGGTTCCCGCAAAGAACTCCCAGGCCGACTGGTTCAGAATTTGCCCGCTCTCCACGCGCATCAAGTCGATCTGTCCCGGGAACTGCACGTTCAAACCGGATGCATCGTGAAGTCTCGCGGCATAACTATAAACAAACTCGTCGCGGGCACCGTCGTAGTCACGGCCGAACTGCAGAAAGGTCGGCAGTATGATGTCCTGCGTCTGTGTAAAAGCCCAGTCGGCCAGCGTCCAGGTGGCTCCCAAATCATGCGAAACCGCCAGGCGAGCTTCGCTGAAACTGGTGGGACCCGACCCCGGCGAAACCCACATGTACAAATCACCCTCGACAGAGAGGATCCCATAGCTCTTGCCGTTGAATTGGGCGGGGTTTTCGCCGTTCTTGCCTCCCCACACATTTACCCCCTGGTGGTCGTCAGCGTTGCCTTCGATGCGGGCCACTCCCAGGCTGCTCCTGCCATCGGAGTTGGTTCCCCCAAATCCGCCGCCGTCACCCCAGGCCGCATACTGGTTATCGTCGTCCGCCCATGTGATGGGCCAATTGTCACTGCCCGGCGCGCGGCGGTCGTGGGAAGCAAAGTCGAAATGGATGGCATCAATCACCGGGCTGTCAGGGTAGGGCGGTATCGGATCCATGGCCGCGACGTCGGCGCGCGGTTGCTCGGCGCGGAGCAGGCTGAGCAGCGCTTGCATATCGTCGAAGTCCACATCGGCGTCCTGATCATAATCGTGGCGGGCGGCTACGGCGGCTGCGTCTTGAACAGAAGTCAACGGCGCGCGTTGCAGTGCGGCCAGGAAAACGTCGATCTGCCGCGCGACCGACTCGGGCGACGGCTGCGGGAGATCCAGTTCCCACACGGCATCGACCCGCGCGGGCGGAAAAGCAAACGCATCCGAAGAATGCTCGCGCGGCGAAGTTTCCAAGAACGAAGTGTCCGCACCGCAATCGGCGGTAAGATCAGCTAACTGCCCGGACGGCAGATCGCAAGGGGTCAGTGAGAGAAGCCGCCGCTCTTCGAGCTGTTCCACACCACGCACGTGCCGCTTCAACTTTACGCCCTCCAACAGCAAATCCACGGTCCACGTTGCGTAGCGCGAATGCGTTCAACGCATCGCGTGGACCAGCCCCTGAGAGCCCGCGGAATGCCTGGACCACTGGACGCACGGAAGCGTACGACCCGATAGTTAAAAGAGTATAAACGACCCTAACGTTGGACGCACGTCGCTGGGCGAAATTTCAGAGGGTCGTTTCCTGGCAGGCTGTCCGGCAGGGGAGCGGAAATTCGGCAGCCAACGCGACGACCGGGCGGGAGGGCGTTGCGGCGCGGCAGATGCCACGAGAAGGGACGTGCGGGCAGGGCTCGAGCCTATACCCGGCCGGGAATGTTCTCTGAAGCGCCGACCGGCGGTACCGACGACGCCTCGCCGGCCATTACCGTGCCAATGCGCGCGGCGGCGCGGCCATCCCACAGTGAAGGACACGCGCGCCCGTTGTGGGGTTCCTCCCACCGACGGAGGAAGGCAGCGACCAGCGCGTCGCAGCGGCTGTCGACAAGCTCGTTGGTACCGATTTCCACCGTGATCGGACGCTCGGTGTTCGGCCTGGCGGTGAGACACGGAATCCCGAGATACGTCGTTTCCTCCTGGATTCCTCCCGAATCGGTGATAACCAGTTTAGCATCCTTCATCACGGCGAGAAAATCGAGATAGCCCAACGGCTCGATCAAACGCAAACGGGCATCATTCATCGCAAGACCGGATTGTTCAATCTTGTATCGCGTACGCGGATGTACGGGAAACACGACCGGCGCCCTTCGCGAGATCGTCTCAAGGCCACGGAGGACCTCGGCCAGCGTCGGGGGGTGATCGACGTTCGAGGGACGGTGGATGGTTGCGAGCACGTATTGTCGGGCAGCGAGTCCCAGCTCGGTTAGCGTCGCCCGCGATTCCGCTTGGGGCAACATGTTCACCAGGGTGTCGATCATTACGTTGCCCACCAGGTGAATGCGACGGTCGTCGATTCCTTCGCGGCGGAGGTTTTGCTCGCCATCCGGCGAAGGAACGAAAAGCAGTTCGGCAATCTGGTCCGTCACGATACGATTGATTTCTTCCGGCATACTGCGATCCCCGGACCGAAGTCCCGCTTCCACGTGCGCGACGGGAATCTGAAGTTTCGCGCAGACAAGCGCGCACGCCACCGTTGAATTCACATCTCCCACGACGACGACCCAATCGGGTTGATGCGCGTGCAGCACGGGTTCGAATCGGGCCATGATCTGAGCCGTCTGCTGCGCGTGAGATCCGGAACCTACGTCCAAATGCTCATCCGGTTCGGGCAAATTCAAGTGTTCAAAAAACACCTGGGACATATCGTAATCGTAATGTTGTCCCGTATGCACGAGTACCTGCTGAAACAGATCGCGGCGGTTCGCCATGGTGGACATAATCGGCGCAATCTTGGGAAAATTGGGACGCGCGCCGACAACATGCATGATTTTCATGACCTTCTCTTTCCGACGCTCAGAGCGGCACGGAGTCGCGAGTCCAAGCTACAAAACATGATGACCGCACCGCGTGCAGACTGGGAACGATTCTCAAGACCAACGCGTCAAAGCATCCCATTCTGGTGGTACCACTCCGCCGTCCGGTGGACGCCGTCACTGAACCCTATTCGGGGGCGGTAGCCCAGCTTCGACGGGGCGCCGTTGCCCGAAAACTGAAAACTTTTGACAAAGAAATGCATTCGCCGGCGGTGCAGGGGAGGATGGACGCCGAAAGGGCGCAGAGTTTTTTCGCAGACCACAGCCGCTGTCCACAACGGCCAGAGAGGAGCCGTCCATCGGGGAGCGGGTACGCCGAGCGTTTCGGCAATTGTGGAAACCATCTGCCGCGTCGTCACGGCTTCGTAACCGGGTGCCACCAGCTGGAAGCCGGATTCGCAATCGGCCACGGCAGCTCGCCGAAGAGCGCTTACGAGGTCGTCGATGTAAATCGGGTGGTGCAGATTCTCGCTCTTGCCAATATGGAAGTATCGCCGCCGCTTGATCGCGCGAAATAATTTGAGCAGCCGTTGGTCGCCTGGACCGTAGACCTCTGAAATCCGGACGATCATCAGCGGCAGTTTTTCGCGATATCCGTGCACAAGCTGTTCGGCCTGCAGTTTTGTCACGCCGTATATATTGTCGGGGCGTGTTGGTGAATGGTCGTGTACGGTGACGCCCGGGCGAGCATCGTAAACACCGATCGTGCTGCCGTGGACGAAACGGCCCACCCCCGCGTCGCTCGCTGCCCGGAGCATCATTCCCGTTCCCTGCACGTTCACTGCATGAAAATGCCGGTCGGGCATGTGCGCCTCGTGCTGGGCCGCGGCCAGATGGTAAATAACATCTCTGCCGTCCGCCGCCCGTGCGACCATGTCCCGGTCCGTGACCGAGCCCAAAGCCACATCGCAGCCACTGCCCTCGAGTTGCTGGGCGTTCTGCTCTTCGGCCGGCGTGTTGGTTTGTCCAAGAACACGAACTTCGTCACCCGCATCCATGCAGGCGCCAGCCAGTCGGGATCCGATGAACCCGGTTCCTCCTGTAATGAGGACTCTCACGATGGGCGGCTCCGCGAGTTGCAAGGCTCCAGGAACACAGCGCCTGCCGCCTCTTCCCCCTCGGCAACCCGCGACGCAGGGGGACGGCTATTGTCGTGCTGGGCGACCATTTCCAAGAATTCCTTCTCGTACTGCGCAGCGCAATGTTCGATCGTGAATTCGTTGGACAAAGCCGCACAGAAACTGCCGGCGGACCGGCGAAGCTGCTCGTCATGCATCAGCAATTCCACGCGTTGTTGAAACGCCCGGAGGTCGCCCAACGGCACGACGAAGCCGGTCCGCTCGTCCTCAAGAAAATCACACTGGCCGCCATGATCATACGCCACGATCGGCAGTCCGCAAAACATGGCTTCGATGAACATCAGGCCGAAGCCTTCGTGCATTGACGTAGAAACAAACACGTCGGCTGCCTGCAACCAACGGTACTTGAGCTGTTCGTCCACGTGGCCCGGCAAATGGAGGCGGTCGCGTACTTTCAAACGCTCCGCTTCGGCTTCGATACGACCCCGTTCCGGACCCTCCCCCAGGATGACCAGCTTCAGATTCTTGTGGCGTAAGCGGGCCAGCAAGCGGATCAATTCGTGGTAGGCCTTCCGAGCGACGAGTCGTCCCACGCTGACCAATACGAATGCGTGCGGGTCGAGCGGCAGTTGGGAACGGTTCGCTTCCGGCAGTACCGGCTGGGGGAGGCCGTGCGGAATGATGTGGACTGGTTTGGTATACCCGTAGATCCGGTTTGCATTCTGTGCCGTGTTTGTCGATGCGGCGATAACACGGTCGGCGCGGTGAAGCACCCAGCGCACGGTATGCTTCAGGCCCGGCCAGCGATGGGGAGAAAGCCGTTTGGAAGGGTCGAAGATGTCTCCGCCGTGAATGCACAACGCGTGGGGCAGACCGTAGCGGCGGGCGAGGACGGTGGGGGCCGGTCCCGTGGGCACGGCAAAGTGCGTGTTTACAATGTCGGGTCGCACCCGCTCGATCAGTCGCCGGCCGTAGCGAAGACAGGCCGGCACGAAGCTCAGCATCGACAACACGCTCGCCGTGGCCAGCCTCTTGCGGCCGACGACTTTCAACCGATGCACGTCCACGCCCTCCACAGTTTCGCGCTCGGGCAGGTCGACAAACCCGGTTGTCACCACCACTACCTCGTGCTTTTTCGCGAGTTGCTCCGCGATGTGGCCGTGCACAACGCCTCCGCCCCCACCCAGTGGCGGGTATTCGTAATTGAACATTAAGATTTTCAACGGCGCACTACTTTCGTCCGGTCACAATTGCATGCCAGCCGAAGGGCCGTATCAGTGCCTCGGGCAGCAGGTTGTAAGAAGGTACAAAAACACGGTTGAACAGGTTGCCGAGCAGCCCGGTGCGGACCGTGGGCTGCGGCCGGAAATGTTCCATGATGATCTTCAAGTCGTGGGCGGCGGAAAACAGACCGCGAAGTTCGCGCCGAGAAAAACTGCGGATGATGGGGGCGTCGCGATCCGCAAATTCTACGTGGGTGCCTGAGACTCGGGCCAGAAACTTGAACCACGAATGGCGATGGTACAGCACGATCACCAGGGTCCCTCCGGGCTTCAGCACGCGGAAGATCTCATCGACGGCCGCCTGAATGTCCGCCGTGTGCTGGATGACCCCCGACGAATAGACGACGTCGAACGTTTCGTTGTCCAGCGTGAGCGATTCGCAATTCTGCACCTCGGCCCTTCCCGGCAGACCGCGGACTTCCAAATGACGGCGAGTCATCTCGACGGCCTTCGGGGCGATGTCGATTCCCGTCACGTCCAGGCCGCGCCGGGCCAGCGCACACAGGTCATTGCCCAGTCCACATCCGATCTCGAGCAGTCGTTTGCCGGGCAGACTCGCCATCCAGTCGAACAATGGCCCTTTGTATCCAAACCGTTCATAACTGGACTCAACGGCGTCGAAGAATTCGACCGACCCTTCGTCGATCTGTTGGTCTTCCAAAAATTGTGTCGCGTTGAGATGGGTATTCCAGTATTCGACGACCTGGGCCAGATCACCGTGCTGCGCATCGTGCGGAGGCCGGCTTGTGGCCGATGCCGTGACAATCTCGTGCCGCTTGCTGGATGAACGCATGTTGTCCCGCTTCGTTGCCGGATTTTCAGGCGCGGCCGGTGCTGCTGGTCACCAGCCATAGCCCCGTTCGCCGACCTCTCACAAAAAGAAATCCCCCAGCCGCGACAAACGCATAGTTTACCATTTGATGCACCAGTGAAATGCCAAGCGCCTGCTCCGGGGACACTCCGAACAGTCCCAGAACGTACACGTCCCCCGCCTGCTTGAGTCCCAGTCCGCCGATACTTATCGGGATCAGTGTCAGCATGCTCACAAGAACGACGGCCGTGGTACTCTCCGCGACGGTCACGGAAACATGAAAACCGGCGCTCACACAGTAGAGCGTCAGACCGCACACCACATAGAAGACGAACGAGATGCCCAGTGCCGCCAGAATCGTCCGCGTGCGGAACTCCCGGCAGACGCGGTGGACGCGCCACACGATGCGCGCAGCCCGGCGAACCATGCCGTAACGCCAGCGACGCAAACCGATCACGACCCATTTACGCTGCATGGCCAGCACCACGGCTGCGGTCAGGGCGGCCGTCGATACGGCGGTCAACGCCAGCAGTGGGCCCGTGGCCAGTTGGGATGCGTACCAAGACACCGCGGCCAGGCAGAGCAGAAGCATGGCGGCTGTCCCGATGACCCGCTCGGCGACAATGGTCGCCGCGATCTTTAGCCGCGAATCACCGGCTGGTGCCGCCAGGTGGCAGCGGACGACGTCGCCACCGACAACACCGGGCAGACAGGCATTCATAAAGAAACCAATTGTATATATTCGCACAAGATCCATTCTTCCCGCCCGAATGTTCACGGACCGCAGCAGTACGTCCCACTTCCACACAGACGTCAGCAAGGCCAGTGCGTTGACAACGACGGCCATGACGAGCCACGGCGTTGAAGCGTTCCCAATGGCATCGGAACAATCACCGATGTCAATGCGCGACAGCAGCACCGCGAACAATACCACCGTTACGGCGCACTTCAACGCCCACCGCCACCGCGGCATGGATCGGCCGGCGGACCTCACCATCGTGCTCGCAGTCACTTGGCCCCCCGTATGATCATGGCGGAGCCGAACACTTTCTTGCCGTGAAAGAGACGATCTCTCTTGTAAACGGTTTCTACGTCGCGAAATCCCGCCTCCGCGAACAGCTTCGTCAGCTCGGTGCTTGTCAGGTAGCGGACATGCCCTGGTTCGAACCACCGAAAATACATATCCCATAGACCATAGATACCGAAAAAGCTATGGCGATTGTTGTCAAGCACGTAGAAATATGCTCCCGGCTTCAATACGCGTTTCACTTCGGAAAGGGCTGTTTCCGGGGACGAGTAGTGATGAAAGGAAAACGTGCACATGGCGCCGTCGAAGCTGCTGTCTGCAAATGGAAGTGCTTCCACGTCCGCTTTTTCGTAGGAGACCTGGGCCAGACGCCCGTGCTTCTGCCGCGCTCGTTCGATCATTCCTTGCGACAGGTCGATACCGACACCTCGACCCACGCCACGGTGCTGCGTGGCGAATTGCACGGCCCATCCCGTGCCGCATCCCACGTCGAGTAACGTATCGTCGGCCCCCAGTTGCAGATGTTCGATCACGAGGGCCTGCATTTCCCGGAAGAATCCCGCAATGCGTCCTTCGTCATATGTTTCTGACCAGTCATCGAATACGGGGGTGCTAAGCTTGTTTGCTTGCAGGCTCACGTTGCATTCCTTTGAGTTCTGCTCTCTTGCTTCGGTCCGGCAGGCCGTTGGGGTTTGGCAAGAGGTACCGCCCCATGGCCAGGTAATCGAGGTGACCGATTTGAAACGCCCGCAGGGCGTCCTGTGGCGAGCACACAATCGGTTCTTCATGGATATTGAAACTGGTGTTGACGATGACCGGGACGCCCGTCAGGGCCTTGTATTGCTTGATAATGTGATAAAAGCTCGGATTGTCTTGTTCACTCACAAGCTGCGGACGGGCAGTACCATCTATGTGCACGACGCCGGGACAATGCTCGCGCATCCAGGCTGTGCAATCGAAGGTGATCGTCATGAACCGGGCCGTGTCGCGCGCTCCATCGAGACCTTCGAAGCACTGGTCGGCATCGTCCGCCAGAACGGCTGGGGCGAACGGCATGAATTCGGTGCGTTTGAGCGCCGCGTTTAACCAGTCATTGACGCTCGGATCATGGGGCGCGTATAGGATGGACCGGTTGCCGAGCGCACGCGGTCCGTATTCCATTGCGGCGTTGAAACGGGCCACCACGTAGCCGTCGGCCAGCAACCGGGCGATCGATTGTTCCACATTGTCGCACACTTCGTAGGCGTGGCCTGTTTCCTGGATGGCTTCCAACATCGCCTGGTCGTCGTATGCGGGACCCAGGTACACATGGTGGAAGCAACGGCCTTCGGGGGCCCGGCGGCCGGTACGTGGATCATGGTATGCGGCTAACGCGGCCCCGACACCCATCCCCTCGTCGCCCATGCCGGGATGGACAAACACCGATTCCACTCCTGGAATTTCATGAATCTTTTGATTGATACGCACGTTCGCGCAGAGCCCACCGGCAAGCGCTATGTGGTGTTTTCCCGTCCGCCGCAGCCAATAGGAAGCATACGCCACCGCCAACTCCTCTGCGTGGATCTGAATACTCGCGGCAAGATTGGCCACCGAAAAGTTGACCGGCAGTCTGCGACGGATAGAAGCGATTGCGGAATTGAAGAAAAGATTGCCAACGTTGCGGAAGCCGCCGTCTTCAAACACGATCAGTTTTCGGAGAATGTCCAGATACTCCGGTTCGCCATGCGCCGCAAGCCCCGTGATTTTTCCTTCGTGTTTGCCCGCTTTGAAACCGCATAGTTGCGTGATGTACGCGTAATAATTCCCCAGGGAGTCGTAGCTGGAGACGCGCGATACCTCCTGGAATTTGCCTTGCGACACGTCGTAGGCCTTTGCGGAAACCGCGTCGCCGCCGCCGTCCATGGACAGCACCGTGGCGTCGTCGAAGCCACTCGAGAAGTAGGCGCTGGTAGCATGGCAAAAATGATGATCGATAAAATTCACCGGACAGTGAAATCCGAATTCGTCTTTCAGGATGGAGCGCAAGGTGCGGCGACGGTGACGGAAGGAGGGCTGTCTGAGCGCATAGTAGATCGGCTCCAAGAACGGCAGGTAACGGCGAAGCCGGCTCGCTTGGGACCCGACACTAAACAAGACCGCCTTGGGCATGCTGCGCCTGAGTCCGAACCATCCATCGCGGAAGTCCATGTAGTCGTTGATCAAATGCTGATTCACGGTGCTGCACGCGATTTGCTCCACGGCGTGCGGTTCGATACCCGCCAGGTCAAGCACGCTGGCAATCGATTCCCGTGGCACACCGAATACCATCTTCTCGCGTACGAGACGTTCGTCGTTAACGGCTGCCACGATCTGCCCGTCCCTGAGCAACGCGGACCCCGCGTTAACGTGGTCGCCTATGCCAAGAATGTACATCCCAGGTAACTCCCTGTTGTAGCTGGAGGCAAAAGTCTCCGCGCCAAACGCGTCACGGTCATTCTGCCGGTTTACGGCAAACGGCACCAATCTTCTTGGTAAGTATCCGCACGTGCTTGCCGTAAAACACAAAACACGCTCGAAAAAGAACGGAAAGCAACGCCGTGGCGAGCCACCCCACGTAGTTGAACGGATTGGCCCAGAAAACGTACAACCGCAACGGAAACGGGCGCACATCTTCAAAACCGGCCAGACGCAAAACCTGGCTAAGACTGTGTTCGGTGAACGTATTGAAATGATCGATGTTATGCGCGAAATTTTCCGAGCCGACCAGCGGGTTGGCGCCGTTAAGGCCATAAACCAGCAGTGTGCCCTCCGGACGCATGCGGTCGTAGCACAATCGCAGGAAGTCGAGCATTTCGTCCAGCATCAAATGGTTCAACTCCTGCTCGCACACGATCGCGTCATAAGTAGTTTCATTTTGTTCGAGGAATGGAAATGCCTGCTGGGCATGGCAATTCAATTCCCGCTGCCTGGCGTGTCCGATCTTTTCGGAATCAGAGTCGATCCCAACAACTTGGGTATATCCGCAATCACGCAACAAGTGCACGAGATAGCCGGGTCCGCAACTGACGACGAGGATGGATACATCCTTTTCACGTGGCAGATGCGGAAGAAAATTGTGGCGGTAATACTGTGAAAAGGCACGGTAGCCCCGCTCGACGTCCCGCGGAGCCTGCCAGTAGGAATCAAACGGCTCGAGGCGCGCGGCAAGTCTGCGTGGCGCTGTGCTCCGTCCCGAGACAGACTCGCCGTTGGCGACCATCGGTTTCGCCTCGTGTTCTACTCGGTTCCGCGTATGCATCGTCATCGCGATGATTCCTCCGGAGCTGCAGTCAACGTGTACGATGCGGCTTGCCTGGCGGACAAGTTCTCTCCAGTCCGCGCCCGCCGCGCGTTTTCATAAAGTTTCTTCAATTCGTAGATCTCCAAATGGGCATCCCGGTGCATCGAGTCGTGAATACTCACATACTTCGGTGCGAAGGATTTTCGCAAACGGACCCGAGGATCTCGTTGGAGGGCCTCGTAGAACGCGCGACGGCCGTCGGAATTTGCCTGCGGGCTTTCCACGAACTCCTCGCGGCAGACGACAACGAATTGCATGTTCCGTTGCCGGGCTTCGTCCAGTGTGATCCACGATTGGCTAGGTTCAATGATGGCCAAGTCGAACGCCTTTTCCGTCTGCGCCTTGGCTCGCAGCCGAACCAGTCTGGCCCCCACCGGACTATGCTCCTCCAGATGCCTCGCAAACGCCTGCATGTTCTGCGGCATATCCGCGATCGGGCACATTCGCCGGTAGGTACGAATGCCGGGAAAGCCTTCGACGAGAATACGCGTGTTCTCAGGGATATTCTCTTCAATCCAATGTCTCGCCATACTTGGCGTGCCAGGCCGGCACAGGTCCATGTTCTGGCGGAAAACTTCGATCGACGGTGGAAGTATCAACAGGAGGGCGAACACCGAAGCGAACGCAGCACGCGAGGAAGATTTTTGCAGGAGGGCCGTGGTCACACGCCACAGCAGCGCGGCTCCGGCAATGAGCAGGAACGGCAGCGCGGGGAGAATAAATCTTGCATGTCGCCAATCGCTTCCCGTTACGACAATCGCCGGGTAGAGCAGCGCGGGAAACAGCAGCACGACGATCATCCCGCGGGACCGACGCCACAGCGCCATCACGGTGGCCGGCACCACCCACAGCGATAACGGCCATCCCAAAGCATCGCGCGTGGCCCGAGCGTAATACGAAATGTTTCCCTCCGGCCGCTCGACCACGGCCGCGGCGGTTTGCGGTCGCCCCACGGCGATGCTCGAGGCCAACGAGGTCAACGTGGCGGGATTATTCAGAATTCCTGGATTGCCGGCAATGTATACCAGCAGGCACAGAGCGCCGCTGGCGATAATACGCTGGTCCAGCACGATGGCCCACCAGGGCCGGTGTTCGTCGCGGCATCGCAGACCATGACACAAAGCAACGACCAGGACGACCGGTGCCGCCGGAAGCTTGGTCATCGTGGCGATCGCCGCGAAAGCTCCGGCCAGAAGATAGTCCCGCAGCCGGCCACGGTCGAGGATCCTGAACGCGAAGAATACCGTGGCCAGAACGCCCGTCGTCATCGGAACGTCAACGGTGACAAAATGCGAATGCAGCACGTCGAGGAAACAGAATGCCAAGAAAAAGGCGGCCAGCAAACCAACCGCTTCTCCCGCAACGCGGCGTCCGATGCGATAAGTGAGCCACACGTTCAGGGCGCCAAGTGCAGCAGTCGTGGTTCTGCCAATCAGCCAGAAACCCGAAGGATCGCGGATGAACAGGTCCATGAATTCGGCGACGCTCTCGACGCTTCCCATCAGACGCAGTACCACGAAGTAGACGCCGTATTCCACGAATAAGAGATAGAAATACCCGCCCTTGCCCGTGCGATCCCATTCAAAACTTCCCATACCGAGTCGGACGGCGCGATGAACTTCGTGAATCTCGTCCGGGTGGGGCAAGTCCGGCAGGTCGAACCATACACCCCAAACGCGCAGGGCGAAGGCTGCCAGTACAATCAGTGCCGCCAGGCCGGCGACAATGCGCCCGCTCGATATCGCCGTTGCATCTTGTTTCATCGGTGGCCTTTTCCGTAGATCTTGTCCACGTGATAGTCGCGAAGAGACCGGCCGTGCGTAAATATGATCAGCTCTCCGAGCAGCCCCAGCGAAAACAGTTGCACTCCCAGCACGATCATCAGGACACCGAACATTAGCAAGGGCCTGTCGGCCAGGCTGGTCATGCCCAGCAGCCGCTCAATGCACAGCATGCCGGTGATGATTCCGCCCACGGCCAGCAGTCCGCTCCCGATAAGACCGAAGAAGCGGAGCGGCTTGCGCGTGAACTTGATCAGGAAAAACAGCGTCAGCAGGTCGAGCAGCCTCCGCAGGTACACACCGACGCGATAGTCTCCCCTGGTGACGCGTTCTTCCAAGTGAGGCATGGGAACTTCCGTGACCCGGTAGCCCTGCTTGGCTGCCAAAAGCGGCCAGAAACGGTGCAGGTCGCCGTAGATCGGTACGTCTTCGGCCAGTTCTCTACGAAGCACGCGCAGACCGGAATTGAGATCGTGGAGCGGAATGCCAGTCATGAACCGCGTCAGCCGGTTGAACAAATTGGAATTGACTTCGCCCCACTTGGAATCGACGCGCGACATGCGCCACGATGCAACGTAGTCCGCTCCCGCGTGCAAGGCGGCCAGCATTTCTCTGATTTTGCCGGGATCGGTCTGTAAGTAGGGAGGCAGCAGGGCGACAAGCGCGCCGCGGCTGGCTTCCAGCCCCGCGCGTATCGCGGTTGATTCATCGCTTCCGCGGTGCAGGCAAACGATCCTGCTCGGCACGCGTCTAAGTGCCAAACGATCGGCCAGGCGTTCCGTTTTGTGCGACGATGATCCGTTTCCCACGATGGTCAGGTCGACGGACATTTCCAACGCTTCAAGCGCGTCGAGGTAGCGGTCCAGAGTCGCATCGAGCATGGGGTCTCCCAGCGAGCAGACTAGAATTGCCGATAGCTCGGGCGCATTTTTTCCATTGGTGTCAATCATGTCGCGAACTCGGCACGATGGTGCGGCACTCGGCCAGCGGGGAAACTCCGTTTGCCGGATCCTGGTGCACAACCAGTTCCCCGAACAGGCCCGCAAATACCAGGTGAAGAGCCAGAGCTGCAAACAGCAAACTCACGACGGGCCATACAATAGACAGATCGGATCCGGGCGTGGATGTGTCGATCAGGAACTTGGTAAAGGTTGCCGTCGCCAGACACAGAAACAAAGCTGCCAGCATACCGAACCAATGCAGCGGTCGACGGGCGGAGGATATCAACATCTTCACGGTCACCACATCCAGCAGAACTTTCCATATTCTCGAAAGGCCGTACTTGGAACAGCCGTGCTGGCGTGGGTGATGATTTACGATTACCTCGGCAAACCGTTGCGTACTCAAACTGCACATCGCGGGGATGAAGCGGTGCATTTCCGAGTACAGGGGCACTTGCCGGATGACGTCGGCACGGTAGGCTTTGAGCGAGCATCCCGTGTCGTGAATGGGCAGGCCGGACACCCGCGCGATCAACCAGTTCGCTACCCGGGAAGGAAAAGTCCTCGACAGGAAGGCATCTTGCCGGTCCTTTCGCCACCCGGTCACGAAGTCGTACCCTGATTCGATTGTCTTCAGCAGAAGCGGTATGTCGCGGGGATCGTTTTGCAAGTCGCCATCCATCGTGACAATCGTATCGCCTGTGGTGTGGTCTATGCCGGCCCGCATGGCGGCCGATTGTCCGCTGTTGTGTCGCAGGTGAACGACGCGCACCGAATCGTCCTCGTCCGCCACCCGCCCCAGTTGCTCGGCCGTTCCGTCCTGACTTCCGTCGTCGACAAAGATGATTTCGGCGCTGCCATCCAAGGTTGCGAGCATACTGCGCAGGCGCGCGTGCAACGGTCGAACATTATCCTGCTCGTTGAACAAAGGGATCACAATTGAAACGTCCACAGCGGCTGGTGCTAGGCGAGGATAGCGGATGGTCTTGGAAAAAGGCGGCTACCGGCGCCTGTCCGATGCCGCGGATTCTTGGCTGGCCGGTCCAATACGCCCATTATACTTAGGCTCCATTTCGATCCGTTTGCGACTTGCAGAACCGATAGAACCGCGCTGATCGGCAGCCCGCGCGGCAGACGGTGCGATCGATTGCGACGTTGACGTCTGCGATCAGGGAATTCCTCGCACAATTGGCGGGCCGATCCAGCGTGTCAGCCACACGGGCAATCGCCGCCACGTGCGAATCAACGGCTGGTATTTTTCATTGTCGGGCCGCATGTCGCTGACGGCCCCTGCACGGACGTAATACTGCCAAACCGTCGGCGCGGGCAGCGCGCCCCACTGCTTCTTGAAACGGTGAGTGTTGCTGCCTTCACTGGTTCGTCCAAAATCAAATCCGCGGCTACCGCGCTGGATCGCGCGCTGCAACAATTGCCAATACATCCACATGTTGGCATTTGAATAATTGGCCGTGCGCAGGCAACTCGCGCTCGGCACCTCCGTGTAATATGCCCCATGCACGAGCAGTGCGGCGGCCACTGGTCGGCCTTGCAGGTGCACGCAGCACAGTTCTGCTTCATCCCCGAAACAACGCAGAATGTTCGCGTAGAGTCGCTTTCCGAAGACTGGTGTGCCCAAGTCCCGCATATTGACACTGAACACACGGTGGAATACGTCGAGCAACTCCTCTCCGCCCCATGCCACTTGCAGCCGATGTCTTTCGGCTTTGCGAATCTGGTTTCGGACCTTGGGCTTGAACGCGTCCCACAAAGCCGCCTCACGGTCCGGCAGCGGGAGCCGCATCTGCACCTTGCTCGTCACCTCGCTGCCCAGGGACTGGTGTGGGACGCGGGACTCTTGGCGCAATTCGAGGTAACGGACGCGCAGCGCATTGGCCAAATGGACCGCGCGGTCGACAAGGCCTTGAGCGTCGTAGGCACGTTCGGCGACCACGCCCGCCGAATTCACATACGGCAAACTGACAAGATATCGACCGAACAGCAGGCTTCGTACCAGCGCGAGCGGAAGGAAGCCGATTAGGCGATCGTCTTGCCTTGCGGTGATGATATAGGGCGAATGCCGTAACCCCTGGCAGACTGCCATCAACCAGCGCGGATCGGAAACAAACTCAGTAGGCTGTTGTTCCGCAACACATTCGACCAGCGACTGCGCCTCGGCCACCAGGCTGGACCAACCGGGCCCCGGAGATTCGCACGCGACAACAGGTCTGGCGTCCGTGATATGCGTTGACTGCGCCATTTACCAGGGCCGATCGATGTCCGAATCAGCACGTGTTAAATACCAATTGTCCGCGTGCAGCATAAGCCTGCGGACCGGTTCCTCGACGTCTCCCGTGGCGACAAGGAATTGCCGCGTCGCTTCGCGCTTCCAATAGCCGTACCGCACCAGCCGGCGCTCCAGCAGCGGGTGAGCGACATCGAATACGACGGAGTCCGCTTGCCGGTTTCGAGCGGCCCGTTCAACGGCGGACAGCAGTGCCCAGACGGCAGGGCTGTCCGCCACGGGAACCACAGCGTCCAATACCATCGCCCGGCGGTACGGATAGGCGTCGCTGGCCGCCCGCATGGCGATGATCGCCACACCGACGGGTTGTCCGTCGAGACGCGCTTCGATGCAAAGCAGCTCCTGTCCCGGTTGCTCGATGAACTTCCAGTTCAAGAATGACGCGTCACGAATTCCCGCGCAGCAAAGCTCGCTCGACATCCGTTCCCACATGCGGTCGTGGCGCTCGTCGAAATGCGACAGTAACTGCACCTGCACTCGCCGATTGGATACGCGTCTGCCAAAGGCGGCGCCGAAACGGCGACACTCGACCGCTGTGGCCGTGGCCCAGCGGAGTGCCTTCCCCGGTATCTTGCTTTCCAGAACCCGCGATGGGTTGAGCAACAGAACGTATGTGTTGAGTGGACGGACAGGAGTCCAGCCCATGGCCAGTTGAAGTTGCCGCATGTGCGCGGTTTGTCCCAACGACAGGTTGCAGGGCACCGCCTCCAACGCTTTACGCACCACCATCGGCCCGATGGCCTTGCCCCTGACCTCTTCGAGTGCCATGGTTTCCACAAACCAACCGGTTACGATGGTCTGGCGCCCGACTTGGAGCCGGACCGGTATCGCGCCTTGGTGTGCGACAATGCGAGAGTTCTTTCGGTATATCCACACCATCGGATCCACGCCCACGCGTGATGCCGATTCGATGAACATCCACCGCCACCGCGGCCCGATCAGCCGCGGGTCACGACGGGGATACGCGTGTCGTTGGAAACAGACGACCTCCCGCTCCATCCACGGTGCGTAGCGCAACAGTCCCCGCATCTGGTCGTGGCCCGCTGGGGAATCCGCGGCTTCCGTCGGAGGTTGTATGCTTCTCTCAGCCATCGACGATCGCCAACGTCAATCTCAACGCGTTGAAAAGTCCGTAGCATCGGCGAATGCCAGACATCCGCACTCATCCTGTCCCATCTTGCCGCGTGCGGCCCTAGAACCGCATGCCTCCATCCAATTCGAGTGTTTTTCCATTGAGATAGTCGTTCTCAATGATGAACCGCACGGCATGGACACACTCCTCGAGCGAACCGAATCGTTTGAGTGGTGTTTGTTCCCTGATCTTTTCCAGAAACAATTGAGCAATGCGGTCGGTCATCGGTGTTTCCACGAAACCGGGTGCAAATCCTGCAACTCGAATGCCGTACAACGCAAGTTCCTGGGACCACGTGACGGTCAATGCGTCGATGGCCGACTTGCTGGCAGCGTAGGCAGACTGCCCCGGATTTCCGCTGCGCGAGATGGACGACACGTTGATGATTAACCCCGGTCGCTTTTCGCGCGCCATCACGGCGGCCACGCAGCGGGCCATGAGAAAGGTGCCGGTGAGATTCGTCTGCAGCGTCTCCTGCCAGTCTTCGATGGAATGTTTCTTGAGTTTGCCGCCTAGCTTGCTGACAAGCGTCTGGTCGCGCAGCACAGCAGCGTTGTTCACCAGGATGTCGATGCCCTGCGACACTTTTTCAATCCGCTCGACACAGTCCTCGACCTGCGAAGAATCGCCTACGTCGCAAAGTTCGAACTGTGGAGCGCACGGCGGAGATTTGCACACACTACGAGCGGCGTCCAGCGCCCGTGGGTCACGATCCAGCGCCCAGACGCGCGCCTTCTGCTCGCAAAGCGCTCGCGCGCAGGCCAGCCCGATGCCTGACGCGCCGCCCGTGATAACGATGTCCTGACCGGCGACCTTCACTTTGCCGCGCCACTGAGACGCTCTAATATGTCCACCAGATCGGAAACCGATTCTACTTCGATGGCGTCCTCCACCGGCACATGGCTTCCAAAGCTGTCCTGGATGCGGGCCATCAGCGCTACGTGTCCCAAGGAATCCCAGCCGGGCACGTCTCCGGGTCCTGTTTGATCTGTCAGGTCTGTCACATCGCACCTGAACAGGTCGGCCATGAGCTCTATCAATTGGCTCCTGATCACTTCACGTTGCATTCGACGACGAGCTCCACGTGTTCAATCTTCAGCGGTTGATTTCCAAAGGCTACGACGGGGCCGATTCGCTGCGCATCGTCCACCGGACGAGCCGCGATAGCAGGGCGATTCCGTCCCACGGGTCTTCAAAATGGTTGCCTTCGCCCGGCCGCGGGAATCGGCACACGCCCAAACGCGACGCCGCCTCGGTAAATTGTTGCATATCGTTTTGCGGGAGGAGCATGACGATTGTTTGGATATTGTGGGGCAAGGCAGTGTATGTCGCCGCCACGTCCTGAAATGGCAGGATCTGGAGAAACCGGTTGGCGCACACGACGCCGCTCACGGGCTCCGATACTGTCGCCAGCGTCCATTGCGTTGCCCGGTCACGGTCGACCCGCCCTCCCGACAGCAGCACGCGTGAGCGGTCCAGCGTGATTTGGTACGTTTCGGCATGGTCGAGCGGGTGCCGAGGGTAGCGTCGCGCTTGGCGAGCGAATTCCCGAGCCAAATCGCGGAGAAACCGTTCGAAGCGGGGCTCCCCGAGGTTCCCGCGGACGTAGAGGTGCTGGGGTGAACTGCAGGCCAGCTGATCGAAGAAGATGATGTCGGTGACCAGCCGGGAAATGTCTCGCGCACCGGCCACGGCGGGATCCACGACGGCAAAGCTGACGCGAGGCCCCAGGATGACGTCCTCAACATCCCATCGAGCTGGTAGTCCCCGCACGGTCTGGACGGCTTCTTCGCCGCCCCATGCGATGCGGACGTCCGCCAGACGGCTCATGGTGCGCTGCGCGTCAAGGTCGTCCCGCGGAAATCGCACGACGGCCGTGCTTTCGGTCAGAGCACGCCCCGCGGGAGACAGGACGTTGAGTCTGGCCAAAAGGGGCGACATGACGTCAGCCTGCCGCCCGCTGAGTCGAATCACGTTGCTGTTTCCGGCCAGGGCACTCACCACCCAGGAAAACATGCCCAGCAGCGGGACGTTTCCCGCAATCCAATGAACGGCCAACCCCCGCGGTTGCAAGCGAAGGCTTTTGCGAGGGCCCACTTGCACGAAACGATCCAGGGCTTCGGGCTGCGGCAGCTCACGAGCCAACAACTGTTTCAGATTCGACCCACGGAGGAAGGCCGCCAAGAACACCAATCCCGGTGTGCGTTCCACGCCGGCCGGTTGTTCGAGTAGATCGTCCGAAAGCTGCTGCAGTGCGTCGATTCGCTCGTCGACACTACCGGGGTCCCGCCGGCGCTGGTGTTCGCGCATTCCGGCAAGCAGGTTGGCCAGTGTTTCGGAGGCTGCGGACTGCGGGTAGACGACGTCAACGCTGGTAGGCATCACTACATCCCCGAACTTCGGACTTCGGCGCCCGTCCTTGAAAGGAAAACACTTTTCCACGCCGCCCACACGGACACCCGTCGTCGCGTTCCAAGCGCCCCAGGTCCTCGGTCAGCACACTGTGATTTGGCGCGGACAGCGGAAGGCCGCTGATCAATTGAATCAAACCTGTTTCTCCCTGCCGCGCGGGCGCCAGCGTGTCCGGTCGCCGAATGATTACGTCCGCCCAGTACGGCGCATGCTTGACGCCCTCCGGACAGTCCGGATAAGGCACACCGACTTGCTCAACCGACCCATAAAAATCGATGACGCGCGTGGGCGGCAGCCCCCACAGCTCCGCCACCGCGTGATTGAAAGCCGCCTTGTCCACCGCTTGATCGGAAAGCCGCTTCCAGCCGCCGCTGTGCAGCAGCACCGAATCGGGATGCGCCGTGGACTGCGGCAACCCTCGTTGCAGAATCTCCTGGTGCAGCTGATACAGGACATAAGTGAACCCGTAGGCAATGAACGGCCGGGAGCCAATTGCGGATAGCGCCTGGCTCAGGGCGACTTCGTCCAACTCCAGCGCGCCGTTTTGTTGCCGGGCCACAAAGTAGAAACCGTTCGCATGGTGCGCGAGGCTCAGTATGGCGGCGCCGCGGGCGGAAAGTGAGGACGTACCGCGGACCGTCTGTTCGACGTCAAATACGATGAACGGCCGCTGATCACCCCCAATGAAATCGCTCATGACCCGCGAGGCTGATATCGCTTGGCGTTTTTTGGTTGCCCGGTCCACAAATATCCGTGACGCGGTGCCAGTCGTTGTGGACGACGATTCGACGGTGATTCCCTTGTCCCGGGTTGATCGCAACGAAAATTCCTTGAACACGGTGACGGGCAGAAACGGGTACGTCTCCACCGAATCGCAGGCGCCTTCGTCGTGCCGGGTCCAGTCGTCGACCAGCGCTGCGTAACCGGGACAGGAGCCGTAGTGGTGGTCCAGCAACTGCCGCAGGCATGCGGTCAGATGACGCCGTTTGGCGTCCGGCGCGAGCCCGTAGGGCGTGACGCCCTTCAGAAACAAGTCAGTCGATTTCGCGGATGACATGGCGGCATTCGTTCAGCGACAAGTCCCGGCGGCGCAATTTTCCATTGGATGTCATGGGAAAATCCGCAACCTCGAAGTATCGCCGAGGCAGTTTTATGGGAACGAGCTTGTGCTGAATGTGTTCGACGATCTCCTTGCGGGTGGCTGGTCGATTGAGCTTTACGAACGCGATCGGCTGCATGCCGCGTTGGGGGTCCGGCACTCCGGTCACCGCCGACATGTCCACTGCGGGAATTTCGTTCAAAACGCGTTCGATTTCCAGCGGAGCCACCTTCTCGCCCGACACATTGAAAATGTCGTCCCGCCGGCCGTTTAAAAATATGTAACCCTTGTCCAAATAGGCGTTGTCGCCGGACAGCAGGTACCCGTCCCGTGTAAACGACTCACGGGTCAGTTCCCCGTCATTCAGGTACCCCGAAGTTATATTCGGCCCTTTGACAGCCAGGACGCCGAATTCCCCATCGGGCAGGCCCTCGTGCGTGTCCGGATGCACTACCTTGACTTCGACTCCGTCCATGGGGCGGCCGCAAGTCGGTTCATCAAACCGCGGATCCGCTTCGCAGACGTAAGAAATCCGCGGCGCCGCCTCGGTCATTCCGTAATTGTTAAAGAATAACGCCTCGGGAAAGATTTCTTTGACCTCGGCGAATCGGGCGCGGTTCATTGCCGCGCCCGCGGAACACAGGATCTTGACGGAACGCATGGAGAGTGGCTTGAGACGATGAAATTCGGCTAAGGCGTGAAACGTGGAAGGCACGCCGCAAAACGTTTCGAGTTTCCGAGCTTCTATTTCGCGGGCCACCTTCAGTGGATTGCGCAGGTGCGGAAATAGTCTCACTCGTCCGTGCTGATACAACTGGCAGAACACTTGAGACAAGAGGGCATAGCTGTAATGAAGGGGCAAAACGACGGCTGCCGACGGATGACTGGTATACTGCAAATAATTCGAAATGGCTTCGCACGAATGCAGAATGTTGCCGTGCGACAGCACGACGCCTTTCGGATACCCCGTCGTGCCCGAAGTAAACATGACCAGCGCCGGCAGGGACGCATCCCGCGCGTCCCGGCCCGTTTCGCTCTTTAAGCTTTGGACGTCCATCTGGTCGACCGTGAGGGCGGCGTGGCTTTTCCGTCGAATGAATTCGAGGTCGTCCGGCGGTAGGTCACCGGCCACCGGTATCGGCGTATTGCCGGAATACATCACCGCCATGAGGGTCGTCACGAACCGCGCCGTCGGTGCGGCGCGCACGATCACGTATTGCTTCGACCCGCAACGGTCCACAATGCCCGCCGAAACACGCATCGCGGTGTCGCGCAATGCGCCGTAGGTTATCATCACCTGGTCGTCTATCACGGCCACGGAATCGCCGGGCGCCTCATCGAGCCTGTTCAGGAATGTCTGTGTCATCAAAGGGCGCCTACTTGCAAGACTTGTTCCAGGTAACGGTCGACGTCGTGACGGGAGATCGGTGTCGCGTTCGTCCGTAAGCAGTCGTCGTGAAGCATGGATTGAACAAAATCTTGACGGGAGGAGGGGCCTCGAAGCACGTCCATCAATTTCGAGTGGTCGCCGTGGCGGACGGCGGCCTCAGTGATCGGTTCGATCTTCCCTACCAGTGCCTCCGCGTTTTCCAAGCGGCAGTTGTCGACAAGCCTGCGCAGCGGCTTCGTGCTGGAGTTGAGACGGATACCAGGCACGAGGCCCAAGGCGTTGGCGTGACCGTGGCGAACTCCGCAGGCCGCCGCCGTGTGGGCGAAGGCGTGAACAACTCCCACCGAACAATGGGAAGCCGCCAGGCCGGCAAGGTAACTCGCTTCCAGCAGCGCCTGGTAATCATGGGTCCGGTCGTCTGGATGGAAAGTTTGTATGATCCTGCGCAGGGCGCTCAGCGCGGCTTCCTCAGCCAGCGCGCAGGGAACGAGAGAAACGTAAGCCTCGATCGCGTGGCTCAGCGCGTCGCAAAGGCAGTTGGCAAGTTCCTCCGAGGATAACGTCTCCAGAAAGCGGCCATCGAGAATGACTTCGTCGGCGACGTACGCCGGCGATACGGAGGGCGTCTTTTTTCCATCGCGGGTGTACACGGCAACTCCGGCTGCTTCGGCACCGGTGGCACACGTGGTTGGAACAAGCCATATCTCCGGGCGGATGGGGTCCTTGGTTCGCAGCGCGCGTAGCGCGGACGGCTGGTCCAGCGCGTCGATCGAAGCGGCCCATGCCAGACGGCACCAATCCAGCACGGAACCACCGCCAATCCCAACAATGCGATTGGGTTTTGCATGACGAATCGCCTCCGCGCCGTCGCGTACCATCTCCCATGTCGGTTCACCCGGCGGCTTGGTTAGCACGCAGTGCTCACGCCACGCGCGCTGCTGTCTGGCCATGCCTTCCGCCACGACCGTCTGCACGGCCTGCTGGCCCGAAACGAAGAACACGGTACGTTCCAGGTCGGGCGTTTCGGCCAACACGCGCAACGATCCGGGCCCGAACGTGACGCGGCCTGGCTGCTGGTAAACGGGATACTGGATTCGCAGTTTAGGCATGGCGGGCCGTACGCGCGTTGCGAGGCGCGTGGCCGGCCCATCGCTCGGCGAAGCCGGTGAGCGTGCGGCCGGTCATTTTTTGGGCATTCCTGCAATAGTCAAAAGTGGCTTCCAGACGGGCGTACACCGCTTCCAGAGCGGATGAATCCGGGGCATAGGGGGACATGCCCGGCACCAGGGAACTGCTGTGCAACATCATCACCATGACCGGTGAACCGTTGGCCAAGCAGGCGTCAACGAGTTGATTCATTCTGCGGGCACTTGATTGTTCCGGGCTGAACTTAATGCGGCGGATCAACCCTGTCCGGTCCAGCACACCGGTCAACCTCAACCGCCGAACGAACGGCTTCCTGGCCGCTCCCACAACACGTGAAGCCCATGAAAATCGCCGCCGGTTGAAGCCAACCGTCACGGGCACTTCCAGCAGCACGCCGCGATTGGAAGGCTGGCATAAGTGCTCGCCGCCGATCCAATACGGTTGCGTCGGAGCAGCCCAAAAATCAGGACCGCCTCGGTCCGAATAATCCGTGAAGTTAATGACGCTCGAGTCGCACACATATCCCAGGTCTGCCAGAATCCGAGCTCCCCGGATGTCCAAGCCGTACCGGCCGGCGCGAAACGAGGTCGGCCGGCGACCGAACGCGTGCTCGATCGACTCGGTGAGACGCGTCAGTTTTCGTCTTTGCAGATCCTCTGACAAATTGCACATGTAGGATTGCGCGCCGCCTGTTTCTTCCACCAGCGGAGGGGCGCACCAGGGATGCAGATGCGAGCCAATCTCGCATGCACCGTGCGTGTGATGCTCGCGCAGGATCGCCACTGCGCGGGTGTCTTCCACAACGGGTGTGTCTACCAGGTAGGTGGGGTGGATGCCGTAGCTCGAGCACAACTGCTGAAAGCGGGGTATCCCTTCGATGTTGCGTACCGTGTTGCCGCGTCTGCGGAATTGCCCGCTCCACAGCCCTTCTTCTTCCGTGTCGACGGTAACCACCAGGCTGTGACCGGATTCGTGCAACGGCTCGCCGCAGCGAGCCAGCCCTGGTGATTGGCTGTGGCCTATCACTCAGCTTCCGCCAGTCCACGGCCCGCCGCCCGATCGCCGCGGCAGGATATTCGTTTTTGAACCGTTGCCATCTTCGCCGCAGCAATCAGTGCGTGACCTTTGAAAGCGGTTCACCCGGAGCCACGAGACACGCACGCAGATCAAGGATCGGCCCCTCGAACGTGTTCGCCAAATCCAGGTGGTCGCCCACGCTGGTCCCAACGACGAGCAGTTCGGCGTGTTCGAGGATGGTTTGGGGTTCTTCCACGAGCAATGCGGCCAAGTGGGGCAGGTGCTGGTCGATGTATGCCAGATTTCTGCCCCGGAGCCGGTTGACCGAGACCCCCGGATCGTAAATGGCTACGTCGTGGCCCCGCCCGAGAAGGCGTTCCGCGATGACGACGAATGGGCTCTCGCGCAGATCGTCCGTACCCTTTTTGTAACTCAAACCGATGATGCCAACGCGACGGACCCCGATTTGCTCGATACGCTCCAAGGCCCGCGCCAGATGCGCTTCGTTGGACGGCAGCAGCGACTGCAGCAGGCTCACGTCCAGGGCGTTCCGCTGCGCGTAGCGAACCATGGCGCGCACGTCTTTCGGCAGGCAGGAGCCGCCGAACGCGAAGCCCGGGCGGAGGTAGGCCGGCGAAATGTTCAGCTTCGTGTCGCGGCTCACCATGTCCATCACGACGCGGCCATCCGCTCCCATGGACCGCGCCAGCGTGCCGATTTCGTTGGCGAAAGCGACCTTCGCCGCGTGAAACGCGTTGCAGGCATACTTGACCAGTGCCGCGCTGCGAGCGTCAGTCACAAGGCGCGCGGCCTGCACGTCGGCATACAGTTCCAAAACATCTTGCCCGTCAAAGTCCCCCACGGTTCCCACAAGCACAAAAGGGGGTGCATCGTAGTCGGCCAACGCAGTGGCTTCTCGCAGGAACTCGGGATTATTGCCCAGCCGCAAATCAGGACCGAGCGGACGCCCCGCGTGGGCCGCCAGCAGCGGCGCGATTTCGTCTTCGAGGATATTGGGAAGGAGCGTGGAGCGAACCACCACACTGTAGGGTCGTGACACGTCGCGCAGTGCGTCGCCAATCTGCTGGACGACGCGCCGGACGGCGTCCGTCGACACGGCTCCACAGCGGGCGGACGGAGTACCCACGCAAATCATCGCCATGTCGGTTTCCGCGACCGCCTGACCGGCGGCACAGGTCGCGGTCAGGCCTCCGCAACGCGCGCCCTGACGAATCACTTCGTCCAAGCCGTGTTCAACGACCGGCGACCTTCCGGCGCGTATCGTCTGAACTTTTTCCTCGTCGACATCCACACCCACGACGTGATGACCGTCGCGTGCCAGACACCCGGCCGTCACACAGCCGACATACCCCAATCCGAACACGGCAACGCGCTTCATCGATGATTCTCCACAGTGCAACGGCTGGCCCCAATGACATGGGGTTCTCCGCGACCCCGCTCAGCCGATCCTGGAACCGTGCGCTCCGGATTCCAGATCGTAAATCGCCTTCCAAATGCTGCGGACACAAGGCCCCACCCGGCCGCAAGATTGACAGCGCAGAAGTAAACTGGAACGGAAAAGAGCTGGTTGCGTCGTAGAACAGGAATTATTCCCAGCAATGCCAGACCGTAAAACGCGACTTGAAGCACTAACACGGCAAGGGTTACGGGTCGCGGGTCGACCCGCGCCATGGCCGCCGCGCTGACGAACATGGCCAGCAAGAACAGAGGTACCAACCAGCGAACGAACTTATGCAAGATCACCTGCACGGCGAACCAACCCGCACGCCATGGTTGCATCACGGAGGGAACGCGAAACAGACCCCGCACGCTGCGGTTGACGATCCGTGCCTTTCTCCGAAACTCCCCGCACAAACTATCGGTCGCTGCTTCGTAACACACGGCGTGGGGCTCGTGAACGCCGCGATATCCGATCGCCACGATCTGCAGAGGATTGACAAAATCGCTGATGTCGTCTGTTCGCAGCGGCTGGAACAACCGTTTGCGTATCGCGTAGATGGCCCCATCGCCGCCAACCACAGAACTCGCCCGGGATTCCTGCCGTTTTAGAAACTGTTCGTATCGCCAGTAAAGGCCTTCCGACGTCGCTGGGGTCCCGTCGGTCGGTAGGTAGTATTTCTGACACCCGACGACATAGCCCACATCGGGTGCGCGGAAGTGCCTCACCAGTTTGCGAATTGCGTCGGGCTCGTACATCGAGTTCGCGTCGCTGAACACGACGATGTCTCCACGCGCATGAGGCACGAAGCGTGTCAGCGCGGCCGACTTGCCCTGTCTCGCCTCCTGCCGGCACAACCGGACTCCCTCTCCGGCGAACTGTTGCGCGATGCTGTCGGTTCCGTCATCCGATGCATCGGAGATGAGCATTACTTCGAGCTTTTCCGTCGGATAATCCAGAGCGAGGCTGTTTTGCAGTTTTTGCCGGATCACCGTCGCTTCGTTATACGCACTGATTACCAGCGATACGGTCGGTTCGTGCCCGTCCATAACGCGCTGCCGGGGACGAAAGGCATTCCGTACCACCAACAGCAACGGATATACAACGTATGTCGAAGCGATTGCCAGCAGGGAAAGCCCAAAAATGAATGGCAACACAGTCACGCCACAGCCCTGTCCAGAAACGTCTGGTGCCACATTTCAAAGGTCAATAATGTCAAGAGATGTTCGGAGTTGTCGGCCCGCTGCTGCATGTGGTCGTCGATGAGCTGGCGTACCGCGGCGGGATTGAAGTAGCCGCGCCGCGTTAATTGCGACGTCGAGAGGGTGTCTTCCAACAACGGTCTCAGCGACGTACGAAACCAACGGCTGATCGGTGTACCGAACCCCATCTTCCGGCCATGCAAAATATGATCGGGCAGACGATCGGAAACAGCGCGCTTGAAGATGTATTTCATTCCCGTGAGTCCCCGAAGTTTCAGTTCGGGAGGAATCCGGGCGGCCAGTTCGATCAGCCGGTGATCCAGCAGTGGCACCCGCGCTTCGAGCGACACGGCCATGCTCATTTTGTCGGTAAACGTCAGCAGGCTGTCGACCAGCGATGTCTTGAGATCGGCATAGAGCATACGGTTGATGGACGAGGAACCACGGGTTTGCCGGTAATGGGCCGCCACGTCGTCAGGCTGCTGGGCGTCGTGGAGCTTGACCAGGTCGGGCGCCAGCAGGGTCCGGCCGCTTCCGTTGCTGAGAATACCGACGTAGCCCTGGTACCGCTCGGGCGGCGGCAAATCGACGCCGTCCAGGAAGCCGCGTGCGTGCCGGAACAGGGACTTCCACCGCGAACCGCGGTCGACGGGCAACCTTCGGGCGAGTGGGCGTATCATGCCCCGGTCGACAAAACGCGGCGTCCAATCGTACGCGTGTTGGATCTTGGGGCCAAGGTAACGGCGGTAACCGGCAAACACTTCGTCTCCTCCCAATCCCGAGAGGATGACTGTCACGGTCTGGCGCGCGAGCTTGCTCACCAGATACGTGACCAGGAACGATGTATCGGCGAACGGCTCGTCCAGATAGTGGATCAACGGAGCCATCAAATCCGCCACGTTTGGGTCGACAACGATTTCGTGGTGGTCGGTATGGTACGCTCGAGCGACGGACCGGGCCCGGTCGAGCTCACTGTGAAACGCATCGTCCCGGCCGAAGCCGATGGCGTACGTGGAAATATTTTCGACCCCCAACCGGTGCATCGTGGCTACGATGGCGGAAGAATCCACTCCGCCGGAAAGGAACGCACCCAGCGGAACGTCGCTCATCAGGCGGCAGCGAACAGCGTCGTCCAGCAGGGACCGTAACTCTTCGCACCAATCCTCCGTTGACCGATTCTGAGAGTGAAAGGGCAGGTTCCAGTACGTATCGGCGGCTTCCTTTCCATCCTGCAAGGTCACCACAGACGCCGGGCTCATCTTGGTGATTCCGCGGAACAGCGTCCGTGGCGCGGGCACGTATCCAAACGTCAAAAAGCGTAGCAAGGCAGCTTCATCCAGCTCGGCCCGGACTCCCGGCAGCGTCAGCAGCGCTTTGATCTCCGATGCCCATGCAATCCGTTTGTGATCACGGTAGACGTACAGCGGCTTGATTCCGATCCGGTCGCGCGCCAGCACAACGCGCCGCTGCCGGGCGTCCCAGATACAGAAAGCGAACATGCCGTTCAACTTGCGGGGCAGATCGTCACCCCACTGCTCGTAACCGTGGACCAGTACTTCGGTATCGGTGCGGGACCGAAAGCGGTGGCCGCCGGCTTCAAGTTTTCGACGCAACTCCTGGAAATTGTAAATCTCGCCATTGAGCACTACGGCAATCTGGCCGTCTTCGCTGAAAATGGGCTGGTGGCCGCCGGCCAGATCGATAATGCTCAACCGTCGCATGCCCATTCCCATGCGGCCGTCCACGTGCACTCCCTCGTCGTCAGGACCGCGGTGAACGATCGGCAGGCACATCGCGCGGATTGTCTGTTCGTCGACCCGGTCCTCAGAGTCCCAATTATAGATACCGACTATGCCGCACATGGTTGGTCCGTCGCATCGCTAGCCGGATGCGTGCGTCTCCAACTCGGTCGCCGTGGCCGAATCGCGCCGACACGGGCCGCCGCGGCAGCGGGCTGTCCGGCGCTGGTCACGACCGGGAAGCCTGCGGTAACACCAGGCGAGGAAATAGGGCGAGCCGACCAACATCAGCCCCGCAGCGCCCAGTAGAAGGACCATCAAAGCGGGCTCCTCCGCCAGATACGGGCGCGGCAGCCGGTCGACAGCCGGTCGACCTATCACCGCGCTGAGAACCTCGCGTGCGCGGGCCGACAGCCAGGTCTTTTCCCAGTTGATCGTGCGCGCGGTACGGTAGTTGTACCGGTCAAGATCGTACGCGGCCGCACGTGCATTGCCCCCGGCGATCTCCCGCTGGACCACGTTGTGCAGACACCGGGGGTCGGTCATTAACGACTGCAACGCAATGGGGTTGTGCCGTTCATTCTCGAAAATAATCCCGTAGTGCAAGTCGACGATGTAGCGTCCCCTCTCGGTTTCTGCCACCGCCACGGCATGGACCGGGACATTACTGTCGTCGTGCAATGCAAGCTTGTGCGCGTCAATACTTGCATGTTTGAGCATGACGATAAACGCCCGGGCTTTGTAAGCACAGTCGCCGCCGCCTTCCAGAATCTGCAGCGCCGTAGGTTTCAACATCCGGAAGCAAGGGAGCAGAAAATAGGCGTCGACACGTCGCGACGGCACGTTTTCGATGACGTATCGGGCCACACGACGCATCGTTGCTGATTCCGACTCGCCGCGAACCGTGAGGTGCTCGACGCGCCGTTTGATTTCCAGGTTTTCCTGCCGATAAACACGGATGCTCCAGAAGCTGACGGCCAACACCAGCGTAACGAACCCAAGCGCCAGCCCATGATATGCGCGCCACAAGGTGGAGCGGATCGCGCGGCTGCTATCTGGTGGCGGCACGCGAACGTCGCGATGGCTGTCGTCCGTCGTTACCAATTGTTCGTTTGCGCCGACCTGAGAAGCGACTGGCAGATTTCATTGAATTGCCGCGCCACGGTTTCCGCCGAAAACCTCGCTCGCACAATATCCCGCGCTTCGCGGCCCACTCGCTGGCGCCGGACCTTGTCGCCGAGCAGGTCAGAGACCTGCCGACTGAACTGTTCTCCGGAATCGGCCAGCACGAAATGACGTCCTGGTTCCACCTTCAGTCCTTCGGCCCCGACCGACGTACTGACCACCGCCTTGCCCATGGCCATTGCCTCAAAGATCTTGATGCGTGTTCCGCCGCCGATGCGGAGCGGCACCACGACGACCGCCGCGCGGGCCAGGTAGGGACGGACGTCGGGGACGGTTCCCACGACCGACACGCCGGGAATGCTTCCGAGCCGCGTCACGGCACGCGACGGATTTCGTCCTACGATCTGAAATTCCGTCCGGGGGTGGGCTTCGCGAATCGAAGGCCAGATCTGGTGCGTAAAGAACTGCACGCCGTCTTCGTTGGGAAGCCAGTCCAGCGAGCCCACAAACACGACCCGCCTGTCGATCTCCGATTGGCCGTTCGGCTGGAAATAATCGGTGTCGACGGCAGTGTCGATCGTGTGCACGTGCCCCCAACCGTACCTGTTCTGGAAGATCCCCTTGTCCTGGTCGCTGACGGCAACGACTCCGGTAAAGTGCCTTCCGGCGCGGGATTCGTAGGCCTGCATTTTTTTCCACTGGTGAGCCATATAGCGCCGACGCAGCCAGCTGCCTCCCGTCTTGGCATGGCGTTCAAAGATCTGTGCTTCCACGTTGTGTTGAAACAGCAGGTTGGCCCTGGACTTTAAGCCGATCGCGTTCTGCGCCATCTGCACGAAATCGCAAATCAGGAGATCAAACGTGCCCTGTTCGAGCAATTCCGTGGCGCGTGTACGCAGCGCCGGGTCGTAATCCTTGGCAACGGTGAAAGGTAAAGGGGAAAACACATTCTTCAACAGGTCTGCATAGAACTGCGGACTGTTGCGGGGCGTTTCCTGCCACGGGATGGTAACCAATCGCACACCGAGCGACGCCATCTGGCCAAGGTAGGAAGAATCCTCGGGCTGCACGTTGCACAGGTATGTGATGTCATGCCACCGGGCCAGGTGTCGCAATATGTTCAGCGTTCGGATCCTGCCGCCCGTGTTGGCGGGGTACAGAATGCGCTTTTGCAAAAAAAGAATTCTCACTTCGGGCAGCGCTTTACGTGAGCATGAGGGTGCTCGACTTCGAGCTTCTGACAACGCGAGTCCAGGCGACGGCGTCTGTTAATGAATATCTTCATGGCGCTCGGAGGAGGCGACTGAGGGCGACACCGATTTTCTGGGGGACACGGAGGCATACATCTTGAATCTGATCCCACGCGGCCGCGGGCCCGTCAATTGCGCCGCCGGGCCTGCCGCACGTTTCATAGGCGAATCGCTGAAGATACTCTTCGAGTGCTCCCTCGCAGCGAGCCAGATCCGTGGCACTAAGACTGCGCCATTTATTGAAATTGTCTGTCTGGATGTTGAGCGCCCCGATACGGTCGACCCAGCCGGGAATCAACGCGAGCCCAAACTTATCGGAGACGTTCCGGCACACGCTTACGGGATCCTGCAGAATGGCTTCATAATGGACGGTCAGTGTCCGATCGGCATTGGCATCCGCTGCCCGGCAGTAGTGGGCCAGTTGACGCCGAACGTAGGTCGCCGCTCGAAATACTGTGCGAGGACCGAAATTCTTGTTCATGATCGACAAGGCGTTGTCGCGAAAATCACGCACCAGGAAGAAGTAGCGCCGCGGACCGAGAAGAGGCGCGAGGAAATGAGCGTATTCCCAAATGTCGTCGCTTTTGGCAGCGAGGTGCTGTTTGCCATGCTGGTAGGCATGGTAACTGTAGAAAAAGTAAACAAACTCCCGCGCCGACCGTATTCTTGCGGACGGAAAGCATGTCTCGATGCCGTTAAAATGATCGTTCTGGTGGTGGTACTGCTTTGCGGACAGCCGCTTGCGTAATTCCGTAGCGGGAAACAACCGCCGATGGACATGCCAGAACTGTCTCTCGATGTTCTTGGGTGAACGGTCTTGATGGACTCTGACCGCGGCTTGAAAGATCAGGCAGCGGTCACGAATCACGGAGAAATCAAGCGTTTCCTCGAGAAGCCGAGCGAACAGTTTCGTCCCCGAACCCTGCACGCCGATCAAAAACGAGATCAGCTTTCGCTGCAATGCGTCTTGGTAGAAGTCGTGGAATTCGGACACAAGGCTTTTTGTGGCTGCTGTCTTCACGCCGTGAGGAACGCCTGTGATTTGCCGGATTCCAGGCCTCCTGTTAACAAGTCGACTTCCCGGGCCACCGTATCTTCGACTTCCCGCAGCGTATCGCCGCGCCGTTGCGATGGCCTACTGAGGACGTCCGTTACGGCACGTGCCAGGCTGTCGGCGTCTTCTGCCTCGTAGGTCGTGACCTCCGGCGGACGCAAAGGATTCTCCGCGGCGACGACGGGTACGCCCAAGGCGAGCGCTTCGAGTACCGAACTGGATATTCCATCCCGTTTGTGCGTACGGACATAAAGGTCCGACCGTTCGAGGAGCGTCAAGAAGGTGTCACGATCCAAATCACCACAGAACGATACGTGGTCGTCCAGTCCCAAATCGCTCACCTGCCTCCGCGTCGCTTCGGCGTCCCGGTCGAATCCCACCAACATGATTCCCAGGGAGGGATATGCTTGCACGAGGCGCGCCATCGCCTGGACGAACACCGGTATGTAAAACTCGGGGCGAAAATACGTGTAACAGAACAGCAGCGGACTGCGAGTTTTCAGGAACCGCTCGACATCCTCGGGAAGCTTTGCCGCTTTGAAATCCAAATACTGGCGCGAAAACGCGGGAATGGGGACGACTTTTTTCTCCGGCACTCCATACGCAATAATGTGCTGTTTGATCAGTTCGTCGTTGCACACGATGCTTTCGCACACGCCGAAGATTATCCAGTGGACGATGCGAGCCAGTCGATTTCCGTTGTCCGGAAAATAACGGTAACCGAGTCCTCCATGCCATGTCAGCGCTGCCGGCCGGCGAAAGAGACGGCTTAAGACTGTGCTGTACAGTACGAGCAAGTATGCCTTTACCGATTCGCCGTTGAGATGTGCATGCACGCGATAACCGCGCCACAGGTAGCGAAACACCTTCCAGCCGTAATCCCAACCCGACTGCACGTCGTCGCAGTTGTCGCGGCGGATCCGGCGGTTGGGTCCCAAATCGAGTGCGGCCGTCTCGATGCCCCGGCAGCGCAGCGCCCGGATCAGGTACTCACAGCGCACGCCCCATCCAGCGCGTGGCGGCGGGATGGGTCCTATTTCCAGAATCTTCGCGTACCGGACACCGGGACTGGAGATTTTAGTGACCGGCTTTTCGGCTGATTCCGGCAGGTTGGCTAGGTGTTGCACGTTATGTTACGGCACGCAGTTGGGATACAAGCATGGCGGCGGGCCAATCCCGACTGTCCTTCAAGACCCACATACCGGCTTTTCGACGAGCGGCATTTCCTGCCACGACGGTGACCGCCTCGTTGGGAAACGTTCCCTTCCAAAACAGATCCTCATCCTCGATCAATGGCGAATCGCCTCCCTGGGGATCCAGGAGCCCCACGTCGTGTCCATGCACTCGGGCACAGAATGGTGAAGGGTCGTCGGCCAACGCCGTGGCCACGAGCAATTCGCCTTCCACCACCGTTTCAACGCGCACGCGCTCGGCCGGACAAAGTTGACCGTACTCCGGAGCATCCCAACCTACGGGCGATATCTGTCTGGCTTTATCCACGGTGGCGTGCAGAGGCGAGCCGGCCGAATACATGTGGAGCTTTCCGAGTTCACTTTCGATGAAGACAGAACATGAGTCGGAAGGATTCGGCACGGCGTGCCAATCGCCCTCAACTTGCCAGAACCATTCCACTCGTCGGGCAATCGAGGATGTGATCCAGTCGAATATCCACAGGCCACGTCCCGGTAGCGCGAGGACGTACCGCACGATCGACACGTCCTGTTTCCACCTGGCACTCGCGCGCACGAGCCACAGCTCATCGGAAAGGTTGGCGTCCACGTCAGGCCGGTCCATTACGTGGGACCAGGCCAGACGGCCGGCATGACGTCCCTGGCAGGTCCCCTCGATGACCATCGTGTTGTGGGCCTCCGGTCCACGAAAATGGTCGACCCAGGCCCGAGATCCGAAGTAGAACGGCATTCCAGGGTCACGCAGAATCGTGCGGCCCTTGTCGACGTACAAGACCTGGAGAGTATCCGCGTGGCCGTGGGCCGTGGACGGCGTGGCATCATGGTGCAGTCCTGCCCCAAGCGGACCGCCGTCCAGCAGCAGCCAGGTTCCGCCGTGGCAAGGTTCCGCGGCGACGACGTAACCCGCTTCCCGCAGATGATACCGCTGGGATTCTGGCCCGCCGGACAAACGTGCCCAGTCGCGAAGTCCTGCGTTGCCGGTTACCCAAAACAACTCGGAGCCCGCGCCGTCGAACTTCAGGGCAGGGTCGTGAAAGAGCACGGCGCCGAGATTGCAGAGTCCGCGAAAGTCCCAGTAGTCGTCCGTGAGCACGGGCAGCGATCGTGCCGAGTCGACATCTCCGACGGCGGGCCAACGCCCATCGGGCTTGCGCAGAGCCGCACCCGCCCGGAAGGCTCGATGGAGGATCGGATCCAAACGATCCAACGGTCGCCCCGCGCTGCGCGCCGCCGCCAAAGCGTGAGCCAGAAAGCCCAACGTGAAGAAATGGTAGCCGGTAGCCTGCTCCACGCAGAAGCCGTCACTGTAAAACTGCCGCGGACCGTGCCGCGTGAGCACGTCGCGGCTGAGCGATTCCCACGCGGACGCTTCCTCGGTGTCGGCCAGCAAGAGGCTTAAGATGAAGAGTGCCGTTGCTTCGCCAATGAGATGGTTGTACGGACTGGAGTAAAACGAAAGATGATGTGAAAGGTAGGATCCGTGTTGCTGGAGACTGGCAACAACGCGCTGCAATACGTCCCCACGCCAGTCGGGCCAGTCGGCCAGAGCGGCCAACGTCCAGGTCCAGGACAGGCTCCGCATGGCGACTTCCAGGCCGCTGGCCCAGTTGACGCCCTCCAGCACCGGATTGTCGGCAATCCACCCCGAAATAGCGTCGATGACGAGCGTGCCGTATTGGGCCGGCCCGCCGCACAGCCATCCCCGAGCGATCTCGGCCAGAAACTGGTGGCGATTGCGTTCCCAGACGTGTTTGACGTCCACGTCGCCGCTCGCTTCGTACAGCTCCATGTCGGCATAGAAAGCACGTGGCCACCGCAGGCCACTTCGCGGATCGCGGTGCCAGTCAATCGGCTGGGAAAGATCCACGCCCGTGCCCAGCAAGTGGAACCGGCCGGAGATCCAACCCTGGGCCCGCCCGACCGCATGGGCTTGAATCCGCCGAAATACGAAGGAACCATCCTGGCGCGCCTCTTCGAAAATTGAGCGCTGGCAGCCTGGCACGAGCGCGGACGCGCGCATCAACGCCGCTTCAGCTATCCCATGATGGATCGTATCCGACGGCGCTGTTGCTTTCATCTTGCGATACGACCGCCTCTCGGCCGTCTGCCGCCATCGCTCGCGGATGCGTCCCTTGACTTCCGCAGGCGGCATTTTACGCAACTTGCGCGCCGCACGGATCAGGCGGTTGACGCTGGAAGACACTCGAAAATGACCTCTGTAATCTGAAAATGAGCGAAGTACATTCCGCGTCACTGCCGGGACAGCCTCCGCAGCGCGCCTCGGCGGATGTCGCGCGCTCGAAGGCGTGCTTTGTAAATGTTGTCACGCCAGTATTCGAGATATCCGAGCTTCCGGACACGATTGTCTAAGCTCCAGAAAATGTGATGCCACGCATGTGACGGTCCGGCGGACCGGCTGGTGGCCGTGTCGTATCCGTGGCGACGCAACGCGTTACCCGCAATCTGCTCAAACTGGGCGCGTTGCCGGTCGGACCATTCCAGACGCCACTTGTTGTGATTGTTCGGCATCAGATCCGTGGACACGCGGCGCCGAATGCGTTCGATCAGCTCTCCGCCGGCGTCATCGACTTCTAGAAAATCGATGAGTTGGCCGAAGCAGCGGACCGGTGCGGAAAGCAGATCCTCGTACGTCATCTCCAAGAACTGTCCCGGGCGGGCGCTTCGCGCGAAACGGTCGACTTTATCGATCGCGGACTGCCATTCGCGCGCCGCTGTGTGGATATTCTTCGGCCCCCAGTATCTGCCCATGACAGACAATGCGACGTCCCGGCCGTCCCGTATCAGATGAATGAACTTGGCGTCGGCGAACAACTGGCCCATGCAGTCCAAATGATTGACGTACTCCGGCGTCTTGTCGCCCCAGCGGCAGGCGAGACCGTTGTGGCGTGCAAGCTGCAAGAAAATGGCGTCGAGCACCTGCCGGTAGCCGGGCAATTCAACGCCGTCCACCACTTCCTCAATATTCAGCTCAAATCCCCATTTTGTCCGGCATCGGGAGAACCACCGCTCTTGCGAGATCGCTTCGACCAGGTGACGACGATTTTGTCTGTCGGAAAGGTCGCCAAACGAGGGAAGCATGTTGAAGAATCGAACAATGAACTGGCTTTCCGTGCCGAAACTGATCTGAAGATACTTGCGGAGCAATGTGGCCAGGATGCTCGTTCCGGAACTTCCATGCCCCAAAATGATGACGGGAGCGTTGGTGTGATGGACGATTTGCATCAAGCGGTTACTTCTGACTTGCCGGGAACGACACGTGGACAGTGCAATGTATTCTTCGCGATACTGCGCGGCGCCGCGCGGAAATCGTGCCAAAACGGGGCACGAGAGCCGGTCCGGCATGTGATTGACCGTCGCATTTGCCTAGGCCGCGCAGGTAGGATGAGGCCGACAACCGCGGCGGTTGCGGTCGTGATGCCACCAGTGGACGAAGAACAAATAGCGCCACAGCTGGCTGGACCGGTCCCGCCGACCCGCAAAATGTTCCTTGGACCACGACCGGATGCGGTCCATACGGAAAATGTCTGAAGCCGCGATATGTGGGTCGTGCAATGCTTCGTCGAGCAGCGGTTTCAGTTCGTCGCGCAGCCAGTGCCGCATGGGCACAGAGAATCCGCGTTTGCGGGGAGCGAGCACTTCGGGCGGCAAATCGCGAGCGAACGTCTCTTTCAGAATCACTTTGGAGTCGTTGCCCCGGATTTTCCAGTCGGCGGGCAAACCAGACGCAAATTCGACAAGTCGATGGTCCAGAAACGGGGAACGCAGTTCCAGCGAATGGGCCATACTCATCCGATCGACTTTCGCCAGAATATCGTCGGGCAGATAGCGGCAGGTATCGAGCAGACTGTAAGGGAGCAGTGGATCGCTTCCATCAACGGCGTCCAGCGGACCGCGAACTGCATTGAACGTGGACGTTTCCATGATGGGTTCAAGGAATTGCCGGCTGAGCAGTTCGCGCGTGTCCAGTTCCGCCGTCCCCACCGCGAAGAAGGGATGGTGATCCATTCCCAAACTCCGCAGATAGCGCGCGCCCGGCGCGGATCGTGGCAACCCACAAGCGATCCCGTATCCTGCGGTACCAATCAGCTTGCGGATCCAATGAGGGAGTCGGCGGCGGGACAGAATCCGCCGGTAGCGGCGGTACCCTCCGAAACTTTCGTCGCCGCCGTCTCCGGCCAGAGCGACCGTGACGTAGCGCCGCGTCATTTGAGAAACGCAATAGGTCGGCAGGGCGGATGAATCACCAAAGGGCTCGTCAAAGCAACGCACGACTTCATCGAGCAATTCCACCGCCGACGGCTCCACCACCAGCTCATGATGTTCCGTTCCATAACGTTCCGCCACGGCCCTTGCGAACCGCCGCTCACTGTAGTCGGGTTGCGAAAAGTCAATATGAAACGTCTTGATTCGTTCGCTGCTCAGCCGCGCCATCAACGCGACCGTGATGCTCGAATCGACACCACCGCTCAAGAATGCGCCCAACGGCACGTCGCTCATCAAGCGGATTCGAACGGCGTCGGTTAGCAGTTCACGCAGCCGTTGTTTCGCCCCTTCGCGGTCCAGTCGCGGATCGACCGTCGGAGTCAACTTCCAGTACGGCTCCACGGCGTCGGTGCCATTATGAACCGTGAGCGTGCATCCGGGTGGCAACTGACGGGATCCGCGATAGATGGTCCATGGATGGGGGACATAACCCAGCGTGAAATAATGGTACACCGCTTCGCGATCAATCTCCTGGCATACATTCGGTTCGGCCAGCAGGCATTTCAGCTCCGAACCAAAGACGAGCCCATCGCCGGTCCAGGCGTAGTACAGCGGTTTTTGTCCCAGCCGGTCGCGAGCCAGCAGCAATTGTTGCCGGCTCCGGTCCCACACGGCCAGGGCGAACATGCCATTCAGCCGAGACACAAACGATGATCCGTACCGCTGGTACATGTATACCAAAACTTCCGTGTCGCAATCCGTCCGGAATTGAAGGCCGTCGGCTTCAAGCTCGCGCCGCAATTCGCGAAAATTGTAAATTTCGCCATTGAAAACAACGGCGATGTCCCGGTCGCGGTTGAACATCGGTTGCGCACCGCGCTGCAGGTCGATGATGCTCAACCGGCGCATGCCCAATCCGACGGCTCCATCGACAAACACGCCCTCATCATCCGGCCCGCGATGGACGATTTGGCGGCACATCGCTTGGACCGTACTTCGGTCGGCTGCCAATCCCGACCGAACGAAATAAACACCGCAGATCCCGCACATCAGAATTGATGGTGCCTAACAAGACATTCCGAACGCACAACCGAAACGCGAGTTTGCGAACGGGTCTGCACTTTGTTAGAGGCTTTGGGAAGCTCCCCGGTCTCGGATTGTTGTCAACGGAAAAAATTTACAGGGGATCATCGATCGGCAGCCGTCGACCAGGTCTCGATTCCCGAAGCGGAATCGATCCACAGAACGTCATTCGCGTCCGCATCAGCGAGGTCACAATCGTAAGCCCAGCGAGTTTCCTCGGCCAGCTGCTTGGCCAATACGAGCATCATGGCTCCGGTCCAGTAGCCCCATTCGGCGTCCAGTGCGTCATTGAAGAGACACGTCACCAGAAACCCACTTGTGCTGGCGATCAGGCAGAGACCGAAGAACGCGTCGCGGTCGAAGGCGTCAGAAACGTGGCGTCTCAGAACCTTAATCAAAAACAGGATCGCCGTGCCCACGAACGCCAGCCTCAGGGCCAGTCCCTGCACTCCCCATTCGCACGCTTCATTGATGAAGCCATTGTGGACCGACCGCATTTCGAAATTGGAACCCACCTGTTTGAGATAATCGCCGCCGTACACTTTCTTGAATCCATGACCACCCGATCCCAGGGGGCGGTCGGCGATCATGTTCGCTCCCGCCCGCCAGTAGATTAGTCGTTCCGACGCCGAATGGTCGCGTTCTTCGGCACTGGCAAACGTTGTCCAAAAGCGTTCCACGATTCGGGCGTCCCCCAGCAGGAAGTAGGCTGCCAGGACGCCGAGTCCCAGCGCTGCCCACGCCTTGCGCCTCTGGGACTTGGGGGCGGCCACCAGAAGCACCATGGCCGATAAGAGCAACGCCAGAAACGCCGCTCGGCTGTTGCACAGCAATATCGCGTTCAGGCCCAGACCCGCAGACACCGCGCCCAAAACTTTCTGCCAGCGATTTCCGATAAAACAAAGACTGCCAATCAACGGAATAACAGTCACCAACAACGAAGCCAGTTCATTCGAATCGTCCGCGCCGGGCGCGCCGACACTCAGCAACCTACCCCCACGGAAGGCACCGCGCTGGTTGAACATAATCTCATAGCCCAGATACGCTACGCCGATTGCGATGGACACGACGATCCACCGTAGATCATCGCGGTCCTTCACGCTGGCCATGATCATGAGAAATAGGAGAAGGAACTTTGCCATCAGCAGGAAGGACTCGCTGCTGACGGCGGCACTGGGTGCCAAAAGAAAATGCACCGCTGCCGCGTTGGCCAGCATGGCCAGACCGAGCATCGTCGTCTTTCGTGCCACGGGCGACGTCGGTATCAGTCTGCGCCCGTGGGCGAAGATGGCGCAGAGGAGCACGATTCCTGCAAACAGGTTCCAGCGATACGTCTCAATGGGTGTTCCCCACCACCAGAAGGACGGATGGGCGAAGAACGTGAACATGTAGAGGGTGACGCCCCACACGGGCCGGTGAAACGCCATGAATGCCAGTAGCGGGAACACGACCAACCATACTATCAGGCTCAGGCTCATGCCGCCGTTCCTTCCCGGGCCGGAGTCTGGTTGCGGCCGAGCACGTCGTCATAGAGGCGCGCGTATCTGTCGATCATCACTTCAGTTGTGTACTCTTTCCGGTATCGGGCAAGCGCGTTTTCCGACAGATTTTGCCTCTTCTGACCGCTCGTTGCCAACGCGCAGAGAGCACCGCCCAGCAAGCTTACATTGCAGGACGGCACGACCAGGCCACAGGGATGATCGCCGTCCACAAGGCGGCGGTTATCGCCCACATCGGTCACGACCATCGGCAGCCCACACGCCATCGCTTCCAGGATGGACTGGCTCATCCCCTCGTTGCGACTCGAATTCACGTAAATGTCCATCGCCGCCAGCCAGTCGCCGATATTGAACTGCTGACCAACGAAGTGGCAGCGTCCGCGCAGACCAAGGCGATCGCGGAGGTCCGCGAGTCGGCATTGCTCCCGTCCGCTACCAACGATGACTAGATGCGCGTCTACTCCTTCGCGAACGACGCGCTCCAGGGAAGCGACTGCCGTGCCGAAATCCTTGACCGGTACCAGACGACCTACGGTGCCAACCAACAGAGTACGCGAATGGACCCCCAGGCGACGGCGTATCGAGTCGCGGACCCTTCTGCCCTTGGCGGGTCGTTCTAAACAAATGCCATTAGGAACGACTCGCACGCGATTGCCACTGGCAATCCGCTGATCGGCGAGTCTCTGACGGACGGAATCGGATACGGCAATCACGGCGTCCGTTCTACCCATCGCCCAGCGTTTGACTCGATTTCGCATTTCGGATCGCCAGGACGACAACTGGAGATCGGCCAGCTCCATGCCGCGTTCCGCGTGAACGTGCCGTGCCGTATGAACGATACGCCGTGCGATACAAGTCTCCAACAACGTCCCCCAATTATGCGAATGCACAAGGTCGATACGATATTTTCTGATCGCTCTGGCCAAATGCCCTACAACGCGCCAATCGTTCCCGTGTCTTTTGTTCAATTCAATGATCGGAACCTCTTCGCGGTCGATCCATCGCTCCGCCGTTCCACTTCGATTGAGGCAGACAATAATCGGATCTATGGCTAGTCGATCCGCTGCATTGACAAGCCGCGCAACGCAATGCTCCAGACCTCCAATATCGAACGTGTGAACAACGAACGCGACGCGGCTGTTTTTCACTGAAGGGTGCTTAACCAGTCGAAGGGCATAATTGATCCATTACGTCGGCCAGAATACCAGTCAAACGCTGACCGTCGAAATCCGCGATCGCGCGCTGCCAAGCTCCGTCGTCTATCGGACGCATAGCCGCTGCGGCACGGATGGCGTTGGCGATTGCCCGTGCGCTGTCCGGCCGTGCGACCTGCCCCAGACCACGCGATTGGACAATGTCTGCCGTTTCGCCGTCACCAGTCAGCGCCACAATCGGCTTGTGAAACAATAGCATTTCGAACAATTTCGCGGGCACCTGAATGGCGGTCTGGGGTTGTACCACGAGCAACACGTCCGCCGCTGCCATCCGTCGCAGAAGCGTATCGTGGGGGACACGCTTCCGAAGCGTCACTGCCTGCTCCAAGTGCCGCTCTCCGATCAGCGCTTCCAAGCCGAAGTGGTCCGCGCACCCGCCAATCTGTTCCAGGTGTGCGTCCTTGCCTTCGTTGCGAAGCAATTCGAGAGCGGCTATCAGCGGCCGCGGGTCCCGCTGACCGTACAACGAACCCGGATGGCACAGCAGTAAGCGATGTTCATTCCCGGCTTCTCGCGGCTGCGTCGCATGCTCGGCAACCTTCGTCGCCAGCGATGGATCGTAACCGTTCGTCAACACTCGAAATTTCGTGCGCGGTTCCGCCGGATAACGCGACACAAAATCATCGTACATCCGTTGCGTGTTGAGCAGCACGCAATCGGCATGGCGGATGCACTTTGACTCGAAGGCCGGGTGCAGGCGCTGGCCCCACGGATTCCTTGCCTTGTATCCCCATGGTTTTGTCGACCACGGATCTCGCATGTCCATGACCCAGGGGAGTCCAGCGCGGCGTTTGATACGCGAGGCAATCACGTGGGTGCTGTGCGGTGGACCCGTGGAAAAAATGATCTGCGGACGGTACAGACCGAGAAGCTCACGGGCGGCGCGGCTGGCGGGACGTTGCCACCAGATGTGCTGATCGGGTGTCAACAGAGCCATGTCCCAGGCGTTGCGCCCCCACGCCACGGGGCTCCATGCGGAGCGGAGCCGCAAGGCGGAGCCGTTGCCCTCTTTGGCGCGGTTTCGATTCGCCTCCACGGGCTCGGACGACGCGGCGTCGGTCGGCCACAGGCCCTTGGTAATCCAGGCCAGACATCGTTGGATCGATTCGTCCGGGTAACTCGTGGGAGTCCGGCGGATGACCGTCTGATAAGGAATCTCTTCCAGCAATCCGGTATCGCAACCGCCCGCCTTGCGTTCGAGTTGCGCGGCGACAACCAGCGGCTGCCAGCCGTGCGCGGGCAAGTATTTGACGAACCGCAGCGACCGAAACACTCCCGCCAGGTTGCTGGGAGGAAAATAAAAGGACAACATCAGTACGCGGCGCGCGCGGTGCTGGCTGGCAGCCTTTGGTCCCGCGGCGCCACTCGTGTCGACAATGTCGGCCGCCGCGCACGGTGGGAAGACGGCCGTTTCCGACGCGTACGGCGTGCGACTGTGGGGTGGACCGCTGCGTGACAACCTGCTCTCGCGCCAATTCGACATGCCGTGGTTCATCGCGGACTACCGGCGAGGGACCTCGTGTAGCTGCTCGGCACGGACAGTCTTTGCCGGACACAATGCACGGATAATCTGCATTCGCCGTGCCGCGTCGAACGTGAAAAGAAAAGTACTGCCGGCCGAAACGAGGCCCACTGCCAAAATGAGCAGCATGATCTCACTGAGCCGAGTGGGTGTGAACAGGCGAGACAAGGCATAGGCGGAGAGCCATGCCGGCACCGCCGCCAGCGCGCCCCGGAGAATGGCGCCGCGCACGAATTGCGCGAAGGGGTAACGGCACGCTCGGCAGGCCGCCACCGGAACGACGATGCCGCTGGCGACCACCTGCGCCGCCACGATCGCCGCCGCCATCCCTACCGATCCCGCTGCCATTACCCACAACGGGCCCAGCGTCAGCGCGATCAGCGATTCGGTACCGGCCGCGTAGACCAGCATGCGGAGACGGGCCGTCCCGCGCAAGATGCCCCGCAGCGGATTGGCGGTCATTCGAAGAACCATCGCCACCGCCAGCAGGCAGAGCACGGGAAACGCCGTCTGGGAGTAATTTCTTCCAATCCACAGTTCAATAAACGGGCGTCCCAGACACACAAAAACCGCGGTGGCGGATAACGACAATGCAAGCAGAAACCGCGGCGCGTGGACAAGTACACTTTCGAGTGCTCCCCGGTTCCCCCTGGCATCCAGGTGACTGGCAAGAGGGTCAATCACAAAGGTCACCCCCGATCCGATGGCCCGCACCTTTCGAGTCAGCGATTCCGGCACCGCAAAGAAAGCAACCGCCGCGGGCCCGAGGATGATCCCCACCACAACACTCCCCAGGTTCTCCGTCATCTGGCGGGCCACGTGGGTCAGGAACGTGAGCCCGCCGAACCGGTAAACCAGCCGATACGTCTCGCGGTCAATGTTGTGCCACCGCACCACGCCCGTCCCGGTCAACCGCAAGGCCGCCAAGGTCCGCAGGATTTGCACGATCACGGCGACGGATAATGTGGCACATGCCATGCCCACCAAACCTTGGTCGGCCTTCAGCACAGCGACCAGAGCACACGCCTGCGCGACCTGGGCGAAAATAGCAATGCCGTTCGTAATATCGTGCCGCTGTAGGGCGGTAATCATTGCACCGCACGACTCAGCCAACAGGCGAACGGATACCGTCGCACCGGTGAGAAAAACGACCCACCGTACGGTGGTGATGGAATCCGTGGAAATCCCGAAGAGTTGCGGAAAGACCATGGCCAGCAGTACCGAGAGCGCGAGAACGAGTAGCGCGAGAACAACGTACACGGCCTGAAGCGTCATGACGACCTTGCCCACGCTGCGGTGGTCGCCGGTGGCCTCAAACTGCGAGATGTACTTGGTACCTGCGCTGCGAAACCCCAAATCGGCCAGCGCGTAGTAATTGGTTAACGTCATGGCCAGGGCCCAAATGCCGTAGGACGCATTGCCCAGCGTGTGCACCAGGAAAGGCGTCAGGAAGAAAGCCACAACAATGGAGCAGAAACGCCCCAGCCAATTGAAGGCCACGCCTCGAATTGCCAGCCGCCGCGTATCCATCAGGTTTGCTGCTCCGCGTACACATGGCAACAGCTCGCTGATTCACCTTGTTTTACTCCGTAACTGTTGATGACTTCTCCCAAAGGAGCGAAGCGGAAGATGGCCAGAAGCGCCGCTAGTTTGTCTTCCGTAGACGCCAGATTGACGGTGTGACGGAACCGAGAAAGGCGAGACCCTAAGCCAAGCCGCGGTTGTTCCGGATCGATCTCCCACGGATGCAGATAGAAGACAAAGGGCTGACCCGCGCGCGTATTGATTCGTGACAACAGGCGCGACGTGATGGCGAACGGCAGCAGTCGGAAGTATCCTCCGCCGGACACAGGAATCCGGATTGTCCCCAGTGTGGAAACGGCTGGTGGAAATTCCCAAATCTCCCCCGCGTTTGTCGCGATCTTGTGCAACCGCCGCGGGGCAGTGGAAATACCGTAGCGGTCGTGCCGCACCGGAAACACGCTGGAATCCACGACGAACCCTTCCTCGGCCAGAATTTCCATGGCCCATAGGGAATCGCGAGTGATCGAGAAGCTGGGCGCCCGGTAGGCGGTCACCGGAACTCCCAACAGCTCCTGCAGCACGTCACGGGATCGCCGCAGGTCTTCGCGAAAATCCGCCGGTGTCTGATCGTATACAAGCCGGTGCCAAAAACTGTGCGATCCCACCTCGTGACCCGACGCATGAATTTCGCGCACCAGCCGAGGATACCGCGTGGCGACCCAGCCCAGCATGAAAAACGTCGCACGTACTTGGAATCGAGCCAGCATGTCGAGAAGCCGGCGAGTGTTGTTGACCAGGCGAACGTGAAAACGGTCCCAATGCTCGCGCGGAATATCCCGTTCGAATCCCGATACGTGGAAATAGTCCTCCACGTCGATGCTCAAGGCATTCGTTGGAAGCATGAAGAAGAGGCGAAGTGCCGCGAAGGAAAAGTCCCGTGCGTCAACCCGGTCGTTGAGCTGTCGCGTCTGGGCGCAAAGGTGAGGAAGTCTTCTCGCTCGTGTCGGAGAATGAAATCGTGTAATCCGCGTCCAACACAAGCCGCGAAGAGGGGGCCGGATCGTCCACAGCCTGACCCGCGTCCCGTTTGACAAATGTCAATCGCATGGCGCAGTCTCCCGGAACACCCAGCAATCGCAGGCATGAACAGACAAGAATCCGTAGATCGAGGCCGACGCGGGCGTTCCTGATGTATTCCAGATCCAGCAACAACTTGTGGCGGACACTTGCCAGATCCGTGTCGGGCGGGAGATTGATCTGCGCCAGTCCCGTGATCCCCGGCGGCATCACCAATCGGTTGGCGTAGCCGTCGACGTGATCCGTCAGCGCGGGGATGATCTCGGGCCGCTCGGGGCGTGGTCCAATCAGCACCATTTCCCCTTTCAAGACGTTAAAAAGCTGCGGCAGTTCATCCAGATGCACTTTGCGCAAGATGCGCCCCGCAGAGGTGATCCGCGGGTCGTCCTTGATCGTCCACGTCGGCCCCGTTGTCCGTTCCGCATTGTGGACCATGGTGCGGATCTTGTGCATGACAAACAGCTTGCCGTACTGGCCCACGCGGGTCTGATGGATAATGCCGGGACCTCGGGATGTCAATCGCACGAGCACCACCAGCGCCAAGATCAAAGGCAGGCCCGGAATCAACAGCAGCACGGCCAGCAGCCGGCTGAATAGCGGCTTCCACCGACAATAACCGCTGGGAACCATATCCAGTCGCAGCGGCTCGTCGAGCCACGAAATGTTCAAGACGCGAGCTTCTTCTGGCGGTATCACGATTCTTGGTATGCGTAAGAATAGGTGCCGTAGGCGTACGCGTAGCGCTTCGCCGGTACACCATTGAGCGTTGCGCCCACCGGATGTGCTCCGGACGCAACGAGCCGTTCGACCGCCAGCCTTACCTGGTGGCCGCGACTGCGATCGCGAAGAGCGCACAACAGGGTCCCGTCGGCGGCCTGGGCCAGCACCAACGACTCGCTGGCGGACAAAATGGGCGGGACGTCCACAATAATGTGATCGTACTGCGGACGGAGCTTTTCCAGCAGTTGCTCAAATGCGTGCGTGCCCAGCAGGTTGTGGGGGTTCTTGTGCAAAACGCCGGCCGGCAGCAAGTGGACAGCGTCACTCCAGGTCGTAATGATCGCTTCGTCCAACGAGCAACAGCCGTCCAGCACCTTGGACAGCCCCGGCTCGCTGGGGATTCCGAAAATGCGGTGCACGTCCGGAGATCTCATGTCCGCGTCGATCAGCAGGGAGCGGCCACCCGAGGCGCGGGCGAGACTGACCGCCAGTTGGGACGCCACGCTGGTCTTGCCTTCGCGAGGTACCGCGCTGGCAACCGCAACGACCTTGACCCTGTCGTGGTCGGCTCCCAGCAACAGGCACGTCCTGAGACTGTCGACGCTTTCCTCAAACATGCTGGTCCTCAGATCCCGCCTGGCCTTTCCGGCCGCTGCAAGCGCCTTTCTTCCAGACGGCAGCTCCGAGATTTCCCCCAACACGCGCATCTCCGCCTCCTTGGCCAGATCGCTGGAACTGCCGATTCGGCGCGCGCCACGTTCCCAGAGTACGGCCGCGCCAAAGGGCACGCAGAGGCTCAAGAGCATGGCCACGGACAAAGGCTTGACGGGAAACTGTTCGACCGGTGATCGGGGCGGCGTGGCGCTCTTCATCAGCCGGACGCGGTCCGGAGCCCGCATTTCCGTGCGGAGCGCCAAGGCCCGTTCTGCAATCATCTCGAACACCCGCTCTTCGCGGATCAATTCCGCGCGGGCAAACTCCAGGTCAAGCGACCGGCCTTTTGCGCCTCCCGATTTCGTAAGATGTTCCTCGTACTGGGCGCGCAGCATGCGCTCGAGCTTCTCCTGCCGGTCCACCGCCGACTCGAGCTGGTCCAGTTCGTTCCGCCGCTGCTGCTCGGCGACCAGAGTCATCTCGTCGCGAATTCGGGGCGCGATTTCGGCGATGGCGCGTTGCCGCGAATCTTCCAAGGCTTCGACTTCGCGGGTCAGTCGCAAGTAATTGGGGTCCTCTTTGCCGTACTTTGCCCGCTCGGCGGTGGCCGGCAACAGAGTCCGCATGTATTGCAATCGTCCGTTGATGATCTGTAGCTCGGGACTCTCCACGGCAGCCATCTCGACATAAGCCTGCGGAATTTCCACCCGGCTCGACGCCATCTCCTCCTGAAGTGCCTGCAGCTCGACTTCCAACAGGTTGCGTTGGACTTCCGTGTCGGTCAGACGCTCCTGAAGGGCCTGGAGCGGGTGATTCAACATCACCAGATCGGCCGTTGGCGTTCCGGTGAATGGATCCCGGCCGTGAATATCCAGGCTGAGGCTGCGGACCTCTTCCCGCAACCGCTGGACGTCCGCCGCGCGGCGCTGCTTTTCTTCTTCCAACAGGGCAATCACGCGTTGCGTGGCTTCGTTGTTTCGCTCGGCACGCAACTGAAAATAAGAGTTCAAGATGGCGTTGACCAGCATGGCCGCATCTTCGGGCCGTCGGCTGGGCAGCGATACGTCAAACAGATCGGAGCGATTACGCGAGACGACCTGGAGGCCTTCCGCCAGCCATTTGATGGGCTCCTGGTTGTTGCTGATCTCCGGCAAGGCCGCCACGTCGTCGCGGGCCACCACCGGGGCCAGAACCAGCGGGCTTTGCATCAACTCCACCTGAGTCTGCACAAAGCGTCGCGATTCGTCTCGGTTTGGATAGGCGATGTAGGGCGCCTGTTCATCGATCTGGATCCACGCCGTTGCGCGGTAGACCGGCACGAACTGGTACATCACCACGGCGGCCGCGGCCAGCGCCAGCAAGAAGCCCATCGGCAGCGCGACCTTCCACCACTGGCCAATCGACTTGAGAACGAGCCCTATCGTCACCGGCAACGCGGTTTCCTCTTCGACCGCCCGCCGCTTTCCGTTGTCGCTCGATATAGAAATGGGGTGTCGCGCCTGCCCCTCGACCGGGTGCGCGAGACTGCCCTTAGGTTGATCAGAGCGTCCGAG
>CAZNKT010000008.1:0-80747 GCA_964573605.1 uncultured Pirellulales bacterium
CGTGAAGAGCCGGGTGAAGTCCTTCGGGTCATCTTTAAAACTTTTTGTCAGGGCTCCATCAGCGGCTTTTTTCATGTAAGAGCTTTCCAGTAGTTTATCTATGTTTCGGGTTTTTGCCGCTTTTCCGCGAATGATGTCCCGCGAGTCCCAGTTCCAGCTAAGCGTCTGGCCGTTGTGCTCCGGCCGCCCGGCCCTGGTAATAATGTCTTTGACCACGCTCATCTTTTTCGTCACATGCCTCGCCGATCTTCCATCCGCTGCCACAAGCCGATTGAAGGCCTCAACATCGTGCATGCTCAAGTCGCCAACCAGGAGCCGCGACACTGCCGTATCCGACCCGTGCCGTTCGTTCATAAACCGCACAAACAGCCTAATAGCGTGCTTGCGGCCTTCTAGGTGACCTTTCGAAATGCTTCCACTTCGCCGAGGCTCTCCGTCCTTTCGCGTGCGTTGCTCGTCAAAACGCATAAGGCTTGAGGCAACCAGAAGCAAACTGCCTGGGACTGCCTTACTCTTTGCAATAGAAGAGTCGGCCGTAGGATCCGGCACGGTTTTCTTTTTCTTCGGCGGCGCCACTTTGCCGCTAAGATGATCGATAAGCCATTCTTGATACAGCGTTGTGGCTTCTTGGCGTGATACATTGCCAAAGCGGTATTTCTTTGGCGAGCCCGTCTTAGGATCGCGAAACGAAACGTGCCAGCCAACGTTGCGGCTGGTCGTGTACTTAAGCTTTGGAATGCGCCTTTTCTGGTGCTTTCGTTTGGGCCTGGCAGCGGCCATGATTATCTCGCACGACGAGGGAAGCGAAGAGGTTCGTCAGCGAAATAATTGTAGTGCAAGATGGGCCAAAAAAGTAGTGCACCGGATGAAGACGGTCGCATTCCTCGAGAATTAGAAGTCTCTTTCTGCGTCCCGAACGCAGCGCTCTACCAGGCTGAGCCACGCCCCGTTTGTCTTCAATGCCTGCAATAAGCGTGTATTCTATCGGTCGCCCCTCTGCGGTCAACCTGACCGCCAACCAACACCACCTTCGCCAGTCTCCCCCGCCGTCGTGATCTGCGCTACGCCACCGCCAAGATCATCGCTGACCATCGCCTCGCTGAAATTGCCGACCAGTCTCCACCATCACATGCACTCTCGCCATCCGCCATTACCATCCTTGCGCGCCAACCAGCGGCACAAAACGACAACCGGTCAAATTCTCCAATCTCGGCTGCCCGTTCACTTTCTCCATCCGCTGCAATACCTGGTTGGATCGGTCGCCTACTGGTAATACGACCAAACCGCCCTCCACAAGCTGTTCCCAAAGCGGCGGGGGACAGGCCGCTGATCCGGCGGTGACCATAATGCGGTCATACGGTGCATGCTCCACACAACCCAACGATCCATCACCCACAATCAACCGCACATTGGCGTATCCCAACGCCTGTAACACCTCGCCCGCCGCCTGCGACAATTTTCCATGCCGCTCGATCGACACCACTTCGGCCGCCAGCGCCGCCAGGACCGCCGTCTGATAACCGCTGCCGGTCCCAATTTCCAACACCCGCTCGCCGCCCTCCAGCCGCAATGCCTCGGTCATCAACGCCACCATGTACGGCTGGCTGATCGTCTGGTCACACTCGATCGGCAGCGCACAGTCCGCGTACGCCTGCTCCACAGAAACCGTCGTCACAAACCGCTGGCGCGGCAACACTCGCATGGCACGCAATACGCGCGGGTCATAAATCCCCCGCTTTTCTAACTGGTCCGTGACCATCCTATTGCGCAACTGCTCAACGGGATCATTCATTTTCTTGCTTCGCACGGCGAAGGGCATTCAAGTCGATCGCGTCTTCAAAGCGCCGCCTATCCATCGTGGGCTGCGGAACAAACAACCGCCGAACTCAACCGCAGAAAGATCTTCGGCTTTTTGATTCGGCTTGACCATTACCCTAGCTCCATTATATCGACCCGAGCCATCCTATGAGCGGGAACCGAGTCCCGACAGACACATCACGACTGCAATTCAAACCAATGGCAGTCACCAGGCCCTGCGCATCGGACGCTGGGAGGCAACGTTCCTGCTCGCGAACGCTGTGCGGATGCGGAGGCTGCACCTGCAATGCCGAGTCGCTCGCCGCGGTGGTTTACCGCGTCAGCACCTCCGACGACGCATCCGCCGGCTGGGAAACCCGCCAGTCGGCCAAGTGCAACTCGACGCTACGACGACCGCGGAATTCGTTAATCACGGGCTTGAACGCCACGGACAGCGGCTGGTCGACTCGCGATAACTCCTCCATCCATTCGCCTCCGCCAAATGCCACGCTTCGCAACTGCGTGCCGTGCTGGCCCAGCACGACCGATAAATGACGTCCTCCATCTCCGATCTGCCGCGGCGGTTGGACCATATGCACGCCGGATGCGCACAACACCGGTCGCGGGTTGCCCTGCCCAAACGGCGCAAGCCGTTCAATCTGATGCACGGTTTCCATCGACAGTGCGGTCAGCGGAGTCTCGGCGTCGATGTGCAGTTCGGGCACACGCTGGTCGTGCGCGATCTCCGACGCCGCCAACTCGCAGAATGCCTCCCGAAACCTGTCCACCTGCGACTCCCGCACCGTCAGCCCGGCCGCGGCGGCGTGGCCGCCGTGCGTGAGCAGATAATCGGAGCATTCCTGTAACGCCTCGTGCAGGAAGAATCCCGCCACGCTGCGGGCCGAACCGGCACCCGGCTTGACGCCCAGCTTGTCCAGCGCAATCAGCACTACCGGCCGGTGGTACTTTTCCGCCAATCGCCCCGCCACAATGCCAATCACTCCGGCGTGCCAGCCGCGACCGGCCAGCACCAGCGCGGGATCCGTTTCCGGATGATAGTGCTCGTCGATCTGGCGACGGGCCGCCAGGTAAACCCTGCGCTCCAACCGATCCCGCGTGCCATTCAATTCATGCACGTACTTGGCAAGCTCGGCAACACGTTCGGGGTCATCGGTCGTCAACAACTCCACGGCCAGCGCTGCCTGACCGAGCCGGCCGGCCGCATTCAAACGGGGCGCGAGCGTAAACGCAATGTCTTCGCTGCACAATGTGGCCTTGCTGTCCAGCCGCGTGATCTGGCTCAGCGCAGCAACCCCTAATGGCGGACAACGCTGCAAACTGTTCAAACCATGTCGGACGAGAATCCGGTTCTCGTCCAGCAACGGTACAACATCGGCCACGGTTCCCAAAGCCGCGAGTCCAACGGCCTGAAGCAAAAAATCCTTCAGCCGCGTCGGCACACGCCGGCTGCCGTTGATTTCCTGGCACAACGCCCAGGCAACTTTCAACGCCACGCCCGATCCGGCCAATCCCGCAAACGGATAGACGTGACCGGGCAGCCCGGGATGAACAATTACGTCGGCATCGGGAAGCCGGTCGGCCGGTTCGTGATGGTCCGTGATGATCAGCGAGATGCCCAGGGATCGAGCTGTCGATGCTTCGCGCAAACCGGCGATGCCACAATCCACGGTGACGATCAGGTCCGTCCCCTGTGCGGCGATCTTCCGGATTGCCTCGTCATTCAGCCCGTATCCCTCGTCCAGCCGATTCGGCACGTAGAAGTGCACTTGGGCATTAAAGAGTTTCAGGCACGAGAAAAGAATCGCCGTGCCGGTCATGCCGTCGGCATCGTAATCGCCGTAAATGACAATACGCCGCCCGTCGCGAACGGCGGCTGCAAGAAGCCGGGCGGCATCCCGCGCGCCCGGCAATATGTCCGGATCGCGCAAACCCGTTAAACGGGCCTCGAGAAACAGCCGCGCAGCATCGGCGTCCATGATACCGCGGCCCACCAGCAATTGGGCCAGCACCGTCGGCAGACCCGACGCACGCTCCAGCCGCGCAATGCGCTCGGAATTGTGCGTCACAATTCGCCAGTGTTTCGCCATATCATCCTGACATGACTGACGGTTCAGAATTGTCCGGTCGCGGACGACCTTTAACGGCGCGCTATTTCTTTTTCTCGGTGTGCATCGTGTGGCGACGCAGACGGGGACTGTATTTCTTCAGTTTCAATTTTTCTCCCCCGGATTTTCGGCGAAGCGTGTAGTTGTAGTCTCCCGTCTCTTCGCATACGAGAAACACGGTCTCCGCCTTTTTTTTCTTCTTGCCGCCACTTTTTCCGCCGCTTTTTGCCATCGTTGCAACCTCTCCCCGCAATCAGAAAACACGTGATTTCGGATGCCCACCCACACGGCTGCCACATCGCGCTGTCGCCATCGTATTCTAACCTTTTACCGGAGCCCCTGGCCAGGGCCAATCGGCACCGCTGCTGGATGCCGTAAACGTGCTCAGCCGGTAAAATCAAAGAGGTCACCGGACCGGTAATCTTGGCCCCTGGCGTATCGCAATCCCGTCACGACTTTGCGGGTGGCGGTTCGCGAACGGCCCTCGATTTCCAACAAAGCGATGCTGCCCTCGAAGGGGCCTCGTTCGATTCACGAAGTGCGGGCGCGGTGATGTCGAACAAGACAGCATTTCCATTGACGATGGCTAAACATCCCGCAGCATCGACAGTGCCGGAAACTCGAAACCACGAGCGCTCGCCCCCGCGATGGCGGCTATCCGAGCTGGCCACGGGCAGTTTCGGTTGGCTCACGAGCCTGATCGTGCACATGTTGCTTCTGATCGTGCTCGGCTTGTGGGGGTTGCCTCACCAGCGTCTGGGCAGCACAACCTCGCTTGATGTCACCACGGAACCGTTAGAACCGGAACCGATAGAACACATCGTGGACGAGCGGATAGTCGCCCCGGCCGATCCGCAGGCGGAATCGTTCGCAACACTGTTCGACGCGCAATCAGTCGTCACGGAAACCGTCGACGTCCCCGCGGTCAATGACCTGACGGCCCCGCCGACTGACGTGGATTTCATGGACATGGGAAACGACCCAGCCAGCCAACACGAATTGTTGGCGGAAGTGGGAGCATCGGTGGGAGATGCTCTGCAAGGTCGACGCGCGGGACAACGCGCCGCACTGGTCGCACGACTGGGCGGAAGCGAGGGCAGCGAACAGGCGGTCACTCGTGCGCTGAACTGGCTGGCCGCACACCAGAACCCCGATGGAAGCTGGAACCTCGACCATCGGCTCGGTGCATGCCGCGGCCGGTGTTCCAACCAGGGCCAACGCGCCCCCGCGCACCACGCCGCCACCGCACTGGCGCTGCTCCCTTTTCTGGGCGCGGGCCACACTCCTAAGAGCGGAACCCAAAAGTCCGTGGTTGAGGCAGGCATCCAGTTCTTGCTGAGGTCCATGAAGGTCGAACCGCACGGTGGGAGCTGGTTCGAAACCGGTGGGACGATGTATTCGCATGGCCTGGCGTCGATCGCGGTCTGCGAATGTTATGCCATGACCAAGGACTCGTCGTTGATCCAACCTGCGCAGCTCGCGCTGGATTTCATCGCCTATGCCCAGGACCCCGTGGGGGGCGGGTGGCGGTACCAACCGCAGACGCCCGGCGATACATCGGTCGTCGGCTGGCAGTTGATGGCGCTGAAGAGCGGCCACATGGCGTTGCTGCAGGTCGGCCCGGCGACCATCCGCGGCGCATCAGTATTTCTGGACAGCGTCCAGCAGGAACAAGGCGTCTTTTACGGCTACACGACCGCGGGCCAGCAGCGACGGATGGGGACCACGGCCATTGGCCTGCTATGCCGCATGTACCTGGGCTGGCGTCGAGACCACCCCGCGCTGGTCAGTGGCGTCCAATGGATCAGCCAACAAGGTCCCTCGTTGACGGACTTCTATGCGAACTACTATGCCACGCAGGTGATGTTTCAGTTTACGGGCGGGCAGGACGCGATGTGGAAGAAATGGAACACGGCCCTGCGCGATCAACTTGTTGAAACCCAGGAGACAGAAGGCCACGCGCGTGGCAGTTGGTTCGAGGAAGGCGCTCATGGAAACGCCGAAGGCGGCCGCCTGTACTGCACCGCGTTGGCCACGATGATGCTCGAAGTCTATTACCGGCATATGCCTATCTACGGCCAGCAAGCAACCGAGCAGGAATTTCCACTCTAACGCGCAAGGCTTTCCTCTCACGAAACGAGTTTTCTCTTACCGAACGCCGTTCGCTCGCCGAAACAACGATCGCCGGTGATGTCTCCGGCCAATCTCGGTTTGGGCGGAGCGGTTCCGTCCGCGGGCCAATGGACCCCTCCCGGGCCGAGGTATAATAGAAAGAATCGGGATCTATTCGGCATGTCTGCAGGGCGACCAACATGCGCCGCGATGCCGCCTTTTCACGGCACTCCAATGGCCCAAGCCTGGCCGAACAGGGCTCAAGAGGCCCCGTCGGGTCCGTGCTTGGTCGCTGCGCCGGCGTGCTGCGCGCGGGGCTCGAGCGCCTGTACCCGTGGTTCGCCAGTCTGCTGTTGCACGCCCTGCTGTTGGTCGTCCTCGGTTTGATCGTGCTTTCGTCGCCGCGTCGGGCATCGATCACTAACCTGATTGCCACGCCCGCCGACCGCTTTCCCGACCCGGTCGCAGTGCCGCTGGCCCCCGCGGCCGTCCAGCCGCAGATCCGATCGACCGTTGAGGACCTGGCGCAACAAACCGTCGCCGCACCGCGCATCGATGCCATCGCCGTCGACGCTGCTGGCGTATTAATGAAAGAGACTGCTGCCAGCCGCGCGATACCCGAAGCGCCGGGTACTCGTGTCCGTGCCCAACCGGGTGGTTTCGCAGGCCGGTCCGCCGCCATGCGGGCCGAGCTTGTCGCCCAGCGCGGAGGGACGGCGGCCAGTGAAGCAGCGGTGGAACGCGGACTGAAGTGGTTGGCAGCGCACCAGCTCAAGGACGGGAGTTGGCGGTTCGACCTGCGACAGAGTCCCCAGTGCCGGGGGCTGTGTCGCGATCATGGTACCCTACCGACCACGACAGGCGCCACGGCGCTCGCGCTGCTGCCTTTTCTCGGCGCGGGCTACACCCACCAGGAAGGTCCGTACCACGAAACGGTTAGTCGGGGCCTCTACTATCTGGCCGGTCGCGCGATAGTGACCCCCCGCGGCGTCGATCTGCAGGAAGGTACGATGTACGCCCATGGCATCGCGACGATTGCCATCACCGAGGCGTGCGCGATGACCGGCGACAAGGCGCTGCGCGAACTGGCACAATCAGCTGTCGACTTCACCGTTCATGCCCAGCACCCGGCGGGCGGTTGGCGGTACTTTCCCCAACAACCCGGGGACACGACCGTCACGGGCTGGCAATTGATGGCCCTCAAGAGCGCACAACTGGCAGGATTGCACGTGCCATCCACCACGTGGCACGCCGCCAGCCGGTTTCTCGACAGTGTCCAGTCGGAAGATGGATCACGGTATGGCTACCAAACCCGCCACCCCCGCATGAGCACCACGGCCATTGGTCTGCTGGGCAGGATGTATCTCGGCTGGCGGCATCGGCACCCGTCACTGCGGCGGGGGATCCATGTCCTTGCCGAACACGGGCCATCGCCCAACGACCTGTATTTCAACTATTACGCGACCCAGGTACTGCACCACTTCGAGGGCAGACCGTGGACGCGATGGAACCACGCCATGCGCGACATGCTTGTCGCAACCCAGTCCGACGACCGACACGAAGCTGGGAGCTGGCAGTTTTCCGAACCCCACACACGCGACGCCGGCCGGCTGTACAATACGGCCATGGCCATCATGATTCTGGAAGTCTACTATCGCTACCTGCCGCTCTACGGACGAGAAGCCACGCTGACCGCCCCATGAATGTCCTGCCCGTGATGGATTTGCAGGGAGGACACGTGGTCCGGGGAGTCGGTGGCCGTCGAAACCAGTACTCGTCGGTATCGAGCTGTTTTTGCGCCGACGCGCGCCCTGCGACCGTCGCGCGCGCACTGGTCGGCACGTTCGGGTTTTCCCAGGTGTACGTCGCCGATCTGGACGCCATTGAACAGGCCGAGCCCGGCTGGGAAGCTTATTGTCGGATCGCCGACTGCGGTTTGTCCCTGTGGCTCGACGCCGGCATCAAAAATTGCGTGGACGCGGAACCGTTGCTGGCCCGGGCGCCGGCGGCGGTTCATGGTCTGATTGTCGCAACGGAGACTCTGGACTGCCCCGACGTGCTGGACGCGCTCCGCGCACGGGTCGGTGACGATCGGCTCGTATTCAGCCTCGACATGCACGAAGGCCACGCGGTGTCCCGATCGCCCGCTTGGCGCCGACTGGATCCACGCACGATCCTGCGGATCGCGCTCGATGGCGGTGTCCGCCGGTTTATCCTGTTGGACCTGGCCCGTGTTGGATCGGGCGCCGGCGCGGGCACCGAAACGCTGTGCCGTTGGCTCAGGGAGCAGATACCCGATGGTGAGATTGCCGCCGGGGGCGGCATTCGTCACCTGGCGGACGTGACGAACCTGGTCGCAGCGGGGTGCGATTGGGTGCTCGTCGCGTCCGCGCTGCACGACGGCCGCATCACGGCCGACCAGATCCGCGGCGGCCGTGGTCGGTCGCCCGGCTCGGCGTGCAGCGGGACGTGATGCCGATGGGCCACATCCAGAGGGCTGCGGTGATGCGTGGCCGCCACGTCGAGCCTGAGAGCCCGCGAAACACGGCTCCTGGTTTTCTTGTCTAAGCCGTTGCGGCCATATGGCTTGCGTCGTCCCGGTCGCGGCATCGCCCGGCCCCGGCACTTGACGTGCAACTGACCTTCTGACGAACGGACCCCGGCGGAAAGGATCACTCGTCGAGGTATTTGACGTATCTGTCGTTCGCCGCCGCCTCGCAACGAAGGGACTATCCTCGTGCCGAAATCCCCCCGCAAAGTGAACGGTCGGTCGCCTGCCGCCAGGAGCATCCTTCAGAGCCCGTCCGCCCCCGCGCGGGGGCGAAAGCCAGCGTCGTCCCAGCCACCCAACCCCGACGTACGCAAGGCGAAGATACCCGCGACCGATGCCCGTGCCTGGCGGGAAGAATCGGATCCCGAGGAGACCAATGCCGCTGAAACGGCCCTGAACAGGGGCAGCTCCACGCCCAACATTGACGATCCGGTCCGCATGTACCTGATGCAGATGGGCGAGATTCCCATGTTGTCCCGCGTCGAAGAGATCAACGCGGCGAAGGAAATCGAGGCCGCGCGGACACGTTTCCGTCGCACTCTCCTGTGCAGCGATTACGTCCTTCGTGGGGCGGTTGAGCTGTTTCAGAAAGTCCGCGACGGGAAACTGCGTCTGGATCGTACCGTGGAAATCTCCGTGACGAACATGCGCGCCAAGTCGCAACTTATGAAACGCCTGGACCCCAATCTGGCAACGCTCGAACATCTGCTGCGCGCCAACCACGCGGACTTTGCCATGGCCATGAAAAAAAGCAACCGCAAAAACGACCGGCACGCGGCGTGGCGCCGACTGATCTGCCGCCGGAACAAGGCGGTACGTCTGGTCGAGGAAATGAATCTGCGCACGGAAAGACTTCTGCCGCTGTACCAGCAGTTTCGGACAATCACCGAGCGAACGGCCAACATCAAGGCGCAGTTGGATCAGGTGACGCAGGGAGGGCACGAGGAGCGACTCGAGGAGCTGCACGGCGAACTGCGTTACATGATGAAAATTACGCTGGAGAGCCCGGCGACGATGTTCCGGTTGCTGCGACGGACGACCGAGCGCCGCGCGCGCTACGACGCCGCCAAGCGACGACTGTCTGCCGCCAATCTCCGGCTGGTCGTATCCATCGCCAAACGGTACCGCAACCGGGGACTCAGTTTTCTGGACCTGATTCAGGAAGGAAACACGGGGCTCATGCGGGCCGTCGACAAATTCGAACATGCCAGAGGCTACAAGTTTTCAACGTACGCCACGTGGTGGATCCGGCAGGCCATCACGCGGGCAATCGCCGACCAAAGCCGTACCATCCGGCTGCCCGTCCACATGATCGACACGATGAGCAAGGTTCGAGTCGTCACGCGAGAATTTGTCCAGCAGCACGGCCGGGAGCCCAACTCCGAGGAAACGGCCAACGCGGCGGGGCTGAGCCTGGATGACGCGCGCTGCATCATGAAGATGACTCGGCAGCCCCTGTCGCTCGACCAGCCCGTGGGTGACCATGATGACAATTATTTCGGAGAGTTCCTGGAAGACTACCGCGACGACGATCCGCTGTACGACACCCAGCAGGAAATGCTCAAGGATCGTTTGAACCAGGCCATGCACGACCTGAGCTACCGGGAACGCGAGATTCTCAGGCTGCGTTACGGGCTTGCCGACGGCTACGCCTACACGCTGGAAGAGGTCGGCAAAATCTTCTCCGTGACCCGTGAACGCGTACGGCAGATAGAAGCCAAGGCGGTCCGCAAACTGCAGCAGCCCTACCGCTGCCGGGCACTGCTTGGATTTCTCGAAAACGCCGAACTGCCGCAAGTCGAACCGGCATAAGCCTTCCCCGGGTGCGCTGGCACGCCGGGGCGGCGCGGGCCGCCCGCGTCGCCTCGGATGCCGGCCTTCTGCCCGTCGCGGCCGCGCGACGTAGGACACGGGCACGGCGTCGACTTGGCATCAGCCAGCGGGGGCGTCGCCACCGATCAAGCCGGCAGGCCCACGGCCCGCAGCACGCGACTGGCCGCCTCGGACTTGTTGAGCACGTAGAAGTGGATGCCCGGCACCTGCTGGTCCACAAGTTGCTGCGTCTGCCGGATGGCGAACTCCACGCCCACCTCGAACTGCTTCTGCTGGTTCTCTCCCTGTTGCTCCAGGGCATCGAGCAACTCGGACGGCATGCGCGCACCGCACAGACTGGTGATGCGTTGAATCTGTTTCAAATTGGTGATCGGCAACAGTCCCGGGACGATGGGAACCGAAATTGCCATCGATTCGCAGCGATCGCGAAAACGGAAGAAGTCCTCGTTATCAAAAAACAGCTGTGTAATCACCACGTCCGCGCCGGCGGCAACTTTTCGCTTGAGGTTGTGCAGATCGGAGTCGGGGCTGGGCGCTTCTCTGTGCGTTTCCGGATAGCCGGCCACGGCCACACCAAACCCCGGAAACTCTCGCCGCAAAAGCTCTACCAGTTCATTGGCGTAGGTGAGCCCCCCGGGCTGGGCGCTGAAGCGCGCCGTTCCCGCAGGCGGATCCCCGCGGAGTGCGACGATGTTGTCCACGCCTCGATTCTCCGCGTTCCTCAGGTATTCGCGGAGCATCTCCACGGTGCTCCCGACGCATGTCAAGTGGGCCGCCACCGAGCAGCCAAAACGGCTCCGCACTTCGGCGACTACGTCGAGCGTTTTCTCGCGCGTGGTCCCGCCGGCGCCATAGGTGCACGTGATCACATGCGGGTCGAATTGAACGAGCTCCGCCGTATGGCGATAAAGGGCCTCAAAACCAGCCTCGGTCTTGGGAGGAAACAGCTCGAACGACAGACCGAACGTCCTGTCGCAGTACATTTCGGAAAATCGCATACTCACTCCACCACGAGCCATGACTTCGGGGAGGTCAGCGGGCACACCATCCATCGTATCGTATCACAGGCACGGCGACCGTGCAGGGTCACGCGTTGCGTTCGCGTGATTCGAATCGGCCGAGGCCGGACGAGACGGCCGAGGAATGCCGATGCTGGCTCGTCAGAGTATAGACATCGCGGAGCAGTTGAACGTCGCAATCGCGTGGGTGCCGGTGCCGGCGTTCATACATACGCGCCTGGATGCGGACGGCGACGTCCAGCGCGACTTCCGTCATGTGGCCCGTCGCGGGTGCGTAGTTGACATAGCTCGGCACGTCTTCCGTCACCGTACCGTACAGCATGCTGCACACCCCCACCATTTTGCCCGTGAAAATCGCCGTATGGATGGCGGTCTTGCAGTAGTCCGCCAGGATACAGCCCATGAACTGCATGCCGGTGCTGACCCGTGTGCCCGAGTACGTCATCGTGACAGGGCCATACGTGTTTTTCAGGTCGCTGTTGGAAGTGCCCGCGCCCAGGTTCGTCCAACTGCCGCAATAGGCGTGCCCGAGAAACCCGTGGTGCTGTTTGTTGGAGTAAGATTCCATGACGCATCCCTCGATCTCCCCGCCCAACCGCGCATGTTCGCCCGCAGACACGCCGTCCTTGAGCGATGCGTGGTCAAGGACGCGGCTGTGCGCGCCGACGTAGACGGGACCGCGCAGGCAGACAAACGGTTCCAGACAGGAGCCGGATTCGAGAAGCACGGGGCCCTTCCGCGTATCGAACGCCACGTGTTCGGCAACATGCACGTTGTTGCGGACAAACACGCCTTCGCGTATCTGTTCGCAGCGCGACCAGCGGATCCGTGCGTGGAGGTTATCCGCGATGGTTGCCAGATGGTAACGCACCGCGTCGTGTGGGTATTCGATCAAGGGCAGTTCGACGGCCCGTTCGGGCAGCCCCAGCCGGGACACGGCCGCGTTGATATCCGGGATGCGGTCCGGGCCGACCGAATCGGGCACAAGCCGAGCCGGATCGAGCACGACGGCGGCCGCCAGGGCGTCTTCCGCCGTGACCGCGCACGGGCCGCCTTCGCGGGCAATGCGTGCCAGTGTTTCTCGAGCGGCAAACGAAGGTACGAGCCGCGCGTTGACCAGTAGAACGGGACCGGCCTGGCCTACCGACTTTCGCACCCCTGCGACGTCGTTCGCGCTGACGCCCGCCAGCGGAGGCATGAAATCGGCCTCCGCCACCGCGTGAATGTGCGGGCGCACCGCGGCGTGCACGTTTCCGCCCAGTACGTCGACATGGTCGACAAGCCGAAAGCTTCCGCACGTCACGGCGAACGCCGGGCGTGTGAGCGTGATGGGATAAAGATCCGCGACGTGACGGTCTTCAAAGACAAGAGTCCGCATGAGGAAGATGCCCGGATGGGGCGCGGTTGTTTCTGTCAGAAAGGGGACAGGCACCGAGCCATGCTGGATTTCAAGAGGCAACGCGGAATCGTCTAGGAGCCAGTCCCCTTTCTCACTTTCTGCGACTCCCAACCTGACGCAGCAGTATCATCCTGGTTATTGGTTATCCCGGGGCCGGCCCGCCACCTGCTCGGCGTCCCCGCGCAGCTCTTCGGTGAAACGCATGACATAGTGCATCAATGCGCCGGGTCCCGCAAAATCATGGACGCGTTTGTCGACATCCATTTGTTGCGAAATAATCCGTCCCGCGCCCAGGTCGAATCGGATCAAACCCTCGCTGACACGCTGCACCAGCTGCGCTTCGATCGACGGATCACGAATGGGAGTCAGGACCTGGTAACTGGCCTCGATGGTGGCGACTCCGTTCTTCACGGCGCGCAATTCGAAGCGGCGGCGGGTGCGGATGCGCCGCGGGGTGCCATCCTTGCCGACCAGTCGCAACTCATGCGGCTCGTTCCAGGTATGACCCACCGCGACCCGCCCGGCGGGCAGGGGGACCGCGATCGGAGTGTCTTGAGGGACAAGTTTCCGCGGCTGCTTGTCTTCGCGGTGCAGAACATTTCCCCGGGCGTCGATACGCACAGCCGTCAACGGAATTCCGACGTTCTGCGCGGCCAGCTCAAAACCGGGCGGTGGCGTCTTGTCCTTGCGGCTGTCGTACGTGACCCGGGCGCGGTTGGACACCTGATTGGACATTCGCACCGATTCGACCGAATGGACCAGTTCAAACGGGCCGCCCGGCGACGCTTTGTTGACCTTCCAGGCCTTGACCGATTCGCTGCGCGAGCGGGCCGTTTGCTCGACTCCCTGGATCGTCGTCCGGACCGTGGCCTGATGCACGACGTTCCAGCGCACGGTTTCGCCGGCAGTGAATCGGTACGCCAGCTGGTACGTCGGGCGCTGGTCATCCGAACGCCGTTCATCACAGAAACCCGTCCCGGCAACGAACAGCCCGATCACGGCCGCCATACGAACATGCATCATCACGGCTCAGCCTCCTTGCTCGAGTGCTTTGTCAGGGTGAAAAGGGGGTCAGGCCTCAATCGCCGGAACGGTCCTCCCGGTGCTTGGCATGATGAAGGCCTGCCCCCGTTTTCACCGCGGGACACCTCACGTTCGGATGCGTCCGCCCCAGCCTAGTTTTTCACGGAGCGTCCGGTAATAGCCATGGCCGGGCACCTGCACTAACCGGAATCGAAACGGCGATCGCTCCACGCGTACACGATCCTTGGATGTGATCCGGGTCACCAACCGACCGTCAATCACCAGCGACGTTCCTTGATGAGGACGGGGCACAACAAACTCATAGATCCGGTGGGCCGCGTCGACTACGGGACGGTTGGTGAGCGTGTGCGGACTGATCGGCGAAACAACGAACGCATCCAGGTCCTGGCGAAGGATCGGTCCCCCGGCGGAAAGGTTGTGGGCGGTCGAACCAATCGGCGTACTCAGGATAAGTCCGTCGCAACTATAAGTCGTTGCCAGTTCGGAGTCAACGTAGAGTTCGACGTCCAGAATAGCGAACGGGGGGCCGGCCAAAATGGCCATTTCGTTGAGGCCCCGTTGCTCGGCCACGGCCGTTGCGTCGCGCGTGACACGACATTCAAACATCAGATGCTCGACAACCCCACAGCGGCCTGCGCAGACGTCCGGAAAACGCTGGACGAACTGGTCGATCGTGAGGTCAGCCAAAAAACCTAGCTTCCCCAAGTTAACGCCCACGACCGGAATCTGGTTCCGATCCATCTGGTGGGCGGCTTTCAGGATCGAACCGTCCCCTCCGAGCACGACGGCCAGGTCGGCTGGCACGCTGGCCAGATCCGCGGAGAAACTCAGATCGAACACCGCGATATCTGCCTGCTGCTCGATGATCGGTCGCAGCCGTTGTGCCTGCTCGGCAACGGCGCGCTTGTCACCGGCGGCCAGCACGACGACTTGCGGACGGCGTGCCCCGGACAACGAAGATGGCGCGCACGTTTCAGATTCCATGGTCGGCGTCCGATGGCGAGCGTATCGATGCGTCGTCGATCAATAGGTTTTCTCGCGTGGCGCGACACGCTCGCGTGGCGGCGCTTCCAGCGCGATTCGCCGGCATGTTTCAACGATGCCGGCGGCGTCGAGTCCCAGGTCGGAAAGCAATTCCTTCCGTTCGGCATGTTCCACGAAGCGGTCGGGAATGCCCCGGCGATGAATGTCGGCCACCGCGTGAAACTCGGCGGCGACTTCCAGCACGGCCGTGCCGAAGCCGGCGGCCAGCGCGGCCTCTTCGACCGTCAATACAAATCCGCACCGCTCGACGACCGCGCGGATGACGTTTCGATCGATCGGTTTGACAAATCGCATATTAACGACGCCGACGTCGAGACCTTCTCCACGTAGCGTCTCCGCTGCCTGGATGCAGTAGCCCAACAGCGTGCCGCAGCACAGGATCACGCCGTCGTCTCCTTCGCGCAGTACTTCAGCGGTTCCCAGCGTGACGGGTGTTCGATTGACGTCCAGTCGCTCCGCCGCGGCTTTGGGGTAACGGATCGCGCAGGGTGCTTCCAGCTTGAGTGCCAGATCCAGCATGTGGACCAGATCCGTTTCGTCACCGGGCGCCATCACGGTCATGTTGGGGAACAACCGCATGTAGCCCAAGTCGAATACGCCGTGATGCGTTGGCCCGTCGGGACCGGTTAAACCGGACCGGTCCATCATAAAGACGACGGGCAAGTTTTGCAGCGAGACTTCCTGGAATATCTGGTCCAAGCTTCTTTGCAGAAACGTGCTATAGATGTCAACGATCGGGCGCAGTCCCGCCTTGGCCTGTCCGGCAGCGAAGGCGACCGTGTGCGACTCGCAGATTCCCGTGTCGAAAAAACGGTCGGGAAAGCGGTCTCGAATCTTTTCGAGTTTGTTGCCAAGGCACATGGCGGCGGTGAGCACCGTGACGCGCCGGTCCCGGGTCATCTGATCGAAGATGGCCTCGCTGGCCACATGCGTGTACGAACGCGATCTATTCTTGTTGACGCTGATCACTCGATCGTGGTCGCGTTCGAAGGGCGGAGGCGTATGGAACGACACGGGATCGCGGGCCGCGGGGTGGAAACCGTGTCCTTTCTCCGTGACCACGTGGACCAGCACGGGCTGCTGGGTATCCTGGACCAGTCGCAAGTATTTGCGAAGCAAGCCAATGTTGTGACCGTCGATGGGACCCAGGTAGCGGAAGCCGAGTTCTTCAAACAGCATCCCGCCGTGCAGGCCTGCTTTCACGGCTTCTTTAAGCTGGGCCAGAAAGCGCTCCACGGGGTCTCCCAGCAGGGGCATTTTTCCCAGGGCCCTCACGACTTCGTCCTTGAGGCCCGTGTAGACCGGATTGAGCCGCAGACGATCGAGGTAGTCCGCCATCCCGCCCACGCGAGGGCAGATCGACATCTGGTTGTCGTTCAAAACAACAATCAATTCCTTCTTCAGTCCGCCGGCGTGGTTCATGGCTTCGTACACCATACCGCAGGGAAAAGCGCCGTCGCCTATTACCGCCACGCTGCGTCGCGGAGGATCGCTGTCGATTAGGTCATCGCCGCACTTCAATCCCAGGGCGGCGGAAAGACTCGCTCCGGCATGCCCCGTCATGAACAGGTCGTACGGACTTTCTTCAGGGTTGGGGTAGCCCATCAGGCCCCCCCGCGTACGAATCGTGCCAAAACGGTGGTAACGACCCGTGATCAATTTGTGCGGATAGATCTGGTGTCCCGTATCCCAAATCAACCGGTCGTGCGAAAAGTCGAACGTGGCGTGCAGCGCGATGCACAGTTCGACGACGCCCAGATTCGAAGAGAAGTGGGCCGTGCGGTGAGTGGCCAGTTGGCACAGGGCATCGCGCATGTCCGCGGCAAGTTGTTCCAGTTGCGGCAGAGTGAGCTTCTTCAGGTCGTGGGGTGAACGAATTGTCGGCAGCAGGTTTTCCATGGCGGTCGTTCTCATGTGCGTTGCAAAAGCGTTCCAATGGCGAAGCTTCGGCACGTCAATAGTAGGCCACGTCGCTTTCTGTTCTTGCGACGCGATCCGGCCTGCCGGCATTCCCTATCGCCGGCGTTCGGCAATCTCGCGAGCCAGCGCGATAAAAGGGGTCCCCCGCGGGCCCATGGCTTCCAGCGCGCGGCACGCCTGCTGCACCAGTTCCCGCGCCCGCCGCCGGCTTGCTTCGGCGCCTGTCATTAGGGGAAATCCTGCTGGCTTCGGGCCGTTGCCAGCGCGGCCCGCGGCGGAATCCGGCGCGGACGAGTCCACGGAATCGAGCAGATCATCGGTAATCTGAAAAGCCAACCCCACCTTGGTACCGTACGTATCGAGCATATCCAACTGTTCGGCCGACGCATCGGCAATCCAACCACCTAGGCGGAGTGCCACGCGGAATAGCGCGCCGGTTTTTCGGCGGTGGATGTCTTCCAGATCGGCTGGCGACGGACGCTGCGTCCCGCCCAGCAGGTCGTCGGCCTGTCCACCGACGAGCTGAGTGGGCCCGGCCGCCCTGGCCAGCGCCGCCACGCACCGGGCTGCCTTGGACGGAGGCAGCACGTCCGTGGCCAGGATTTCCAGCGCTCGCGCCAGCAGTGCGTCGCCGGCCAGGATTGCCAGGGCCTCACCGTACACCTTGTGGCACGTGGGACGGCCACGTCGCAGATCGTCGTCATCCATGGCGGGAAGATCGTCATGGATCAGCGAATAGGCATGCACCATTTCTACCGCGCAGGCAGCTGGTAACGCGTCGTGGAAATTTCCGCCACACGCATCCGCCGCCATCAGCACCAGCCGCGGACGCAGCCGTTTGCCTGGTCCCAGCAGCCCGTAGTGTATCGCATCGGCCAGCCGCCGCGGACAGCCGGAAGGAAACCGGACCGACTCCTCCAGTGCGCGATCCACCATGTGTCGCAGCGCGGCATGGCCCGTCAGGATCGATGCTTCCGGCGTGCGTGACATGAGTGCCTGGACCTTTTGCACGACAGTCGTGCCTCGATGAAATCATTGCGGTGACCACGCCGCCCGGAAAGCACGTTCCTTACACGATTGGCGGTTCTGTGTCACAAAAATTGATCGGATGTCGATTCGTCCCCGAGCCACATAGCCCGGGTGGCGACGATTGGATTGTTGGCAGCACAAGATCAAAACAGGCTACGATCATCGTCAACGGCGCGGCGTGAACCGGCGCGCCGCCGTGTGCCGCGGGGCTGCTTTGCGTCGGATCCGCCGGACGGTGGCGGTTCGAACGGTTCCGCGAGCGCTTCTCCGGCGTCGTCGGTGCCCTGCAGCAACTCGATCCTCTGTTCCGCGTTTTCGAGCAAGTGGTAGCAAACTTTCAAGTGCCTTATTCCCTCCTCATAATCCGCCAGCGCCTTGTCCAACGGCAACTGCCCGTCTTCGAGATTCGCGACGATCTTTTCCAGCCTGCCCAAAGCGTCCTCGAACCTGGGCGTCGTTTCCGGCTCGCTTCGCCGCGCCTTTGCTTTCTTCGCCACGGATAAACGGCTCCTCGATTCCGATGCTTCCAAGCCGCGATCGGTTCCGTCGTCCGGCCGCAGCCGAGCATCGCGATTGGTCTGTTGCCATTATGCGTCGCTGGTGCGAACGGTCATCACGCGGCTGGTCGCACGTCCTTCGGCAAAACGCGTATTTATCGTATCGCCTTTTTTCAATTGGGTAGCGTCAACGACCGGTTTGCCGTCCTTCATGGTCAAGCTATACCCCCGCCGCAGCACGCCCAGCGGGCTCAGCGAATCGAGTTTCCCCGCCAGAGCATCGATGCGCTGGCGGGATTCACGACATCGCTCACGAATCGCCCGATGGGCCCGCGCGGCCAATTCGTCGGTCATCCGCGCCAACTGGTGGACCCGGTCGCTGGGGCGGCGAATGGCGGCGTGGCGGGCAACGGCATCCAATCGGCCCCGCGCCAGTCGCGTTCGGTGTCGCAAGGCAGAGGCCAGCCGAACGGCCACGCCGCGCAATCCTGCCCGAACATCCTCGGCCGATGGAACCACACGTTCGGCGGCTTCCGTCGGCGTCAGGGCCCTCACATCAGCGGCCAGATCGGCGAGCGTCACATCAATTTCGTGACCAACCCCCGAGACGACCGGAATGGGGCACGCGGCAATGGCTCGCACGACGACTTCTTCGTTGAACGCCCACAAATCTTCCAGACTGCCACCGCCGCGCGCCACCACCACAACTTCGGGAGCCGGCCGGATGCGTCCCGCCATCTTGACGGCGGCCGCGATCTCCTGGGCCGAGCCATCCCCCTGGACGCGCGTGGGCACGATCAGTATGTGGATGCCTTGCCATCGCCGCCGCACCACCTGGAGAAAATCCCGGATAGCGGCGCCGGTCGGGCTGGTCACCACGGCGATCCGCCGGGGAAAGGCAGGCAGAGCCCGTTTGCGTCGGGCATCAAACAATCCTTCCCGGGCAAGCTTGTCGCGCAGGCGCCGGAGAGCCAGTTCCAGTCCGCCGATGCCCTGCGGCTGAAGCGCCTCCACGACGATCTGATACATGCCCCGGGGCCGATATACTTCAATCCGGCCGCGGCAAATCACGTTCAATCCGTCGCTCACATCGAACGGCAAACGGCCCGCCGTACTCCGCCACATCACCGCGCGGATCTGAGCCGCTTCGTCCTTGAGTGTAAAGTAAACATGGCCCGACTGCGGGCGTGCCAGATTGGATATCTCGCCAGATACCCACACCGCCGGGAAGCTGGCCTCCATCACCCCTTTGATTTGTTCGGTGAGTTCAGAGACCGACAGCGGCCGGGCGGTGACGACGGGTTCGGAAACGGGAAGGGTTGGACTCATAGGGCGCCGGTGAGGTCCCAGAACTCCGCAAAACTGCCCATATTGTAATCGAAACTCGGCCCCACCGGACAGGCCTGTCCGAAGAGAGGTCCTGGTGGCTGCGCGCCGCGGCGTTGACGGTCGCCACTTCGAACTAGGGCACCGCCGAAGTGCCGGATCCATGCGGTTTGCCGAACACGTTCTCCAAGGCTCCCCGCATGACGGACGGATCGGCATCCACGCCAGACCAGTACCGAATTCCAATGACACCCTGGTTGACGAGCATCTCCAGGCCGTCGATCACGGGGCAACCTTTGTCGGAAGCATCACGGATGAGCCGGGTGCGGGGAGGATTCGGGATCACGTCCGCGACGAGCATGTTCGGTCGAAGGCTGTCCAGTTCGACCGGAAGCCGTGCGTCGGCGTCGGGGAACAACCCCACGGATGTGGCGTTGATGACGATGTCCGTATCGGGAGAAATGAAAAAGTCGCCCTTCCAGGCAGCGAAGCTGGCTTGGAAGCTATGCCGGCATTGGGCGCTGACCCGGTTGTTCAGCAGGTCCGCCAATTCGCGGCCACGGCCCTCGTGGCGATTGACGATCGTGATATCCGCCGCTCCAGCCAGTGCTGTCTCCACACCGATGGCGCGTGCCGCGCCTCCTGCGCCGAAGATTACGACGCGCTTTGCGTGGGGGTCGACCTTTTCGCATAACGATCGCACGAACCCTTTCCCGTCTGTATTTTCACCAATCAGCCGCTGACCTTTCCGAACAACACAGTTGACCGCGCCCATCAAAGACGCGGACGTTCCTAACTCGTCCAGTTGTTCGATCACGGCAACCTTGTGCGGCAGCGTGCAATTGAAACCGGCGAAACCCATCGCGCGGGCCCCCTGGACAGCGTCGGCCAAATCGGCCGGCGCGACTTCGATTGTCAGATAGCGCCAATCCAGATTGTGGTGGCGGTATGCCGCCTCCATCATCACCTGGGTGGGATTTTCAGCGACGGGTTGACCGAATACGGCTGTCAACGGCTGTTTGAAATTCATTGGTAGCATTCCGCACACCTTGCTGTCGATCGTTACCCGACGGCGTATTCGTACCACAAAGGCCCGCGCTCCGCGACCCGGCCGGGCCCCTACCCGGAGGCCGCAGATGCTTTGTTTCAGCGACCTGGTTGCGCGTGGGAAAGTGGTCACGTCCGAATGGTTTCGGACGGACATTTTGTGCCGTGCGACGAGCAGCTACAATACGGGGAACCGTCTTATTCAAGACGGCGCTGCGAATGGACCCAGGGCGACCAACGGAATCCCGGCGAACGGGACGTTGGAAGCTTGCTCCGGGGTTCATTGTCCGCGGAGCCGTCAATCAAAGCGGTTTCTCAGCGCCCTGAAATCGCTCCAAGACCGGGGAATGTCACAGCAACATCAGATTTCCAAACAGGTTCTAAAATTTGCATTCCGGTCCGTTCGGCAAATCCGTGATCGTGTCCCGGCGGGTAGTCGTACGCCTGGCGTCGCTGTGGGCGTTCGCCGCCGCCGCTGTCGTCCGCGCCGCTGTCGTTGGCGCTACTATGGCTGCCGCTGTGGCAGGCGCTGTGGCAGGCGAAGTTTCGGACGGCGGCGAAGACTCGGACCTTGCGGCCGTCGCTGCGGGCCGGGTGTTGTTTGAAAGCCGTATTCGTCCCCTTCTAGTGAACCACTGTTATGAATGTCATTCCGCCTCGTCGGAAGAACCGCAGGGTGGGCTGCTGCTGGATACCCGTATGGGCTTGAGGAAGGGGGGACAAAGCGGGCCCGCCATCGTGCCCGGCAGCGCGGTAGAGAGCCGGCTGATTCGCGCGGTGCGTTACACGGATGTCGACTTGCGGATGCCGCCGGATGGAAAGTTGTCGGATCGACAGATCGAGGATCTGGTCCAGTGGGTGGAAAGCGGCGCGTTCGATCCACGCGCGAACAGCGCGTCGCGCCCGTCCTCGTCGACGGAAACGTTCGATCTGGAGAGTCGACGCCGGCAGCACTGGGCCTGGCAGCCGATCGAGCCGGCAGTGCTCCCCCCGGTTGGGCATCCACGTTGGGCGCGGTCGCCCCTGGACCTGTTTGTGTTGGCTGCGTTGCAGCGAGCCGGCTTGAGCCCCGCCGTGCCCGCGGACAAGCACACGCTCATTCGCCGCGTTACCTTCGACCTGACAGGCGTGCCTCCTTCGATTGAGGCCGTGGAAGCGTTTCTGGAGGACGAGCGGCCGGCAAGCTTCGATCGACTGGTGGACCGCTTGCTGGCCTCGCCACGGTTCGGCGAACATTGGGCGCAACGGTGGTTGGACGTGGTACGGTACGCGGAAACCCGGGGCCACGAACAGGACTTTGCCATACCGCAAGCCTATCGTTATCGCGACTATGTGATCCGCGCTTTCAACGAGGATGTGCCGTACGACCTGTGGATCCTGGAACACGTCGCCGGCGATCTGTTGGCCGATCCCCGCAGGCACCTGACGGACGCGAGCAACCAATCCATTCAAGGGACCGGCTTCTGGCACTTGGGCGAGGCGTCGCATTCCCCCGTGGACATCCGGGGGGACGAAGCGGATCGGGCTCATAACCAGATCGACGTATTCTCCCGCGCCTTTCTGGGATTAGGAATGGGATGCGCGCGGTGTCACGACCACAAATTCGACGCCATCTCCACCCGCGACTACTACGCCATGTACGGTTATTTGCAGAGTTCAAGCTTTCAACTCGCCGATGTGTCCGACCCCGTCGCGCAGCAACGCATCTTCGATCAATTGGTCCAGCTGAGGCGGCAGTACGAGCCGCGGATTCGCCGGGTATTCGTGGAGCTCAAACGCCGCCAATTGCAGAGGCTGCCTGCCTACCTGCTGGCCGTCGCGGGACGCGGCAAGGCATCCGGGACGGCGGACCGCAACGCGACTTCGTCACAGCGATTGCACGCGGTCACCATCCAGCGCGTCGAGGAATCGCTGTGCGCCGCGCAGAACGACATCCCGAATCCCCTCCATGTGTTCGCGCGGGTGGGCCTCGGGAATACCGCGCCCAATGTTGAGGTCATTCGCACCGAGAAGGCCGACACGCTGCGGTCGATCCGCCGGCGCGAGGCGGAGTCCCTCCAGCGGCTTGCTGATCTGCAGGTCGCCACCACCGTGCGCTTGGGTCCGACCCGGCAGCGCCTTCCGGCGCGTGACTGGCAGCAACGCGATGTGGTGGAGGATTTCTCCACCGCGGCGCCCGACCGGTGGATCACAAGCGGCTTCCGGTTCGGCAGCGAACCGTGCCGCATCGGCGATCTGCTGCTGGGCACTTCGTCGGGGCGGCCCGTCCGGCGCGTCCTTGATACGCGCGCCGCCGAGAGTACGTTGATTTCGTCGCGGCACACCGGGCTGTTGCGTACCCGAACCTTCGAAATCACCAGCGATCGATTGTGGTACCGTTTTCGAGGCCGGGCGGAAGTTTTCCTGGCCGTCGATTCGCATCGCGTGGTCCACGGGCCGTTGCACGGGGTTGTCAGATCGTCATTGGAGGGCCCGGCGGATGCGTGGCGGTGGCAGTCACACACGGTCCGCGACTACATCGGGCATCGCGTGCACGTCGAGTTTTCCCCGGGCGCCGACTTTGCCCTGGATCGTATTGTGTTTGCCCGTGATGCGCCATCCGATATCGCCCCTGCCAACCGCCATGTGCTGCAGATGCTTGGTGATGCCACGGTAACTCCCGACCCCCTGCGGGCGCTCGCCGAAAATACCGCCGGTGCACTCAAGGCGGCCGTCGAGAACCTGGCGTTGTATGCGGTCGGCCGTGATGACGCATCGTTGCTGAACTGGATGCTCGAACATGAGGGCATCTTTGAACCGCAGCCGTCCCTTCAGGCCTCGTTGAAGCAACTTTCCCGCCAGTATGCCGCGGCGAGAGAAGATCTGGAGAATCAGCTTCCATCGCCGGTGCTGTGCCTGGCGATGCTCGACGGAAGTAGTGAGAACGAGCCCGTACACATTCGTGGTAACCATCGGAACCGGACGGACGACGAAGTCCCCCGCGCGATCCTGACGGCGCTGGGCGGCACGCGCCGGATGGGACCGCGGCGAGGCAGCGGGCGCCTGGATCTGGCGCAACGCCTGGTCGAACCGTCCAATCCGCTTGGTCCGCGCGTGATGGTCAATCGTCTCTGGCATCATCTATTCGGCCGCGGCATCGTGCAACCCGTGGACGAGCTGGGCGCCATGGGTACCCGACCGTCCCATCCCGAACTGTTGGACTATCTGGCCGGCCGTTCGTTCCAGGTGTCGCGGTCCCGGAAACGTATGCTCCGCGACATGGTACTTTCCAATACATACCGCATGGCCAGCCGCGCGAGGCCGGAATGTGAAACACGGGACCCGGACAACCGCCTGTGGCACCGCATGCCCATCCGCCGATTGCCCGCCGAGGCCATCCGGGACCATGTGCTCGCTGTTTCTGGTCGGTGGGACACCACCATGTACGGCCCCAGCGTGCCGGTCCACATAACGCCTTTCATGCGGGGCAATCGTACACCCAAACAGAGTGGCCCGCTGGACGGCGAGGGACGGCGAAGCATTTACATCGAAGTCCGCCGCAATCATCTGCCGGCGTTGCTGGTGACGTTCGACAGACCGGCGCCGTTTGCAAGCATCAGCCGGCGCGGCGTCTCCAACGCGCCGGCGCAGGCGTTGGTTATGCTCAACCACCCGCTCGTGCATCAGCAGGCCGGTATGTGGGCGGACCGACTTTTGGCTGAGACCGGCGCAACAGATCGCCAGCGACTGCGGCGGGCTTATCTGCAGGCCTATGCACGGCCTCCCGATTCCGACGAACAGCAAATGGCCCTTGATTATCTCGAGGTCCGGACGCAACGGCATCGCGCCGAGGGTCACTCCGATGCCAGGCGCCGGGCGTGGCATGAGCTGTGCCACACGCTGATGAACGTCAAAGAATTTACTTTCCTTCCGTGATGATCGATTGGGCGACGCCGTTGACGCCCTGGTGGACGGCCTGTTGTGCGAAGGATTGGTTGAACAATGCATTGTCGCCGTTTCCGGCCGTTGCCGATAACACGACGTGAAATGCTCGGATATTGCGGCGGCGGTTTCGGGGCCGTGGCGCTGGCCGCCCTGATGCACGGCAGTGGCTACGGAAAACGCCCGACGCACAGACGCTCGGCAGCGACTCATCATACCGCCCGGGCACGAAACATCATCTTTCTTTACATGGACGGCGGTATTTCACAGATCGACAGTTTCGATCCCAAGCCGCGTTTGGACCGGGACCACGGCAAACCGTTTGCCGCGCGGATCGAACCGACCCAGTTCAACAACATCGGGACGATCCTGAAGTCGCCCTGGCGTTTTCAACAATACGGACTGAGCGGTATTTCCGTCAGTGAATTGTTTCCGCATATCGCCCGGCACGTGGATAAACTGACGGTCATCCGGTCGATGGTCTCTCCTTTCTCGGAGCACCAGACGGCGAATTTCTTCTTGCACACCGGAACGGGGTTGCAGGGCCGGCCCAGCATGGGCGCCTGGATCAGTTTTGGGCTGGGTAGCGACAACGATGATCTTCCAGCATTTGTCGTTTTGAACGGTGGGCTGATTCCCTCGGGCGGGCTGGACAACTTCGGCAGCGGTTTTCTGCCGGCTTCCATGCAGGGGTCGATCTTTAAAGCGGGAACGGTACCGCTGGCCAATATTGCCAGGCAAGAGAAGACGGCGCATGCCCAGCAATCGAAGATCGACCTGATGCGTCAATTGGACGGACGCTTGTTAGAGCGAGTGGGTCGCGTGGACGCATTGGAATCGGCCATTCGCAACTACGAAACGGCGTTCCGGATGCAGGTAGCCGTGCCGGAACTTGTGAGTTTAAAACAGGAAAGTGCATCGACGTTGCGGAACTACGGGCTGGAATCGGACAACCGGCCAACGCAGATATTTGGACGCCAGTGCCTGCTGGCGCGCCGCATGGTGGAACGAGGTGTCCGTTTCATCGAATTAACATGTCCCCACACGGACAACGACCGCTGGGACGCGCACGGAAATCTCGTGAAGAACCATAGCGAAAACGCGCGGGCCGTTGATCAGCCGGTGGCGGCATTGCTGGAAGACCTGTCGCGGCGCGGGCTGCTGGACGAAACACTGGTCGTGTTCACCAGTGAATTTGGCAGAACGCCGTTCGCCCAGGGAACCGACGGACGTGATCACAATCCTTTTGGATTTTCGTTGTGGCTGTGCGGTGGTGGTGTCCAAGGAGGCCTGACGTACGGCGCAACCGATGAATTTGGCTACCACGCCATCGAAAAAAGAACGGAAATCCATGATCTGCATGCCACGATGTTGCACTTGCTGGGGCTGGACCACACGCGATTAACGTTCCGCTTCAGCGGTCGCGATATGCGGCTGACAGACGTGCGCGGCCGTGTCCTGCCGATCCTCAGCTGACAAAGGTGAGCTGATAAAGGTGTCAGGAACCTTTTTCCTGCTTCCGGGGCCGACCTCGGGGACGGAGCGTCGTCTCGAGTCCTAATCGGCGGACGATGCGGTCGCGCCAGGACACTTCGCCGAAAGGAGAACCACGTTGAACTGAGCGGCGGAGCGCCGTCAACTCGGCCGGGCTCTGGGGTGCGTTGACATGCTCGATCCAGCCAGGGCGGCGAGCGAGTGGCCAGGCGGCCAACAAGCATTTCTCCTTGGCTGATCCATGCTTCCAACGGAACAAGCTACTGAATTTCCAATCCTCGGCCCGCTCAACGAGATTGGCCCGCAATGCGTTGCGTTCGACATACCGGCAGACTGTATAGAAGTGATTGTCATCTTGCACGGGAAACGACTTGAATCGGCCCTGATAAATGTGACCACTGCCCGTGCTGTGGCGGTATGCGTGCCACCGCTGTGTATGCGTCAAAGTGAGCCACCCCACAAACCGCGATAGCTCTCCGTCCTCTTGGGGCCAGACGACCAAGTGCCAATGGTTGGGCATCACGCAGTACGCCAGCAGTTGCGTGTTGGTCCTTGCGACCGCTCCTTCGAGCACCTGCTCGAAGGCCTCATAGTCCCCTTTCTTCTCAAAGATGGTCATCCGCGCGTTGGCGCGGTTGAGGACGTGGTACACTAAGCCGCCGTCGGCCGCTCGCCGGGGTCTTCCCATACCGCGACGTTACCCGGAAACAATCGTCCTGTCAATAAAAAGGTTCCTGACACCTTTTCCACCGCTTTTCCACCGCATGATGGTGACCCCGAGCGGGCCGGCGCCGGAACGGAAGGGGGGCGGTTTGCTTGGTTAGCGGGCTTTCCGTGGCCCACCGTCGCCCCGATGCGGCCCAGTCTTCGGCCGCGTCGGTGAGCCGATTCAAAACACGCTCGACGTACTGCCGCCATTGCTCGACGCCCGCTCGATCCAAACCGGCGGGCACAGAGATTTCGTGGCTGACGACCGCCCGCGCCCGGGACATGGGCCTCGGAATAGCAAAACGGTCCCAGCTCGAAACACGCCACGGCCGGTCGTAACCAAAACCCATGGCCACGACGGGCATGCCCAGCTTGGACGCCAGGTAAATGGGACCTTGGGCGAGGCGGCGGCGGGGGCCACGTGGACCGTCGGGAGTGATCGTCAGATGCATGTGCTGACTCCGCCGTAGCAACTGGCGAATGGCCGTGCCCGCTCCGCGATACGTCGACCCGCGAACACACTCAAAGCCCAGGTGATAAGCGACCCGAGACAAGATGTCGGCATCACGATGCCTGCTCAGCAGCATGGCCAGATTGCAGTGCCCGCGAAGGTAGATCGGGAACAAGATATATTCGTGCCAGAATACGTAGATCTTCTGGCCCTGACAGTCGCGGCGAGCCGGATCAATCGCAGGATCGAAATATGCCACCCGGTAGTCCAGGCTCGCCATCCATCGCCGGGCGGCCGAAGCGGCCAGCAATGCGCCGAGATGCGTCAGCAACGGACTGCCAAGCTTCATGGAATCCATTCTCCCGAGAAGACCTCCACGGCCGGCCCGGTCTTGTAGACGTGGTCGTCCCGCGTACTCCAGTCGATCGCAAGATCGCCTCCATTGAGGCGAACCAGCAACGTTCTGTCGGTCCGCTGGGATAATGCGCCCGCCACGCAAACCGCGGCTGCTCCCGTCCCGCAGGCCATCGTCTCTCCGGAACCGCGTTCCCAGGTACGCTGGCGTACTTCCGCGCGGGAAAGAACCTGCACAAACTCCACGTTCGTTCTTTCCGGAAAACAGTCGCTGTGTTCAATCTGAGGGCCCCATCCGCGCACCAGTTCGTCGGACAGTCGTTCGACGAACATGATGCAGTGAGGGTTTCCCATGGAGACCGCCGATACGCGGAAGCGCTGGCCGTCCACCGGCAACTCGACATCTATGACGGGATTGCCCGGCAGCGAAGTCGGAATGCGGTCTGCCTCCAGAATAGGCGGCCCCAGGTCGACACGAACCTGTTCCACTCGCTGATCGCGGACGACGAGTGTCAGGGGCAGCACGCCGTTGGCCGTTTCAATGGTCAACTGCTCCTTCTGGCAAATCCCGTGATCGTACACGTATTTGGCCACGCATCGTATTCCGTTGCCGCACATTTGCGCTTCGGAACCGTCCGCATTGAACATCCGCATGCGGGCGTCGGCAATCTCGGACGGACAGATCAAGATCAAGCCGTCGGCTCCAACCCCCAGATGACGGTCGGAAATGCGTCGCGCCACCTCCGGCAGGTTCGAGGGTGGGGAGCCGTTGAAGCAATCCACGTAGACGTAGTCGTTGCCCGTTCCGTGCATCTTGGTAAATCGCATGCCGTCGACCAACTTGGGATCATTATGGATGATCGTTACGGATGTGCGCCATCCGATCAGCGAAACGCGTCTTGCTCTCGCATCAACCGGTCAGATCCAGTTGGGTTCCGCTGCTTCCGGAAGCATCCTTGCTCTGGCGTGTTTCCTCGTCGGGGCCCGATTCGGTTGTATCGGGCCGCTCGTCCACTTCCCACAATCGCCGGCCATCGGCATCTCGATCGGAGATTTCCTGGTCTTGTTGTGTTTCTCCGATTCCGGACGCTGTGTCGGCCTTTTCGGCCATGCCCGCTGTCCGCTCTGCTCCCGACGCGTCCTGCAGGGAACGCTCACTTTCACTCCCTTTGGTCTGGGACAGCGGCGCTCCCGCGGCGCTTCCAGCAATTCCCCCCAGTGGTCCCAGACTCATGACACCTTCTCCCCTATCTATCGTAGCACGCGGCGGAGCCGGGCATATTGGACTCTTATCGGCGCCGGAGCGGCCGTCCGTTGAACCATTGGCGAACGTCCATCAATCGTGGCGTGCCCGGAGGCTGTCGGCCCAGATCGGCCTGGATCTGCTGCCACGCCTGATTCATCCAGGGGAATGGCTGTTCGCGGATGACGGGGTCCTCGAACGTGCCTTCGACGTAGATTTGCAGGATTTGTTTGCTGGCTTCGCCGAGCAGACGCCGGACGACCGGCAGCGGCAAATCGGATTCCCGGAAGTTGGCATGGAATGCTAATTGGACGTTGCGGCTGAAATCCATAGTGCCCCTGCCGTACAGATTTACGGCGTCTCCCAGCAGGTTGAACTTGTCGAAATAGACGCGATTACCGTGTATCCGGTACTGAAGTTCACATGTTGTGAACGCTGTCGTGTTGGGCAGTCGCGCGGAAAGTACTTTCAGCAGGGCGACGATCAGCGGCAGTTCGTACATGTCCGCGTGCCGCAGCATGGCGTGTCCCCGCCCGTTGAGCGTTGCCGCGGAGAAGGCGAAACCTTCCAGCGACAACCCGCCGTCGAGGATGCCTTGCAGCGGCTGTTGTCTGGGAAGCGATGCGGCCGGCAGGCGGTTCAAATCCGCGCCGACGACGCCGATCTGGGTACTGAATTTTGGTTTCTGATCGGTCGTCGTCCAACCGTCCGCGACCACGTTTCCGCCGAGAGACTTGGCGGTAATTCGTCGAATTTTCGTCCGTTGGGCCTTCCCGGCATAGGCTCCCAGCAGCACGCGACCGGGATCAGCCAGGAACGGCCCTTGCACGTCGGCCAGAATCACATTTTTCACTTTGAGAGAATCCAGCTCCAGGTTTCCGATGGCTGACCAGTCACGAGGGCCGCGTGATTGTCCGGTCACGTGCACGTTTCCCGTTGCATCTTCGATAGAGAAGCCTGCCCAATCGAATCGCTTTTTCTGCAAATGGCACGTGATGTCCCAGCCGGCGCGAACGGGCATCGTCGGGTCGTTCGTCTGGCGGAAGCGGAGGGCGCCGTCGACGTCCATACGGCCGCCCGGCCCCGCTCTTTTCAGAAGGCTGCGCAGACCCGGAGGCAGTGCCCTAATCGTATCCTCATCCGCGACAAGCCGCTCGACCTGAAAGCGGCCAAAATCGGCATGCCATGGTTTACCGTCCGCGCACTGCACAAAGCCCGACGCCGACACTTTTGTGTTGCGGTGCCATCCCTGAACTCCGTCGATGTCCAACTGCTGCGATGCGTACTTGAGCGTGCCGGCCAATTTGTCCAAGCGGTAGGGAGCGAAGCGTGGATAAATGGAAACGCGGTTGGCAACCGGCTGCATCGTCGCGATCATCTCGGGACGCGGTCGTCGACCCGATCCTTGCAATTGAATCGTCAGATCGACTTCGCCTTGCGGACGGATTTCGTGCCAGAAGTGCCGGGCACGTGACGGCAAGGCATCGCGCAGCGCGTCGTCCAGCGCAATACGACTGCCCTGGATGACCAGGTTCACGATCGGGTAGGCGTCACCCGCTCCGAGGGATCCGTTCATGACGACTGAACCGCTGCCGTGGATCCCGACCAGATCGATGATCTGCCACGATCGAGCGTTGCCCTGAATGCTGCCCTGGATGTCGCTGAGCGGATAGCGAAACCGGTCATATTCGACCGCACCCGCTCGAATCCTGGCAACGAGAAAGTCGTGTGGCCGGGATGCGTCGGGGCGCGTTTTCTGCCACTTCCATTGAACCTCTGCTCGGGCGGTCGGATGCAGCGTAAAGAGAAACTGGCGCGCTTTTTCCGGCAGTGCGTTAAGGAACTGGTCGTCGATCGCCACGTCGTCGCCCTCGATGTGCATCCAGCCGGTGGCGCGCGGCCCCGGGTTTTCGATGCGGCCCTGAATCGTGACGGGACGGTCTTGGGCCACCGCGACAATGTCGGTGACGCAGACATCATCCGTGACGCGCACTTCTCCCCGCGCTTCGCGAAGCGGATACGGAAAACGGTGATAGCGCAGAGCCAGGCCGTGCAACCGCACGCGAACATCGCGCGACCAGTGGCGACCGTCGTGCGTAAAGTCCGCCGCAAGCCCCAGCTGGCCGGCGGGTTGAAAATCGCGACCGACTTTTGCGCAATGTTGCGACACGGCCGCGAGGCGCTGCTGGTCAACGAAGAGATTGGGCACTTCCACGTGCGCGTTGAACAGGGCGTCCGGACCCCATCCCGTTCGACGGCAGGTAAGCTCCACGCGGCTGGCCCCCTGGCTGGCTGACAATCGGCTGACGTGGATGCCGTCCGAATCGATGCGCACGCTGGCTTTCAGGTTGTGCAGCGCGCCGCCCAAGGCGGGATGCGAGAGTTGGCCCTGCCGCACATCGCAGTCGACGCCAAAGCGGAAGGCCGGATCGGCTCCGGCATTGTATGCCACGCTGAATTGGGCGGTGGCCGCGGCCTGCAACGTTAAATCCTGGGGCAGACGGCCGTTGAAGGACGCCGGCAGAACTCGCCACAACCGGGAATCGACCCGCAAACCGTGCGCGGCCCCGGACAATTCGCAGCGGCCGGCCGCCGGGTCGACGGTGCCCTGCAAACGGGCCCGCTCAACGTAGGCGCCACGAAAGGCACCATCAACGGTCAGGCCTCGGCGCTCGCCCGGTCGGTTTTCCGGCGTCGGTGTCAGCACCAGTTCCATTTCTCCCAACGCCAGCGGCTCCGGCCAAGCGTTGCTTGTCGTGACGCCACCAGCGTGTGGCGGAACGTACTCGACCACCGCGCTCTCGACGACAACCCGGGGCGATCGCCGGCTGAACTTTGGCAGAGGAAGCAGCACGTCCAGATTCCAGTCGCCCCGCGAGCCGGGTTGCACGCGGGCCCGGGCCCCTCGCACGATGACTTGCCGAGCGTCCAGATTCTGCGAAATCAATCGCTTGAACTCGGTATTACACACCACCAGGATTTCGTCGATGTAGATCAGTTCCGCGCCGGGCCCGTGTCTTGATGGATCGACGAGCGACAACCCCTGGATGCGGATTCCCTCTCCCTGAATAAGCTGTGCGCCGTCCACGTGGACCGTCAGGTTGGAGTAGTGCTGTGCCAGTCGGCGCTGGATGATCTTCTGGATCTCGTTGTCGATGCGCAGGTATAGAAACACGGCCGTGCCCAGCATGGCCACGGCCAACACCACGATGGACCGTTGAAAACAGTACCAGCAGCAGTTCGCCAAACGTCTGATAATGGGTCCGTTCCTTCGGTTACTGCTCTGTCAGACAATGAACCTTATCGAAAGATCCAGAGCTCAAAGAAAGTCCGTGCGCGTCGCTTGTCGTTCGTGCCGGTCCGTGCCGGGGCCGAAACGTGCGACGAGCGCCGCGGCCGCCAGCACGACGAGCCCGATCAACGCAGGCTGGCGGTAGCGGATGGATCCCACGAAGATGCTGTGAAGAACAGACACGTACGCGGTGGGCAAGCCGCACAGCAAGTAGGGCCATCCGCGGCCGCAATAGCGCGCGAATCCCCAGACACCGAAAACGGCCACCGGTACGTACCACGCCGACATCGCCAGCATCACGACGGGGCTGCGAAAGCCGCCGTCGTTCGGCCAGATATTCCAGAGTCGCGCCAGTTTGATGCCCGCCAGCCGCAGGGTCCGCCACGGATGCTGCCATGCCCATGTCAAGGCTTCCCGCACCAACAGACGATTGACCTGGTATTCGATCGGTGGATCGGTTTCCCGGTGTTGACTCTCGAGCGATCGGCGAAGCCGGGCCTGGCGTTGGGTGACGTGGTCCATGTTGCTGCTGCCATCGGCCGTGGGACTCAAGCTGTCGTACAGGCTTGCTCCGACTTGCAGTGTCGTGGGCACAAAGCGGCTCGTGACAACGGCGTTGCGGATCCACCAGGGCGACATGGCCATGATGAAGGCCGCCAGGATAACACCGGTGGCCGCCCACGGCCGGCGTCCCCGCCGGCTCGCAACAATGTGCGCCGCCGCGCCCAGGGGAGTAAAGAGCAGCCAACTGGGTCGCACCAGCGTGGCGGCTCCTCCCACGAGACCGGCCGCGCAGGCCCATGCCACCGCGCGACGGCGGCGCGGGTCCGTGGCGCTGTTTGTCCACAGCACGAGCTGCCAGGCCGCGCATGCCGTAAAGAGGCCTTCGGTCAGGACGAGTCCTCCTACGGCGACGGCTTCGGGGCTCACGGCCAGCAGTATGGCGGCCAACCATGCGATCCGAGCGTCGAACAATCTTCGTCCCAGACAATAGACGCCTCCCACGGCGCAGGTGCCTGCCAGCGCACTGGCGATTCGCGCCCCCAGTACCGACGGACCAACGAGCTGGATGACTCCTGCCAGAAAGAGTGGATAACCAGGCGTTCGAAAGACCAGTGCGTCAGCCGGCTCGTACCGGTAGGCCTTTCCCTCTGCGATAGCCAGTGCGAGCTGCCAATAGCTTTCGCTGTCGCCAAATGCGAACTGCTGCCCCGTTGGTATCCGAGCCGTCCACCATGCTGCGGCTCCAATCCGCGCGACCATGGCCAGGGCCAGAACCAGCGCGAGACGCCACGAGGAGCAGATCGTTTCGCCCATGTTCGATCATCAGGCTCCCGCTGCCGGACAACACCACGCGCACCGGTACCGAACTGCCACGCGTTGACCGGCGAAGGCGTGACGGCGCCACCGCGAGAAAATTGGGGCGATATGGTATGCGGGTCGGGGAAGGAGCGTCAAGGGAGCTTGTGGCGTCGGAAAGGCGAGCGAGGCGAGCAACATCCTAAAAAACTGCACGGATGAACAGGCTAGACGCCGGTTTGCGACCGATGGGCCGTTTCTGTTGGAGGTAAGCCGATTTCACGCGCTCATTTTGCTGTCACGTTTCCCGGTCGCAGAGCGGTTCCATGGAGGTGTGGAACTGCTGCTGGATACTCGTCCGAAATCGCCGCCAGATATTGGTTTACACGTGCTGGCGGGCCGTTATACTCATGCCAGTCATCGCAATGGCAACTACCGCGTGCACCCCCCGTCACGCGCGTCCACGCTCCCGTCGGATACCAACCGCAAACACACATCGGCCTGAGGAGACCACGCATGGAGAACCGGGCGACATTGCTTTGGGCCAGCTTCCTGACTTTGATCGTCGCCGGCGTTGGTTTCGCCGTGCGGGGGGGGATCCTCCGGGATTGGGGAAGCCAGTTCGGATTTACCCAACTCGAATTGGGCACGATCACTGGAGGAGGCCTCGTAGGATTCGGAGTGGTGATCCTGATTGCCAGCCAGCTTACCGATCGGCTCGGATACAAGGCGATCCTGTTCATCGCGTTTGTTCTACACCTGCTGTCGGTCGTGATCACCATCGCCGCGACGCCCGTCTATGCGGCTGCTGGCAAAGCAGCCACTTTCCAGTGCCTGTATTGGGGCATGTTCATGTTCGCGGTGGCCAATGGACTGTGTGAAACGGCCATCAACCCGCTGGTCGCCAATATCTATCCGGAACGCAAGACGCATTACCTGAATATCCTGCATGCCGGTTGGCCCGGCGGATTGATCGTCGGAGGGTTGTTGGCCCAAGTGCTCGTGGGAAACGTCCGATGGGAGATTCCGCTGGCGCTCTATCTGGTTCCGACCCTGTGGTATGGCTACATCGTGCTGCGGCAGCGTTTCCCCGAATCCGACGTGACGAGGGCCGGGATCAGTTACGTCGAGATGCTCAAGGAGTTCATGTCTCCGATCCTTCTGTTCCTGCTGCTTCTCCAGGCCTGCGTCGGTTATGTGGAATTGGGAACCGATAGCTGGATTGCCAATATCACGGAAACGTTCCTGGCAGGACAGGGACTGCTCTTGTTCGTGTACGCATCGAGTATCATGTTCGTGTTGCGTTTCTTTGCCGGGCCGATCGTCGAGCGTATCAATCCCCTGGGTCTGCTGTGCGTGAGCACCGTGTTGGGAACGTCGGGGTTGTTGTTGCTGGGGTCGTTCACATCGGCGGCATGGATCTGGATAGCCGTAACCATTTATGGTTTGGGAAAGTCATTTCTCTGGCCGACCATGTTGGGTGTTGTCGGCGAACGGTTCCCGCGGGGCGGGGCTGTCACGATGGGCGCGATTGGCGCCACGGGAACACTCTCCGCGGGCCTGCTGGGTGGACCGGGCATTGGCTACAAGCAAGACTATTTCGCCACGGCCAAGCTGACCGAGCTGTCGCCGTCCGCATACGAACGCTACGCCGCGGATGAAGCTCACGGTTTCCTGCTCTTACCGGACGTTAGGGGTTTGAACAACCAGAAGGTAGAAGTGCTATTGGAAATACAGAATGGCCATTGGACGCCGGCGGCGACTCTGGACAGCGACCTGGAGATCGCCCGGCAGCACGGCGATGTGCCCCAACCATTGCAGGAACTGTACGTGTGGTGGGAGCAGGAAGCGGAGCCCCACAAAGAGCAGGATCACGAACCGGTCAAGGCAGCGCGAATCTACGGTGGACAGATGGCATTGAAGTATACGGCTGGAGTTCCGGCGTTCATGTTCGTGGGATACTTGTTGCTGGTTCTCTATTTCCGCAGCCAGGGCGGTTACACGCAACTGACGATCTACGAGGAAGAAGTGAAACGCGAATGAGTCGCTCAGCCGTGCGGGACGGGGACGCTGCGCGGGGCCACCGGGCGTTCCGACCGGTCTCATCCGTCGCCGCGGGCCGGCTCTCGTTGGATGCTGGCAGTGTTTGAGGATCGAAGAGTGACGTGCGACGGCGTCCCTTCCACCAGGATTTCTCCCGGCATGATCTGCGCGGGAACGGGCCCAGCGGGGCCGTTTATCGCTCGCGCGACGCGGTCCCATTCACGGTAGCCCATGGCCTGGCACGGCCAGTCTTGAGCGGCCCATGTGGCCTTAAGCAGCTCCCGGATCAGATAGATCGGTTCGGCTGCCAGCGCGTCGCGCCGCAGGACGATGCTGCCGTCGCGCTCCGTCCGCCGGGCTCGGCGGGCCAGCGTTTGGACCAGGCCGTCCGTGATGGATTGCACTTCGGAGGCGAGTTGGGCCAGCCGCAGCAGGGCGTCGACCACCAGCGGGTTGTAATCCTGGCGAAGTTTGGGCAAGAGATCGTGCCGGATGCGATTGCGCGTGAATCGCACATCTTGGTTGGAGGCATCGGAACTGTATGGCACGTGGAGTTCGTGCAGATAATCCTTGAGCACTCCACGACGGACGGCCAACAACGGCCGAACGATGGTCACGGCGGGTCCCAACGGCCGCGCGCGGCGGATGCCGGCGAGTCCGGCGAGTCCTGTGCCGCGCACGATGCGGTGAAGCACCGTCTCTGCCTGGTCGTCGGCCGTGTGGGCAGTAACGACGTACCGCGCGCCACATGATTCGGCCTCCTTCCGCAGAAACGTATAGCGCGCGCGCCGTGCCGATGCTTCCAGGCCGTCGCCTCTTCGGCAGAACGACGTTCGTCCGCGGCGACCGACGCGGAGGGGAAGTTGCAACTGCCGGCTGAGATTGCGGACTCGACGTTCGTCGTGATCGGACGCCTTTCCCCGCAGCCCGTGATTGAAGTGGCCCAGCCAGAGCCGGCCCGCGCCTGCCTGTCGCAACTTCAGACGCGAAAGCGATACGGCCAGTGCGACGCTGTCCACGCCGCCCGAGACGGCGATCAACACCGACACCTCTTGCCACGCCTCGGCGGGCCACGCCTCGGCAAGCTGCAGTTCCAGCGGATGACAGGCGGACATCGATAATTGAGAGAAGTTTGAGAAGTTTGAGGTCCCCTTGCCGGGACGAAACGCCCATGCGCTCTGCGTCCCCGGAATAATCTACCCATTTTTCCAGGCCCGTGCATGACATGCGACCCGATGATCGGGTCCGGCCTGCGCGGGGGCTCGCGTCCGGTAGCGGGCGAGCGGTTATTGATATGGTTGCAGATCACGGCAACTCTGGTACTATGCGGTGTGCGCGTTGCGAGTGGGCGAGAGCCCCCTCAAGGTAGGGAGTTCGACCCCGGCGACGCCGCAAGAACGTTGTTCACGTCCCGGAGACTTGGATACGCGTCCGACGCGACGGTGTGCCAGGAAACGGGAGGAGATGATTCAACCGACGTTTGTTGAGTGATGCTGAAACGTCCTGCAAATGCGCGGGGGCAGGTGAGGGTATGGATTGGTTGCTAATTGTCCTGGACTTTCTTGGTCTGCGATCGGTATCGGCAAAACGCGGCGGCTCGAGTGATCGCGGGCCGTCGTCGCGGGCAACACGCGGAGTAGTGACGGGTGCGCGACATGCTGCCACCACATCCGCCGCCCGCACGTGGGAGACCGGCCGGACGGAAGACCGATTCGAGACAGCCGCGCAAAGGGCGGTCATGGTCCGACCCAGCACCGAACCATACCCTGGCCCTCGTCGACCGAGGGCCCATGGCTGCCGGCCTTCCCGGCGGAACATATTGAGTTTGCCTGGTTTCCGCATCACGGCTTCTGCGTTGCAGGCGTGTGGGCTTTTTGCCGGCGCAGTGCGCGTCCACCTTTTTCGCGGGGACGCGGGCGCCACCGGTTAGCCCGGCAATAAGTGATCTGCCGGTTGATCTCCTCTCAGGCACGTTCGTGCCACTGGTGTGCTGGCGCCACAGGGAGTGCCGCAAACGCGGCTTACCGCGTCGATCGGATCACCGTCGGATCGCGGGCTCCTGAGAAGACCGCGTGTGATGCAGTGAGGTGCCGTCCCGTGTCACTTCTTTTTTCTTCTTTCCTGATTGTCGCGCAGGGCTTTGGCGCCAATCCCGGTCTCATCGCGGTTACGGCCGCGGTGATCAGCTTCGTGCTGGCGGTCGTGTTGGTCAAGCTTTTCGATCACCTCCGCAAGAAGGATGCCACGCGCGAGGCTCAGCAGATCATTGAGCGTGCGGACATCGAAGCGATGTCGCGGCGCAAGGAGGCCGATCTGGAAATCAAGGAAGCCGCTTTACGGCAGCGCTCCGAGGGTGAGAAAGAACTGTCCCAGTTACGGCAGGAATTGCACGAGCGCGAGCGTTCGCTGGACAAGCGTGAAGACAGCCTGGACCAGCGCGCCGACCACCTGCGAAAACAGGAAAAGATGGTGGAAAGTAACCAGCGAAAGCTGGCGGAGAAGATCGATGACGCCACGCGTCGCAATGAAGAACTGCAGAGCGTGCTTAACCTGCAACGGCAGACACTGCACCAATTGAGCGGATTGAGCGAAGAAGAAGCCTCAAGCCGACTGCTCGAAATGCTGGAAAAGGAACTGACGCACGAGCAGGGAGCACTGATCCTCAAACATGAACAGACCGTGGCCGAGACGTGCGACAAGAAGGCAAGGGACGTGCTGCTGACCACTCTCCAGCGCTTCGCAGCTTCGCATACAGCCGATTCGACCACCAGCACCGTGGACATTCCCAATGACGAAATGAAAGGCCGTATCATCGGCCGCGAGGGCCGCAATATCCGTGCCTTTGAAAAGGCGACGGGCGTGGACGTGCTGATTGACGACACGCCGGGGGTGGTGGTGGTGAGTGCGTTCGATCCGGTTCGCCGCGAAACGTCGCGGATGGCTTTAAGCAAACTGATTGCCGACGGCCGCATCCATCCGGCACGGATCGAGGAGATCGTCACAGAGACGCAGGGTGAAATGGAACGGCATATTCAAAAGCTTGGCGAGGAGGCGGCGCAGGAAGCCGGCGTGCACGGACTGCACGAACGGATCCTTCATCTGCTCGGCAGACTGCACTTCCGTACGAGCTACAGCCAGAATGTGCTCCGGCATTCCATAGAAGTTGGTTTTCTGGCAGGCTTGATGGCCGAGGAAATCGGATTGGCCGGTTCGGTGGCCCGGCGGTGCGGGTTGCTGCACGACATCGGCAAGGCCGCCGACCATGACGCCGAAGGAGGGCATCCGAAGATCGGCGCCGATCTGCTCAAACGTTACGGCGAAGGCCCGGAAGTTGTGCACGCCGCCTTGGGACACCACGATGACCTCCACGTGCAGAAGCCCTATACGATGCTCGTGGCGGCTGCGGATGCCTGCAGCGCTTCGCGCCCCGGGGCGCGGCGCGAGACTTTGGACCGGTACATCAAACGGATGGAAGAACTGGAATCGCTCGCTACCAATTTCACAGGGGTCGAGCAGGCGTTTGCCATCCAGGCCGGCCGTGAATTGCGCGTGATCGCCAGCGCCAAGGATACCACCGACGAGTCCGCCGCGAAGATCTGCCGCGATATCGCCCACGCACTGGAACAACAGTTGACGTATCCGGGTGAAATCAAAGTGACCGTGTTGCGCGAAACTCGCGTGACTGAATTGGCCCGCTGACAGCAACTCCGACCAGCTCCAAGTGAGTCCGTGCGCATCCTCTTGATTGGCGACATCGTGGGAAAACCGGGCCGCGACATTGTCAGCGCGGCAACCGCCGGACTTGTGCAGCGCGAACAACTGGATCTGGTGGTGGCCAATGCCGAAAACAGTGCGGCAGGCTCCGGGATCACCCCTGCCATCTATCGCGAATTGATGGACGCCGGGGTCGATGCCATCACCCTTGGTGACCACATCTACCGCCGGAAGCAAATCAGCGAGATTCTGCGCAGCGAATCGAACATCGTCAAACCGGCCAACTACCCGCAAGATGCCCCGGGCCGCTGCTGGATGGTGGTACCGAGCCGCAGCGGCGTGCCCGTCGCCATTATCAGCCTCGTGGGACGGCTGTTCATGAAGGCGGCCGACTGCCCGTATCGCGCGGCCGACAGGGTGCTCGCCGAGCTACCCGCGGATGTGCGGGTCATCCTGGTTGATTTTCATGCCGAAGCGACCAGCGAAAAACAACTCCTCGGCCGATACCTGGACGGAAGAGTCTCGGCCGTGCTCGGAACGCACACGCACGTGGCGACAGCCGACGAACAGGTGCTGCCGCGGAACACAGCCTTTCAATGCGATGTGGGGATGACCGGCCCCATGGAGAGTATTCTGGGGCGGCGGATCGACCGGGTGCTGTCCGCCACCCTGTCGTTCTACCCAACACCGTTCGACGTTGCTTCCGGAGATATCCGCCTGAACGGAACGATTGTCGACGTCGACGCCACCAGCGGGAGAGCGACGAACATCCAGCGGCTGTCGCTGACGGCCCAGGATGCCGAACAGTTCAAGACGGCCGGGTATCAGCGCGGCCGTCTCGGCGGATAGCCCATGACGGCGTCTTCCCGCGAAGCGTAGTTCGGAAAACGATCGGTCAAACGCAGCGATTCGATCACGTCGTACTGATGACGGCTCAGCGCGCACAACCGCAATACACCGCCGTGTTGATGCGCACGCTTGTGCAGCTGGACAATCTGCCCGACCAGATAGCTCACCAAACGGACCTCGTCGTCCAGCTGAAGCACCAGCCGATCAATGGCGTATCGGTCGACAAGGTTCCACACGGATTCGGCCACCGGCGGCAACGGGTCGGCCAGCGGTTGGTGCCTGGCCAGCCGCAGAAACAACCATTCTGGGCTGGTGTCGTAATCGAGGCACCAGCCGGGCGAAATTTCCAACATGAGAATCTGAAGCCGCAAGATTTTATCGCCCCGCGCGGCTCACGTCGCGCACGACGCGCGTTGCCTCAGGCGAGACAACACCACAAAACAGACGCCTTAGCGTAACTTGCCATCCGCAAAACCGCAACAACCGCTCAGTGCGCCCAAGCCGGCATCTCGCCCGGTTCAATCTGCCAGCCTGGCCCGCCGAGAAGGTAGATACCCGCCACGATCACGATCACGCCTATTAGATTCAGAATCAAACCTGACGTCGCCATATCCACCACCCTCAGTCGGTGCGTGCTAAACACAATGGCATTGGGTGGCGTGGCCACCGGCATCATGAAAGCGCAGGAACAGGAGAGCGTGACGGGGACCATCAGCAGCAACGGGTTGATGTCGACGGCAATCGCCAGAGCCGCCACGACCGGCATCAGCATGTTGGCGGTTGCCGTGTTGGATGTCAGCTCCGTCAGCAGCGTTACCGACAGGCAAATCAGTCCCAATAATACGTACGGCGACAAAGGCTTGAGTGCCGAAAGCTGATGGCCCAGCCATTCCGTCAACCCCGATTGTTCGAAGCCGGCAGCCAGCGCAAAACCTCCTCCGAACAACAGCACCACGTTCCATGGAATGCGGACTGCCGTCGGCCAATCCAGAATCCGAGCCCCGGGTACGTTGCGCGCGGGAACAAGGAACAACAGTAAGGCGAGCGTCATGGCCGTTGTCCCGTCACTGATAAACCCGAGACGCTCATCATCCAGCAGCAGGTTTGACCAGCCCGGTATCGTCCATCCGTCCAGCGTGAGGTCCGCTCGCGTAATCCACAGCGCCACCAGCGCCAGAAAATCTACCAGGACGACCTTCTCTTCAAACCCCAGAGCTCCCAGGTCGTAAAGTTCTTTGCGAAAGACGCTCCGATCCAGCGACCAATGCTCCGGCCGGAACGCATAGCGCCAGGCGAGCAGGGCCCATGCCAGAAGCAGCAAGACAGCGGAAACGGGCAGTGCAAACCAGAACCAGCCCGCAAAAGTAACCTCCGGCGCCGACGGAAACTGGATGCTCAACATGCGGCGAAAGACCATATTCGGCGGCGTGCCCACCAGCGTTGCCAGACCGCCGATCGACGCGCTGTAGGCGACGCCCAGCAGCAGACCGGTGGCCATCGCGTGGAATACGCGGCGGGACAGTACCTGTTTGAGCCTCTCCAGGACCGCGGCCAAAATTGCGACCATCAATAGCGCCGCGGCGGTGTTGGAGATCCACATCGAAAGGAAGGCGGTTGTGGCCATCAGGCCCCACAGAAAAAGGCGGGGACCCGTGGCGAACCGCGTCAGGACGGTTAACGCGATCCGCTTGTGCAAGTTCCATCGTTGCATGGCCAACGCCACCATGAACCCTCCCACGAAGAGGAACACCGTGTCGTTGATGTATTCCGCGGACACCGCTTCGGCGTCCATGATTCCCAAGAGAGGAAACAGCGCGACGGGAACGAGACTAGTGGCGGCCAATGGTATGGCCTCTGAAAGCCACCAGATGGCCATCAGAGACGCGACCGCCGCGGTACGCGTCACCTGGGGTGCTCCCGGCACCAGATCGACGAAAGCCACGAGCATAATGCACGTCGCGGGACCCGCCACAAGGCCGGCGGCGGCCGTTAGACGCCGCGTGCTCCCCCTGTGCTCGGCATCGTTCAACGTGGCACCTCGGGGCAGATACCACCGGACGCGCGAGGTTCACGCAGCCAGCGGGGTTGATTCAAGTTTCGTCTGTTGGTGGTTGCCGGCCACCGCACTCCGACGGCGGCCGGTTCGGCCGCGACGCCGTACAACACACCGGTGACGGCACGTAACACCCCGCGATCGAACTGCTGGATGGACAGGGTGCCTGGACGAGCGTCAATGTAGCGGTCCCTGGCCGGTGGGCCAACCCGGGCGGAGCGCCGCCGGACAATCCGGCACGACGTAAAGGTCGCAGGCAGCGTCGTAAACGTAAGGAATCACAGGCGCCATCGCTGTCGCGCGACTCATGGCGCAACGTCGCGACACGACACTTTCTTCCACGGGCTGCTCCGCGCGGCTGCGCCGTACAAGCCGTGTGTCGACGGCTCGCGGCGTCCGGTGCCCTGTGCTAAGGTGGTCGAGGCGGTTCAACGCGACCAGCAGGCGCGGAGGGGCGATGTTCGTCGATCGAGTATTCATTGAAGCTCAAGCCGGAAGAGGAGGAGACGGGTGCGTCAGTTTCCGGCGGGAGCGCTACGTTCCGCGCGGTGGACCAGACGGCGGCGACGGCGGCGACGGCGGAAGCGTCATCGTTGTGGCGCGGCGCGGAGTCGACAATCTGGCGGCGGTGGCACACCGGCGTACGTGGAAAGCCAAGCCGGGCCAGCCCGGACGCGGCAGCAACTGCCACGGAAGGTCCGCTAAAGATGTGGTCGTCGCCGTGCCGCCCGGCACGATCGTCAAGGACGCCACGGAACAGTTCGTGCTCAAGGATCTGATTCAAGTCGACGAACAGGTATGTGTTGCTCGGGGCGGCAAGGGGGGCAAAGGCAACGCTCACTTCAAGAGTTCGACGAACCGCGCGCCGCGCGAGTCCACGCGGGGCGTTGCGGGGGAATATCGCAAACTCGTTCTGGAACTGAAGCTCATCGCCGACGTCGGTTTGGTGGGCAAACCGAATGCCGGCAAGAGCACGCTCCTCAGCCGCGTGTCACGCGCGCGGCCCCGGATTGCCGATTATCCGTTCACGACCAAATCACCCAATCTCGGCCTGGTGCGCGTCGATTACGACCACTGGTTCGTGATGGCGGACATTCCCGGACTGATCGAGGGCGCGCACGCGGGCGCGGGTATGGGGCACGAATTCCTGCGGCACATCGAGCGGACACGGATCCTCGTCCATCTGGTCGAGCCAGAACCGATGGACGGCTCGGATCCGGTGGAAAACTACGTGGCCATTCGGAAGGAACTGGAGGAATATCAAACCGATCTGGCGCGACGTCCTGAAATTCCCGTGGTCAGCAAGGCCGATCTTCCCGCCGCCCGGCAGGTTCGTGAGCGGCTGGCCGTGGAGACCGGCCGGGAAACGCTGGCCTTCTCGGCGGTGACCGGAGATGCACTCGATACGCTCCTGCATCGCATCGCGGCGCTGCTGGCTTCCGACGCCCCCGCCTCGGCGCCGGGCCCATCCGCGGGATCGCGTGGGGCGGCGGATTGATCCGCGTCCGCCGCCCGGCCGGTCCGGGCCACGAGGAGATCGGGCCACGAGGAGATCGGGCCACGACCGGCGGCGCCGGCCGCCCTCGGTTCAGCCTCCTCCCACGGGCGGCACGACGGTCAATTCATCGCCCGCGGCGAGCAGTCGGTCGCGGTCGGGCTGCGCCTTGCCGTTGACCATCACCACCTGGTACTGTCCGGGCGCGATGTCCAGCGCGCGCAGCGCGTCGTCGATCGAGCACGGCCCGGGCAATTCCACGATGCCGTTTTCGGGCGTGCGAGATTTCAGGACGCCCATCAGTTGAATGCGTACTTGCATATGATTATCTCTTGTCGGCGACGTACATTCGGTGGTGCGGATTCGGGGGCGAACCGGCTGCGGCGTCTTCCCGGCGGAAGCTCCTGGGGACTGCAGGCCGGCCCAGCAGCGTGGAAGCGGTTAATTTACGCGCGACGTTCGTGGCCACGAACGCGCGACGAACATCGAAGGGATTCTCCGCCAGGTACCTCTTCCATTCGCCCATCGGTGTCTGGGTTTGCAGAATCCCCTTGACCATGCCCACGTCGGTCAGCATTCCGAGATCACTGGCCCTGCCGATGAAAATGGCTCCCACCATCTGTTCGCCCTTCCAGAACAGGCTGCGGTGGATGAAGCCGCTGGGATTCGTCATCGTCATTGCCTCGGCGGTCCGGTCCGCCCAGGCTCCGAAACTGGCACACTGCAGACCGCAAGCATCGAGCACATTCATCAGCAGGCTGCCGGGGTAGGCGACGTCGTGCCCCGCCATGTTCGCGCCGGCGATTCGACCGTGGTCGACGGCGGTCGGTTGGATGGCATGGATGGCCGGTTGATCCTCGTACAGCGCCGGGCCCTGGGCCACATCGCCTCCCGCATAAATGTGCGAAACACTGGTACGCATGTGATGGTCCACAAGAATGCCGTCGTCCCTGGCAAGGCCGCATTGCTCGGCGAGCTGCGTGTTGGGACGAATACCGGTGGCGGAGATGACGACATCGGCAGCGACCGCTTCTCCGTTGGCCAGATGCACGGTTTTTGCCGACCCCGGCCCGTCCTCGATGGACTGCACCGTCGTGCCGCAATACAGCGAGATGCCCTGGTCGGTCATCCACTGTTGCACGATGCGCGCGGATGACGCGTCGAGCATACGCGGCAGCACGTGCGGTTCGCGTTCCACGACGGCCAGTTCCCAGCCGCGCTTGTGCATGGCACCGAGCATGATAAAGCCAATGAATCCCGCGCCGATCATCACGACCCGCGGACGATCGGCACCCCGTGTCGCGTCCAGCAGTTGCTGGGTGTCGTCGAGTGTCCACAGCGGCTGGACCCGGTCGCCGTCCGCGCCGGGAATCGCCAATTTCACGGGCGACGCTCCGGTGGCCAGCAACAGCGTATCGAAGTCCATCGATTCGTGATTGTCGAGCGTCAGTTTGCGGCCCTTCGGATCGACCGAAGCAGCTCGCCGGCCGATACGCGTTTCGACCCCGATCTGGCCAAATGTCGCCTCATCCGCCGTGTGTGTGTGCGTGCGTGGAAACTGGCCGGACAGCCAGTACGGCAGCGCCATCCGTGAATGGGCCGGCTCGTCACAGATCAGCGTGATGCGCGACGCGCCTTTGTCGATGGACCGAATGGTTTCCGCCGCGTTCAAACCGACGGGTCCTCCCCCGACAATGATGTGATGCTGCCCCATGAACGTGCTCGGCAATAAAATCTTTGGAGGAAACGGTCTGGTGGTCTTTGATTTCCGCGGCGAGTCGGCCGCGTATTCCCGGATGCGGTCCGGCTCAGTAAAGGGACGCGAGCCCCAGTTCGGCGAGTTTCTCCCGGGTCGGTACCCCTTCCTGATCCCAACCACGCTCGCGGTAATAGATCGGAAGCATTGCGTCCAGATCGACCGTGACGCCTTGCGACGGTCCTGACTTGTGTGCTTCGGTAAGCAGCCGCTTGGGAAGCGTATCGTCCTTGCGTGTGAGCCCGGCCTTGAGGTTCCAGAGCCGTTCCAGGTTCCAGGTGCGTTCACCGATGGTGAGCAGTTGTTCCATGGTCAGGGCGTATCCGGTGGCGGCCGAGATGCAAGGCAAAATCGACTCCAGCGTAGCCCCGGACCCGCCCACGAACAGGCACAGTCCGGTGGCATCGTGGGCCGTCGTGCGGTTCTGCTGCTGGGCGACCCAGGGGCTTTTGCCCTCGGGTGTGTGCGGGTCGGCCTCACCGGTCGATTCGATGGCCGGCGTCCATGCCCGCAAGTGGCACGCGCCCCGGTTGCACGTGGCGTATGCAACCCCCATGCCCTGGAAGCCGCGCGGATCGTAGGCGGGAAACTCTTGTCCCTTGCTACCCATGAAAACTTCGGGATGCTTCAGCTTGTCTCCCATCCGCTTGGAACCTTCCGCCAGCTCCTCACCGAACCCTTCCCGGTAAGCGGTGGCTTCAACCATCCTCACAAGCGCCTCGGGCGAGCCGAACCGGAGCGGCACTTCGACGTGCTCGTCGGTCACGACCCCGCGTTCGTACAATTCCATGGCCGCCGCCAGGGTGGCTCCCATGGAGATGGGGTCCATCCCCAGATCGTTGCACAGCCAATGCGCCTTCAGGACGGCATCCAGGTCGCCGACACCGGTATCCGCGCCGAGCGCCCAGGCCGATTCGTATTCGGGACCCTCATAAGCATGGCGCCAGTTGCGGGGATGCATGTTGACCAGGAACTTGTCAGCGTATTCGCCGAGCCGTGTCACGCGCCCGCAGGCAATCGTGCATGCGAAACAGGCTTTGTTGGCAACCAGCCGGTTCTCGCGCACGGAGACGCCATTCAGGTTTTCGTACTCTTCGAACTGACCTTCCTGAAAGTTCCGCGTCGGCAGTCCGCCGAAGGCCTGGGTCATGTCGATGGTGGCGGCGGTCCCGAATTCGCCGAACGACTGCCGTCCCGGGTGGTCTCGCATATCGTGTTCGAGCTTCCAGAAGGAGTCCATAAAAGCCGCCGGATCGGCGACATCGATTCCGCCCGTGCCGCGGACGGCGATGGCTTTCAGGTTCTTCGATCCCATGACGGCGCCCACGCCACTTCGGCCCGCCGCGCGATGCTTGTCGTTCATGATGCACGCGAATCGGACGCGATTCTCACCAGCCGGCCCGATGGCGGCCACGCGCAATTCGGGAATGCCCAATTCTTTCCGCAATCCGTCTTCCGTGTCCCACACGCCTCGGCCCCAATAAGCCGCAGCGTCGCGTACTTCCACACGGTCGTCGTATATCAGCAGGTAGCTGGGCGACGCCGCGCGGCCTTGCACCACCACCAGGTCGTAGCCAGCGAATTTCAGCTCGGGTCCCCAATGGCCTCCCGAATTGGACGTGGTGATGGCGCCGGTGAGCGGACCTTTGGTGACCACCATATAGCGTGCACCGCAGGGCGCGGGCGTGCCGGTGAGCGGTCCGGTCGCGAAGATCAATTCGTTGTCCGGCGAGAACGCATCGACCGCGGGATCCATCTCTTCGTAGAGGTAGCGCACGCCGAGCCCGCGGCCGCCGAGGTATTCGTGGAGCCACGACTCGGGAATGGATTCCACGCGGGAGGTGCCCGTGGTCAGATCGACACGAAGAAGCTTGCCTGTCCAGCCGCCCATAACATTTCTCATTGCTGTTCCGCCGCCTCTATATAACGGTTGTGAACCTTTTCGGCCCAACCGTCGAACCATGGCGCCTGGGAATCACCGGCACCGAATTCGATGGCATCGGTCGGACAGACCGCGGCACAGGCGGGCTGCCCACCACACAGATTGCATTTGGCGGCGTTACCCGACTGGGGCAGCGTAAAAATGGTGCCGAACGGGCAGGCAATCGTGCACAGGTGGCAGCCGATGCAATGCGCGTCGACGACCACTTTCGCGCCGGTGGCGGCATCGATGCCAATGGCATTCACCGGACAGGCATTCATGCACCAGGCCTCGTCGCATTGCAGACACGTGTAGGGAGCGTAGCTCGCCTGTTCGTCAAACACATTCACGCGAATGACGCTCCGCGAGGGCTGGAATGTGCCTGTTTGGACCCACGAACAGGCCAATTCACACTGCATGCATCCCGTGCATTTCTCCGGGACAATCTTTAACATATCCGACATTGCTCAATTCCCATGACGCACACGGCGCGTAACGCGACGTAGTGAGTTGTACCTGTCCGGGACGTACAAGTCAAAAGCCGTTCCCATCGCTCGAAATTTCTTGACAGCCAATGATCGGCCGTCGCATAATGATGGGCCGTTGCCGGTGATGTTTCCCTTCAGAAGCACTTCTGAATAGATCCGTAGGAAAGGGACAGTGTCCCGAAGCGATTGACGACGCCGGTCGCGGAGCACTGGCCGGCGCTGTATCATCGCCATTTCAGGGATTCATTTAGAAGGCCGTACGGAGAACCTCATGAAACGTGTTGACCACCACGTGCCCTCGCGGCGGAAGTTTCTGCGGTGCGGGAGTGTGACAGCCGCCGCGGCGCTGGCCGCGCCGTACATTGTGCCGGCGTCCGCACTGGGCCGCGACGGGAAGGCAGCCCCCAGCGACCGGCTCGTCATGGGGTGCATCGGTACGGGGGGACAAGGCGTCGGGAACATGCGGCGCTTTCTCGGCGAACCCGACGTCCAGGTCGTGGCCGTTTGTGACGTCGACCAGCGGCACCGCGAACGGGCGGCGGCGATCGCCAACGAGCACAATAAGAATCAGGATTGCGCTCAGACCGGCGATTTCCGAGAGATCTGCGCCCGCGACGACATCGACATCGTCACGGTGTGCACGCCGGACCACTGGCACGCGCTGGCCACGATCGCGGCGGTGACATCCGGCAAGGATGTCTACTGCGAAAAACCGCTGGCCAACTCCGTGGGCGAGGGACGAGCTATCTGCCAGGCGGCGAGCCAGAGCAAACGCATCGTGCAGACGGGCAGTCACGAGCGGTCCAATTCCAATGCCCGGTTTGCCTGCGAACTGGTAAGAAACCAGCGGATTGGAGAACTCAAGACCATCAAGGTCAACATGCCGTGCGAACAGCAGCACCACCAAAAAGTCCGCGCCCTCACGACGATGCCTCCCCCCGAGGAAGTGCCGGAAGGATTTGATTACGACATGTGGCTCGGTCACACGGCGTATGTCCCCTACACACCCCTGCGGTGCCATTTCTGGTGGCGTTTCGTTCTGGCCTACGGCGGTGGCGAGATGACCGACCGGGGCGCGCATATCATCGATCTGGCGCAGCTCGGCGCGGGCATGGACCACACCGGACCGGTCCATTTCGAGGCCATGGGGGTCGCTTCAAAGACCAGCCTGTACGACGCATTCTTTGACTATCGCTTCGTCAATACGTACGCCAACGGGGTGAAACTGATCGGCGATACGGCCGGTCCGCGCGGAGTTCGCTTCGAAGGCACCGACGGCTGGGTGTTTATCCATGTGCACGGCGGAAAGCTGGAAACCGAGCCGGCGTCGTTGCTCCAGGAAGAAATCGGCACGGATGATATCCAACTGGGTCGCAGCCCCGGCCACCAGCGCAATTTTGTTGATGCCGTCAAGTCCCGCGGTGAGCCCATGGCTCCGGCGGAAGTTGGTCATCGAACGGCGTCCATCTGCCATCTCAACAACCTGGCCATGGGCCTGGGGCGCGCGTTGACGTGGGATCCCGACACGGAGCAGGTGGCCGACGACGATGATGCGAACCGGCTGTTGACGCCCGACATGCGCGACCCCTGGACGCTTTAAACGCGACTCAGACGTTTCCCCGGGGAGCACGAGACACTTCGCTGAGCGGGTAGGAAGTGCCTGATGCCGTTTGGGCTCCGCAGGCTGATGTCAGTGTTCCCGATCGTGCAAGATGATCTCGGGCATGGCCAACACCGCGCCTTCGGACCGCAGCATCTCCAACTGTTTCAGCGCCCGAAATACGGCGGCGCCGCGCGTCGGGTCCAGGGATCGCAGCAGCGGTAGCGCCCGGTCGATGAGCGTCTCGGCGGGGGCCGCCGCGGAGACGCTGTGGCTCAGCTGGATCGTTCCCTGGTCTTCCTCATCGCCATCCGTCAGTTCGCTGAACAACAACTCCATGAAGTTCTTGGGACGGGGCACCACCTGGACGTCGAACTCTTTCAGCCCGGCCTTGTCGGCCACGTAATCGACGGCCGCATCGAGTCCCCCGATACGATCCACCAGACCCAGTTCCAGGGCCTGACGTCCCGTATAGACGCGGCCCCCGGCCAGCTCGTCGATCGGTTTCTTCAACCGATCTTTGCGAATCTCTGTTACATGGCCCTTGAATACGGCATAGATTTCATTCATCCAGGACTGCAATTTCTGGCGCTGTTCGTCCGTGAATCCTTCGGAGGAGCTCAGCAGCCCCGCATTCTTGCCTCGTATGATCGGAGTCCAGTGGATCCCCCATTGGTTCCACATTTCGGTCGTGGCGAATTTGCCGCCCACGACGCCAATGGAACCGGTGATGGTCGCTCCATCGGCGAAGATCGTGTCCGCGCCGCACGCCACGTAGTAGCCGCCACTGCCCGCCACATCGCCCATGGAAACAGCAAACGGTTTGGCTGCCTTGACACGCCGCGTGGCGTTCAAAATGATTTCACTGGCCACGGCCGAACCGCCGGGAGAGCTTACGCGGAGCACCACGGCCTTGACGTCTTCGTCGCGGGCGACCTTGTCCAGCGCCTTGCGAATGGGCGTGCTGTAGGCAATGCCTTGACTGCCGAACGGGCTTGGTTGTGGGGCACCCGGCATGATCGGTCCGTCGACGTGCACGACGGCAACAACGTCCTTGGACGACTTCTTGGCCTTGGGACCCTGAAACAAGTCGGCCCAAAACTTGAAGACGCCAAACGGTGACGAAAAGTCCAGATCCGACCGTTTCTTGTGACCGTATTTCTTGTCGAACTGGATGTCGTCGCCGTACGCCTTCTTCAGCCGGGCTTCGAACGCCTGCCGATGCTCGACGGCGTCGATAATACCGTTTTTCAGCGCCGATTCCGCCGAATAGAGTCCACCATCAATCCAGTCGCGAACTTTCTCGCTGGCCACACCGCGTCCCTCGGCGATCAACCGGACGTAACTTCCGTACAGTCCATCAAACAGCCAGCTGTACATCCGCGCTGCTGCGTCGCTGGGGTTGTGGCGCATGAACATTTCGGCAGCGCTTTTGTATTCACCGCAAGTAAGAAAATCGGGACGGATCTTCAATTTGTCCAGCATCCCGCGGACGTAGAGTTGTTCGCCGTACAAGCCCGTGATGAAAAGATCCCCCGTGGGAACCACGCTCAGGTGCGATGCCCCCGAACAAAGGACGTAGCTCGACGTAGTCAGCGAGTCCACGTGGACATAGATCTTTTTGCCGGCCTGCTTCACCTCATCCATGGCCTGACGGAATTCCTCGATCTGCGCCGGACCCATCATCGGTTGCGAGACCAGCAACACCACGGCTTTCACACGGTCGTCATCTTTGGTCTTCTTCAAGCGGGCAATGAGTTGTCGCATGGTCGTACGCTGGGACGAACCAAGAAACAGATCTTCCGCCGCGGGCGACTCGCCGACCGGGCCGTTTAATGAGAAGACGGCGACCACGGACTTCGTGCTCGGAACGGTTTTCTTGGCTGCTGTTTTGTCTGTCTTCGCGACGGCCGACCCTGCCAACGACAAAGTGGCGCAGATGGCCATTGTGCACGCAATCCGCATAGCCTGATTCATGGCGAACACTCCTGCTTTTCAAAATGGCGAAATAGTAACGGACTGCCAGCAAGCGCCTGCGTGGTGTTTTGGCGCGGATGGAATACGAGAGCGCGGTCCCGGACACTGTACAGCCCGTCCGCTCAATTATAGCAATTCGTTTTGCAGCGCGAGATCTTGGCGGTAGGGCGAAATGCCCGAAGGGCTAAATAAAGCGGACCGGCGCCTCCAGTCGCGGCAGTGGATGGGGGGTTGCTGCCGACGGCTATCGGGGCTCGTCGCGTGGAAGCAGTTCGACGTGGTTACCGGGCTACGCCCGGCCTTGCGCCCGCCAGATCGGATTGTTGCGTCGCCAGCTCCCGGCGATGCCGACAAGCCCCGCGGCCAGGACCAGGGTCCACGTTGCGGGTTCCGGTACGCCGCGGGCCGGCTGCGCGTGAAGGCCTGCTCCGCCGCCGGTCAGGATGGTCACCAGTCCTTGGATGTCGTCGAAATCCACGTCACCGTCGCCGTCGGTGTCGCCTTTCAGATCTGGCGGTACGCCAAAAGTGGCCTCGTACTGGTCGGGATTGGCCAAAGAAAGAACGAAATCGTCGATGTCGTCGAAGTCGATGTCGCCGTCGCAGTCCATATCGCCCAACAAATCCGTCTGGCCGACCGTCACGAACTGCGTGCCGTTGATGTCTTCGAAATTAACATGCGTCAACGTGCCCATGCCGTCAGCCGCCAGGTCACCGAAGCCCACGGGCAGGCCGCCCGAGACCTGGTTGGAAAGGTATTCGTGGCTGCCGTTGTTGATGAACGTCGAAATCTTGATGTCACCGCTGGGATAGCCGATCGATTTCAACGGAATCGACCATTCGATGCCCGTCGGCACGGCCGCCGCCGCGACCTGATCCGCCGCATCGCCGGTTGACGATCCCGCAATCCCCGCGATGTTGCTGTTATCAATCGTTACCCGCAGACCGATCTCAGTGTTGTCCGTTGCGCGTTCGATATAGAAGTTTTCGAACGGATTCGTGTTGGGATCGGCTGAAAACTGGTCGATCAGAACGCCACCGGCGACCTGAGCCTCATGATTGCCGCCCACGGCGCCCCACTGCGACGAAGGGTCCGGGGGCAGTGGACCGGGGATCGGTTGGGCCGTGTTGAGTCTTTGAAGCGGGCTGAAGTGGGCCGTAAACGCCCAGCTCTGGTTTTCGTCGCCCGTGGTTTGTTCGGTTTCGAGTCCGTTAGCAAAGGTCATAAAATAATCGGCCTCGAATCCGGAGTCGAACGTCAAACCGGTCAGGTGCTGGATCGCTCCTTCGCCGTCGTTCGGCGCGCCGCAGCAGAACCCGTCAACCTCCGGAAACTGATCATTCAACGGATCGCTGGGCATCACGTTGAAACCACCGTCGATCGAGTCAACGAACAGATCCCATTTATTGAAATTGTCTTCCAGATTGCCGGTCATCAATACGTACAACCTGCCGCCAGTCACCGTGGCGTAGATGGCATCCATCTCGGAGCCACCATCGAGCGGGTTCGGATCGGCGCCGGCCGTTTTCGGGTCCGGATCGTTCGTGTCGCCGAAACTCGTCTGGATGGGCTGAACGAAGAGCGGTGCCCCGTACAGTGCTTCGTCGCCTACGATCGTGCCGTTGACCAGCGGTCGGGGATGGGCGGCGAAAACCAGGCCGGGGAGCGCTACCAGCACGGCGGTGGCCAACAGAGACCTCATACCAACTCCTCCATATCCTCGAGAAAAAACGAGATTGAGTGGCTTCTCATGGGTGCCGAACCATTGCACGACGATGCGTCCTGAAGGACAGGCAGGTGCCTGGGAAAGACACCGTGACGTAAGGTTAGTCGCGCGGGTTCTGAAATTAGTATTAATTTCCGGCAATTATTGGCGGCAGCGACGAAAATGAACCCAGGTTTCGCTTCCAACGGCCCGTTCGCCGGGCGTCCGTCGGTTGCCCGGGCTCCATTGCGGCGTCTTGAAGAGACCCGATCCGGATCCACTTCCAGGCACGCAACGCCTGTTCAGTACCGATCGGCTGCCCCGCCGCCACGGTCACTGGCCTTGCCCGCAATGCCTCCACGATACCTCAGCGTTCCGACAACCGCCAACGTTTTCCGGTTGGGGGGAGCATACCTCACCCGGCGGGGTGAAACGTCATGGGCCGCAGCGCCCGGGCCCCGCGCTGATGGCTGCCAGAGCGGCCAAGCCGGCCAGCAGCAGTTCGGCAGCGGCCGGTTCGGGGACCGAAACGTCGCGGCCGAGCTGCGCCGGGCTGAGCTGTGCGATGAAGTCGTCGATGTCGTCGAAGTCGAAATCGCCGTCCTTGTCCGCATCCCCGTGCAGCGCGGGCGGAACGCCGTATTCGGCCAAATAGCCGTCCGCGTCCGTCAGGCCCACAACAAAGTCGTCGATGTCGTCGAAGTCGACGTCCCGATCCCGATCCATGTCTCCCAGCAGAGAGAGATTCCGCATCAACAAATCCAGGTCATCCTGGTCGACGATTCCGCTACCGTCCAGATCGCCGCCGCCCCATCCCAGGCCCGGCTGGCCCAGGTTGGCCACGAGACGATCCCGGTCGATGGCGTCGACGAACCCGTCCAGATCGAGGTCTCCGAATTCGGTCCGCAGAATGAGTTTGACGAGTGTTTCGACATCGGCGTCGTCGGTCGTGCCGTCGACATCCAAGTCGAACAGCCAGTCGCTGCTGCCGGCGTGGGCGTAAAGCGTGTCGATGTCCGCCGCGTTGGTACCCGCGATCTGGTCGACGTTTCCGCGACGTAGCAGCACGGCGTCCAGTTCCAAAATTGTGGCTCCGCCCGCCCCGGCAACCGTCAACACGGTGTCCAGTTGAAACAGATCGCGGTTGTCGATCAAACCATCGGAGTTGATGTCCGCCGCCGGGTTGAACTGCGCGTTTTGGCTGTACAGGACGTCTTCGAACGAGCCGTTGCCCAGGCCCCCGACATCCGTCGCTTCGAACGCACCGCTGAAGTCGAGGTCGCCGAGTCCCGCTCCGATGGCCGTTTCGGCAGCCAGTCCCGAAAATCGCTGGATGTTAAAACTGCCGGTGGGTTCGAAAGTCACCACCGTGGCTGCGTGATTGCCGGTCGGTACGCCGAAGAATCCAAAAATCCACTGATCACGATCGTACGGACCGGCGTTGCCTTGTCCGCCTTGGGCCAACTGATAGATCTGGTTCTCCGTGAGGGCCGCTGGCAGATTGAGGAACATGTGCATGTTGTCGGCGGTGCCGTCCGTGGACCGGGCGATCAGGTCCCGGTTTTCGGGCTCATCCGGCTCATTGGCAAACGGTGCGAAGCTCACGATCTCGGATTCAGGTGGCAGCCGATCGACATAGAAAGCCTCTCGAAAATCGGTGAAAACAGCGGGCCCGCCGTCGCCGGCCGTCAAGGGGTCGCCGTCGGTGAACGTTTGTGGATTGCGGTGGCGAAACCCGCGAACCGTGAGGAAGTGGGTGCCCTCGGCCAGCGCCGCGGCGTCGATCTCCTGCTGGAAGAATCCTTTGCCGTCGGGTTGAAAAAATCCCGGTGAATGCACGTCTTCGAAGGCTTCGAAGCCGTATTGCACCGACCCGGGCTGCACGTTGTCGACTCCGGGAGCATCGTTCACATCGATACCGCCGTCGATTCTCAGCAGTGCCTGATCTCCGTCCGCGTGGCGGTCGCGGTGCGTGCCGAGCAGATGAACGGCTTGGGTCTCCAGTCGAACGTGGAACGTCTCATCCGTAACCACGGTAATGTCGTTCAGACGCGTGATGCCGTTGGTGGCCTCCGTGGGCATGCCGCCGGGCAGGACCGTCGTCAGGTCCGCCCCCGCGGCGTTGGTAAGCCGTAGCTGGCCCTGCGGGCCCGAGACGCCGTAGATCAAATATCCTTTATTGTGTACCGCGCCGTCCTGACCGGGCGCACCGTTGCGGGGAACCCGCAGATCGACCGATCGGTCGGGCTTGACGACCAGCAGCGAGGGAAAATCATCCAACGGATCGAACACGGTATCCTCCGCATTGCCCGTCAGCTCGATGAGCGGTGTGCCCGGCTCGAAGGATGTTTGCACCGTGCGGCTATCGAACCCCCCATCGAGCCTGTTGCTTAATACGACCAGCGCGGACTTTTGGCGTTCGAAGATGAGCATTTCTTTCTCATCTGCCGCATCGGTGCGGTCCAGATAATTTCCGCGTCCGTGTGTGTTTCTCACTTCCACCAATCGCGTGATCGTATCGCCGAACAAGCCGCCCAGCGCGTCGCCGCGGCCCTGTTTGGGAAAGTCCCGCTCGTCGCCGAACTCGAGCGCGTTCATGTACACGATGGCGTTGCCGGGCCTCATCATCGTGTAGGCATAGCCCACATTGTCCAGGTGCGGGCCGAAGTCGTCATGGCTCTGCACGAAAGACACGCCCTGGCTGCCGTTATTGGCCAGGCCGTCGAGGTGCACGTCCTGGCTGGCGTTTTTGATATTGCGCCAATCGTTGGCCAAACCGTTGTCGGTCAGGTTGTCTCGCAGGGCAGCGTACAGCGGGAAGTCCAGCGCGTCGCGATTGCCGCCGAGCTGCGACAGGTCGGACGGATTGATGTCTTTGCGAATGAAATTTTGGATGGCTTCGAAACTGTCGAAACCCGTCTCCGAAAACGCAAAGACATGCTGCACCGAACCGTCCAGCAGCGGTTGCTTTTTTGACAGGAACAGCCCCTGGTCGATGAAGTCCAGAACCCAGGTGGGCATGTGCCGCACGGCATCGAAGCGAAAGCCGTCGACGCCGATTTCCTGGACCATCCACCGTGCGTGCCGCATCAACAGTCCGGTGGCGTTTTCCGGCACGGCATCGCCGGCCAGCGGTTCGGCCGCATCGAAGTCAAAAAGCGTGACGTTGGCGTTCATGCGGGGATCGAAGACCACGGTGCCCCCCTGATCGCGGTCGGGATAAAGACGCGCGTTGCCCGGATCGGGCTGATCATGGAATGTCCCCGCGGGAATGTTGTTGGGATCGGGGCCGACCGGATGGCGGATGAAAAGGTGGTTTTTCTCCTGGGCGATGTCGATCAGGCCCGCCAGCCGAGAATTCAAGTCACCGCCTTCAAACGCGCCGTGAAAATCGCCGTCGGTATCCCCGTTGCCCTGCGGATCATCTTCGGCGTCGAGCGTGACCACGAATCCTGGATAGTCGCCGGCCTCAACAAATCCCGGCGTACTCTGATCCCGGAAACCATTGTGGTTCAGGACCATGTCGATGTGGACGCGAACGCCGGCTTGGTGTGCCGTGTGGACGAGCGTTTTTAAGCCGGTCTTCGTGCCGTACAGGGTTTCCGCACGAGGCGCACCCAGATCGAAGCGGTCGAATACGTCGTAGCCGACGGACAGTCCGCCCGAATCGGCCTTGCCGGGCGGCGGCAGCCACATCGCCCCATAGCCGGCGCGAAAGATGTCCACCATCCGGTCTTCGACGGTCTGCCAGCGGGCTTCGAAAAGCTGGAGGATGGCGGGCGAGGAGACATCTTCCGCCAGGACGTGTGCGACGGGCCAAGCAATGTAGCCGCTGAGAACCAGCAGCCCCCACCCCGTGAAAACACCGATGCCGCCTGGGGCGGGCAGCCCGGAGTAGCATCGTCGAATCAACGTGTTGCCAGGCGTCAATACATTCAGCCCTCAACATTCGGCCCTCACACCATCGTGGGGGTAGAACTGCGTGTTTCTCCCAATGACCGCGCGGCGGGACCTGCGATCGCCGTCGCATCGCCGAATGCGGTCGGCGTGGACGACGCTATTTCAATTTAATCCAAGGTCAAAAAAACTCGCGCACGTGCTCGATTGCCATCCAGCCCGTACGCGAGTTTCAACGCAGCAATCAGCCGGTCCGTTCTCCTAGGCCCATCGCCGGCGCAAACCGAGAACCGTTGCGGCGGCGATGCAGGCCAACACCAGTGTCGCCGGCTCTGGAATCGCGTCATGCGATATAACGAAGAACTGGTCGCCCGCGAGCGAGCTGAAGTCGACGCTCGCTGCCGGCGATCCGAGGTTGCCCGTTCCGACGGGAAGCCCGCCCAACGTCTGGTTCGACAGGAAGTCATGATTGTCGTTGTTCTGCAACAACATGACTTTGAACGGACCGCTAGGACTGCCAATGTCGGCCAGGTCGATCGACAATTCCAATCCCGTCTTGACGGCTTTGGCCGCATCCTGGTCGGCGGCAACGCCGGTGTTGCCGCCGATGCCGGCCACGTTGCTGTTGTTGTAACCGACTTCGATCGGACTTGCATTGACGGTGCCGGTGCCCGTTGCCCCACTTCCTTCCTGCGCATCACCGAAGATGCTGAAGTAGGCGTCGAAGTTCGCCGTCCCCAGCTCGGCGATGTCCACGTCGAACTTGTTTGTGGAACCGTCAAACCCCCGGCGGGAAATCAGATGGTATTCCGGCGTAAACGCAGCATCGAAGGTCATTCCCGCCATGACGCCCGCGCCGTCGTTTCCGGGATTGGCCGGAAACACGTTCGAACCGCCGTCCACGGAATCGATGAAGATTTCAACCTTGTTGAAATTTCCTTCGACATTCCCCGTGAACAGAAGATGCAGCCGGTTGCCGATGATGGCACAGTACGCGGCATTCCATTCGCTAAGGTTGTCCCCGAACCCCGTCTCAATAGTCTGGACGGATGCCGGCGCGCCGTAGGCATTCCCCTCGCCGGCGCGTGTGCCGTCGACGTCGATCCCCGCCGCGGCAGGCCAGGCCATCAGGCCCAGCAGCAAAATGGGTAACACTGGTTTCATGAGCTTCCTCCTCGCGCTAAAAAATGACCAAATCCAGGATTGCTATCGGTACGCCACGACACTTGCATCACCTTTTCGAATTCGCATGGCGTCCGGCGCTGCCCGAGGATGAACAACCAAGCCACGAGGCAGGGCAATCCCCTGAACGCGACGCGGACAGTCACCACGCTCTGAACATGTTGAACCCGACGTAGCTTCGCTGGCGCCAATCACCCGCCGATCGCCAAGATGGGTACCTGACTCGCAGCACGACGCCGTCGAACCTGCCGCCGATTCATGATCGCAGACTCCTCTCCTCTTCTCAAGAACTTTTATAAATATCTTTGCTTTAATTCTCTCGAGATGCTCCTTTCGTCGCCCGCGGTGACGGGTAAGGCCACCCGAACGGGCTGGTACGAAGGGCGTCCTGCCGTAGGATGACCCGCGTCGCCGACCGGCCGAGGCGCGTCCGCTTGTCGAGGCCATCGTAGGGGGGGGGTTGCCAGTAACGGCTTCAAGACTCGTTCCAATCTGTATCCGGTCAACTTCGTGCGTCTTGGAGCCGTTAAAGTTGCCCATGCCGATTCGGTCAAAGGCAAAATTGCCTCGAAGCGAGGCGTCGATTGTGGCCCGGCTTTCGTCGGTCAGCGATAGGCAATTGCGGTACACGTCCACGGTGTCCTGGTTGTCCTGTCCGAAGGTGAACCGGACCACAAACAAATTGACGCCGGTATTTTCTGCACCGACCGACTCGAACATCGACTGGCCGTAACCGTTGTAGCGGGAGCTGACCCCGTACCCTGTTCCATCTGCCCCGTTGCCGATACACAGGACCCGGTTGGCATTGCCGTCGCCGCGGTGAACTTCCAGGCCGTAGAACACATCGTCCACGGCACTGGTCCGCTGAAGAAAGCTCAGATAGACCGTGGATCCGTCCTTACCGATCAGCCGCACGCCGTCCTGGTTTTCGACCATGCCGGCCAGGTCGAACACGCCGCCGACCGACGTGTCCAACGTCCGCCGAATGCGGTTGCGCTGGCCTTTCTGCACGGCCCGATTTCCGCCGGCGGACACTTCTTCGAAAGTCAGACTGCCGGCCGCGATACCGTTTGATCCCGGGCGGCCGTCCGACGCGATGTCGAACCAGGCGCCGCTCCAGCCAAAGCTGCCATTGCGCCCTGAGAGCGGGCCCGTGGAATAGAAGAATCCTTCGCAAGCCAGCAAACCTCTCCGCGGACCGTCGGGCGTGGGCAAATTGCGTACGAACCCGCGCGCATTTGCTGCCAGATGCGTGACCTCGGAACGCGCCATGTCCAGTCGCGCGCCCTGCTCCGAATGGAGATATAATGTCCGAATGGACTTGCCGGCGTCATCCAGAATGTGACTCCGAACCTTGCCGTTGAACACGTGCACTTCGGTGCTTCGCTGCGGGTCCGTCAGGACGCCAAATTCCGTACCCAAGTCGACGACCTTCAATCGCGACGTTTCGACGGTGAAACCCTCGGCACCGAGTGGAACGGTGGCGGCGAGTCGTCCCGTTTGAAGAGAGGCATTTGTCTGCGACTGTACGACAACCGCCGCGGGACCTTCCAATACCACAACCGCACCGTCGTCGAATGTAATTTCTGCCAGCCCTTTGCGTAGAGTGAGCCGCTGGCCGGCGTGCAGCGGCGAATCGTACCCGACGCGCGACGTCGCATCCCACAGACAGTTTCTGGTTCCGGTAATGCGGGCGACGATCCGTCCGGCCTCAGTCGAACCGGCGGGCGCTTCCGCCCCCGGGCGTGCGCCGGGAGCCAGGGGAGGCGTGAACCACCACGTTGTCGCTGCCCATCCCAAAACAGCTGCCATCACCAGCCCGCCCAGCAGGGCCGACCCCGGCACGCCAAACGCGGGCCCCGCCAGTCCGCCAGCCGACGGCGGCGGTGCCGTGACATGATTCGCCGCGGGCAGCGGCGGCGCGGTGCTGTCCAAAACCTCCGTCCCCGGCGCGACGCCATCCGGCGCCTGACAGATCCAATTTAATTCCGAATGGAGGATCATGTAATCGGCAAACATCCGACGCGCAGCCCGGCTCTGCTCGAGAAGCTCTCTCAGCCGTTCGCTTTCCGATGGGATGAGCGCTTCATTGCAGGCCCGGCCCAGCAGCAAGAAGAGTTCGTCGGTTGAGAATGGTTTGTCGTTCACGACCATCCCTCGGAAGTCAGCGTGCGATCGATACATTCGTGGAGGGTTCTGCGAATGCGGTTCAACGCCTTGTAGACCGTATTGACGGGACGGCCCAATTCACGTGCCGCGCATTTGAATGTGACGTTCTTGCTTCCGTAACAGGCGCGCACGAGCAGTCGGTCACGGTCGGGAAGTTTTTTTAGGCAGCGCGACAAAGCCTGTTGGCGCGCTTCGAACAGGTCAAACGTAACCCGGTCTACTGTTTCGCTGGCCAGAGATTCCAGTGCTTCTTCACTCATCAGCGTCACGGCTCGTCTTCTCTGTCGCCGGAACCTGTGGACCTGATGATTGGCAATCACGCTGACCCATCGCACGAAGTCGGTGTTCAGGTCAAATTTCTCGTATTCCCGCCACAAGACAACGCATACTTCCTGAAACACTTCCTCGGCGTGCACGGGATTGGCCAGCAGAGTCATCAGGTAGGCGTACAGCCACCGCTGGTGTTTGGCGAAGAGGCGTGCGAACGCATCGCGACGCTTGGCGGTGGAAAGAGTCGGCGGAAACTTGGTCATCGGATTCATGATACCACCCCGTTATCGAGGTAAGGCGCTTGGCGGCGGGAATTGGTATCGGGAAACGGGGGGAAGACGGAGGAAGGCGTGGTTCGCGCCGCGCGCTCCCGGGGCGACTCGTGGAGGAAGCCCGCTTGGCAGTGCCCGGGAGCCACGGCCGTAGCGAGCGATTGCGACGGATCTAAATCGTTGAACGTCAAGAACTTGGCCAGTACGATAGACCTAGCCAGCGGCAACCCCACTCGGCCGGCATGGCATGTCCCCCAGCTCCGAAACGGTTTTATGCTCTTTTTCCGCCCATCGAATGGCGACCGGACTGCCGAGGACCGCGAGGCCAAGCGCCGGGCGGCGGGTGCCGTTTCGCGCCGCGGTGCGGTGCGGGTTTGGGCCCTGCTGTTGCTGATGGTATTTGTGGGACTGTCCGTCGCTGCGGTTCTGCTCGTCTCAGGCAGGGACCCCAGGGACCGGGTCACACCCAGCGGCACCGACGCGACACGGACTCCACCGCGGGACAGTGAACCGAGGCCGGCTTCACTCGTCGCGCACAAGCCGTCGCGTCGGCTGGCAGGTATCCTTGCACGCCGCCATCCCGCCGCCGACGACTGGAACACCGAAGTCCTCTGGAAATCCGCCAACGATCAGCTGAAGGAATTGGCAAAACGCTTCGGCCACGGATTCGGTGTGGACTCCCAATCGCTCACGGACATGGCATCGGATGAATTTGCCTGCGGCGCGCTGCGTCCCCCGCAGCTAGTCACGATCTTCGACGACGGCGATCTGTCCGTGACGCGTGCCCGCCCTTCGGATGGTCGACCGGCGAACGACCCGGCGGCGCATACTGGTCTGTCCGGACTGGTCCACGCGATGCGGCAGATGCTGGAGCCCATGGCGGAATCGGGCGACGTCCACATGAAGTTCAAAATTGTTCAAGTGGAACGATCCGACGACAAAGTAAAAACGCAAGCCTACTTTCTGGCGGATGGACGGGGCCCTTCCGGGATCGTGCAGCAGAACGCTGTGTGGGACATCGCCTGGGATACTAGCCGTTCGGATCGGCCGCTACGGATCAGAGCGATCCGGGTGAGCGCGTTTGAAGAGGTCACTCGCCGCGCCGCGGCGAGCCCGCTGCTGGTCGATTGCACCGGTGCCGTGCTGGGCGCCAATCCTTCTTTTCGCCAGCAGCTCATGAAAGGGACCAATACGTGGCGGGCCCGCCTGCAACAGACGCTGGGCGTGGACGTGCTTGGTCATCAGGGCATGGCCCTGGGCGACGTGAACGGCGACGCGCTGGAGGACCTCTACATCTGTCAGCCCGGGGGCGTTCCCAACCGGCTTTACGTGCAGCGTCCCGACGGGACCGCCGTGGACCGATCCGCCGAAGCCGGTGTCGATATCCTCGATCGTTCCCGCAGCGCGCTGTGGGTCGACCTGGACAACGATGGCGATCAGGACTTGGTCATCGCCACGGATGCCTCGCTGCTGGTCATGGCCAACGACGGCACGGCCATGTTCAGCGATGCAGCGGTCGTCGAAACCGGCACATCGACCTCTCTATCAGCGGCGGATTATGACGCCGACGGCGATCTTGACCTCTACGTCTGCGGTTATTCGGCGCCCACCGGTGCCGAGAACGCGCCGGTGCCGTATCACGACGCCAACAACGGCCACCGCAATCATTTATTGCGCAATGATGGAGAATGGAAATTCGTCGATGTGACCGCCGCAACGGGAATGGACGAACACAACCGCCGCTATTCGTTTGCTGCCTCCTGGGATGATTTCGACAATGACGGCGATTTGGATCTGTATGTGGCCAATGATTTCGGACGAAACAACCTGTACCGCAATGACAGCGGCCGGTTTCGGGACATCGCGGCCGAGGCGGGCGTAGAGGACATTTCGGCGGGGATGGGCGTGTCGTGGGGCGACTTCAACCGTGACGGTTGGATGGACATCTATGTCAGCAACATGTTTTCATCGGCCGGCAATCGGGTCGCGTACCAGCGCCGGTTTCGTCCCCGGGACGACGATTCCACTCGCCGCATGTTTCAGCGCCATGCGCGAGGCAACACGCTGTTTGAAAACACCGGCAACGGTACCTTCCGAGACGTCAGCGAACCGGCCAAAGTCACCATGGGACGCTGGGCGTGGGGATCATTGTTTGCGGACATCAACAACGACGGCCTCGAGGATATTCTCGTCACAAACGGACTCGCGACCAATGAAGACACGGACGACTTGTGAAGTTTCTACTGGCGGCAGGTCGTGTCGCATTCACCGATCGATAGACGACAGGCCGTCCCTGACGCCTACCAGGCTGGCTGGGACGCGCTGTTCGAAATGCTCAATGCCGGAGGCTCGCTCAGTGGACGAGAGCGCAACTGCTGTTACCTGAACCTGGGCCAAACACCCTTCGCGGACGTGTCGGCGGTTTCCGGAATCGATTTTCCCGACGACGGGCGGGCGCTGGGCATTGTGGACTGGGACATGGATGGCAAGCTGGACATCTGGCTCGCCAACCGCACCGCTCCCCGTGTCCGGCTGCTGCGCAACACATCACGGGTCAAATACCGTCATCTGGCTCTGCGACTGGAAGGAACGACCTGCAACCGCGACGGAATCGGGACGCGAGTCACCGTGTACGACGCGGGAAACCGGCGCCCGCTCGGAATCAGGACATTGCGCGCCGGTGAAGGGTACCTCGCTCAGTCGAGCAAGTGGCTTCACTTCGGATTGGGCGATGCCAAGCAAATCGGCAAAGTGGTCGTCCGCTGGCCCGACGGGACGCGACAGGAATTGATGGGGTTGGAGACCAACCGCCGCTACCGTCTCGTGCAGGGCAATCCAGCGCCGGCTCCGTGGGAGCGGCAAGGCGTGGTCGGGCCGCTCGAGCCCACCCGCCTCGACAGGCCGCGTCCCTCCGAAAAGGCGCGTATTGTGCTGGCAGCCCGCGTCCCGTTGCCCGATCTTCCGCACGGCCGGTTTGACGGCGAGGCGCGAGACCTCATCGAAGACGGACCCAAGTTGCTGAATCTATGGGCCAGTTGGTGCGAGCCGTGTGTGCGTGAGCTGTCGGGACTGATCCGCGTTCAAGCCACCTTGCGCGACCGCGGTGTGGACGTGATTGCCTTGAGCGTCGACGCCGCCCAAGACCGACCTGCCGCGACCCGGCTGCTGGACCGGTTGGAGTGGCCGTTTGAATCGGCATTCGCTTCCCCCGAGTTGATCGAAGTGTTGGATGTGGTGCAGCGCAGCCTGTTGAGTCGCAAGGCCCCGATGCCGGTGCCTACCAGTTTTCTCATCGATCAGGCCGGCCGGGTGGCAGTCATCTACAAGGGGCCCGTCTCGCCCAACGTGTTGCTGTCGGACGTAACGCGACTTTCCCACGACGACGCGCAAATCCTCCGTGAAGCGTTGCCGTTTCCCGGCCGATGGCATCGCGTGCCCGCTGCCGGCGGCGACAGTGAGCTTGCTCTTGGCGATGCGTTCGTGAGCGCGGGATTCCCAGAGATTGGGCGGCAATATTTTTCCCGACTGACGGCCGCCATAGGATCAGTCCATCCAGGAAAGACGAGCCCTGCGGGACGCCGTCTCCTTGCGGGCAGCCTGGTCAATTTGGGGGCCGCGCTGGCCGAACGCGGCGACTATCGCGGTGCGATCGAAGCGCTTCGCGAGGCGCTAACGCTTGATCCCAAGTTCGCCAAAGCCCATTACAACCTGGGTATCGCACTCGAACACGTCGGCGACGACCACGAAGCGATGCCCCATTATCGCCTGGCTCTGGACTCCGACCCCGAGTATGCCGAAGCGCATTTCAATTTGGGACACGCCTCCCTGCGGCAGGGACGTTTGGCGGAGGCCGAACGGCATTTTCGCGAAGCAGTTCGCATTCGTCCCATGCTGGCCGAGGCCCATGAGAACCTCGGCAACCTCGCGCTGCGGCACGGCCATCTTCAACAAGCGGCGGAGCATTTCGGTCACCTCGTCCAACTCCAGCCGGACCGCGCGGAATCCCATTACAAACTCGGCACGGCGCTATTGCAAGTCGGTCGGAAGGATGAGGCCATCGGGCATTTGGAGCGAGTCGTGCAATTGAATCCGAAAATGCCCCAGGCGCACACGAACCTCGCTGCCGCGCTGATGTCGGCCGGCCGTGAGGAGGACGCCGTACCGCACCTGGAGCGCGCCGTGCGCCTCGAGCCCGCTTCGGCCCGAAGCCATTACAATCTGGGCGCGGCCTTGGGCCAACTGGGACGCACCGCGGAAGCCCTTCAGCAGTTCCAGCGCGCCGTGGAACTGGAGCCGGATTACGTGGCACCGCTTGCCGCCATGGCAAAGCTGCTGGTCAACGCCGGCACCGGGATCGGCTCGGACCGTCAGCGCGCCGTGGAGGTGGCCGAGCGGGCCGCGCAGGCCACGCATTATCGCAGCCCCGACTTGTTGGAAACACTGGCCCTGGCCTACGCAGGCGCGGAGCGCATGGCCGACGCCCGTCGGACGGCGGCCAAAGCCGTTCGGCTGGCAACCGAATCGGGCGATCGCGACCTTGCCGAACGCCTCCGCGAACTGCTCGAAACGCAGTGGATGCAATAGGCGATGTCTCAAAACGGTCTGGAGTGCGTTTTACAGATTTACGTTGCGTCTGCTCAACCCCGGGCTCTGCCCGGGAATGAACAAACAAGCGATTCGACGCGGCAAGTTCGTTTTCATGCATCTCCGCGCTTCAGTGGCCCCGTGGGAAATCACTTCATGCAACGAACATCCGCTCGATGGCGGTGACGCCGCGCGGCATCTATTCCTTCACGCTTCCCAGGGTCAGCCCGGAAACCAGATAGCGGCTGAGCAGCAGAAAGATCGCGACCACCGGCGGCCTCGCCAGAATTGCCGAGGCCGCATACAAACCCCATTGCGTCGTCATGCTGGCCTGAAAGCTCTTGAGACCCAGAAATGTATTCACGAGATGCAGTTTGGCGATGAGCACGTACAGAGGCAACATCAGCATGGTGGCAGGGAACATCTGCGTCACGAGGATGATCACGAGGCAGGCGCCGCGCCCCACGAACCGGAATCGGCTGAACGCATAGCCGCTGATGGAAGCCAGAACGACGCCCATCAGCGTGACCAGCGAAACCACGAGCAGCGAATTCCGGAGCCATATCAAGACGGGCTGATCCGTGAACAGCCGCACATACGACTCGAAAGTCCAATTCTCGGGAATCAGCGACAGGTCGGCGGACATCAACTTGTCGCCTGGACGCAGGGAGATCGAGACCACGTTCAGAACGGGATACAGCGATATGGCGACAAACACCAGCAGCACGGCGTGGCGGGTGAGCGTGATCCAGTGAGCTTCTTTTATTGTGGAATTATTCGTAGACGCTTTGGGTTGCTCTGCCGCGTCCCAGCATCACAAGCGACAGGGCCAACTTAATAATGAATATCAGCATCGACAACGCTGCGCCGTACCCGTAACGATAGAGGTTGAACACTGATTTATAGAAAAACGAAAGGTGGATGCGTGTGCCGTCCGAAGGTTCTCCGCGGTTGGAGACGAGCCAGACGACATTCAAGGTTGTTGAATGTCCAAATAGTGCCCAGCGTGATGGCCGGCAGCATGACGGGGCGGAGCATGGGGGGCGTTATATGCACGAACTGCTCCCATGCGGAAGCGCGGTCGATCTGAGCGGCTTCGTACAATTCGCGCGGGATCCCTTGCATGCCTCCCAGCGCCACGATCATCATGAACGGAAAACCCAGCCAGACATTCGTGATTATGCACGCGGAAAACGCGCCGACTGGATCGCCAAGCCAGTTGATCATGTCCATGTCCAGATACTTGTTGATCAAGAGATGTACCGCGCCGCACTCCGAATGGAACATGCCCCGCCAGGTCAACGCGGTGATGTTGGCGGGCACCGCCCAAGGAATGACGAGCAGCACGCGGTAGATGCTTTTTCCCCGCACGGGTCCGGGGGGCTGTATTCGAGCGTGCGCGCGGGCGTATTGTAGATTCCGACGATGATCAACGGTTCCATCAAGCCGTCGTGAATCAGGCGATCGGCGGTCTCGTCGGCCTGCCATTCCACGCCAAAGGCCGACGTCGCTGGATCAAACAGCTTCTGTCCGTCATGCATGTAGAGCACGGGAAATGGCGGCCGAGCGCCGCATGGTTGCCGGCAAGAAAGATGCTGGCCGAACGAGGAGTGTTGCCGGGGACGTGGACACGAAACGTAATCGTGACCGCCTCGCTCGCCAGCGCCCGCGAGCCGTCGTCCGAGCGGCCGCCAAAGGTCACAAGGACACACAACGACCCAAAAAGGACGCCGGCGACGCGCCGGCCGGTCAGATTCCAAAACGCGTGCAAGCGATCGACTCCCGCACAAGTGGCACTTGGTCGGTAGCAAGCCTGTTTCCCCGCGTTCCGCGGGAACCTGCTCGGAGCGCCGGGCGCCCGCCACGGCGTGCGTCCGACGGAATACCGCGCGGCCCTTTTGGACAGCGTTTCCGCCTGGTGTTTCCTTCCTTAGACCATGCAGCCACGGCGGGTTTTGCCCGCGGACTTCCACAGTATACTATCGATGGTAATGCTGACAATGAATCTCGAAGCCCACGTAGAACGGCCAATTGTGCGTTGCGGTTGCCTGGAACCTATCCGCTTACCTGCGGTAATGGCACTGATACGCGAACGCTACCGTCGTTCCTGGGGTTACATGGACAGGCTTTAATAGTGTCTAACAAGACATCACGGACGTACAACGGCAACGCCAATTTGCGGACGAACGGGCAGTTTTGTTAGTGGCTCCAAGAAAGTACGTGCGCGCTGATGGCCTTTCGACTCCTGGTGCTGGTGCTCGCAGCCATTGCTTTAATTGCGATATTGAATTACAGCCAGTACCGTACCGAGGAGGTGCGGGTGTCGGGATTCGTGGAAGCCGATGAGATCCGTATCGGATCGCGTGTGGGCGGCCGCGTGCACCAGGTGCACGTGCAGGAAGGTCAAATGGTCGCTAAGGATGACCTGTTGATCGAGTTGGAGCCCTTTGATCTGCTCGAGCAGCGCGCGGCGGCGGTCGCCGAAAAGGAAGCCGTGCGGGCGGAATACGAACGTCTTGCGGCGGGCTTCCGCAGCGAGGAGATTGCCGAGGCCCAGGCCCGGCGGGATCAACTGGCCGCCCGCCTGGAAAAGCTCCGGGCCGGACCACGCAAGCAGGAAATCGCTGCCGCCGAGGCGCGGCTGGACGCGGCCCGCAGCGAACTGCGCCTGGCCGAGCAGCAGCATCAACGGGTCATGGAACTGGCCCGCCGCAACGCGACGACGCAACAGGAGATCGATCGCGCCACCGAACAGCTCAGCGCCGCCAGCGCGACGGTCGTGGTCCGGGAGCAAGAGCTTTCGGAGCTCAAGGAAGGGACTCGCGCCGAGGACCTGGCGGCCGCCGAGGCGGAGCTGGTCGAATCGGAACAGCAATTGCTGCTCCGCACTCACGGCTTTCGCAAGGAGGAAATCGATCAGGCCCAAGCGCGTCTGGACAAAGCCGCCGCCGCCTTGCGCGCCATCGAGCGACAGATCGACGAACTTGCGGTGCTAGCGCCGGTCGACGGGGTCGTGGAAACGGTGGAACTGCAGCCGGGCGACCTGGTGTCAGCCGGCGCGCCGGTGCTGGCGCTTCTGGATTTGAGCCACCTGTGGGTGCGGGCGTATGTTCCATTGACGTATCTGAAGTTGTCAGTCGGTCGGCGCGTGGAGGTCGCCATTGACGGCTTCCCGGATCGCCGGTTCGCGGGAGAGATTACCTTCATCAGTCGCCAGGCGGAATTCACGCCCGGCAATGTGCAAACGCCCGAAGATCGATCGAAGCAGGTCTTTCGCATCAAGGTCACGTTGCTGGACGGGTTGGACGTGCTCCGACCCGGCATGATGGGCGACGTCCTGCTGGACAACCCGGCAACACCGCCGGCTACGCAGGAGGTGCGTCAACACGCGACGCCCCATCGCGCGCTGGCTCGCGAGCCGTGAACGGGGGTCGGGCCTCAATCGTGCCAAGCATCCGGAGGGCCATTCCGGCGATGAAGGCCCGATCCCGTTTTTACTCCTTGCAGCGTCCAGCGCCGGATTCAGAATTCCGTTTTGCTGTAATATTTCCCGGTCATGGAGCGATTGCAGGGCGTTTTGCAACCGCTTTTAACAGAACTTCAAGGATGCATCACGCGTAACGCGTCGACTTATGGAAAAGCCCGTCATCCAGGTTCGTGCCTTGACACGTCGATTCGGAGACCTGCTGGCGGTCGACGATGTTACCTTCGCTGTCCGGCGCGCGGCAATCTTTGGCCTGCTGGGGCCCAACGGCAGCGGCAAGTCGACGATTATCCGCATGCTGTGCGGTGTGTTGCCGCCGTCGTCGGGCGAAGCGGAAGTGCTCGGCATCGGCATCCGCCGCGATCCGGAAGCCATCAAGCGGCATATCGGCTACATGTCGCAACAGTTTAGCCTGTACGGTGATCTGTCCGTGCGCGAGAACATTGACTTCTACAGCCGTATCTACGGCTTGCCGGCGGATCGGCGAGGCGAGCGCGCCGAAGCCGTGCTGGAGTTGACGTCGTTGGGCGACCGCGAGGGCCAGTTGGCCGACACGCTTTCCGGCGGTTGGAAACAACGCCTGGCACTGGCATGCGCGCTCGTCCATGAGCCCGAGGTTATCTTTCTCGACGAGCCCACGGCCGGCATCGATCCCGTGGCTCGCCGGGCGCTCTGGGACTTGCTATTCGAGCTCTCGGCGCGCGGCGTGACGCTGTTTGTGACAACGCATTACATGGACGAGGCGGAGCGTTGTACGGAGATTGGTTACCTGCTGGACGCCCGCCTGCTCGTGTTGGGCAAACCCGAGGAACTGAAGAAGCTACCCCAGGTGGCTCCTCCCAACACGCGCCGCTTGGAGCTGCGGATGGCATCGCCGGCTCGGCATTTGGCGGCACTACGCACGGTGCCGGGCGTGCGCCAGGCAACCCTGTTCGGCGACGCCGCGCATCTGCTAGTCGAGGATACTTTGGACGAGGAGCGTCTGTTATCCGAGCTGGTCGAGGATGGTGCGCCTGCGGAGCTGCGTCCTATCGCTCCGACGCTGGAAGATGTCTTTGTGACACTGACCGCCGCCGCTTCCCCGGCGGAGCGCGTGACAGCCGGCGATGTTCCAGGCGTCGGAGTCGGGCGGCAAGGGCCCTCGCCGGATGCTCCCGATTCCGTGCCCGTTCGCGCGGATGTCGCCGCGCGGCGCCGCGGCGGCCACAGCGGAACCGGTTTCCTGGCCGTGCTGCTCAAGGAGTTCGCGCACGTTCAGCGCCAGCCGTCCACGCTGTTTTTCATGCTTTTCGTTCCCGTGGTGCAAACGCTGATTTTCGGGTATGCCATCGACACGCAGATCGAAGACATTCCCACCGTCCTGTACGACATGGACGGACGGCAACCCAGCCGGGAATTTGCCGATTCGGTGCAGAATACCCGCATCTTCGATATCGTGCGGCGCGTGCACGATCGGGCTTCGTTCCGCCAGTTATTACAGTCCGGGCGGGCCAGAGTCGGCCTGCGCATACCGCCCGATTTCACGGACCACTTGCTGCGTGGAGAACAGGTGTATGTGCAGGTCCTCATCGACGGCAGCGACGCCCAGGTGGCGACGACCGCGCTGAACGCCGCCAAATTGTTGGGGGTCGCCCGATCGATCGAACTGGCGCGCGCAAAAGGCGAAGCGTTGAATCAAGCACCGGCTCGCGATCGCACCGGCCGACTCGCTCTGCCGATCGAAGTGCGGGCTCGCCTGCTGTACAACCCCGACTTGGAAAGCGCGCGGTTCTTTGTCCCTGGCCTGGTAGGCATCATCTTGCAGCTCGTGACATTGTTCCTCACCGCCTTCGCTGTCGTTCGAGAACGAGAACTGGGCACACTGGAACAACTGTTCGTCACGCCCGTAGGCCGCGCGGGCCTGCTGCTCGGCAAGCTCGTACCCTATGCCGTTGTGGGATTCGTCGAGACACTCGTCGTGCTGTGCGTCATGGTTTACCTGTTCGACGTCCCCATCCACGGAAGCCTTGCCCTGTTGCTGATTCTCTGCTGGTTGTTTCTCGTCTGTTCGCTGGCCTTGGGGCTGCTGGTGTCCACACTGGCGAAAACCCAGACAGAGGCGCTCCAATACGCGTTCATCATCATGCTGCCGTCCGTTTTGCTGAGTGGATTCATGTTCCCGCGCAGCGAGATGCCGGACATCATTTACTACGCGACGTTCGCCATTCCCGTGACCTATTTCATCGAGATTCTGCGAGGCATCGTGCTTCGTGGTGCCGAACTCGCGGATCTGATACCGCAGGTCGTGGGGCTGACGATCTGCTGCGTCGTGATACTGTCACTCAGTGTACGGCGGTTCCGCAAACAACTCGCCTGACACCCGCGCGCGCCCCGGACGAGCGACGCCGGGCGTCACCGGTGGTGCGATTGATCGACCGCGGACGCGCCCGCCGGTCCCGCTATCGCGCATCGGCGGTCGCGGCGGGCCAGTCGTCGGTGCGGAACGGCGATGCCGGCAGGCCGGCCGCGTTCATCAGATTCGGTTGCGCCGCGTCGTACCAGGCAAAGCGGACCGCCACCGGCGCGCGGACCGCCTCACTGCGGACCACCACTTCGTCGCCATCGATCTTGGCCGTGGCCGGCACGAACTGCCGGTCCTCGCCGGCAATCGTGAATTCCGAGAGAGGTTGGCCGTCGCGGGACGCGAGGCCGCCGTCGACATCATCAAAAGCGATACGTATCTGGTCGCCGTCGACACGCATCGATTTGTAGAGGGGGCCGCTGGCGACGACGTCTTTGGCGTAGGTGCCCGAGAGGGCCCACAGCGCGAGCCGGCGTCCGACTTCCTGTTTGTTCTTGGGGTGAATGTCGCGCACGTTTCCGATATCCATCGTCACGGCCATGCCGGTATGGGGAACATCCAGCGTCTGAAGCTGCGCCTCCCACAATTCCGCGCAATTGCGTTGATCCTGCCCGTTGTAACGGAACGGCGCCAGTTGCACGTACAAGAACGGAAAGTCGCCTTGACCCCAGGCGGCCCGCCAGTCCCGGATCATCGTGGGGAACAGACTGCGGTACTGGAACGCCCGCCGCACGTTCGATTCGCCCTGATACCAGATGGCTCCACGGATGCCGTAGGGCACGATCGGCGCGATCATCGCGTTGTACAGCCGCGAGGCCACGTGAGGGGTTTGCTTATCCTTTTCCATGTTCGCGGTGCGTCGATCGAGAATCGGCTGAAAGTCCGGATCCTGCTGCAGGGCCTCCAGACTCGTCCACGCTTCGCACAGCGTTCCCCCCCAGCATGTGTTGATCATCCCCACGGGTACGTTGAGCTGCTGCTGCAATTCGCGTGCAAAAAAGTATCCGACCGCGGAAAAGTCACTCACGGTCGCGGGACGGCACACACGCCAGTCGCCCTGGCAATCGTCTTTCGGTTCATCCGCCGTGGCGCGGGACAACATGAACATGCGAATCTGAGGATGATCGGCCGCCGCGATCTCCTGTTCGGCATTCTGGACCTGCGCCACGGACCACTGCATGTTCGACTGGCCCGAACACACCCAGACTTCGCCGACATGGACATCCTGGAACGTTATCTGGTTGCCCGCGGCCACCTCCATCGTGTACGGTCCTCCGGCCGGAATGCTTTCCAGGCGCACCATCCACCGGCCGTCGGCGTCCGCGGTGGCCGTGGCCAGCCGCTCCGCCACGCGGACACGTACTTGTTCGCCCTGGTCGGCCCATCCCCAAACGGGAATCGCCGTCTGCTGCTGCAAAACCATGGAATCGCCAAAGATTTTCGGTAACCGCACGTCGGCCGAGACCGCCGAAACGCACAGGGCGCACCACAGCAGCCACATGGCGGACGGGAATCCGACAATGCGGCCAACGCCTGCAGAACGCCGATCACATCGCGGGGAAGAGAAGCAGTCGCTCATCGTGTGTCCTCATCGTCTCAGGGAGTCGCTCGGCCGACGGTCCTTTCGACCCGCCGGGCACCCCGGCGGCGGAACCGGCCGGTGCAAGAAAAACTGCCAGAAAACACCATAATCGAATTGCTAAACGGAAGAAAGCTTTTTCGAAGTTTCCCCGAGCCTTTCCAACGCATCGGCTGCCTTTTCCAGACCCCGTGCGCCGTCGATGCGGTCCGCACACCTGCGGCAGTTTGCGGTGACCACCGGGCTGGAAAGCAAACGCCCCAGTACGTCGGCGACGCGTCGGCTGGTGAAGCGGGAGGGCCGCAGCGCGGCACCGACGCCCAGCCGCTTGAGGCGTTCTGCATTGTCGTGCTGGTCGTGGGCCATGGCCATCACCAGTTGGGGTATGCCGGCTGCCAGAGCCTGGGACACCGAACCGATCCCGCCGTGATGGACAAGCGCCCGGCACGAAGGCAGCAGGCGGCTGAAGGGGGCGTAGGCACAGTGGCGGATCGTGGCGGGCAGATTCTCGGGAATCTGCTGCGGATGCCGCGTGAGCAGCACCGCCCGTTCTCCCAGGCGCTGGCAGGCATCCCGAGCGGCAATGAAGAACTGCCGACCATGAAGCATGGCCGAGCCGGGAGTACATGCGATCGGTGGTGAACCCCCGCGAAGAAACGCGGCCAAATCTTCCGGGATCCCGGTCGTTTCGCTCTCGTCCCACAACGGAAACCCGGTCAACAATACCTGCGGTGGCCAGTCTTTCTGCGGCGGGGCAAACCATTCGGGAAACAGACCTAGGGCCAAGTCCGGCGAATACCACCACCGCTGCAAGATTCTGCGGACGGGCGCTAAGCCCAGCTCGCGACGCAGTTCATTGATCGGCGGTCCCAGGTGCCGATCCGCGATCGCGACATCGGTCAGCCAGTGGATGGCGTTGATCGCCCAACGCGGCGTCCATGCGCCGGTCAGACCGGGTAGCAGCACGGGCGGGAGATGCTCGCTGCGGAACACGACGGGCTGCAGGAAGATGTTGGCCACGGGGATCCCCATCTTCTCCTGAGCGATCCGCGCTGCGTAGTCCAGCGCGTGCGCTCCCACCACGGTTCGTCCGGGCACGTAGCGCTGGCGAATGGCGTCGTAGATCGGCCGCAGCGTCGTCTTCACGCCGAACTCGACGACCAACGGGAAGCCCCGCGTGGGATGCCAGAAATCGGGATTCTGCATGGCGTCTCGGAATTCGTCGACCGTACCCAGCGGAACAAATTCCAGATCCAGACCGCTGAGCAGTTCTTCGAACAACGGGTTGGCCAGGACGGTCACTTGGTGACCGCGTCGCCGTAGATGCCGACCCAGCCCGGCGAACGGGTGCACATCGCCAGCACTGCCCAGCGCTGTAAGTATGAAGTGCATCGAATTCCGCGGTTACCCGGTGACGAGGGGGATACGGTCGCGATGCCGCCCGAAAGAGCAGGGCAGCCTGCGAAAAGCCTATTCATGACGCCGATCGTAATGGACCGAGGGCGACCAACGGAAGCCCGGCGAACGGGCTGCTGGAAGCGAACTCCAGGGTTCATTTTCCGCGCCGCCGTCAATCGAACCAGTTGCACGTGCCGGCTTGCTCCCGCAAAATAGAGATAATTGCGGGCGAGAGTCAACGCACGCCGGAGTACTGTTTGCAAAAGGAGAGTCCACATGGTGCACGTCATTCAGCGGTTCTCCATGTTCGCGATGGTGGTCGCTGCATTCGCAGCTGAATGTGCGGACGCATCGCCGGCCGCTGAAGGTACGCAGCGCGTCGACGAGGATTTTGCCATCCAGGGGGAATACGTTGGTCAATTGACCGTTGAAGGAGAGCGCAATGCGTGGGGCGCTCAAATCGTTGCGCTGGGCGACGGAAAATTCTGCGGGGTCGGCTACCAGGGCGGGCTCCCGGGTGATGGGTGGGACGGCTACCGCAAGGAAACGGCGGAAGGCGGCCGGACCGGCGGCAAAGCGGTGCTTTACGGCAGTGGATTCGCGCTGAACATCCAAAACGACAAGATCGTGGTCACTTCGGACGACGGCCAGGAAATGGGCACGATGAAGAAAACCCTCCGCCGCAGTGAAACGCTGGAAAACCAACCGCCGCCCGACGCGGTCGTGTTGTTCGACGGCAGATCGGCGGACAATTTCGCAGGGGGCAAACTGACGGAAGAAGGGCTGTTGGCCCAAGGAGCTACGAGTAAACAACGCTTTGGCGATTTTTCCTGCCACCTGGAATTTCGCCTGCCGTATATGCCCAAGGCGCGGGGACAAGGGCGAGCCAACAGCGGCTTTTATGTCCAAGGCAGATACGAAATCCAGATCCTGGACTCGTTCGGCCTGGAAGGCCGCGACAACGAATGCGGCGGCATTTACCAGATAGCTAGACCGTTGACGAACATGTGTTTTCCGCCGCTGAGCTGGCAGACGTACGACGTCGACTTCGTCGCGGCACGATTCGAGGGTGACCGCAAGGTGAGCGATGCGAGGATCACGGTTCGGCACAACGGCGTCACGATCCACGACGACCTGGCATTGCCGCATGTAACGGGAGGAAACTTGCTTCCGGAGAACGACGAGCCAGGGCCGCTGTATCTCCAGGACCACGGGAATCCCGTCCGATTCCGGAATATCTGGGTCCTCCCACGTGAGTGACTCGCGAGATTGTCCGGCCAAGCTGCCCTGTGGGCAGGAAGCGCCTGGGGAGGTGATTGTCGAATTTTTCGGCATTCCGCGGATGCGGGCCCAGTTAAAGACGACGCAGGCCCGCGGCGCCTGCCTGTCGGAAGTGCTGGCCGATCTGGCCCGGCGCTTCCCCCAGCTGGCCGACGCGTGCATCGCAGGCGACCAGTTACGCCCCGGGATCATCGCGAATCTGGGTGGAGATCGCTTCATCACGGATCCGACCACCCGGCTGGCCGCCGGCCAGCGCCTGCTGATCATGTCCGCGGACGCCGGAGGCTGACCGGTCTGTGGAGCGACGACTCCTTCGAACACCGCACGCGTTCGCCGGGCGGATCGCGGCGCGTGGCACGTAACCGAGTGGATTGTAGCGCGCGGTGGACATTTACGGGCCTTCTTTCTCAGCAAACGTTTCTCAGCAAACTGAAACGATGTCCGACTTCCACGGTTATCACCAACGGGTACTGCGGATCGACGTTTCCACGGGACACAGCGCGCGCGTTCCTCTGGAAGAGAGGGTGTTGCGCCGTTACCTGGGTGGAAGCGGCTTGGGCGTTCATCTGCTGCTTGAGTCCAATACGGCCGCGCTCGACGCGCTGGATCCGGCTGCTCCGCTGGCGATCGTCTTCAGCCCTCTGGTCGGCAGTCCGCTGACGACATCTGCCAAGTTCGCCGTGGTGTCCAAGAGTCCGTTGACGGGACGTATCAATGATTCGCTGGCGAGCAGCCAGTTTGCGCTGTCGGGCAAACGAGGTGGATGCGACGCCCTGTTGCTGGTGGGGCGGGCCCGCGAGCCTGTGATCGTGGTGGTCGACGACGGCCATGTCCGCGTCGAGCCGGCCGGCACGCTGTGGGGAATGTCCGCGCCGGAAACCGAAGCACGACTCCGAGACCGCCTGGGCAGTTCCTATCGGGGCGCGGTCATCGGACCGGCGGGCCAGCGGCTGGTTCGCTATGCCACTATTTCGCACGACGGACGGCACGCCGGCCGCGGGGGAAGCGGCGCGGTGATGGGCGCGAAGAATATCAAAGCGATCATGGTCCGCGGCACGCGAACTTCCTCGTGGGCCCAGCCGAGAGCCCTGGCCGAATACGCCCGGTTGATCGCCGCCCGAGCAGCGGGGCCCGCCACGGCCAAGTACCGGGAGTTGGGAACCGCCGCCAACCTGACGGTCTTCAATCGACTGGCGGCATTGCCGACGCGCAATTTCCAGCACGGCACGTTCCCCGAGGCCGCGGTCCTGGCCCCGGAACCGCTCAACGGAGCGGGTCGCGGCACACGCGAAGCCTGCGCGGCGTGTACGATCGGCTGCGAACATCGCTATCAACTGGGCGGCGCGCCGCACGACGCCTCACGGTCCGTGCGCGTCGAATACGAAAACCTGTTCGCTCTGGGGCCCCTGTGTGGTGTCGGCGACCGCGACACGGTGCTCGAGGCGTCCCGGGCCTGCGACGATCTGGGTATCGATACCATCAGCACCGGGGGAACGATCGCTTTCGCCATGGAATGTGCCGAGCGCGGGATTCTGGACGCGCCGTGGCTGCGTTTCGGGAGCGGCGATGCGCTGCTGCGTGCCATCGATTTGATTGGCCGCCGCGATGGGCTGGGCGATCTGATGGCCGAAGGCAGTCGTGCCATGGCGCGGCGAATCGGAGGGCGCGCGCCGGAACTGGCTCACCATGTCAAGGGCATGGAAATTCCCGGTTATGAGCCCAGAGCGTTGCAGACCATGGCGCTCGGCTTCGCCGTGGGCACCCGCGGAGCGGACCACAATCGCAGCAGTGCGTACGAAGTGGATTTTTCCGAGGCAGTTGATCGTCGCTGCGTGGGCCCCGAGGCGGCAATACTGGCGGTCCGGTCTGAAGATCGCGCCGTCCTGATGGACTCACTGATTCTGTGCAAGTTCCTGCGAGGGGTATTCGAGGACTTGTTTGCCGATGCGGCTTATATGCTGCAACTCGTCACCGGCTGGGATACCACCGCGGAAGAACTTCGCATGACGGCCCACCGTATTGTTACCGCGAAGAAACAGTACAATATTCTGGCCGGCTGGAGACCAAGTGAGGACACGCTGCCGCCACGCCTGCTCCGCGACGCACTGCCCGAAGATTCCCGGGCGCGCCTCCGCCCACAGCGGCTGCACGCCCTCGTACAGGCATACAACCGGGTGCGAGGCTGGTCGCCGGAGGGATGGATACCGGTAGAGGAATTGCAGCGGCTCGACGTGGCCACCCCCTGAAGACGGCACGGCATCGCGGGCCCGACGTTGGTTCCGCCGCGAAACGCCGGCACGCAGTACGCTTTTACACAAATTGCCCTGCCGCATGACGGGGCGGGTCGGGTGGTCGCCCGAATGCGGGCGTGCAACAATGCCCAAGACACCGGGAGAGGCCCCCGATGGAAGAGACGTTCGTGTTGATTCCCGGCCGTACGAGCCGGCAGGGATGCGGGATCAGTGAAGGCAAGTTCCGGGAGAACTACCTCGACGAAACCTCGGTGCTGCAAATCTCCCCCGAAGACATGCAGCGCCTGGGGCTGAAACAAGGCAGCCTCGTCCGCCTGACAAGCAGCAGCGGCGAAATCGAAATTGCCGTTCGCGCGTCCAAAGGAGGCGAACTGCCGGCAGGCGTGCTGTTTATGGCTTACGGCGACCTGTCCAGCAAGCTCATGGGAGGCGATACGCACGGTTCGGGCATGCCGACGAGCAAGGGGCTGGATGTTACCTTGGAAGTTCTCCATGATGACGAACAACCCGCCTGAGAAACGCCGGTTGCGTGCCCGACGGCAGCCGGCCGAACGGCACGTCCCCGGCACCACGGCGTGAGACCTTGAACAGGGAGAATAAACCCGTGGCGACTGCTGTTTCGAAACACTCCGGCGCATCATTGAAGATCGTCGAAGACGCGACGTGCACGTTCTGTGGCTGCGTGTGCGACGACATCACGTTGAAGGTGGACGGCGACAAAATTGTCGAAGCCAAGAAGGCGTGCGTGCTGGGCAAGGCGTGGTTCTTGAATCACGAAACCGAGGATCGGCCCAGTTGCCTGATTGACGGCCAGCCGTCTCCTCTGGACGCCGGCTACGACCGGGCAGCCGATATCCTGTGTAACGCCAGCTACCCGATCATTTACGGATTGAGCGACTCGCCGTGCGAAGCGCAGCGGGTGGCCGTCTCCATCGGCGACTGGATCGGGGGGAATGTCGATACGACTACCAGCGTGTGTCACGGACCGTCGGGCATGGCGTTCCAGAGCGTGGGCGAGGTGACGTGCACGTTGGGCGAAGTGGCCAACCGGGGCGACCTGATCATGTTTTGGGGCTCAAACCCGGCCGAAAGCCATCCGCGCCACTTCACGAAGTACAGTCTGATGCCGAAGGGGCTGTTCACCCCCAACGGCCGCAAGGACCGCACTTGCGTGGTCGTTGACGTCCGCAAGACCAAGTCGGCCAAGGCCGCCGACTTATTCTTCCAAATCAAGCCGCGTTCGGACTTCGAGGCATTGTGGACGCTGCGGGCTCTGGCGGCGGGCGTTGAATTGGACGCCGAACAGGTCGAGCGGGAAACAGGTGTCCCGCTGGAGCGGTGGCAGGATCTGATGGATCGTATGAAAGCCGCCAGGTTTGGGGTCATCTTTTTCGGGATGGGAGTGACGATGACGCGCGGCAAGCATTGCAACAGCGAAGCGATGCTGGCGTTAACCCGGGACATGAATGACTATACACGATTCGTCGTGAAGCCCAACCGCGGCCACGGAAACGTGACCGGGGCGGACAATGTCGTGTCCTGGCGTACCGGATACCCGTTTGGAGTGAACCACGCGCGGGGGTATCCGCGTTTCAATCCGGGGGAATACACCACGGCGGACGTGTTGGCGCGCGGCGAGGCGGATGCCGCGCTGATTATCGCGGCCGACCCCATGTCCAATTTTTCCCAGCCGGCCCGCAATCATTTGGCGACGATCCCCTACATCGCGCTCGATCCGAAGGAAACCCCAACCACGCGCGGCGCCGCGGTCGCCTTTACCGTGGCCACGTACGGGATCAATACGGGCGGAACCGTCTATCGCATGGACGACGTTCCACTGCCCCTGCGACCCGCATTCGAAGTACCTCATCCCAGCGACGAGCGCGTGCTGCTGGAGATCGAGCGTCGCGTCAAACAACGGAAAGGCGTGCGCGCCTGATCGTTTAACATACCGGGTTGATCTACGCGAGATTATCAGCGCCGCACCGTTTGCGAAACGGGACCAACCGTAAACGCCGGCGCGTTCGAGCGGACTCACGACTTTGGGAACACGTCTTTGTTGAAGATCTCCGGAGGAACAGTGTACGACCCTCGCAACGGGGTCGACGGCGAGATCCGTGACATTTGGGTGCGGGGATCGAAAATCGTTGATCCGCCCACCGACCCGCAGGTCCGGGCTGAGACGACGATCGACGCGTCGGGACTGGTCGTGATGCCCGGCGGAATCGATATGCACTGCCATATCGCCGGCCCCAAGGTGAATATGGCGCGCAAAATGCGCCCCGAGGAAAAGCGGCGCGACGCACCCGTTCCGCGGACAGCCCTGACGCACAGCGGCACGATGGGCAGCGTTCCCAGTACGTTTGCCACCGGCTACAAATACGCCGGACTGGGGTACACCACGGCCTTCGACGCCGCCATACCCCCACTCGACGCACGCCACGCACACGAAGAATTTGCCGATACACCCTGTATCGACAAGGGATTCTACGTGTTGATGGGGAACAATCATTACGTGATGCAGTGCATCCAGCAACAGCAGCCCGACAAACTCCAGGTATTCGTGGCGTGGCTGCTGGGGGCCGCCAAAGGATTCGCGCCGAAACTCGTCAACCCGGGTGGTGTCGAAGCATGGAAACATCACCAGGGCGGCAACGTGAAGGGACTGGATGAGCCGGTCGACTTTTTTGACGTCACTCCGAGGCAGATCATCCGCGAAGTAGCGCAGGCCGCGGACCAACTCAACCTGCCCCATCCGGTACACATTCATTGCAACAACCTGGGGATGCCCGGCAACTGGAGAACTACGCTGGAGACAATGCGGTCGCTGGAGGGGCGGCGCGGCCACCTGACGCATATCCAGTTTCACAGCTACGGCGGAGGAGAAACGGACGAGAACACGTTCAACAGCAAGGTGGCGGAACTCGCCGA
>CAZNKT010000008.1:80757-87621 GCA_964573605.1 uncultured Pirellulales bacterium
CGGCTCGGCTCGCTTAGTTCGATGCTGAAAAAATTAGGCCCGGCGTCGCCGGTAGTGTGGCTTGCGAGCGGCCGGGAGATCACCAGCGTGATAAAAGAAAGCCGTCGGGCTCTCGAAAAGGTTTTCGGAGGAGAAACGGACGAGAACACGTTCAACAGCAAGGTGGCGGAACTCGCCGAATATGTTAACAACCATCCGAACATCACGGTCGACGTGGGCCAGGTGCTGTTCGGAGAAACGACCAGCATGACGGGCGACGGACCGCTGGGCTACTATCTGCAAAACGTTTACGGAGGCAAATGGTTCAGCGGAGATACGGAGATGGAATCGGGTTGCGGTATCACGCCGATCCGATACCGCAACAAGAGCCTGGTCCACGCTCTGCAGTGGGCCATTGGACTGGAATGGTACTTGATGATGGAGGATCCATGGCGCGTGGTGATGAGCACGGATCATCCGAACGGCGGCTCGTTTCTGGCCTATCCACAGATTGTCCGATTGCTGATGGACCGCACCTATCGGCAGGACGTGCTCAAAACATGCCATCCAGCCGTGCGCAAACGATCCCAGCTGGCGGATCTGGATCGTCAGTACTCTCTTTACGAAATTGCCATCATCACCCGCGCCGGCCCGGCACGCATCCTGGGGCTGCAAGACAAGGGCCACCTCGCGCCCGGCGCGGATGCGGATATTACGGTGTACACACCACACGAAGACAAGGAAACGATGTTTGCGCTGCCGAGGATGGTGATCAAGTCCGGGCAGGTCATCGTTGACCAGGGTGAGATCCGCGGCGCGCCACAAGGCAAGACGTTGCACGTTGCCCCGGCATACGACGATGATGCCGAAGGAGACATCCGCCAGTGGTTCGAGAAGTTTTATTCGATCCAGTTCCGCAATTACCCGGTCGACGCGAGCTACATGCACGATCCGCAGCGTGTCGCGTGCGGCGATCGGCGTCCCTGGTGACGGCTGCGTGGACAATGAACCCCGGAGCTGGCTCCCAACGGCCAGTCCGCCGGGCGTTCGTTGGCCGCCCTGGGGCCATTAGCTGCGCCGTCTTGGAATGGGGCCGTCCTTGGAGACTGGCGACGCAGGCGAGGCGTGCGATCAACCCGCGTCCGTCACGCCCAGTTTTTTGAGAATATCGGGATCGGGAAGCAGGCCCGCGTCGCGAAGCGCTTGGAGATAGTCGAGCGGCTCATTCAAGTTGCGCAAGCTCGATAATGCGGGATCGAAATGCCGGAACTGTTCGACGGGGACTCGCAGCGTGGAAACCGATTCGAACAAGAAGAACGGCCGCAGGCGATCTTCGTCCAGCAGCCGTTCCACGTGCGGGAGCGTGGTTGTGCGGTAGACGGCCGCCAGGGGATGATGGAATTTACCGTCTTGCGGAACGACAATCTGATGGTCGCCCAGCAGGGCGAACAGACGCTCGACGAACGCGATTTGCAATAGCGGGACGTCGCAGCTCGTGGCAAAAGCCGCGTCGGCCTGCCGGGCGACCGCGCGCAGCCCCGCGGCCAGACCTTCCAACGGCCCTCGTCCCCCACGCCGGTCGCGTGTTACGAGCACGCCTTCGGGCAATGGCGGAAGATCCTGTCGTGGCGCGGCGACGACGGCCACGAGCGAAACGGCCCGGCCCACGTTGTGCACGATGCGTTCGAGCATCGTTTCCGCACCGAACGGCAGCGTGGCTTTCGGCAAACCCATTCGCCGACTGTCTCCGCCGCACAATACAATCGCTGCCTTCTTCATCACGGTTTGCTTCCGTGTCTGACGCGTGCGCGATAGGATGTCCCATGATGCGACATTCCGCGTTCCTCCGGTACGAAGGCCTGCACAACAACCAGGGTCTATCTTGGCACGGTCCGTGCTGTCCGCCTAGCCGTTGTTGGTCAGGGCAGTTTGGGCCGACGGGCGGATGGATGCACGGGACGGCCGCGGTGAACGAGACGCAAATGCAGGCCGCCGTGGCGGTGGAGAACCAGACGACACGATGACTTTGAAGCTCACCTATCGATCAACGACCAGCGTCCCGGTGGAACTGGAAGGGATCACCCCCGATCGTCTTCGAAACAAATCGGTTGGCGAGATTGAGCGCGCCGAAGTCTTCTGCGGCAACCGAAAGATTCCGCTTGCCGAGTTGTTTACGGTGCAAGGCGACCCCGGCGAAGGGCAATGGGAGGTGTACGGCGACGTCAGCGGCGTTCACTGGTTGGGCGCGCACATGTCCGAAGGCGAGATTCATATCCGTGGTCCCGCCGGTCGCCACGTGGGTAGCCAGATGCGGGGCGGTCGGATTGTCGTGCACGGGGATGCCGGCGACTGGGTGGGCGGCGAAATGCGCGGCGGAACCATCCACGTGACGGGCAGCGCCGGACACCTCGCAGGCGCCGCCTACCGCGGAAGCCGACGTGGCATGCGGGGGGGACAGATTCTGATTCAGGGCGACGCGGGCAATGAAATAGGGCACACGATGCGCCGCGGATGGATCGCCATTGGCGGCCAGGCCGGAGATATGGTGGGATTCAATATGATCGCCGGCACGGTGTTCGTGTTCGGCGACTGCGCCATCCGGGCGGGCGCAGGAATGCGCCGCGGCACTCTGGGTTTGTTCGGCGCCACGCGGCCCAGGCTCCTGCCGACCTTCCGCTACGCCTGCACCTACGTGCCCCCAATCCTGCCGCTCATGTTCCGCCGGCTGGCGCAATGGAATTTCGCTTTTGATCCCGAGTTGCTCGACCAGGAGTTTGAACTGCATCAAGGGGACATGGTCGAAAAAGGGCGCGGCGAAATCTTCGTCCGCCGGGTTGTCAAGCAACAATGAGTCCCAGCCCGCGCAGCGCCCGGCGCACGTCTTCTTGTGCGAGCAGTTTTTGGAAAGCGTCGATCGCCGGGTTATCGATTCTCGAATCAGGAACCACGAAATCGTACTGTTCATCCTGCACCGGCAGGAATCCCAGCCCGTTGTCCCGGGCGACGCTCTGAATCGCCACTCCCCAGTCCGCCCGCGACTGGGCAATCGCCGCTGCGACGGCGTTGTGATTGCGAGCCTGCACGGCGTAGCCTTCGGGCCGCGCTCCCTGTAACATCCGATCGATCAATATCCGCGTCCCGCTGCCTTGATTGCGGTTGACCATCACACACTCGGGGTCCGCCACGGCGGCCGCCACGGCGTCGTCGACGCCGCGTTGGTCGAAGCGGGGATCACCCGGACGAAATACGATCCCTTGCCGACGGCCATAGCCCGGGATCAATTGCACATCGGGCGGCAGCAGCGGGCGATTGTACTGGCCGGTTTCCGGATCCATCAGATGGATGCCGGCCAGATCGCATTGACCGCGCCCGACCGCGGCCAACCCGGCAGAACTGCCCACGGCCAGCGCCTTGGTGTGGAAGCCGAGGTCCTGCAACCGTCCGAGCAGAAAATCGAGTCCCACACAGTGGCTTCCCATGACCACCAGATCGGCAAGGTCGTGGCTCTCGCCAATCAGTTGGACGGCGACTTCCGTGCCGGCTTCGATCAGTTCTTCGTGACGGCCGATCGTAATAAAACCGTCCGCCCGGCTGAACGTGGTTACCGATCCCGAACCCTTTCCCATGGGGTAGGCCACCAGAGCTGCCGGACGCCCTGCGGGATCGCGCTGCCGGACGAGACCGACGAGCAGATATTCGGTCCGGCCGATCTCGGAATTGACTTTCACGGCCAGCCGCGCCGGACGCGTGGGACGATCGTCGGCACGTCGGCCGCCGAGCCGCAAAATGACCGGCGCCACGAACTCGTGAAAAGTAAATATCGCCGACGTCGGAAATCCGGGCAGAACGACAACGGGTTTTCCGCCGGTCGCGGCCAGACAGATCGGTTTGCCCGGCTTCAGGGCCACTCCATGCGCGACGATACCCGGATCGTCCCAGCGACGGACTACCCGGTAGGACAGGTCGCCGGCCCCCTTGCTGGTACCTCCGGACAGCAGGATCACGTCCGCGTTCTCCACCGCGTGCGCGAGCCGCTGCTCGAGCTGTTGCAGGTCATCCGGCACAATCTCGGCCGGGAGCGGCACGCCGCCTAGTTCCCGGATGGCGTCGGCCAGGATGCGGGCGTTGGAATCGTAGACCTGACCGGGCTGCATCGCAGCGCCCGGAGGAATCAATTCGTCGCCCGTGGACAGGATGGCCACGCGAACCTGCCGATAAACGGTGACCTGGTCGAGGCCCAGGGCGGCCAGGACGCCTGTTTCGCGGCTGGTCATTAGTTCGCCGCGACGAAGGACGGTTTCGCACAGGCAGATGTCCGTTCCGGCGAAGGCAACACCGAAACCGGGCGTTACGGCGCGGCGGACGATGAGCGTCGATCCTTCAACGTCGCCGTGTTCGACCATCAGCACGGCATCGGCACCGCGCGGCAGCATACCCCCGGTGGCAATCGCCACAGCGGTTCCCGGCGCCACGCGGCTCTGGGGCACCACGCCGGTCGCCAGCACTTCCGCGAGAAGCTCCAACCGCCTGGGCTCCTCTTCCCCAGCGCGATAGGTATCGGCCGCCCGGACGGCGAATCCGTCGTAGTTGGAACGGTCGAACGAGGGAACGTCCACCGGCGATACGATGTCGCGCGACAGAATCCGCCCCAGCGCCTGGTCCAGCGCGACGGCCTCTTCGCCGAGCGGCCTCAAGTCCAGTACGTCGTGAAAACGCCGCTCGGCCTCGTCGCGGTTGATGACATCCAGAAACTGATCTTGCGTGCTCACGATGATCAATCCTGGTCGTAGAGGAATACATCCACCGGCGCGCCGGCCGGAAAACCTTCGCTGTCCGCGGGGATGACCACGAAACCATCGGCGCGTGTGGTTGAACTGAGAATGGCCGCTCCGGAAATGGCCAGCGGTTCCACCTCTCCTTCCACCAGTGCAACCCGCGCGTAATCGAGCCGCCCCACGACGGAGACGAGCTTGCGGCGCAGCGTCGCGGTTGTCGTCCGATAGGGCCACCGCTTCGCCCGGCCCCCCAACACGCGAATGGCCCTTCCGGCGAAAAAATCATACGCACACAAGCAGCTTACCGGATTGCCCGGCAGTAAGAACACGGGCCGCCGCCCGATGCGTCCCAAACCGGTGGGACTGCTCGGGCGCATGGCAATTCCGTGCACCGCCAATTCTCCGAGTTCCGCCAGCAGCCGGGGAAGGTGGTCCTCCTGCCCGACGCTGGTGCCGCCCGAGACAATCAGAACATCCGCTTCGGCAAGCATTGCGTCCCGCAGCCGTTGCGGATCGTCCGGCAGAATGTCCCCGTGCGCAACCAGTCCGCCGTCGCGCGTGATCAATGCTTTCAGGACCGGAGTGTTGGCATCGACCGTCTGGTTCGGTTGCGGGCGCGTCCCGGCCGGCAGCAGTTCATCGCCCGTGACGACCAACCGGACACGCGGTTGCCGCACCACGGGTACTTCCGCCCTGCCCACCGACGACAAGACACCCAGGTCCTGCGGTCGAAGCCGTCGTCCCGACACGAGCACCGTGGCTCCCGCGTCGACGTCTTCACCCTGGCGCCCCACGTGTTTGCCCGGTGATATTTCTCCTTGAGCAAAAAGTTTGTGAGGGTCCTTGGGATCGGTATCCGTTTTTTCCGCCGGCAGCACGGCGTCCGCGCCGGCGGGGAGCGGTGCACCGGTCATGATCCGAACCGCTTCGCCCGTGTGTAGCGTGCCCCCAAACGGATGGCCGGCAAACGCATCACCGAGGATAGTCAAAGGCAGAGGATTGTAGCCGGACGCGCCCAGCGTATCCGCGGCCCGCAGGGCGAATCCATCCATCATGGCACGGTCGAATCCGGGCACGTCGACCTGGCTGACGACATCGGCGGCCAACACGCGGCCGGCAGCGCTGGCCAGTGGTGCCGTTTCGCTTTCCAGAGTCGCCAGGTGTTGGTCGAGCCACCGCAGCGCATCTTCCACCGGAGTGCGCTCGGCGAAACCACGCATCCGTACGTCGGAAAACGAACGGCCGGCGGCCGGATCGGGGGACGTCGTCATCGGTAATAGCTCAATGGAATCGAAAAAACCGGGCGGCCCCGGAGGTTCATGGCGTGAGGCCGCCGGTCTACAACGCACGGCCGCACCATGCCGCGTGCAACACCAGCCGCGAGGCGTGTGGGACGCGCGATGTCAGGGCAGCCCCCCTGCGCAAGCGTATTATACCCGTCGCACAACGGGGTCGGCTCCCGGTCGGCGAGGCCGTGCTTGGAACGAAAGCCCCCGGCGCGATCATGACCCATCCGCCGACGGCCGCGAGCCGCCGGTTTCCGGCGCTTGGAAGACCCGAGAGAATCGGACGCCGGCGCGTGCCGGCTGATGGACCTGTCCCCTCGTTGGATCCGAAGGTTCCGCGCGTACCGAGCACCGGCGACCGGCAAGATGACGCGACCCCGTGAAGTGGGAAAACCTTGACGGTTTAACCCTTCGCGCGGATTCATCGTGTCGCGGGGCCCAATGCAAGTGGGGTCGAGTCTTCCCGCCGGAACGGTCGAAGTTGGTGGCAGGCATGGATGGCCTTGAGATTAGCACGATGGAACGGGGCACCCGAAGTCTGGGAGCGGCGCCATGCCTCTGCACTTGATCCACACCACGCTGAACGTAACTTTTTTCGCCATCTGGGCCATCATCGGCGGCTTCGTGATCCGCCAGCAGTGAGCACGGCCGGCCTTGGCGCATGGGCTCCACTCTAAAGAGACGTGGTCTCTTCAGCAGGGACATCGGGATCACTTCCGCCGCCCCTTTGCGGACATCTCACCCGAAGTGTCATGCACGGTCAGCCTATGCCTCGCTTCCGTCTCCCGAATCACACCGGCGGTTGCCTGTAGTTTATTGGGCTA
>CAZNKT010000009.1:0-87326 GCA_964573605.1 uncultured Pirellulales bacterium
GGCAGAAAACCACCGCGCGAACACGGCAAATGGACCTCGTTCGAAGCGGCCAGCTTGAAATTCAACCCGCCATTCAATCGGCCCGCGGGCACCGGTCCAATCGCATCCACGCCATTGACCATGTTGCCCCAATATTGCTCCACATCAGTGGCGCCCGGAAGGACACAACCCATTCCTACAATGGCAATGTCATTTTCATTCATCGTTGCCTTTGCTCCGACAGGGAATCGACGTTCTCATCAGCGTGCTGCGGGAAATCGACGAGGGTCAGATTTACATGGTTGTTTTTTGATTCAAGAGGAAGCCGACGGGCGTTGGAAGTCATATGCCCGCCGCGATCCGCAACGATTCGGCGGTTCCTGCGGCAATGATGACTTCCGGAGTGGTGCGTCCGGTGATTCTTAATTCATCCAGTAAACTCCTAGCGCCCGCTTCCAACCCGATCAACTGGATACCTTGCGATTGGTACATCCTGCGGAGCTCGTCGGAAACCATTCCACCGTTCCACGGGCCCCAATTGACGGCGACAACTCGGCCGGGCCATTCTCCGTCAAGGTGTACGGCCAGTTTGTTGAGGTATTCGTTCGCCGCGGCATAATCGACTTGTCCGGCGTTTCCAAAACGGCCCGAGACGGAAGAAAAGAATACAAGGAATTTCAGCGAGTCGGACCGCAGCCGCTTCGCCAAAACCATCGCGCTCTGGACCTTGGTCGAAAAAACCTCCATGAACGATTCTGGAAGCTTGTCGCGAACTAGTTTGTCTCGGACAATCCCGGCCCCGTGAATCACACCGTCGATCTTTCCGTGCCGCGTATAGACGTCGTCAATCAGTGCCGCAAATTTTTCGCCGTCCCGAACGTCGACCGAGTGATATTCGACCACTCCGCCGGCCGCTTGGATGGCGGCCAGGTTGGCGAGAATTTCCCGGTCCTTCACGATCTTGCGCAGCGCCTGTTCCACATCCGCCGGCCGGACCCGGTGATTCCTCTGCTGCATGACTTGAATCAGGTGGCGGCGCAGTTCGGGCGTGTCCTTCAGGCCGGCCGTATCCGGGGCCTCCGGCCCCGGCAAAGGAGTCCTGCCTATCAGGATCAGGCGCGGTGCCACGCGCCGGGCGAGTTCCCGGGCGACGGACGCGGTCACACCGCCGGCACCGCCCGTGATCAAGATGACCGAGCTCCGGTCGACCGGCAAATCCCCCAGTTGATCCGGAGTCAGAGACTCGACGACCGGTTCGATCCGCCATCGGCCGTGTGCATCAATGCCGACTTCGACTAAATCGTCTGGGGTGAGCAATTCGTCGACCGCAAGAATAAAAAGTTGTTCCGGCGGAAGCGACGGATCAAGATCAATGGTCTTGACTCGCAATCCGGGCCGCTCTTTGGCCAGCGTCTTCAAGATCCCCAACGTGCCTGCCTGCGACACCGGCAGCGAAGGCCGGCCCGAACACCCCAGCCTGCCGTCCAACGCCGTGATATTGATCAGCCAGCCACCGCCGTTTTCGCTACTCTTTTGCAGGTCGTCGCCAAACTGCTTGGCCACCTGAAACATCCAGCTGGCAAGTTGACCGGGCGCAGAAAGGTCTTCCGTGCCCGGCTTGTTGAATGGTTCGGCCAATGCCAGGAAGCTGACAATCCCACCCACAATGGCGCCGTCGGATTGACCGACCGCCACATGCAACTCGCGCAACGAATCGGGCGACGAGAAATCGGCCTCAAAGCGGTTGTTGCTCAGCCGGCGGGTTGCCGGACCGGGAACAACCTGACGCACCTGAAAACCCTGCGAGGTCAGCGCGGCGTCGACCGCGGAACTGATTTGTGGAACATCACCTAGGATCAGGAGGATGTGTTGCTGTGGGAATTTTTTTTTTCTCCCTGCTCCGATACCGGCGCGGCGACCGCTTTGACAGCCAGCCGCTGGAGCGGCGCATCCGCCTGGCCGGCCTCAACTCCCCGCGAAGACTCGCTCTGGGCTGGGCTCGGTTCCGGCGGCGACCCAGGCGCTTCCCGACATGTTTTGTCGTAGCTGGCGACGATGGCACCGATCGTTTTCAATTGCGAAAATTCACTCAACCGTTCCTCATCGCCCCCAAATCCTCCCGGCAGGTACTGATGGTACTGCGTTAAAGAACCGAAGATTTCCAGGGTCTTGATGGAATCGATGCCCAAATCGGCTTCCAGCAAGGCGTCTTCCTTCAGCATTTCAGTCGGGTAGCCCGTCCGCTCGCTGATGGCCTCCAGCAGGTCCTTGCGGAATTGTTCTGTCGTGGGCCGTCCGCCCTCCGCGGCGGCTGATGTGGTTCCATCGGCGACCGACGTTGCCGGGGCGGATGGATCCGCAATACTGGCGGGCAGCGGCGGGGTCGGCTCGGGCGTCGAAGGCTCAGCCGCCGCAGGTTGCCCGCGCCCCGTTGGCGGGGGGCTCGGCCTCGCAGCGGCCGCCGGTGCCGTGGTCATCGAACCCGCAGCGGACCGCGCCGATTCCGAAAACTCGGTTCTGGGTGCCTGCGAATCGGGTTGCGGAGAGGACATCCGACCGAAAGGACGAGCGAGCCGTGGCCCGACGACGCCGTTATTCGACGACGAGGGTGGCGGCAGAGACGGTCGCCCGGCGGCCGGTGGCTTCGGATGATGGTTGCCGACGGGAAAGCCCATGTGTCCGAGCACGGCCTTTTGCATGTCCAGGTAGCCCTCCATGACGCGTTGATTCGAAGCAAACATTTCGTACCAGTACGCCGCCGTCTGGCCGTCGTGCGGCATGGCGTAGTCTGGGGCGATTGCGTCGCGGGGCGCCGCCCGCTGTCCTTGTGCCAGATGAGAACCAGCCGATCGCTGTTCGGGGTTGCCATTGTTCATATGTGAAGTTCCTGAGTTGCTTGCACTGTCATTCTCTAAGTGGAGTCCCCGCGGCTGTTTCAAGGAGGCTGCCGTGGGAACGTGGGGTACGGGCGGCGAAGCAGCCTCATGTTGCCGCCCGCCTTCGTTACCGGGCGGAATCAATTCTTTCTCGGGCGAACCCCGTGCCGCCGACGTTTCTTCATTCGAAGCCGGTTCCCCTCCGGCAATCGGGACGACCTCGTTGGATGGACCGGCGGGTCGCGCATCGCGGCCGGGCGCGGCATTGCGCAACGGCTCGCTACGGTTACTATTGACGATCCAATCCGTCAATTTCGGCTGTTTGCTCTCGGCAGCCCGTCGACTCCAATCTTCCGTGCCGCACGAGGTGAGCCGGCGATTCTGAAACCAGGCATCGAGTTTTACGGGAAGGCCGAGCGCTATCAACCTGGCCAGCAGCTTTCCCAAACTCGACCAGTCGGTCTGTCCCACTCCGGCAAACGCGAGCGACGTGTGCGGCTTATCGGCCAGGTTCCGGCTTACAAGGCCGGTCAACACGCCTCCCGGGCCCGACTCGATGAATATCCGCGCCCCGTGCCCGTACATGGTGTGCACCTGCTGATCGAATCGCACCGGTTCGACCATATGGCGAACCAACAGATCCCGCATCGCCTGCGTGTCGGGCGGATAGACATCGGCGATCGTGTTGCTGAACACGGGTATTTCAGCCGGGTGGAATGTTACCTGATGAAACAATGCCCCGAGATCGCTGGCAGCCTGCGTCAGATCTGGCGTGTGGAATGCGGCGCTTACGGCCAGTTTACGAATGCGCAATTTCTTTTCGGGGAACATTGCCACTGCCCGGTCGATCTCGGCGACCGGCCCCGCGACAACCGTTTGGTCGGCGGCGTTTCTGTTGGCCACGCGGGCTTCGATGTTCAAATCATGCAAGGCGGCCTGCGTGGTCGCGGCATCGGCCACGACCGCCGCCATGGCGCCTGGCTTTTCGCGGCCTGCCTCGTGGACGGCGCGACCGCGAGAGGCGGCTAACCAAAACAGGTCGCTCCGGGAAAACACGCCGGCTGCAGCCAGCGCCACGTATTCGCCGAAACTGTGCCCGGCGACCAAAGCGGGCGAGATGCCAAACCTCGCAAGCAGATCGCAGCAGAAAAGATCGACGACGGCCAGCGCCGGTTGCGCGACGCGTGTATCGCTCAGTTCCCGCTTGCATCGATCCGCGGATTCCCGTTCGAAAACGGGAACCGGATAAATATATTGCGACAACGGCTTCGGAAAGAACTCCGCGACTGCTTCGTCGGCACGTTCGAACAGGTCGTACATCTTTGGATTGGCGGCAACCAGCTCGGTGAGCATATTGACCGACTGAGATCCCTGACCCGGAAACAGGAAGCAGACCGAGTCGGGTGAGGCCGGATGCGCCTCGCTGTAAATTGGACTGCCCGGTCGCTCCGACTTGCCAGTCTCGCGGATATCGTCGGCCGCGGCGCGAAGCTTGTTGTACAGGTCACTTTGTGAATCGGCGACGATGGCCAGCCTGCATTTGGCGTCGTGCGACGGTGAAGCGCGGTTGTTCTTTTCGTCGCAGAAGACAGCGAAGGCCAGCTCGGCGAAGTTGCCGCCACGTGCGTCGGACAATTCTCCAATTAGCTTGTCGATACACTCCAGGAGCTGCTCGCGGCTCGGCCTCGACCAGGCAAACACCTCGCATGGTCGAGGATTCAGATCGAGATCGAATCCCGCATGAAAACCGTCGACGTACTCCTCCAGGACAACGTGGAAATTGGTTCCCCCAAATCCAAAAGCGCTGACACCAGCCCGTCGTGGACAGCGGTCCCGGGGGACCAGCCAGGGGCGGGTCTCCGTATTGACATAGATGGGACTGTCCTGGTCACGGAGAAGGTCGCTTGGACGTTCAACGCCGATCGTGGGCGGTATCACCCTGTGCCCCAGCGCCAACGTGGTTTTGATCAGGCTGGCGAGCCCCGCCGCGGTCTTGGTGTGACCGATCATCGACTTGACCGATCCAATGGCACAGCTCTGCGCGGATGCGTGGTCATCTTTGAGGACCTGCAGCAGAGCTTCTGCCTCCACCCGATCGCCGACCGTGGTGCCGGTGCTATGTGCTTCGAGCAACGAGATGCTCGCGGGCCGGATATCTGCGTCGGCATAGGCGCGGTTGAGCGCCAGCAGCTGGCCGGGCGGATAGGGGGCGGTCAGGCTACGGTTCCGGCCGTCACTGGAGCTGCCAATGCCTTTGATGACCGCGTAAATCACGTTTCCATCCCGCTCCGCGTCGGCCAATCGCTTCAGCACCAGCGCAGCGACTCCTTCGCCCAAACCGATGCCGTCCGCCGTGGCGTCGAAGGGTCTGGATCTTCCCCCCGGCGAGAGCGCCTGGGTCTTGGAGAAGCACATGTAACAGAACGGATTGTTCGTACCGTCAACCGCCCCGATCAAGGCTGCGTCGCAAATGCCTGCGCGTAATTGCTCGGCGCCTGTTTGGAGAGCGGCAAGCGAGGCGGCACAGGCCGCGTCGACGGTGAAATTGGTGCCTCCCAAGTTGAACCGATTGGCGATCCGTCCGGCGATGACATTCATTAAGAAGCCGGGAAAGGAATCTTCGGTCCATTCCGGCAATTGACCATCGAGGCTCGCATAGATCTCCTCCCGCATCGCGTCGGTCAAGCCGACGGCCTGGGGCAGGTATTGACGCATCATCGCGCGGAAGGCGTAGCGCATCGCATGATCATGGCTGCCGGCGGCCGCAAAGATCACGGACGTCCGCTCACACGGAAAGTCGGGACGACCGTACCCCGCATCGCGGAGCGCCTCGGACGCGACTTCCAGCGCGAGCAATTGGATCGGCTCGATACTACGCAGGCTGTTCGGTGGAATCCGGTACTTCAGCGGATCGAAAACAACGTCACCCAGAAAACTTCCCCATTTGGAATACAGCCGATCCGGCGCGAAACGATCTTCTGAAAAGAAGTCCTCCGTCCGCCACCGTTCCGGGGGTATTTCCGTCACGGCGTCAAATCCGTTGACAATGTTCTGCCAGTACGTACGCAGGTCGGGCGACTGTGGAAACATGCAGCCAATGCCGACAATCGCCAGATCCTGATGCTCGGTTCTTCTCGGCAGGGCGGATTGCCAGGGGAGCTGGCGTGCGGCCAACCGTTCGAGCAATGCGTTTCCACCGTCGCAGACGTCGGCGTGCAATTCGGCCATCGAAATCACGCGGCTGCGGAGCGTAGCGACTTCTCCGATCATGTACATTCCGTTTTGCCGCTGCGTGTTCACATCGACCGAAACAAGCTGGGAAGGATCTTCCGACAACTCCGCCACCTGCTCGCTTCTGGACATTTGGCGGCGATCCGCCGCTTCGCCTGCGGTCGATGAGGAATCCGCCGACGAGGCGGTCTTGCGCATCAACCCCTTGGCGGCGATACGCAGGCGCCCGAGGTTGAACATATCCATCGCGCTGCTGATTTCTTCGGGGCTGGCGCCTTGCAGCATCAGCGCACGTTTCATGTCGTCGAAATTAGTGACAAACTGCGTTCGCGCACAACGCGTGGCATGTCCCAAGCTGGTTTCCACCAACGCCGTGTCGGCGCAGGCAATCGCCTGCCGCTGAAACTCCTCGGTAATCGCCCCACATTCGACCGCCTCGTGCGTAAACAGGTATCCGGTTCCCATCAAAACGCCGATCTTCATCCCGCGATCGACCAGAGGGGCCGCCGCCGTCGCGACCATCGCTGCGGAAAACCCGTCATGAATTCCGCCCGCAAACAGGATTTGGAACTCTTCGGGATGCGGATCGTCTAATTCGTTCAAGGTGCGTATGGCCGATTGCCAGAGACTGAAACTGCTCTGGGGCCCCACGTGGCCGCCACACTCGCGACCTTCGAAGACGAACTTTCGAGCACCGTCGCGGATGAAGGATTCGAGCAACCCGCGCGATGGGACGTGCAAATAAGTTGGAATCCCCACTTCTTCTAAGCGCTGGGCCTGGCTGGGTCGACCCCCTGCCACCAAGGCGTACCCGGGTCGGATGTCATGCACAACTTCGAGCTGCTCATTGCGCAGTTCGGGCGGAACAAAGCCAAGAATTCCGGCGCCCCACGTCAGATCCCCCAGCTGGTCCCTCACCTCAGTTAACAGTCTGCGTACGTCCGGACCCCGCATCATCGCAAGTGCCAGAAACGGCAACCCGCCGTTTTCCGCGACCGACTTGCAAAACGCCGCCACGTCACTGACGCGCGTCATCGGGCCCTGCACGATTGGATACTTTGTACCATGCAGCTGTGCCAGCGGACTCGCTGCGGCCAACGCTTGCTGTGATTTTGCCAACCGCAAATTGTCCGAGATCGACTTGCGATACCCGTTCAGGATGCCGCCGACCGTCCGGTACGTGCGGGCCAGATTGGCCGCCAAGGAAATCTCCTGCCCCATCGGAAGCAAATGTGGCCGGCTGCCCGCGTCGCCTTCCAACGCCCGCTCCGGCCGCTCTTTGAGCAGGTGCTCAACCAGCGCCTCCCGCCAAGGGCTGCCCGCAACGCAACGCTTCTCCAAATCCTTGAGCACGTCACGGGCTGCTCGATTGAACAATCGATAGTGGCATTGACCGTCACTCAAACAGATCGTCTCTGATCCGTCGAGCAGCTCAAAATGCTTTCGTTCCTCCTGCGAAAAAGGGGACTCGTCCGCCATCCAGAGCTGTTCGCCCAGCACAACGCCAGCAGCCCCCCCCAGGTAAGCAGCAGCGGCCGTGTCCGGGCCGATGCCCCCCTGCACCCAGTAAGGAATTTGAAGCCGGTCGCGAGCGTGCTGCAACAACAGAAAGACAGACTGCTCGCTGACCCGACCACCGGACTCGTACCCCTTCAAGATGACGCCGTCCGCACCTGCCTGCTGGGCCAGCAGCGCTTCGGACGGACTGTAGACTTCCAACAGGATTTCGTCCGCCAGCTGCCGGCCGATGCGAATCAATTCGAGAAGTTCGTCTTCCCCGACCGAGACGCCGGCCAAAAACAAGACAGGCCACTTCCGATCCTCGGCCGGAATCGGCCGCAAAAGATCCACCAACAACGAGAGACGTGAAGGTTCCCCCAGCAGATCGCAGCGAACCGCCCACCGACCTCGACCTCGAGCAAGCTGGTCGAGTTGGCAGATCGCGTGACGACGCCTCTCCAGGGGCTCAGAAAACCCCAGATCCAAGACCCCGACCTCGCCTGCTCGGACAGCCGCAATCGGCACCTGTGGGTCACAACGGTCAGGAGGCGACAAAACGAGGATAGAACGCGACGTCATCGATTCACTCCAAGAAGCCGCCTCAAGGTCGCACCATCTTAGCAAGTTTACGTGTCCCTCCTAAACCACTGATTTAGCCTATTTATAATCAGAGGTTTCCGTGCTGCAAGCGTCTGTGCTGCTGTGAGCTCAGAATCTGCCGAATATCAGTCGGGACACTCGCTGAAACCCATGCCACTGGCACGAGCGGCTTGCCGGATTGGGACACCGGCCATACAACTAATCTAACCTGATTTATCTAAAATTTCTATATTAATTTTTGCCTGCAGCTTGGGGGGCACTCGCACCCTGCGGTTCGTCTTAACAAATCTGGAAATCCAAATCAAAGAAATGGTAAGACTCGTCTGCCTTCACAGAGCCGTTGTCGAGAGATGCTGATCGCCTGTAGGCTGCAAGCCGGCTTGTGGGGCCGTTTGCACGTTTAGGCAGCGCGTTGCTGGGCAAGAGAACGCTATCAGCCAGGCAGACGTCTCGCGGCCATCAGAAGTCGATTCTCTGTTCGTTGCCTGGGTGACCGGGCCTTCCGCGCCTGCTGATGCTCTGCTGCGACCGGATGATGGACGAGCGCCGGTCGGAACCACATCGTCGCCGGAATCCGTTCACAATTCATCCCCACGTTTCCGCATTCTTGCACGAAAAACCGTCCCGCGGTTCTCCCGGGTAATCTTTTTCTATTTATAGTTGACGCTACCGACCATGGCTATCCTCAAACTCGCGAATGGGACGGAAAAGTGACGGATGGGGGGCCAACCGTCCTGGCCAGTGGGGGAGAGACGAAGAATGCACGATGCCCGGCGCGATGGACGTGAATGATCCGTGCCGATTCGAGAAGGTGGCTCATTCAGGACGGCATGGAAACGGTCATTTCGCGCCGTAGCTGCCGCAGGAGGGCCACGCACAGGCGTTGCGTCTTCGAAACGCCAGCGTCGAAACTCACCGACCGGCGTTCGCCTTAGACCGCGGCAATCGACTCGAAATTGTTGAATGCCGGCAGCAGGCCGGTGTTACTGACCGAAACGATCAGATCCGAGTCGCCTTCACCATCAAACAGCCCGCCGGTTGAATAGGTCGACTCGACTACCATAAGCCTGTCATTTCCATCGCCGAGTTTCACGGTACTGCTGGACAGGAATGTCATTCCTACGACGATGACCGTGTCGTTGGAGTCACCGGTGTTGAGGTCGGAGGTCCCCGTCACGATGGCGTGCTGCCCACGGCTTCCGACCAAGAGCAGGTAGTCATTCGAGTTTCCGCCGGTCGTGGAAAGGGAACCCAGGTAATCGGTCCCAATTGACTTGAACGAATTCTTGCCATCCGACAAGGATACCGTAACATCGCCATGGAACGTCGAATCGACGACCACGAAGGCATCTTCATCCGTCCCACCACCGAGGTTTGTTGCGTCTCCGACGAGAACATTTGTAATCACAACCCTACCAACGCCGTCGGCGGTGTCGATATCAAGGCTTCCCGCGATCAAATTCGTGTTGGCTACGACCACGGTGTCGGTGGCCTGTTGAGCGTTGACCATCAGACTTCCGGGCAGATCCATTCCGGTCACCACCACACGGTCGTTCCCTCCGTGCATGTTGGCAACGATGTCCCCGGTCACTCCATTGACAAACGACGGGAACAAGGTGCCGTTGGTGCGCGTGGCGACGCCCCAGACGGCGACCTGTCCCGGCACAAATGAATCCGTGATCACAATGGAATTGTCTTCGACATCGCCCGTAATGTTCAGATTCCCGCCGCCATCGAGCGCCACGGCAACGTCGCCGGCCAACAGGGTGCGATTTTCGAGGGACTCCAGACGTAACCGTCTTGGAATTCGAGTCCGGCCCCTTGCCTCTCCCATTCGAAACAAGCCAAACATCGAATGCCTCCGGTGTAGATTCAGGACAATCAGGCTGCCTAAAGTAAAAGTATGGCGGCTAAATACGCGAAATAGATAGACTGAGCAAAGTTCACCCGACGATCGGATTGTCTGGTACCCGCGACGCGATTGCAAGAGCCAGGGTCTGCCGAGCGCCGGTAACCGCAACCGCCCGTCAATCAATTGTTAAAATAGATAGAATAGCAAATCTAGATAATGCAAATAGCCTGAGTTAGAATTGGGCTGATGTGTCTCCGATCAGCCGAAAGTCGCTCATGGATCGAAGTCATCGACGAAATGTCGGACACTGGATCCTGGGCCTTCGATTCGACTGCCAACACGGTAGCTTTTAGGGGTAAACATTCCACGATCGACGTCACGACGATGGGTGACGCCTCGCCGGGCGGCCACGTCGGATGGAGAACACTGTCTGCTGGAACTGCTCTGCACTGCCGCCAAGGTAGCTCGAAAAAATGTCATGCTGCAGACCCAAGGTCCGACTCTTCGAAGAACGCGATCGAGAGACGATCCGTGACATCTGTCGCAGGACGGGACAGAGAGGCAATCCGACGGAAGTTTATTTCGAGGACGAAGAACTCAGCCCCATTCTGTACGTCGATTATTATTTGGACTATGAGCCCGATTTATGCTTTGTCGCCGAGCAGGACGGCCGAGTCGTCGGCTACCTGCTGGGATGCAAAGATACGCGGCGTTATATGCGGGTGTTGCTTACTCGGATTCTCCCCCGCTTGTTTTTCCGTTTCTTCTGGAAGATTGCGACTTTCCAGTATCGGCGTCGAACCACGTATCAGACATTGTGGTGGATGTTTTCGCGCAGCTGGCGAGAGGCCCCGCGAGTGCCGCTGGATACCTATCCGGCGCATGGCCACATCAACCTCAGTCCCGAATACCAAGGTCCGAGAATTGGCCACCGGTTCTATCGTATGCTCCGTCAGGAGCTGCTCCGGCGGGATGTCACCGCGATTCATGTCATCATCGCCGAAGAGGAGGGCAAAGAGGCGCATTCCAACTACTTCATCCGCAAGTTGAACTTTGAGCTGGTGGAGTCCAAACCGTTTTCACTTTGGGAGAAGCTCACGGGAACGAAGTGGTTCATGAAGCTGCTGGTTTACAAAGTGCCGTCGGATTCGGACGACGAGCCCGACCGGGGTGCGACGGATTGAGCACGTCGCGATCGGGGCGTCGCATCACGCCGGGTCGGCCGCACGCCCCGCCAACGTGTGTCCTGCAAACATACGAGAATCCGCCGAGGGCCGCGGAAGGGCGCTCGCCCATGGGCGATTTGCAGGTTATCCAGAACCATGGTGTCGCCCCCTCGCCAATCGAATCGGTACGTGTTGTGCTCTATAACTGCCAGGATTTCACGCATCACGCTGGCAGGGATCTCAGACCGATCGCCGTAGGTGGCCATCAGCCGTTCCCGGCGGAGGACCTTGAACCTCCAGAGTGCTCGCACCGCGGCCGGTAAACTTGTCTGCATGAGCAACGTGAACAGATACTTGTGGGCTGTTGGGTGAAACAAGTGTGTTTCGTTAAACCAGATTTCCTGCTGTGTCTCCGGGTGCCGGACATAGCCGGGGCGTTTTATTTCCCACACGTCGACGCTTGTCTCACGCCATCGCTAGTCCCAGCCCCATTCGCGCATTCGCGCATCGGCATCGTGTTGCGTCCGCACATCCAGAGCGGTCTTCCAGGACTTGGAGTGCCGACTATCGCGGTCGTGGAGCGTGCACGCGATTCGACGCTTCCCGCGAATGTTGTTCTTGGCGAAACCAGCACTACGCCGTCGGGCCAAAGACTGGCTGTTTTGATGGGAAGACTCGCCATGAGGAGATCTCCTAAATAGATCCACACGAAGGGGTTAGTGACCCGACGCGATTGACGAGGCTTGTCGCGCGGCACCGGCCGGCGCCGCGCGGCCGCTCTTTCAAGGATTCATTTAGATGGCTTAAGTCAACTTAGTCAGTGATCCAGCGGTATCGGAACCAGAATAATGATGTCGCGCCGTGGAAGGATGGGGAAATGCCCTGATCAGCTCGCCTCGCAAACGCTCCAACTGCGGACGGTTGTAATCTTCAGTCGCAGATTCCAGCCAAGTGAGATCGAGGTCCGTACCAACGATCATGGGCTGCGTGTTTTCCATGCAAAAAATGGAGTAGTAATCCCGGAACTTAAACTCCGCGCCGCTTACGGAGTGCGAAAGACGCAGCCACACATTCGGGATCTGTAAAGCATCCGCAGCAATCAAACCATGCAGGCACGACGATCCGATAATCTCGCACTGGACGATCTCTTCGAGAATTCTCTGGTATCCAGACGACACATCGATGATCTTTACGTGGGGATTCGACTGATGTTTTAGCACCGCCGGGTTTCGGTTGTCCACGTAGTGCGGGATGATCCCGAATTTGAACCTCTTGGGCTTCGGCCGTACGAGGAGATTGACCAGCAGCCCGGGATCCCCCACGGGAAGATCGTCGGTAAGTTGCAGCAGATCGCGTGTTTTTTTCCCCCGTACCGCCAAAATCCGGGCCCGCGGATAGGAAACGCCGCGAAACTTCTTCGCCAGAAAACCGGTACCCCAGATCATTCCCGGGTATTGGCAACAGTAAGACAGCTGCAACGACTTATCCAGCATCCCGGAAAGGACGTCCACCGTGCGGCCGGCCTTTCCGGCAAAAACGGGCTTCTTGGGCCGAACTTCGCCTTGACCCGGCAGCCAGTCAAGCAGTCGACCGTATCGCCACAGGCGATGCACACTTTCAAGCAGACTCCCAATCGCCACCAGATCGCTGCCCCGCGGCCTGCTGAAGACGATCTCATCCCGGGACAGATGCCTGCAGATGACAGGTGACAAGTCGTCCCCGAAATTGGACTCGTACTTCCACCAGAATAATCTGATCATCAATGGGGGCTCGGAATTTCGATGGTGCGAGCTTGGTTTGCCGGAGTGCAGCCTCGGGCAGCCCCGAACTGCAATTCCGCCAGTCGCGCGTACAGTGGATTTCGGACGACCAGTTCCTCGTGCGTGCCGGTGTCGATAATCCGGCCGCCGTCCATGACCACGATGCGGTCGGCGTTGAGAATGGTCGCCAGCCGGTGGGCGATGATGAGGGTCGTCCGGTCCTCCATGAGCTGTTGAAGCGCTTCTTGCACCAACCGTTCGCTTTCGGCGTCCAGGGAACTGGTGGCCTCATCCAGGAGCAGGATCGCCGGGTTTTTCAGGACGGCGCGCGCGATGGCGATCCGCTGGCGCTGTCCCCCAGAAAGCCTTGTCCCGCGATCGCCCAGAAAGGTGTCGTAACCTTCAGGCAATTCCTCGATGAATGCGTCCGCCGCTGCGGCACGCGCGGCCGCTTCCACTTCGTGGTTGCCTGCTCCGGGACGGCCGTAGCGAATGTTTTCTCGCGCTGTTGTTCCGAAGATGAACGTCTCCTGGGGCACCAGTCCAATGCAGGCCCGGACCTGTTTGGGATCCGCGCGGGAGATGTCCACGCCGTCGATTTCGATCCCACCGGACTGCGGGTCGTAGAAACGCAGCAAGAGCTGAAACGTCGTACTCTTGCCGGCGCCGGAGGGACCGACAAGGGCCACCGTTTCACCTGGCGACACGTCCAGTGAGAAACGGCGCAGGGCCGGCGTTTTTGGCCTCGACGGATACCAGAAGGTTACCGTTTTGAAGCTGATTCCGCCGACGGTGGGGTTGGCCAGTGGCACGGGATGTTTGGGCGGGACGATTTCGGGCTTCGCGCTGAGCAGTTCGGTCAGACGCTCCATGGCACCCGCCGCCCGTTGGACTTCGCCCCACATTTCACACAACGACGCCGCCGCGCCCGCGACAAACATTGTGTAGAACAAAAACTGACCAAGCTCACCAGGCGTCATCTCGTTGTTAAGAACAGCATGAGCGCCCAGCCAGAGCAACAGCGTCACGGCCGTGAAAAGAGCAACAACCGTGACGGACGTCAGCAGGGCGCGAGCCCGGATCCGACGGACACCGGTGGTGAAGGTCTCGTGGACTGAATCGGTGAAAAGATCGCACTGCAGGGCTTCGAGGGTAAACGCCTGCACGGTCTGGATGGCGCTGAGCGTCTCACCGGCCAGTCCGCTCGATTCCGCCAGACGGTCCTGAGAGGCTCGCGACAACCGACGGACATGGCGCCCCAACAGGATCAGCGGGACGATCACCACCGGAACCAGAACGCCAATCATAGCCGTCAGTCTGGGACTGGTCAGCGTCAGCATGGCCAGTGACCCGACGAGCGTCAGGAGCGAACGAAGCGTGATGGATATCCCCACGCTGGCGATCGACTGGATCAGCGTCGTATCGGTCGTCAGGCGGGAAAGCACTTCGCCGACTTTCGTCACCTCGAAGAAAGCGGCGTCCATCCGGACGATATGGCGGTAAACGGCGTCCCGGATATCTGCCATGACCCGCTCGCCCAGCCACGTGATCAGATAAAACCGCAGCCCGCCGAAGATTCCCAGGAGAATCGACACACTGAGGAGCCCGAGAAAGTAACGGTCGATCAGCTGTGCATCCTGCGAAGCGAATCCCCGATCGATGACAAACCGCAAGGCGACGGGCAGGGCCAACATCGCCGCCCCGGCAACGAACAGAGCCGAAAGGGCAAGCACCAACATGCCCAAATGAGAATAGATGAACGGCAGCAGCGCGCACAGTGGCCGGAGCGAGCGCGTCGCGGAATGTGAGGTCACTTGGTCGTCGGACATCTTTGCTGACCGCCATTTGGTTGTGCGACATCCGTGCGTTGAAGCTTCGCGTCTATCGCAGAGATTCCAGCGGATTGACGCGCATGGCGGACACCGCCGGCAGCACGCCACCCAACAGGCCCATCAGCAGCGTAAATAGTCCGCCCAACAGGACCGTGTGGGGGTCAACGCGAAAGGCGAACGCAATCGAGCGACCGCCAGCCGAAAAACTCAGGGACAATCCGTTGACGCAGTACCCCAGCGCAGTTCCCGCAGCGCCGCCGATCAACGCGATCAGCAGTGCCTCGAGCAGAAACGATGTCATGATCTCCCAGCGCCGAAATCCAAGCAGCCGCATCACGGCAATGTCGTTGATCCGCTGGCCGATTGCCGCAAACATCGTGTTGGTCACGCCGATCACGGCACCGATGGACATAAAGAAGGCGATCAGTACACCAGCGTTACGAATGTGCTCGGTTTGCTCTGCCTGTTTCTGGTAATGCACCGTCTCGGTTTGGGCTTCCACGGAGATCAGTTGGCTCCTGCTCAAGCGTTCGGACAGCTTTTTAGCCTCCGTGGCGTTCCTGGCCCGCACGGTAAGGGAGCTGTATTTCTCTTCGCGGTGAAAGTGCGCCGCCAGTTCACTGAGATCGGCCCAGATCTCGGATTCGAGCAGCGATCCCCCGGTTTCGAAGATACCGACCACTCGCCACTGCTTTCTTCCGATGCGTAACGGGCTGCCGATGCCCAGACCCAGTTCGCGCTGGAGCTGGCGGCCGACGATGACTTCTCGCTGTCCGGGCCGAAACCGATTTCCGCGGATGATGTTGCATTTCGAGTGGACCTGAAACGCCTCGGGAAATACACCTCGGAGTTGGAGATGATAATATTGTCCCGTCTCCGAGTCTTGCTGAGTCACGACCAGGAACATCTCTCGGCTTGAGCTGGCTCGGCCGGTCTGATTGCGGACCACGCCGGGAGTGTTTTCGACGGCCAACGCCGTGCGAACGTCAATTTTGCTCAAGACTTCGTCGGTGTTGCCCTTGCTGAGCACGACGACGTTCGACGGATCACCGGTATCATTGCACACAGCTTGCACGCCGCTGACAAACGCCATCATTACAATCAGCGCCGCCACGACCAAGGTAAAACCACAGGCGGTCATCAACGTCGTTTTCCAGCGAACGAGCAGATTGCGTCGGTTGTAGCAGATCGGAATCATGCGATGCACGCATTCGGTCACATGTGCCCGCGGGACGCTTTCCAGGCAAGCCCCGGCTCAGGCGATCTTGGCAAAGACATCGGAGACCTTCACTTTACGTGAGGCCAACGCGGGAGGCAAACTGCCCAAGAGGCCCGCCAAAGCGCCGACGAGGACCCCTCGGGGGAGAAATTCCAGCTGCACGGGGAACATCGACAGCGTGACGATGGTGATCGGCAGCCGGTCGGCCGCGTTGAGCGCCGAGACGAGCCAGGTCAATGTCGCCCCCACGCCGCCGCCGACGGCGCCGACGAAGACCGCTTCGGCCAGCACGAGCATGATGATGAAGTTTGGTTGAAAGCCCAGCACCTTCAGGACCGCCATTTCGGTTCTTCGCTCGCGCGTCGTAATACTGATGCTGTTCGACAGGATGATCAGTATGTCCACCAGTAGGATCACCACGACGAGGTTGAAGATCACCATGATGCTCTTCGCTTTTCCCACAATTCGGGATACAGTGGACGCTTCCGTTTCCACTTTCACTTCCGCGGGACTGTTGGCATAGTAACGTTCGATGTCCGCCGCCACGCGCCGACCGGTTTCAGGGTCTCTCACCCGTAACCACATGATGTTGACCGTCTCGATATCGCCGGTACCCTGCTGGTAGTAGTCACTGCGGAAAAAAAAGTTGTTCGTCCATTTGCCCGGAGGAAGCAGGCCGACGATTTTGAAATCCAGGTTGATGCCAGTGTGCGTCGCGCTGATCAATGTGAACCGCTGCCCGACGCGCCAGTTCATCGTTTTGGCGATCCGCCGTCCCACCAATGCGCCGGTTTTCTCCCCTTTCATGGCCTCGACCAGCGCCGGGTCCAGGTCTTCAAGACCCGGATGCATGGCGATCAGGTTTTCCATGCGGGTGGCAAGCCCCAGGCCGAAACGATCGCTCCGCTTCGATTCATCGAAATAGCCAATGTAGTAATGCCAGATTGTCCAATCTTCGATGTCGGCCATTCCGGCGATCTTTGTGACGTACCGCGCCGGGAAGCGGCTCGGGACGACCCACCGGTCCAGGACCAGCAGGCGTGTTTGACTCGAGCTGTCTTCTACCAGCCGGTTGACCAGGTCGGTGGTGGAGTGCACGACAGAGTACACCGCAGTGAGGACCATGACGGCCAGCGCGGTCAGCGCCGTTCGGAGCCGATTCCGGCTGAGATTTTTCAGTACGAGGCCGCAGAACTTAAACATGAGCAGGCGAACCGTCGGCCGCGCGAAAGGCGCTGCCGCCCCCGAAACTCGCACGCCGCGCCCCGGGAAACATAACCGTGCCGCCTGTAGCCGGACACTGCGGAGCACGCCGGAAGGTAAGTCCGAACCAATGTGGAACGTCAGGACTGTCCATGCGAAGCAGTTACCGCCCTTTCACACATCTTACGATGAGCCGCGCCAGCCGGGAAACGCGGCCGAAAGAGTATCGTTCGATCCGGTCTGCAGGACGCCTTTCTCCAACTGGACCAGCCGACCCGCCCGCGCCGCCGCCCTCGGATCGTGAGTCACCAGGATAATCGTCTTCTGCAGTTGTTGTTGTAGAATCTCAAGCAGGTCAAGGATTTCTTCGGAGGTATGGCCATCCAGATCACCGGTTGGCTCGTCCGCAACGATCAACGTGGGATCAGTCGCCAGCGCCCGCGCGATACCGACCCGCTGCTGTTCGCCGCCGGAAAGTTGGCCCGGACGGTGGCGTATTCGATTCTTTAGCCCCACAAGTTCAAGAACCGTATGTACCTGTTCGCGCCGGCGGGATGCGGAGAGAGGGAACAACAGCAGCGGCAGCTCCACGTTTTCAAAAGCGGTAAGGACCGGTATCAAGTGGTAGAATTGAAAGATGAATCCGACATGTGCGCTTCGCCAGCGAGCCACTTCCGCCTCGCTCATTTCCGAAATGATGTGATCGCCAATGGTCACCCGACCGCGCGTCGGTTGATCCAACCCGGCGATCAAGTTCAAGAGCGTGGTCTTTCCCGAGCCACTGGGGCCAATCAAACCCAGAAACTCACCTTCCTCCGCTTCCAGATTGACACCGCGCAGCACGTGAATGACTTCGCTGCCTCGGATGTAGTCTTTGTGCACATCGCGGATTTGGAGAATCGAATCGTCCATTGGCCCTGTTTTGCTGCGAAGCATATGCCAGATAGGTTGCCGTGGTCTGCGGGTTGGTCACAGAGGCCCGAACTCGTTTGGATTGCGGGGCATACTTATTTGACGGGAACCAACTGCCCCTGCGCGAGCCCCTTGCCGTCGGCCACCAGGACCAGCTCGCCCTCTTCAAGGCCGTCGAGCACGGCGATCATGTCATCGTCGAGAACCTCTCCCAGCACCACCAGCCGCCGCTGAGCCTTGCGGCGCTTGTCGAGTGTAAAGACAAACGTGGATCCGTCTCGCTCGATAACAGCTCGTTGCGGAATTTGCAGCGTAACGGGAGCGTCGGAGTCGCCCTCGCTCAGAAAAAGAACGTTGCAGGTGAGATTGGGCAACAGATAATCGTCTGGTTCGACGATGTCGATACGAACCTGAACCGAAGCCCGCTCGCGTTTCACCGCAGGGCTCCTCCACGCCACGCGTCCCTGATAAATGCGGCCCGGAAACGCCTCGTCGGGAGTAATCCGACACGGCTGTGCCATGCGCACCATGGCCAAGTTGCGCTCCGAGACTTCAACTTCGGCCTGCAGCTGCGTCAAGTCGGCCATGGTGCAGAGGCTTGCCACCAGCAGCTCGGGCCGCCACACCTCCCCCAATTCGACCGCTTTGGATAAGATCGTGCCACGATATGGCGCCAGAATCCGCGAGCTGTCACACAAGTATTGCATCTCGTCGACGAGGGCCTGCGCCTGGTCAACCTCGGCCTCGGCCGCCGCAATTTGTTCGGACCGGGTGCCGGCTTCCAACACCTGCAGCGCGGCCGAGGCCTCCTGGACGCGGGCCTCGGCCTGCTGCCTCGTTGCTTTCTTCTGCTGGTAAACGGCCGGCGCCACCGAATCTTTCAACGCTTCAAATCGCGCAAATTCGTCCTTCGCCCGTTCCAGCTCAGCCGCCGCTACAGCCAACGTGGCCCGCGCCTGGTCGATTTCTTGAGTCAGTGGGCCGGCCTTCAGCTCGGCCAATCGCGCCTCGGCTATGGCCAGACCGGCTTTGGCCTGCTTGAAATCCGCCTCGTAATGGTCGCTCGCTACCCTCGCGAGAAGGTCTCCTTGCTGCACTTGGACTCCTTCCTCTATGGGCAACTCGACTATCCGGCCTGCAATCTCCGGGCTCAAATGAATCTGTTTCTTGGCAATGATGTAACCTGAGGCCTGAAAAAGTATGGTGTCCGCATTGGTCGCGACCGATACCGGGACCACCTTGATCTGACCGCTCAAGTGGGACACGTCGCCCGCAGAGATTAAAGGCTCTACAAATCGGTTGTACCCGTCGGCATAAAGGTAACCGCCGCATAGCAAGAGGAAGATCACCACGAACCCTCCCTTGCCCGTCCAGGTGTGCCGGCGCTCGGATGACACCTGCTGGAGCGAGAGACTCTTCAGCCGATCCGGCAGGGATTTCGACGGATCACCAGCGGAGGACGGCACCTCGGGTGCTGCATCGCCAGAGTTGTTGCCGAATACATTCTCGACGGCGTACCCGGAACGAGTTCGATTTCTAGACACCAATCTCTCCTCTGCAATCTGAGGCTCTACCCCGCAGACATCTTCAAGGATATACAGCTTCCGACACCACTGCCAAATCGTCACAACCCGCTTCGCCGCGTTTCCCCCCAGACCTTGCGGATCAAGTGAATCGGGCCAGCCGGCAACCTGCAACGGCGGGATGTCCTCACCCCGCTCCTCCACCCTACTAAATGAATTCCCTGAAAAGGCGATAGTACAGCGCCGGCCAGTGCCCCGCGACCGGCCAAGTCAATCGCTTCAAAACTCTTTGCCTTTCGTGTGGATCTATTTAGAACCTATCCACTTACCTGCGGTGATGGCGCCAATTTGCGAGCGCCAGCATCGTTCTTAGGGTACTTGGATAGGCTCTTAGGTGCATCCATCAGCCCATGAGGCACAAACATTCTGCGTGAAAAATAGGATGGTGCCTCTAGGATAAATAGGTGGAGTAAGATTCATCATGAGGTTTTTTCGGCGCTTCGTCAACGGTCTGCGTCGTCTCGGGGGCGTGACTGGTCACGCTACCGTAGAAGTCCGTTGTGCCTCCGTCGCCCGGCCTTCCGTCCCTAGATTGAGTCTATCGTTCTGCTTACGGCACGTCATATCGGCAAGTGGATCCAGATGGGACGAAGAAACGGACGATCCGACGCTTCGGCGGGCAGTGATTGGTCCTTCGGCGTGCAGCCGGCGATTAGGCAAGCATTGCCGCTTCTCGGAGTCACAACGATTAATCTGAAAGTCCTTGCGGTCCGGATGTCGACAACAAGACAGGCTCCGATCTCGCACCATCCAGGGACCATGCGTTTCGGGATACACGGCGACGCGTGGAGGAAATTCAAGGACGGAACGCACAGAGATCGGCCGGCGCGGCGGGATTCGCAATACGAGGCAAAAAGGAAGGAACCTTGTCGAGCTTCACATCAAATCGTCGCGCGGACGGCATCACAATCGTGCAGGCGTTGCGGGCTTGTTGTTGCGCGCTGTTTTGCACAGCTAGCTTGCTGCTGTCCGCTGCGGCGCGCGCACAAGACGGACGTTCCGGAGCAAAAATTGGCGCGATTGTCATTCCCGAGGAATTTCGGAAAACCGAGGCTTCAGGAACACCGGCCGTTCGTTCGCGGCCGAATCTGCTGAAGACAGGCCGACCCCCGGAGCGCAAATCGGCAGCATACGCATCGCTGGCAAATCAGGAGGAAAGCCAGGCTCCCGAACGCCTCGCCGCGCCGGAATCGGATTTGTGCCAACCGCTGCCGCCGATAACTTCGATTCGCGACCTGACCACGCAGATTGAGCCTAGTCCAGGTGAACTTCCCGTCGATTGCGCCGTGCATCTCCGCAAGCCGGAGGACTCGATAGGAACGTTTTTCGGATCGCGACTTTGGGCCGCCACCGAATTCAACTGGGAAGCATCCAGTATGTGTCATGAACCCGTCTATTTTGAAGAACCAAATCTCGAGCGCTACGGCTATTCGGTCTGTCCACCGGCCCAACCAGCGATTTCTGCCGCGCATTTCTTTTCGCAGTTGCCCGTGCTCCCGTATAAGATCGGATTGGATCCGCCCCACGTCCCGGTGTATGACTTGGGGTTCGAACGTCCCGGCGATCCCGCCCCATTCCGCTGCCCCAGGATCCCGATCAGTTGCCGGGCGGTAGCGACCGAAGCCGCCTTTGTGACGGGACTGGTGTTCTTCATCCCGTAATTTCGCCGGGCAAGAGGAATCGTCCGGTGCCGTCCCAGTCCAGCTGGTAGCCCGGACATTCCCCGGGTCGCACGGAGCGTGCCAGGCCATAGAGCTGGATGGACGGGCTTCCGAGCCGCCTTGCGACCTCGCCATCTCACATCCGCCAGTGCGTCTCGCACTCGCGTAGTCCGGCGTATTCCAGCGGCACTACCCGCATTGCAGCGTCAAACGGACGGGAAAGCGGGACACCCGACGGAGACCGGCGCTGATGCTCGTTGCTTGCACTGCAGGCAACATTGTTTAACGGTTGTAACGATTATGCTCATGACATCGATAATAGGGCGACGATACCCCAGAGGAGTCGGGTTTTCCACGGATTGGATCAATTAGCAAATTCATCCTTGCCGGGCACGGAGACTGCGGGACGCCGTCCGACCAGCGTGCTACCCGCACATCCGGCCAGTTGGGGATCACACGGATGAAAAGTGGCGGACTGTTGAGACTGACACGTCAGACCGTCGGCCTGGCACTGCGAATCCTTGTGATTTGCTCGATCGGGTGCGGACCGAGCAAGGAGTTTTACTTGCTCAATGACGACGACGTGCAGCACTACAACGCGGCTGCGACAGCGATCGAGTTCACGGAGGTGCCAGGCGAGCTACCCGCCGACCAACTGGCGGCATTTCCACCCCACATGCTTGGCAGGCACGAGAAAAACGAGTTTGTGGAACTTACACTGGAGGACGCGATACGGATCGCCGCCACGAATAGCCGGGTCATAAGGGATATTGGGGGACGCGTTATCCGGACACCCGAAACCATTCCCACGGTTTACGACCCGGCAATCCAAGAAACCGATCCGCAGTTCGGCTATCAGGCGGCGCTCAGTGCATTCGACGCCCAATTAAAAAGCAGTCTGTTTGCCCAGAACAACAATCGCGTTTTCAATAACATCGTGCTCGGCGGCGGCGTCAGCCAGCTCAAGCAGGACCTGGCCAACTATCAGGCTGAAATTTCCAAACAGGCAGCGACTGGAACGGAGATGTTTTTCCGCAACCATACGAGTTATGACACCAACAACTCGGCGCTCCTCTCGTTCCCCAGCGCTTGGCAAACGGACTTCGAAGCCGAAGTGCGCCATCCGCTGCTCCAGGGAGGAGGCATCGATTTCAATCGCATAGCGGGCCCTGACGCGACACCGGGAAATTACCGGGGCGTCTTGCTGGGCCGCATCAACACGGACATCTCATTGGCCGACTTTGAAGCCGCGGTTGTGGACCTGGTGTTCGACGTGGAACGGGCCTATTGGGATCTCGTGTTTGCCTACAAGGACCTGGACGCGAGGATCACCGGCCGCGACGCCGCGCTGCGGACGTGGCGGGATATCCATAAGAAATATCAGGGTGGTTTGGTGGACAAAGAGGCCGAAGCACTTGCGCGGGAGCGGTACTACTCTTTCAAGGCCCAAGTCGAAAACTCGCTCACTGGTGTCGAAACGCGAGCCACCGTAGTGTTGCCCGTCGTGGGTGGCGTGTACACCAGCGAACGGCGCTTGCGCCAGTTGATGGGCCTGCCTCCCACCGGGCCTCTGCTGATCCGCCCGGTCTCAGATCCCTCGTCGTCGAAAGTCGTGTTCGACTGGACTTCGTCCTGTGAGGAAGCGCTTTGGCAACGCGTCGAACTTCGCAAACAAAAATGGATTATCAAGCGGCGGGAAATGGAATTGGTCGCCGCCCGCAACTTCTTGCAGCCTCGGCTGGACATTGTGGGGCTGTATCGATGGCGGGGTTTTGGGGACGACTTGCTGGGCGACGACGACGACGGCGGGCCATTCAATAGCGCCTTCGAGGACCTGTTTGGTGGCAATTTCCAGGAGTCGGAAGTCGGTGTGCAGTTTAACATTCCCATCGGCACGCGGCAGGCCAGGGCCGCCGTCCGAAACGCCCAACTCCAAATCGCCCGGGCCCGGGCGCTGCTGGCTGAACAAGAGCTTCAAGTAAGCAGCGAATTGTCCGCCGCCATTACCGAAGCGGACCGCGCGTATCACCTGATCAATACGAACTTCAATCGTCTTGTTGCGTCGAGGCAGCGCGAGGAGGAATTGGAAAAGAAACTCGGGGCGGGCGAAGCGGTACTGGAATTCGTCGTGGAAGCTCAGCAACGCGCCGCGCTGGTCAACAGCGAATTCAACCGTGCGCTGATTGATTACAATATTGCCTTGGCCAATGTCCACCGCGCTCGTGGTTCGCTGCTGGCCTTCAACAACATCTATTTGAACGAGGGACCTTGGCCAGCGGCAGCTTATTGTGATGCCCAACGAAGAACCAGCCGCTGGCGACAATGCGATATCGATTACAGGTTCTCTCCGAAAACCATCGTCGGTGGCGGCCCCGTTCCGCGGCTGAATGAAGTCGTCGGCAGGACCATGGTTCGACCGCAAGAGAGTCCTGGACAGAGTTCGCGGGCGGTGTCGGATGGCCCCGCGCCGCAACAAGGTGATCGCTCGCTCGTCGTCGAGGCTTCCGCGGAATTGCCGGCGGGGCCCTGCGGCCCCGGTTCCCCGCCGGTGCAGATGGATGGGAACGTTCAACTGGCCAGCGGAACCGGTCCGCCGCCCGGGAATCCGGAACCAGTCGACGGCCCGCCTCGTGGGCCGGAACCCGGACAAAACGGCACAGCCAATGTCGACAGAAAACCGGTCCGCCTGCCTTCCTTGCGATGAGCAACTGGCGGGGTGGATGGGTCGCGCCGCAAACGTGCGAAGTCGGGGCTACTGCGCAGCGCCGACTCGTTCGTCTCCGTCGGCAGCGCGAATCGCGAGAAACGCCCGGCCACGAAAGATTGCCTTGCGCTCCGCCTTCGGAAGTGGCTGATTCTGTTGCAAGTCGTCGTGGAACTTCAATCGGGGCGACAGGATTCGAACCTGCGACCTTTTGACCCCCAGTCAAACGCGCTAGCCAGGCTGCGCCACGCCCCGAGGTTCGGCCATCGACATTTTCGCCAAGCGCTACCGCTCACAACAAGCGGAATATGGCCTGCCCCTTGCCGGATAGCACACCGTTTCGCGCACGTCGAATGGCCATTAAGATAGTGTCCATTGTTTTATAACGGCTCGATTTGCACGCGTCCAGGCCGACGAAAACGATCGCAGATTCGGAGAACCAGCTTTGCAACCGTTTGCCGATCGATTGAACGCTGCCATCCGGCAAAAAGCAACTCCCGTTATCGTGGGACTCGATCCCCGCCTGTCCATGTTGCCGGAATCCGTGCGAAGAACCGCCGAAGGTGCCGGCCCCGAGGCGGCCGCATCGGCCTACGAGACGTTCTGTCGCGAGGTGATCGACGTCGTAGCGCCGCTCGTTCCGGCCGTCAAGCCGCAGGTTGCCTTCTTCGAACAACTCGGCCCGCCCGGGATGCAGGCTTTGGCCCACGTCAACGAAGCCGCCCGACAAAACGGCATGATTCTCGTCGCGGACGCCAAACGTGGCGACATCGGATCAACAGCCGAAGGCTACGCCGACGCATGGCTGGGACCGGGTGGGACCAGCCCTTGGGGCGCCGACGCGCTGACCGTCAACCCCTACCTCGGCGACGATGCCTTGGCTCCCTTCGTCCAGGCCGCCCGCCGTCGCCAAGCCGGACTGTTCGTGCTGGTAAAGACGTCGAATCCAGGCGGAGCGCGGTTCCAGGATGCCGTGGCCGAGGGCAAACCGATGTATTGGCACGTGGGCCATTGCGTGGAAGCGCTGGCGCAGGATTCTCAGTCGGCCTGCGGATACGGCGCCGTCGGTGCCGTCGTCGGTGCTACCTGCCCCGATGAACTGGCCGCGCTTCGCTATGGTATGAGCCACTGCTGGTTCCTCGTACCCGGTTACGGCATTCAAGGTGCCGGCGCTCGGGATGTGCGCGACGCCTTCGACCAGGACGGGTTGGGCGCGATCATCAACAGCTCGCGAGCGATCATCTTCGCGCACGCCCGCGAACCCTACCGGTCGCGCTACGGCGCGTCGCGATGGCAGGAAGCCGTCGAGGCCGCGACGCGCGACATGATCGAAGCGCTCCGCGCGGAAACGCCGGCCGGACGCCTGGTCGCGACGAAGCGTTGACCTCCAGTCTCGGCCAGGCCCCTGTGTCGGCGGCAAGAACTCATCGGCGCCGCGTGCGGACTCGCAGATCATTCATCTTCCGCCGTCAGCCACGGTGCCAAGGCGAGTTTGTAATCACAAAGCTCACCGTCGGAAAAATACAGGTTGATTTCCCGCTCCGCGGCCGCCGGTCCGTCGGAAGCATGGACCAGATTCATCTGGCGGCTGACGCTGAAATCGCCGCGTATGGTTCCAGCCGGCGCTTCCTTGCCGCTGGTCGGCCCCAGAATCTCCCGCACGACCCGAATTACGTCGGGCCCTTGTACAACCGCGGCCACCACCGGCGCCGCGGTGATGTAGCGTTCGAGACCGGCATAGAATGGCTTGTCGACGTGTTCGGCATAATGCTGTTTGGCGATCTTCGGTGAAATACGCATCATCTTCATCGCAATGATGTCCATGCCCTTGTCCTCCAGACGCGTCAGAATGCGTCCCATCAATCGCCTCTGAACACAATCGGGCTTCAACAGAATAAGCGTTCGCTCCATGGAAACAGATGCTCCAAAATTGTGGAAACGGACAACGGTCTTGTCAGGCACTCTCCAGCCCGCAACACATCATGCGATGGCACACGCTCACGAACCGCTGGTCGCTCAGGCGGCTGTCTGGTACTGTCGTGGCTATGCCGCTGCTGGGAGCCCATATGTCGATTGCTGGAGGCTATTATAAGGCCGTCGAAACGGCTCACCGCTGCGGCTGCGATTGTGTACAACTTTTTACCAAGAATAACAATCAGTGGCGAGCCAAACCGATTACGGATGACGACATTGAGCGTTTCAAGACCGCACTGCGCTCATGCGGGATCAGGCATGCTGTGGCGCATGATTCGTATCTCATCAATCTGGCCTCACCCGACGCGGCACTCTGGAAAAAATCGATCGATGCGCTGGTCGAAGAGCTGGAACGGGCCGGACAACTGGGCCTGCCGTACGTCGTGGCTCATCCCGGTGCCTTTACGACCAGCAGTGAAAAGGCAGGACTCCGGCGTGTGATACGGGCCTTGAACCAGGTCCACCGCCGGCTTTCCGACCAGGCCGCGCAATGCCTGATTGAGACAACCGCCGGTCAGGGCACGAACCTCGGATGGCGCTTCGGGCACCTGGGCTTCATCCTCGACGAAGTGCGGCACCCGGAGAAGCTCGGCGTCTGTTTCGACACGTGCCACGTATTCGCCGCGGGATATCGGATGCACACCGAGAAAGAGTATCGCAGCACCGTTGCAGAACTGCGAAAAACGGTCGGTATCGACAAGGTGCGGGCGATCCATCTGAACGACAGCAAAGCAGATCTGGCGTCGCGTGTCGACCGCCACGAACATATCGGCCAGGGCAAAATGGGGCTGGCCCCCTTCCGCTGGCTGCTCAACGATCGGCGGTTTCGCCGAGTACCGATGTATCTGGAGACGCCCAAAGGAACGAAAAACGGCGTCGATTTCGATGTGATCAACCTGCGCACCCTGCGGCGGCTTATCAAGAAGACCGCCCGCTAGCGGGGTGCTGCCATTTCGCCGCGGCCCACCGCACCTCCGATCGGCGGCTGCCACGCGGTGCCGCTCCACGATCATCTCTCGGTGCGGCCGCCCGACGTCTGTTCGTCGCCGGTATCCGGCCCCGGGATATCGCGACCGTGTGGATCGGTGGATGTTTCGCGGAGCTGGTCGGCCAGTTGTGCCTGGAGTCGCTCGTCAATGAAGTGTTCCATGCGCTCGGCCGGATCGTGCACGTGATCGAGCGGTAAACCCAATTGCTGGACGAGGTACGTTTCCCAGAGTCGGTGGGAGCGAACCAGACGCTGGGCGATGGAGCGCCCGTCGCCCGTCAGCTCGAGTCCGTGTGCGGCACGCGCGACGTGCCCGGCACGTACGAGCGATGCAAGGCCCCATCGCGCCAACACGCCTCCGCCCACGGCGTGCATGGCATCCGACGCCGACAGCGACGGCCGCGACGGCAACTCGTCCAGACGGTAGAGCATGGCCAGGATGTCCTCGCAAAGGATTCGCAGCGAGTGTCGTACGCGGCGTGCCAGGACACTCAAGACCCCGTGCCGCGGGCTGAAGAATACCGCGGCCACGTAGATACCTCCTCCCAACGTCGCCATCATGCCGGCGGTGTTCGCATCGGCCCACACCGCCAGCCAGTATCCCAGAACTGCGTTGACAATGGCCACGCCGGCCGCGACAGTCACCATCCAGCCCAGGCGATCGCACAGCAAATGGGCCGTCGCGCCCGGGACAATCAGCATGGCCACCACAAGTATCGAACCCACGGCCTCAAACGACGCGACTGCCGTCAATGCCACAAGGGCCATCAGCAGATAGTGCATCACGTCGGCCTGGATGCCCATCGTCGAGGCCAGCGCCGGATCGAACGAGCTGATTTTCAGTTCCTTCCAAAAGACCAGAAGAAAGCCGATGTTGATAAACAACACGGGCAAAATGGAAACGAATTGACGCGGAATCTCCCAGCCGGCAATCCGTACGGAATTCATGCCCGCCACGCCTACGTAATCCAGCAGGCCCTCCAGCACACACTCGGTATCGATATGCACCTGCGAGGCGTACCGTCGGACCAGGACAACGCCCAGCGCGAACAAGGTCGTGAACACGACGCCCATGCTCGCATCCGCATGCACTCCGCCGTGCCGGTGCACGACCTGGGTCAAAACCGAGGTCAGCAGGCCCACGGCCAGCGCGCCGGCGAACATCACTCCGATCGACAGGCTTCCCGACAGCAGGAAGGCCAGCACCAATCCGGGCAAGACGGCATGTGCCAAGGCGTCTCCGAGCAAGCTCATCCGGCGGAGCACGAGAAAACATCCCAGAATGCCGCAAGCAACATTGGTCATACTCGCCACGATAATCACCCATGCCGCGGGCGAAAGGATCGTTTCGTCGTCAAATAGAGGCGAAAACATGGTGGATTTGTCCAGCGTCGTCTTGGTGGGTGGCAATCGAGCCAACTCCCGCTATCCTATGTCACACCGCACGGACCGCGGGCAGTCGGCCCTGCTCGCGCAGCTCCTTCTCCAGGCGGGCTACGACGTCGGGACCCAGCAGGTGCTGGATGGAATTCGTATCGCGTTCCGTCAGATCCAGATCGATGTTTGCTCCTTCCAGCAGGTACAACTCCCACAGGCGGTGCGCCCGAGTCACTTGCGCAGCCTCCATCGCACCGGCCGCCGTCAGACGCACGCCACCCGGCACTCGCTCTACCAGTTGCCGTCGTTCCGCGTACCGGATCCACCGCCTGGCCATCCGTTCGGACCATCCACGCTCGTTGATAACCGACGGCAATGTGACGACGGCGGGCCGGGTCTGTGCGGATTCATCGAGTTCGTACAGCGTGCGGAGCATCGCTTCCCACCGCGCCGATCGCCGCATGAGGGCCGTTGAAAGCATCCGCATCAGGACGCCGCGATCGGGTGCCAACAGCATAGAAATCGTGAACATCGCGGAACCGCACAGCACGATCAGCGGGCCGGTAGGCAGATTCGATGCGTGGACAGGGGACACGTCCGTCGATCCGTACCAGCCGAGTTGACCGGAGGAAACGGCCGTTCCCAGCACGCTCGCCACTCCGCCTATCGCGCCGGACAAAAGCAACATGGGTCCCAGCCGGCTGGTCCAAAACCCGGCGGTCGCCGCCGGGATAATGATCAGCGCGGCCATCAATACCACGCCCACCGCGGGCAGGCCGACCACCGTCACCACGGCCAGCGTCGCCATCATTACCAGGTCGAGCCACACGGTCGGCCAGCCCTGCGCGGCGGCGAAATCGGGATCGAAGCACAGGATTTTGAACTCTTTGTACAGGAGCGTCAGCAGCCCCAGGACGAGCACGGCAACGCCGCTCAGAACCAGCAGGTCCTGATTTCGCATGCTGGCCGCCTGGCCAAACAAGAACGTATCCAGACCCGACTTGTTGCCCATTGGCAATCGTCGGATGATCGAGAGCAGGACGATGCCGAACCCAAAGAATGTGCTCAGCACGATGCCGATGGCTGCGTCCTCCTTCGTCCGCGTCCACCGTGCGGCAAACGTAACCAGCGCGACGCCCACCACCCCAGCGGCCAGTGCGCCCAAGAATAGTTCGGCAAAATTTCTGCCGCCGGTGATCAGAAATGCCAGGCACAAACCGGGCAGCGCGGCGTGGGCCAACATGTCACCGACCAGGGCCCGCCGGCGCAGGACCGCGAAGCATCCGATCATGCCTGCCACACAGCCCAGCAGTGTGGTGCCGATCATCACTTTTTCGGTTACACCAAGACCGGACATCTGCGTCCCTCTACCGGAACGTGCGGATTTGCTCGGGAACGTCCCTGCCTGCGTCACATCCGCGGTTTCGCAACCTACGACGGCCGGTTCAATCGCACGGCTTCGGCTGCCTTGTCCAGGATCGTCAGGCGGCCGCCGTAAGTGGTGTGAAGATTTTCCGTGGTAAACGTCGTCGCCGTGGGACCGCTGGCTACCAAACGCAGGTTCAGCAGCACGACGTGGTCGAAGTAATCCGACACGGTTTGCAGATCGTGATGAACAACGAGCACCGTTTTGCCGCGGCCGCGAAGCGTCTGCAGTAGCTTGATGATCGCAGATTCGGTAGCCGCATCGACGCCGGCAAACGGTTCATCCATGAAGTAGATCTGGGCGTCCTGGGCTAGCGCGCGGGCCAGAAAGACGCGCTGCTGTTGCCCCCCGGACAATTGCCGAATCTGGCGGTCGGCCAGGCCGGCTACGCCTACTTGCTCCAAACATTGCATGGCCCGCGACGTCTCGGCACGTCCAGGGCGGCGGAACCAACCCAGCCGGCCGTAGGTTCCCATCAGCACCACGTCCCGCACGGTCACCGGAAAATCCCAGTCGACCGATTCGCGCTGAGGCACGTAGCCCACGAGGGCGCGCTGTGCCTGATACGGTTGACCGTAGATCTCCACCTTCCCGCTGGTCAACGGTACCAGGCCCATAACGGCTTTGATCAGTGTCGTCTTTCCCGCGCCGTTCGGCCCCACGATCCCCACCAGGCTCGAATCGGGCACCGTAAGATCGATGTCCCACAGGACCGGTTTGCGGTGATACGCAACCGTTACGTCATGAAGTTCGACAGGTGGTGCGGTCGTAATCATGGTCGATCCAGATCATGGTCGATCCGGCGGGCCTGCGCGCCGAAGTTCGCCGTCCCGCGTCCTTCCGGGCAATGACGCCTTGTTGTCCTGCAATGAACGCCTCGTTGCCCGGCGCGAAGCCCAGCGTTAACGCAGTGCATCAACGATGGTCGACACGTTGTGCCGCATCATCCCCACATAGGTTTCCGCCGGTGTGCCGGGCCTGCCCAATGCATCCGAATAGAGCTGCCCGCCGTTTTTTACCGAATGGCCCCGAGCGCCACACGCTTCGATGAGCGCTTCCACGCCCCGCGGAGGCACGCTCGATTCGACAAACACGGCCTTGATCTCTTGGTCAACAAGGAGGTCCACGAGCGATTCCATGGCTTTTACATCAGGTTCATCCACCGTGCTGATGCCTTGCAGTCCATGGACCTCCACGCTGTACGCCTTTCCGAAATAACCAAACGCGTCATGCGCGGTCACCAGTACTCGTTGCTCGGCGGGTATCTCGCCCAACCGCCGCAGACAGTCCTCATGCAACGCGCGAAACTCTGATCGCGCCTCTTCGGCTCGCTGCCGGTACTGCTCGGCGTGCCCCGGGTCGAACGACTCCAGCCGGCGCGCCACGTCGTCCAGGCACGTCTCCCACAACGACACGTCGTGCCACACGTGAGGATCATAGAATCCTTCGAATTCCGGCGGTTCACGCAAACGAGCGTCCCCACGCTCGACGAGACCCTCAGTTGCGGCGAACGTGGGCTTGCGCCGAGCCAGCTGCACCAGCAGATCGGTGAGGCGACCTTCAAGATGCAGCCCGTTGTAAAAAATGATGTCGGCGCCGTTGAACCGCCGGACGTCGCTCGGCGACGCCTTGTACAAATGCGGGTCGACACCGGGCCCCATTAACCCGGTAACATCCACATGGTCACCTCCCACGCGTTGCACGAGGTCCGCCACGATCCCGGTCGTACACACCACGTTGATCGGGTACTCGCCCGAAAACGTCGACGCATTCTTCGACGCCGTGTCGTGGCCATGGGACCCAGACGCGGGACTCCGTTGGCATCCGGCCCCCGGGAGACACGCCACGCACCATGCGAGGACCCCGATCCTGGAGACGCACGCCCCCCAGGCAAAACGTCTACGCATCGCTGTATTTCCTGCTCATCAACGTGCCAAAAGGGCCAGAATTTGGACGCTCAGAAATATTTTTTTGACGAATCAAAAATAGGGGATCCGTGCTGTCAGGTCAATGCCGCCCGGCGCGAGGAGGCGCGGTGGTCCGGCCGGCTCGCTCCGGCAGCGGGTCGCCGCTCCCGCCGCTCCACGACGGATCGACGTGGTTTTGATGAGGTCGGAGCCCGGCGCCGAGGAAGTCGGCCCGGGCAAGATTCCGGGGGTAACCCGGCCGCGCCGAAGCGCGACGACGTGGGCGTCAGAATCGGAACGACCCGCCGGCACCGGAAAAGAAATCTGCCGAATCGTCGTTCAGACCCACTCCGAATCGGATGTCTAGTTGGACGTTGTTGTTAACCAAGTAAGTGATACCGCCATTGAGAAACACTTCACGGGTCTCGTCTTCCCGGCCGCTGCTGAACAGGCCGAACGACTCCACGTACATACCCACTGTTTCCGTGAACGGAATACCCAACGCGACGGATTGGAAATAGGTATTGAAGCGGTCGTCGGCCAGCAGAATCGCGGCATCGCCGATGTCGGTTCCGGTCGAATATCCCGTGGACCCCGCCAGCGACCACTCGTTGGGAAGTTCCCAGCTATACAGAAAACTTGCCAGAACTTCCGCCTTATTGTTCGAAAATATGGAACCGCCGGTGGGCGCCGATACTTCGGCCAACATCGCCAGCTCCGGCCGGCACGCGCATCCTTCGAACAGGTCGACCTTGAATCCCAATCCGAGGTCATCGGCACCGTCGAACGTGTCGCGGGACGCGCCCGCGACGACTTCTTCCCAGTTGTAGTTCCAGAAGATCCTCAACTCGACGGGATTCGCGATGCCGATACGGAACAGCGTTTCCGGTACGGAATGTCCGCGGACTTTCTCACCGGCGGAATCCACGGCGTCGTTCACGAACGTATAACCCATTTCCAGCTGCACGACACCTGAGCCGACTGTCGAACTGGCCTCGGTGAAGTCAGGCCGGTCGGTGACGAGAGGTTCGTCGTATTGACCGCGTACAATTCGTGGAGCAGTGAAATCGAGTTTCTGTGGCGGCGTTGGACGGTCGATCAAAACTGGCTGCCACACGGCTTCGTCTAGCAGCCCGGCCGAGCAGGCACGTTCACTGTCCGGCGGCGCGCCGATCACCAGGGTCAACACAACTGCCGTGTGAGCTGGTATTCGGCGCAAAACAGACATGGTGTAGAGTTCCTTCCTCGCGCCCAGACGGGATCTGTTAGCGGTTGGCGCCAGACGAGGGCGGGAAGGCGCTGGCAACCGCTTGGTGGGTACGGCAACCGGCTTGGGAGGACCTGCTGCAACGGTGCGATCGATGCTGCCAGTGCGTCACTTCGATTTATCGGCCTCCCGGCCACCACACCTGAGCAGAAAACTCGAGGTGAAGCGGCGCGATTAGGGAACGTTTGACGCCAGCGGGGCCGAAGGCGGTGGGCGGCCCGCGCATCCGTGCGCCCTTCGTGCGTTAGGGAACCCGCCGTTTACAGCGGCTGTCACGGGTGTGACCGCGGAGCCGGAAACGGCGTTGCCCGGGCGTGCAAGCGGCCGATACCAAAGGCGTCAGAATCGTTGACCCCCTGGCGTTCGGAGGCTACATTCATTTCTCTAGGGGGGGGGAGCGATCGCGGCGAGGCACGGCTCGGCGCGGAACGAGGACCGGATATTGCGAACGCACCGCCGTATCGAGACGAGGCCCATCGTGGGGGCGTGCGGGACCGTTACCGTGTGGCTGGCGAGTCTCGATGTGGGGGCAGCAGGAGATCGCCGACGTTGGTGCACAAGACCCCTCATCACGCAGTGCGGCCACGGTTCGGCCAGCCGCAGAAGGGCGTTTGCCGTCCGGCGTTGTTTCCCCGTAAGTCGCTGCAGGGCGGACCCGTGCGCGGAACGGGGCTCCTTGGGATCAAGACGGCTCCGTGCGACCAGAATGGCAGTGGCCACCAGGGGCGTTTGACACCTGGCCGCGGGCAATTGGGCTGACCATGAGCGTCACTTACTTCAAACGCTATCGCATGGAACTCGATCTCACGGACCGCCGCTTCGGTCCCTCTCCGTTGCCGGACGGTTACAGCGCGCATCCGTGGAACCCCGATTTGTTGGAACCACATGCGGAGGCCAAGTACAGAAGTTTTCGTTCGGAGATTGATGCGGAAGTCTTTCCCTGCCTGGGTGACTTGCCCGGTTGCTTGAACTTGATGGACGAAATCACGCGCAAGCAGGGGTTTCTTCCGGCGGCGACGTGGTTGCTTGAATATCGCCGCCCCACAGGCCGTTGGGAGTATTGTGGGACCGTACAGGGGATTTGTTCCGAGGGCGGCTTCGGCGGCGTGCAGAATCTCGGCGTCACACCCGCCCATCGCGGCCAGGGTTTGGGGCGAAGTCTGATCAGCCGGGCCCTGCGCGGCTTTCAGATTGCCGGCGTCCGCATGGCATACCTTGAAGTTACCGCACGCAACAGAGCGGCGATTCAGTTGTACACGCGTATGGGCTTTTACAAGGTGCGGACCATGTACAAAGCCGTGGAGGTGGCTTGCGCCAAGTGACACAGACCATCCACACACATTCCCTTGGCAATGGCTTGGTCCTGGTCGCTGAGCCGATACCCTCTCTTGAATCTGCCGCGTTCAGCTTTCTCATACCCGCTGGATGCTGCAGCGATCCCCCGGATCGGCACGGGCTGACGGCGTTCACATGCGAGATGGCGCTCCGGGGCGCGGGGCCTCGCGACAACCGGGCTTTCGTCGAAGCGCTGGAAAACCTGGGCGTGGAACGCCACGAGTCGGTGAGCGTGGAGCACACCGTGCTGGCCGGTGCGTCGCTTGCGAGCCATCTGCCCGACGCGCTGACGCTGTACTCCGACTTGCTTCGAGCGCCTCATCTGCCGCCCGTGGAACTCGAAGCGGGTCGAATGGTCGTGCTTCAGGAACTCCGCGCAATTGAGGACGAACCCTCGCAGAAGGTCATGATGGAACTGCGTCGCCGGCAGTTCCCGGACCCCTGGGGGCGATCCAGCCAGGGCGAACGCGACGCGCTGGAAGCCATCACGATTGATGAAATCCGCGAGCAATATCGGAAACTTTACCGTCCGAACGGCACCATCTTGGGCGTGGCGGGGCGCTTTGACTGGCCACAACTGAAGGATCACGTGGAGCGGGTGCTGGGAGACTGGAAAACGGTTGCTTTTCAACGCCCACAAGAGTCCAAAGCGCCGCAAAAGCATGCGCACGTTGCTTTTGAATCGAACCAGACGCAAATCGGCATCGCCTACGAGAGCATACCCTACCGGCATCCCGACTATTTCCGGGCCTGGGGATCGGTAGGTGTGCTGAGCGGCGGAATGAGTTCACGGCTGTTCACCGAGGTTCGCGAACGGCGAGGACTGTGTTACTCGGTGTACGCGTCACTCCAGACACAGCGTGAACGGGCGGGCGTCTTCTGCTACGCGGGCACGTCCGAGCGGCGCGCCCAGGAAACCCTGGACGTGACGATTGCCGAACTATCCCGGCTGGCGGAAGGGATCGAGGCCGCCGAGTTGGATCGGCTCAAGGCGCGCATCAAGAGTGGCCTGATCATGCAACAGGAATCGAGTTCGGCGCGCAGCAGCGCGGTCGCACGCGACTGGTACCACTTGGGCCATGTCCGTACGCTCGACGAACTGGGACGCCTGGTGGACGAATTGTCTTGCGACAGTATCAATTCGTTCCTGTCCGAGCATCCACCGCGCGATTTCGCCGTCGTCACACTCGGTTCTTCTCCGCTCCAGGTTCCCGCATGACCGTGTAAGGCGTAGGCCCTGGCGCACAACGGAGCCAACACCGTGGAACGATTGCAGCACGAACTGGACAACGGACTTACGATACTCGTCGAGCAGAATGCCGAAGCCCATTCCCAGGCATTAGGCTTTTTCGTGCAAACTGGCTCGCGCGACGAATCCGAGGTGGAATCCGGCGTCAGCCATTTTCTGGAACATATGGCTTTCAAGGGAACCCCCACGCGAACCGCGGACGATGTTAACCGCGAGTTCGACGAAATGGGCGCGCACTACAATGCGTTCACGTCCGAGGAACTCACGGTCTACTACGCGGCGGTGCTTCCCGAGTGCCAGCAGGCGTGCTTGAGCCTGCTGGCCGATATCATGCGACCTAGTTTGCGGCAGGATGATTTCGACACCGAGAAACAGGTCATTCTGGAAGAAATCCAGATGTACGAAGACCAGCCGCCTTTTAGTGCCGACGACAAGTGCAAGGCATTGCACTTCGGGTCACATGCGCTGGCCGGCAGCGTGCTGGGCACCGCGGACAGCATCACCCGGCTGACATCAAAGCAGATGAACGCCTACTTTCAGCGACGCTACAACCCGAACAACATGGTGCTGGCGGGATCGGGACGTGTCGACTTCGAGAACCTCGTGCGCCAGACGGAACAAATCTGCGGATCCTGGCCATCCGTGCCCTCCGAACGAACCATCACGCGGCCCACGCCGTCTGGCGGATACCAGACCATCAAGCGGCCAACGGCAACGCAGCAGTACCTGCTTCAGATGATGGCCGCGCCCGCGGGCGAGGACGATGATCGTATTGCCGCCAAATTGCTGGCGGCCATCGTGGGAGACGACACCGGCAGCCGCGTGTACTGGGAACTGGTCGATAGCGGGTTGGCTGAGAGTGCATGTCTGGCGCACCACGAATTTCAGGGCGCGGGCGTTTACGTCAGTTACTTGTGCTGCGCCCCCGACCAGGCATCCGAGAACCTCAAACGGCTCGAAGAGATCTACCGGATCGTGGAGCAAAGCGGAGTGCAGCAGGCCGAGCTGGACCAGGCCAAGACGAAGATCAAGTCGCGCATCGTATTGGGGAGCGAACGTCCCCGCAATCGGCTGTTCAGTGTGGGTGGCAACTGGGCCAGCCGCCGCGAATACCGAACGGTGCAGGACGATCTGCGGGACGTCGATGCGATTTCCGTTACCGAGGTCCACGCCGTACTCAAGAAGTACCCGTTGTCCGGCGCAACGACGCTGTCGATCGGCTCGCTGGACGAAACACAAGGCCCCGGCCGGCCGCCGGCTGCGCCGGCACATCGTGCATCGGATCTCTAGAAAGCGAATGGCGCGGCGGCCAGCTCCCGGCTCTGCAGAAGGATCGGCTACGCGAGCGAGCGATTTGCGAGGCTAATAATCGTACCACATCCCGAGTCCGACGCGGCTTTCGGTCGCATCGAAAAACGAAAACTGCTCGCTCTTGCCGTAGGAATATTCCATCCCCATGCGAAACAGCCCGCTGTCCGATCTGCTCCGCCACGCCCAACCGGCTTGAACGACGACGTTGCCCCCAAAGCCCACTTCTTCGCGCAGGTGGCCGCCGATGGCGGCGAACGGCTGCCCGTGAAGTCCGGTCGAACACGGAGGGCTGAATTCGGCACCGAACTGAAGTTCCAAGGAGTCGCTGACCTCGTGTTCAAACGCCCAGCCAAACTCGCCGTACAATCTCAGCGCTTCCGTCACGTTGAACGACTGGCCCACGACAAACACGTCGCGGCTGTAATTCAGCCGGGGAAAGCCGGGGGTTTTCAGCAGGAATTCATCGCCCAAGTGGGAACTCAAATGGTAGTAGGCTAATTTGACCTGGTACCATTCGGTCCCGTACGTGACGGGAATCCCAAAGCGAAAATCTGCCGAGATAAGGTCGTTGTTTTCTTCCAGATCCAGCCGGGGAAAGCCCGCGCCTTCAATGTCTATTTGAAATCCTTCGGGACGCTGCGATCCGACCGTACCGTAGCGGAACAGCCCCACGCGTCCGCCCAGCGTGATATCCCAAATCCATCCGGCATTTTTCTCGTACGCCCACACACCGCGAAAGCGCGGCTCCTTCTGCCCGGCCAGGTAGGACCGATAAATCAACCCCGTCGGCAACAGTTGCGGGCGCCATGCGTCACTATACGCTGGCTCGAAACCGGCCAGGCCCTCGTAGCCGAATTCCCATTGCCCGGAACAGCGCGAACCGAATCCGGTCACTAGCAGGCCAGCCAGTGTCAGCAGCACACTTGAGCGGACGACGCCTACCGATACGAGGGCAAACAATAGCTTGGGCATGTTTGCAGAGGCGGGATGGGTGGAAGGGAGGCGGAGAAGAGGGTTTTTGACGATTCTTCATCACCGCGCTGCTATGGGACCCGGGCGGCCAACGGAAGCCCAACGAATGGTCCGTGGGACGCCGGATTTGTTGTCCACGCAGCCATCAATAGTATCGGTCCATCCGCTAATTCTTCCACAGAACGAATCAACGACAAATCGGGCCAAGTTGTCGGCAGCATCACAACCTGGGCAAACCTAACGGATTTTGCCGACGAGTCACCCGGCGCGCCGACGCTTGCTCCGCAAACCCACAAATCGATAAAATGTCCTTAGAATACGCAGCCGATTCGTCGAGCGGCAGCAAGGACGGGGTGCTGGGAGAAGGCCGGATGAACGAAACATGGTGGCTGGTAGTTGTGCCGTCAGTTTTGGCGGCGACGTTAGTACCGTGGCTCTCCATACGTCTGCGGCGGTCCCTCAAGGAAGCCCAATTCGCCAAGGCGATGAAGGATTTCCATGCGCAGCGTGAGTACCTGGAAGCCAAATTCCTTGAAATCGCTTCTTCGAGCGGAATGCCTCGTGGCCTGGCCTGGACACAGTGCCGCTTCGCTGACGGCGTCGCCTATGCGCGCGACAAGCAAACGGGCGGCCTCTCCGCGCTGGTGGCCGTGACAATCGGTTTCGAGGCAATCGAAGGGGGGGGCATGGAAGATGTGGAAGCGGTAAAGAACCTGCGTGCGGCCACGGCTGTATTCTCCTTCGCCGGGGGGCGGTGGACGACTCAGGGTCGCGCCATCTTCAACCTCAATCCGGCCGAAGCCATCGACTATTTCGCCGACGATCTGGAAATGGTGGCGCAGGAAGTGGAACCGTAGTCAGGCGGATGGGCCCTCGCGGAGCAGCTTTCGAAGCACCGTCTGCAGGATACCGCCGTTGCGGTAGTATTCCAGTTCGACGGGCGTGTCGATGCGAACCTTGACGTCGAATTCGATCGCACTGCCATCCTGCTTTTCGGCTCGGACCTTGAGCATGGAATCGGGCTGTAACTGGTCATCCAAGTCGGGAACGTCGTATATTTCCTCGCCGTCGAGTCCCAGACTCTGCCAGGTCGTGTTGCCGGTGAATTCCAGCGGAAGCACTCCCATGCCGATCAGGTTGCTGCGGTGGATCCGCTCGTAACTCGATGCGATAACCGCTCGCACGCCCAGCAGCAAGGTCCCCTTCGCAGCCCAATCCCGGCTGCTGCCGGTTCCGTATTCCTCGCCTGCCAACACGATCAGCGGTGTTTCTTCCTGCCGATACCGTAATGACGCGTCGTAGATCGACATCTGCTGGTTACTGGGAAGATGGCGAGTCACACCGCCTTCGGTACCCGGAACCAGTTGGTTGAGGATGCGGATGTTGGCGAAGGTCCCGCGTGTCATCACCTGATCATTGCCCCGACGTGACCCGTAGCTGTTGAATTCCACGGGAGGAACGCCGCGCTGCTGCAAGTACTGTCCAGCCGGACTGTCGGATGCAATCGAACCTGCGGGCGAAATGTGGTCGGTGGTCACGGAATCGCCAAGGGCCACGAGCACGCGCGCTCTGCGCAGCGGTTGTATGGGGTCCGGCTCCGGTCGAACATCTTCGAGGAAGGGAGGTTGCTGGATATACGTGCTTGTTTCATCCCATTCGTAAAGCGCGCCGCTCGACGTTGGCAGGGCGTTCCACCGCTGATTCTTCGACCACACGTTCGTGTACTCATGGCGAAACATCTCGGGCGTCACGGCCGACTGCATGGTTTCGAGGACTTGCTCGCTGCTGGGCCAGATATCTCGCAAATATACGTCCTCGCCCGATTGGCCCTTGCCGAGCGGTTCGTTATTCAGATCGATGTCGGTCGTCCCGGCCAAGGCGTATGCCACGACCAGCGGCGGGCTGGCCAGGTAGTTGGCCTTCACGAGCGGATTGACGCGGCCCTCGAAATTGCGGTTTCCGCTCAACACGGCCGCAGCCACCAGATTGCCGTCCTGGACGGCCTGCGCGACCGGTGCCGGCAGCGGACCGCTGTTGCCAATGCACGTCGTGCAGCCGTAGCCCACGGTGAAAAAGCCGATGGCCTCCAGTGCTTTGTCCAAGCCGGCTTTTTCCAGGTAGGCCGTCACGACGCGGGAACCCGGGGCCAGGCTGGTCTTGACATAGGGCCTGACCCGCAGGCCCTTGCTCACGGCGTTCCGGGCGAGCAGTCCCGCGGCGATCATCACTGAGGGATTGCTCGTGTTCGTACAACTGGTGATCGCGGCGATCACGACCGCGCCATGCCCGATCGATTCGGCGGAACCGTTCAACTTCACAGATTCAGTCCGACGCAGGGCCTCCGTGTCCAACGCGTAACCTCGTTCCTGCACCGGGGCCCGCAGATCGTGGTGAAATCGCTTTTTCATCTCCGAGAGCGGCACGCGATCCTGCGGGCGTTTCGGTCCCGCCAGACTCGGCTCAACATCGCCCAGATCCAGCGACAGGCGTTTGCTGAACCTGGGATCCTGACCTCCGGCGGTATGAAACAGACCTTGCTCCTTCGTATAACGCTCAACAAGTTCCACCCGCGCATCGTCGCGGCCGGTGCGACGCAGGTATCCCAGTGTTTCGTCGTCGATGGGAAAGTAGCCCATGGTGGCCCCGTATTCGGGGGCCATGTTGGCAATCGTCGCCCGGTCGGCCAAGGGCATGGTAGCCACGCCCGCACCGAAGAACTCGACGAACTTCCCTACCACGCCTTCCTTGCGCAGACGTTCCGTTACGGTAAGCACGACATCCGTGGCCGTTGCCCCCGGCGGGAGCCGGCCCGTAATCTCAAAGCCGACAACGTCAGGCAGGAGCATGTAGAGCGGCTGCCCCAGCATGGCCGCTTCGGCTTCGATGCCTCCCACGCCCCAGCCCAGGACACCCAGTCCGTTGATCATCGTTGTGTGGCTGTCCGTGCCGACAAGCGAATCGGGATAAGCCACGTTCCCCCGGCTGTCCTTCCGCAACAATACAACCTCGGCCAGAAGTTCCAGGTTCACCTGGTGGACAATACCCGTATTGGGCGGAACCACGCGGAAATTGTTGAACGATTCCTGCGCCCAGCGCAGCAGTTCGTAACGCTCTTTGTTGCGATCGAATTCCAGCTCGACGTTCAGTGCCAGCGAATCGGATGTCCCGAAACGGTCCACCTGGACCGAATGATCGATCACCAGATCGGCCGGAATCAGGGGGTTGATCCGTCGTGGATCGCCTCCCAGTTCCCGCATGGCGGACCGCATGGCCGCCAGGTCCACCACGGCCGGCACGCCGGTGAAATCCTGGAGCACCACCCGGGCCGGCATGAACGGCACCTCGACACGCGCGGGTGCGTGGGCCTGGTAACCGGCCAGTTGCTTCACCGCCTCCTCGGTGACCAATGCACCGTCGCATTTGCGAAGTGCGGCTTCAAGCAACACACGAATGGAAAACGGCAGTTCGCCGATCTTTCCCAGCCCAAGTTCCTCCAGCCGCGACAGGCGGTAGATCCCGGCCCTGCCCGAACCTGTCTCGAACTCATCGCGGGCTGCAAAAGGATCGGTAACACGTGTGCTTGCCGTCATGGTTTCCATTCTCCCCCTCGATTGATTGCTCTGGGAATTATACGCCGCACGCGCTTTTTCGCGAGGGCGGGCGGCGGGGGCGGTGGTTGAAACGGAACCGTCAATCAGGTGACTGGCCCGGCGATCACCCGCTTTTCGCCCGAAGATCGGCGAGAGAATATCGCCGGATCTTTCGATCGAGGGTCGACCGTTCTATGCCGAGGATACTCGCCGTTTGGCTCTTGTTCCAGCCGGTGGCGTTGAGGGTCGACAGTATATGCTGGCGTTCGATATCGGCCAGCGAAGACGGTTCGTACGAGCCGGCCTTGGGCAGCATCTGTTCGCCGGTATCGCCGGCCGTGGAGAGGGTTGTCAATGCCAGGTCCTCAAATTCGATGAATTCACCGCGTGCCAGCACGACAGCCCGCTCGATCACGTTCTTCATTTCACGAACATTGCCGGGCCAGCGGTAGCGAAGCATCTCGTCCATCGCGCGCGAGGAAAAGCCGCGCACTTTGCGGCCGGTTTCCGCTCGAAAGCGCTGCAAAAAATATTCGGCCAGCACCGGAATGTCCTCGGGCCGTTTCCGCAGCGCGGGGACGACGATTTCCAGCACGTGCAGCCGGAAGTAGAGGTCCCGACGGAACCTTCCATCGGCGACATCCTTCTCCAGGTCCCGATTGGTGGCGGCGATCACGCGGACGTCGACCTTGATCGCGGTACTGCCCCCCACGCGTTCGAACGGGTGGCCTTCGAGCACGCGCAAGAACTTGGCCTGAATGGTCGGGCTCATTTCCCCGATCTCGTCCAGCATCAGCGTTCCCTGATCGGCCGCCTCGAATTTCCCGATCTTGCGGTCGGTCGCGCCGGTGAACGCCCCCCGTTCGTGTCCGAACAGTTCACTTTCCAACAGGGTTTCCGACAGGGCGGCACAGTTCAGGCACACAAACGGCCCACGCCGCCAGGGACTCGAAAAATGCACCGCGCGGGCGACCAGTTCCTTGCCCACGCCGCTTTCGCCGCGAATCAGTACCGTGGCCCGGCTGGGCGCGGCCTGGGCAATTTCCTGGCTGACGCGCACCATGGCGGGACTCCGCCCGATGATTTCGCTTTGAACGCCCAGGCGTTCGCGGAGTTGCAAGTTTTCGTCACGGATCTGGTTCAGGTTCTGGGCCAGCTCCTGCTGCCTGGACAAATTGTCCAGCGCCACCGCCACCGTGTCGGCCACGGCCAGCGTGAATTCAAGATCGTCTGGATCCGGTGTCCGTTCGGCATCGGTGGAATAAAGATGAAGGATGCCGATGACCCGGTCTCCCTGGCGAATCGGCGTGCAGATGACTCCTGTCGTATGGATCTCTCCCTTGCTATCGCGGATGCTGAGCTGGCTGTCGTCCATCACGTTGCGTGCCAGAACGCCCTGCTCTTCCCGCATCACGGTCGACGCCAGAAAGGTGGAAACCCGCTGGTAGGCGTGGTCCGTGTCGGTGCGGGACGCCACAACGTACAGCGAATCGCGCGCCGCGTCCTGGTCCGGGCTATCGCGAGCCAGCAGAACGGCGCCGGCGTCCACCTGAGTGCTCTGGAACAGCCCGTCCAGCGCACGATTGGCCAGCGACTCTTCGTCGGTCGATTTGGCCAGTTCAAAGGCCAGCCGGCACAACGCGGCCGCAGCTCGGCCGACCTTGGGGATCGGGACCTCTTCTCCTTCCGTATCGCTCGGCTCCAGGAAGCGGCTTTGGCCTTTGCGATGCGTGATTTGCGTTGGTTCATGCACCTCCAGCACGCTGCTACCGTCGTCAGTGGACGCATTCACCCGGAGGTTTTCATCTTGGAAGATCGAACTCGAATCGGGAAATGCCTTTGACAGGTCGTCGACGAACGCCAGGTGCGAATTTCCGATGCGAATAACGTTGCCCGGCTGTAAGGGATGGTCGCCGGTGATGCGTTTGCTGTCGACGATGGTTCCGTTGCGGCTTTCCAGGTCCCTGAGCGTCCAGCACCCTTCGGATTGGAAGACCTCCGCGTGGTTGCGGCTGCAGCGCTCGTCCTTGATCACTATTTGGTTCGTCGGCGCTCGGCCGATCGTCACCGACTCGCCCGGGACGAGCCGGAAGACATCGGTCCATTTGGAACCTTCGCGAATGACCAGGTATGCAACCATAAGAAGGGACGGTTTCACGGCATGACGTGAGATAGCGTCGGCGAGCCCACATCCTGCTTCGCGACGCGCGCGGCGCCGCCCCGCCATCCATCTCCGTGGAGCCACCCCGCCAGGATTCACCTTATTCGGACGACGTGGCAGCGTGCAACCCTCATGCCATGAGCGATCTACAAAGCGGGGGGCACGGCCGCGCCGAACCGCGGAACGGCCCGAGCGTAGGGGTTGTACGGAAAAAAGGGCAGATAAGGGGCTGCCCGCGCCATGGGTTCGCACCGCTTCAAGGCCGTCTACTTTTGTTGCAGCCCCCCCAAACAGCAATTATGCTTGAACTTAGAGCCGCACGTGAGTGTGCTGACCGTTCGACCGCCCGCGATGGTCCGCCCTGGGACGGATTCCGGCTGCCGGCGAGTCGCGATCAGGCCAGTCAGAATCCGTCGGTTTGCAATCTTTTCACTCAACGCGTCAGGCGTTGCGGCCAGGGGGACCACCTCCCGACTTCCGGGCGGTGCCCGTGCCAAGCCGCCCGGTCCGTTGGTCAGCCACTCGAGGAGCTGCCTACAGTCTGCGTGCCGCCAACCGAGGATGGTGTTGGTGAAATTGGGAACCGGAACAGATCCTTCTAGAGGAACAGGAGCTGATGACATGGGTATTCGCCGCCAAGTCATCTTCACAGACTATTGTTTGCCGTCCCGCGTCGCCTCGATACGGCCTGCGGCCGTAACGCCGAGTGTCTTGGGTCTCGCCATCGCCTGGGGCGTCTTCGCCGTGCTCGGTTCGTTTGCGTTGCGCGCACACGCGGGCATCATCGCGCGTGCGCCGGCCGTCGGCGGAGTGATGATCAACATCGACGGTGTCGTTTCCGCCCCCGAAGTTTCGGTGCAGCGGGAACTCCAGCAGCTACGACAGCAGTCGCTGGCCACCGTGCCGGGGGATTTGAATGCGTGGAGCGATACGCGGTGCGTCTCGCTCCGCGGGTTGGAGGAAGCCGTGGCCCGCCATCGTGCCACGAATTTTCGCGGCTTGCCGGACGAGATGAAGTACCTTGCCGGCCTCCAGCAAATCCGCTACATCCTCGTTGTGCCTGAGCGGCAGGACATCGTGCTGGTGGGCCCGGCCGAGGGCTGGCATGTCGACGCGCTGGGCAATGTTGTGGGCGTTACGTCCGGACATCCCGTGCTGCTGCTCGACGATCTCATTGTGGCCTTGCGAACGGCATCGACCGGGCCGGCGCTGATGAGCTGCTCGATCGATCCGTCACCCGACGGCATCCAACGCCTTCGAACCTTGGTCAGGCGGATGCGCACGATCGGCGACCCGCGGCGAACGATGGCAACCATCCAGCAGGCTCTGGGGCCTCAAACAGTTGCCGTGGACGGGGTCGCACCGACGACGCACGTGGCGCGAGTGATGGTTGCCGCGGACTTCCGGATGAAACGGCTGGCGATGGGGTTTGAAAAATCTCCCGTGGCGGAATTACCAAGCTATCTGGCCATGGCTCAGACGACGGGAAGCGGCATGTCGAATCTCATGCCCCGCTGGTGGCTCGCGCCGCTCTACGAACCGCTCCGCACCGATCCGCAGGGCCTGACGTGGGAGCTTCGCGGGCAGCGCGTCCAATGCCTCACGGAGCAGGATGTCGTGGCGGCCGACGGTGCCCGCCAACAGACGGGGCGCACCGGCGACGCCGCAGGCCGCTGGGCCGCGCGAATGACGGAAGTTTACGATCGTCTCGCGGCCAAGGACTCCGCGTTCGGCCTCTTGCAGAATGTCATGGATCTGGCCGTTCTTGGCGCGCTGATCGACCGCGAAGGTTTGCTGGACCGAGCCGGCATCGCCCTGCCCCACCTGCTGAAGGACGAAACCGTGGATGCGTACTTCGCGCCGCGGGAGGTCGACACGCAGGTCAGCTTTGTGCAAAAGAAACGAAGCTGGATCATCAGTGCGTCCGGGGGCGTGCAAGTCGACCCCTGGGCGATCATCAGCCAGATGGAACGTTCCGACGAGGTAGCCACCGCCCGAAACACGCTGGCGGACGCCCCGGCGGACAGCTGGTGGTGGAACTAGACGCCGGGAGCCTCACGCTCGCAAAATATGCAAGTTGAGCTCGTTTTGTCTTCATGCTGACCGAAAAGATCCATCAGGCACTGGACGGGCTCCGGATCGAGACTCCATCCTGGGGGTATTCGGATACCGGCACCCGCTTCGGCAAGTTCAGGCAGGATGCGGCCGCCATCGACGTCTGGGACCGACTTGCCGACGCCGCCGAAACGCATCGATGCACCGGCTGCTGTCCGTCCGTGGCCGTACACACCGCCTGGGACCTTGGCAACGAGATCGACCCGCAACGTTTGTTGAACCGCGCGGTCGAACTGGGTGTTCGCATCGGGTCGGTCAATCCCACGCTGTTCGAAGAGCAGCAGTACAAGCTGGGCTCACTGGCCAATCCCGATCCCGCGGTTCGGCAAATGGCCGTAGCCCATGTCCTGCGCAGCATCCAACTGGCCCAGGAGCTTAACAGCCGTACGATTTCCCTCTGGCTGGCCGACGGCACGAATTATCCGGGCCAGGACAGCATACGTTTGCGCAAACAGCGCGTCGCGGACGCGTTGCGGGAATGCCATGAGCACCTCCCCGCTGATCAAACGCTGCTCATCGAATACAAACCCTTCGAACCGTCTTTTTATCACACCGATATTGCGGACTGGGGCATGGCCTACGTGCTTGCCAAACACGCGGGTCCCCGCGCCAAAGTGCTGATCGACACGGGACACCATTACGCGGCGCAAAACGTGGAACAGATAGTCGCCTGGCTGCTGGACGAACGACTTCTCGGAGGCTTCCATTTCAACGATCGCCGCTATGCCGACGACGATCTGACACTGGGTTCGGTCGACCCGTACCAGCTCTTTCGCATCTTCCTCGAAATCCACGGTTATGCGGCGGATCACGGTGGTCGCCATCCTGAGATTGCGTTCATGATCGACCAGGCGCACAACCTGAAACCCAAAGTGGAAGCCATGATTCAGTCGGTCATGCAGGCGCAGGAACTGTACGCCAAGGCAATGCTCGTTGATTACCAGGCACTTGTTGAATTGCGCCTGCGCGGGGACATCATGCGCGCCGAATCGCTGCTACAAAACGCATTCTTCACGGACGTAAAACCGGCGCTCGCTTCGTGGAGGGACCACCGTGGTCTGCCAAGCAACCCCCTGAAAGCTCACCGCGAAAGCGGCTATGCGTCAACCGCAGCCCGGGAGCGGTCCGCGCGGCGAAAGCAATTGAGCATACACTCCGGGGCGGGGTACTCCTGAACCTTCAGTCCTGGTAGCGAATCGAGGCAAGAATACCGTGGTTCTTACCATTCTCTCTCGGGAAACGCGGCGTCCCTTAGATTCACCGCTCGGACCACCGAAAGACTGTCGACGAGCTCCACAAGAAATGGGTCGACGTAGTCGGACGATGGCGCTCTCCGCAGGCAATAGCCCTTCGGAGGCAGAGCGGATTTGAGCAAGACCAGTTCCCTGGCGTGCAGCACCGAGGCCAGACGAGCCGCAATCGAGTCGCTCGACACGCGCCACGTCGGCTCCAGGCGCGTTCCGGCAGCGGCCGGTTCCACGTGTCTCAGGAAATGCTCGACGTCGAGAACGCAGGCCGATCGCTGCCCGTGCACCGCACTGTCGCTCCGCCCGACGCAATCGGCTCGCGTCACCAGCGGTAGTTCGGGCAAACGTTCCACCACGCACCTCGCCGCGATTCCCATCGCCTGAATACTCAGCCAGTGGCATGCGACCTCCCCCAGGGACTGACGGGCGTCGACGAGTCGAATCGCGTCAACCATCGCGCCACCGCCGGCAATCAGCACATTGTTCGACGCCGGCTGTTGGCTCAACCAACACCGCAGGGCCACGGCCAGGCGCTCGTATTGGAGCAAGCTGCCCCCAATTTTGACGATCCGCATCATGGCGAAAGTCTAGAGCATGTCCAGCGTTGGTGCAGCGTCCAGCCCCCGGCTCTAAAAACTCTTCATCAACATGCCGTCGGCGCGGTTGCCCAGTTGTTGAAAGGTCGCCGGTTCAATGTTTCTTTGGATATACCGGCATGAGCCGTCGGCAAGGCAGAAATTGGCGCCGGTAGGGTGGGCGCTGCCGAAGCCACCGACGGTAAGCGGACCGGCGGCGGGCGGATCCTGCGCCCCGGCGGGATCGCCGGGCCGGCGGAGCTTGACTTCTTCGAACGCGCCTGTGTTGCGGAGCGTGGCGCGCGTGCCGGAGACCCAGCCCAAGCTGTCGCGGGCGGGCAGCATCTCGCCCACCAGTATCGTGTGCGTACTGCCGTCGAGGATCTCGTCGTAGCCTATGTGGCTGTTGAGAAACAGCAGGCCATGGTTGTCTGCGTCAATGGGCGCTTCCACATCATTGTGGCACCCCGCGTAGTTGCTGATGGCGGCGGTTTCCTCTTTGTTCAGTTGTTCCCCAAAGGAAGGACAATGGAACACCTGCATTTCCGTTTGCCGGACGTCCGCGTTGGCCGGATCGTAGGCACCCGCCTCCTGGTTGAACAGGCGGTATGCGACTCGTTCTTCGATGAACGGCAGAATCTGCACGGTCCAACTGACATGCTGGCCTTTCGGTTCGCTGAGGATGGGTCCTTCAGCATTGATCACGCCGGCCGGCAAGGATTCCCCACTGAACTCGTAGCCGTGAATGGCCAGACCGAGTTGTGACATGTTGTTCAGGCACTCGACGCGCCGAGCCGATTCGCGGGCGGCCTGTACGGCCGGCAACAGCAACGAGATGAGTATGCCGATGATCGCAATCACGACCAATAGTTCAACGAGCGTAAAACCGCGAGGACGGAAAGAGGGACTTAACATGGCGTTATTCCTCAGGGGAATTGAGATTGTCAAGACGAACAACAACTTCGAGGCTGCAACGCACCGGCCATTCGGCATCGGCGGGCAATTGTGCGGTCACGCGGATGCGACGAGTCCGATCCGGTCCGCTCGTCCCTACGTCGATTTCGATGCGAGCCCCGCGGAACCCGGGCAGAGCGTCGGCGCCGAGCAGCCACATCTCGCCGGCGTAATCCTCCGATTGCCCAATCCGCATGACGGCCTGTCGAGCGGCAGCGTCCAACAGTAATTCCGCTTGCCGGAGTTGGCGTTCGACGCCAACGTGCTGGCGAGACCGCAATGCCGACTGCGTCGTGGCGGTAACCAGAGCCGTGGCAATCGACAAACAGACGATCACACACACCAGCACGGAACCACTTCCGGCAGCAATTCGTCGGCACCTGCGATTCGAGGGCTTCACTGCCGCGCCTCCATTGGTTGTTCGAACCGCGCCATACGTCCCACCACCGCCTCGATGCGGAGCACCACACGGGTCGGCGTGCTCGTTGCAGGTCCGCCTCGAACGACGGTCAACACAGCCCGCGGAGGCTCGGTCTGCTGTTCGATCTCGATCCGCGCGTCGAAGCCAAATCGAAACCGCTCCCGATGCGTCGACCCAACGTTCCTAACTTGTTCTCGAAAAACGGTTCCGTCCACAAACGTGTATGTCGTAATCCGCTTGCCGGAAAGTATCAGTCGACGGGTCGCGGCGTCGCTCTCCGCCGTCCGCACATGTTCACTTTCCGGGTCTTCCCCGCCCGATGGGAGGTCGGCCTTCTCTTCGTCGCTGAGTGTCACCCGTGCGGCAGCGTGGACGTCGCGACGAAAGCGATGCGAAAGTCGTGCGGCCGTGCGGTGGGTCGCTTCGTGCTCGCTGGCAGCCGAGTAAACCGTCATCGTGCGGTGGACAATGCCGATCGCCAGGACGGCGAGTGTGCCCCCGGCCGACATGACGACGAGCAATTCCACCAAAGTAAATCCGGGGCGGCCCTTCATTTCGCGGCCTCCTCAACAATCGCCGATGGTGGAGCCAGCCACCCGACCAGCGTCAACGGAACAGCGTCTCCGGGACGATCCCATGACAGTCGCAGCACCAGCCGCCGGCCGTCACCGTCGCTCATCACTTCACCCGAAAGCTCCGGCGACGGCAGCACGCCGCGGATGTATGCCGATGGTGCCAGTTGTTCGAGCGCTTCGGGCAGCAGTTGGCTGTCGAGTGCGGTCAATCGATCGAGCTGGTTGGACAGCTCGTCGAGCGCGGCCAGGTAGCAGCGCGTGTCCCGCTGAACTCGCCCGCTACGGACCGCCAGCGGTGTGATCACGGACACGATGCCGACCAGCAACGTCGCGGCAACCGTCAACTCCGTCATGGTGAACCCACGACGTCTGATCGCCGAACGCGGTAAATGTGCGGCGTTCCTATTCGGCACAAACTTTTCCTTTCACTCAGTGTTTTTTCGGGACCCGCGCAGCGGCTCGTTAACCCCGGGCTCTGCCTGAAAATGCAGAACCAAGCGATTCGGCGGGGCCATCCCCCGGCGCAGCCGAGCGCCCGCCGCTACACGGACCGTAGAAACGCTCTATAAATTTGTCTCGATGATTTTTATTAGTGGAACCAAGGTTGCGAGTGCGAATAGCAGAACGCCAGCGGCGAGAACCAGCGCGAGTGCCGGATGCAGCAGGTCGACGACCATTTCTATGCGCCGAGCCGCCTGCTCGCGGCGGAGTTCGGCGAGGCGTTCCATGGTCCAGACCCGCGACGCTGTGTCGACCGACCGCACCAGCGCCTGAGATTCATCGGCCGAAAGCATTCGCGCCTCGACCATACTGCTCCACACGTCAGCACCCTGTTCCACCTCGTTGCGAACGAACAGCAATTGTTGACGCACGCGGCGGTCGAAGTGGTAGCGGGCCAGCGTGGAAAGCGAGCCGGCCAACGGACGGCCCGCTCGCTGGGCCACGGCGAGCAGACCTAACACGTCGGCTCCGCGCAGCTTCGTCACGCTGCGCGACAGCCGCGGCAACCACACGTGATGAACATACCGCCAACCTGCCTGTGAATAAAACAGCCAAGCCACGGCCAGTCCCAGCAGCACGAGGACCAACCAGTACGCGACAACGAAATTACTGACTCCTACCAGCAGGTTGAGCGGCCACGTTGATTCGACTTCAAAGTCCGCTTGAATCTTATAGAGTATCGGGACAAGTTTTATCACGACAAAAGTGACAATGGACGCGGCAATCGACATCACACCGACGAAGTAGCAGGTCGTGCGATGCACGCGACTCATGATCCGGGCCGAAGCAACGCCCGTTTCATCGACCAGCGTGGCCAGCGTGGCCGAAAGCGTACCCGATTGGGCACCGAAGCGAACGGCGAGCGTTGCTTCGGCCGAGAGAGCGCCGGGAGTTTGCTCCAGAGCATCGGCCAGCGGCATGCCAGCGGCTAGCCGACGCGCCAGCCGGCCGAGTTTCCAGCGATACACGCGGCGATGATCTTCCGCCAAACGAGCGACCAACGGTGCTGCGTTGAGGTTCTGAGCGATTGCCGCCGAAAGCACGCGCAGCAACGTGCGTTGTTGTGCCGCAGTGGTGTCAAAACGCCAAAAAGGTACGATCCTCCAGCGACGGGATCGCGTCAGTTCGAACGTCGTGAGCCACTTCTTGAACGTCGGAAACGAGTCGCCAACCACGCCACTCTCAACCAGAACTAGGAAAGACTGTTTATGAGCTGGAATAACGGCAGAAGCAAAGCCAGCAGGACAGTGCCGACAATCAGGCCGACAAGCACAAGCGAAAACTGGGAACGGATGCCCGATGAGCAGTCCCTTCGATAGCGGACTCGATCGGCGTATACTTCGGCAAGCTCTCGTAGCAGCCGGACCCTGGTTGACAGCGCCGCATCGTGCTCTTCCGCGCCGCCGTCGGGCGGCAAGACATCTGATGCGGAAGGTCGTGCTCCGGCCAGGCACCCAGAGTCGGACAGCGCATATATCAGCGTCGCGGGAAACCGGCCCGCGGCGGGCGATCTTCCGACCTGTGTCGCGGAGTCGGCGGCATCTTCCGCAAGTTGTCGCGCTGCCCGCTGAATCGCGCGTCGGTGACTGGATCGTCCGGCCAGGCATATCGCGACAGGCAAGGGTAATTCGGCTGCAAGACCCTCGGCCAATCGCTGCGTAAAGGTGGCCAACGCCGCGACCTCGCGTGAATTCCCGCTGGTTAGGTAGCCGAAGATCCTGTCGAACAGCGAAAGCGACGCAGCCAATCGCCACAGGAGGTAGAACACGCTGCCTGCCGCGATCATGACCAGCGCCACACCAATCGAACGAAACCGCAGCCATTCCGAAAGTTGCAGAATCCCTTTCGTAAGGCCCGGGAGCACTAGTCCGAAAGAACGAAAAATTTGGCCGTAAACGGGAACCACGACGATGCACAAGAATACCAGCACGGCCACGGCGATCAGTGCCACTACCGCGGGATAAGCGAATACGCGCCGCTGCTGACGACGCAGGTCGAGTTCACGGCACGACTCAGCAAGAATCTTGTGGCATCGATCGACGGCTACGGCCGGCTGCGGTCCGGCCGCCAGCAGCGGCAGCAGCAGATCGGCGGTCTTCGGCACACGGCACAATTCGTCAGCCGCGGCACCGCGGTTCAGCTTTTCCACCAGGACGCGCAATTCATGGCGATAGAGGCCTGCGGGTAACTCCTCTGCAATCGCATCCAGCGCAAGCGCCAGCGTTTCACGATGCTCGAGCAGTCGAGTCACGCGCGCTTCGAGCATTTGCTCCATTTGACGAGCGAGTTCCGAGGACTGCGAGGTTGGACCAGGCATAAGGCTGTCTTTTTTTCCCTGGCCGCAGTCGCTTGTCCGCGACCGGCTGACCAAGGCGGTTAACGCGATATTTCCACCAGCAGTTGTACGATCGGAGTAAATACGGCCAGACCGTAGGCGAACACAATGGCACCGCTTAAGAGCGCACCTCCGACGGCAGGGAAAGCAAAACCCACGCGGGCAATGCGGAGTTGCGCGGAATGATGGTAGAATTCAGCGGCGAAACGCAGATTGGTCGCCAAATTCTCCAAACCGGGTTGGCTGGTGAGCGACCACCGCAACAACGGCGGCAGACCCTGTACTTCGGGCTGTTGATAATCGACGGCGTGTCCCCGGCGGCGGGCGTCGGCAATCACTTTGGCGCCGCTGACCAGGTGTCTGTCGCTTGTTTGCCCTGCGGCGATGGGCAGCGCGTCGGCCAACGGAACGTTGTGCTCAATGAGTCGCGCGAGTTGGCTGGAAAAGCCGGCGAAGTTCGTGGCGTCCAGATACCTCCGCGCTCCGGGAATCCATCCCACGCGCTGAAAACCAGCCCAGCCCCACAATATCCCCATGCCGCCCAGCACAGACAGCAGCACGACCGGGGCCCAATACGGTAGCCACAAGCGGCCGGCGACGAGCAGGCTGGCAGGTGCGCTGAGCTTTTCATTGAACTGTTTGTAGATCGCTTCGAGTTCCGGCGACACATACTGGCAGAGGTAAATGAACGCCACGCAGGCTACGATGAAGACGATTCCGGGCCCCACCAACATACGCACGGTCGATCTGCGCAAGTGGTCCCGCGCCGAAGCCGGTTGAAACACGGATTCCAGCACAGCCAACGGGTCATCGCTGCGGAGCGCGGCGAGCACGGCCGAACAGTACGCAGCGGGCAACTGTTGTCTGTCCGTCAGCACCGCCTCGAGCGACCTTCCGCGGCCTACCTCCAACGCCACCTGGGCGTTCAGCCTCTCCACCTCGGCTGCGGTGTCGTTCGCGCCCACTCCCAGATCGATCGGCACACCAGCGGCGGCAAGCGCCGTCAAATGGGCATTGAGCGCCAGAAATCGGTCAAAAGCAGCATGGTCCACGTCCTCTTGGATGCGCGGCCCAGGCCGACTTGTCTAGAAATCCGCCGAGGTTTGCGTAAGAGCTTCCAACAAAACCGCCGGTCCGAACGCAAACTCCCGTTTTGGGTAGTGCATCCCTGATATCTCGTTAGACGCTAAAAAGCAAACCCGCTAGCGGAATGACACGGGACCCTGTTCCTGGACGCCATTCGTGGTCCACTCGCCGGCCGATTTGCTTCCCAATCGCAGAGCTTGCGCGCGCCTCAGTTCGGCAAACACTTCGCAGAGCGCCCAGCCAAAGTCAACGTGACCGCCGAATGATCTCCGCATGGCCTGTTGATAAAGGTCGCCGGCATCCGCCGCCGCGGGCTGCTGCGACTCGGCCCGCGACCGCAGCGGCCCATGCGGCAGACTGACGATCGTGGCCAAGCAAACCGCCAACGTCAGCGTCAGTACGCGGCGCCGGCCACGCTTGATCGAACTTTGTTCGTGAGCGGCTTCGAGCGTCCGTGCCCGCAGGTCGTCGGTCGGATGTACGTAGTCGCCGGCGGCAGAAATCATGGCCTCCAGCCGCGAGAATTGATCGGGAATGTGGTCTCGGTTACGCATTCGGGACCTCCCGATGCCGTGATGCCAGGCTGCGCGAGAGTCTTTGCATGGCATAACGATAACGACTGGCGGCAGTGTCGGGCTTGACCTCAAGGATTTCCGCAATTTGGGCAAATGTCATGTCTTCCCAAATCTTCAATACCACGACTTCGGCTTGCGCGGTCGGTAATCGGCGGAGTGCCGACCAGACCGCGCGGTGCGTTTCTTCTTGTTCCAATTCGTCAACCCGGCAGAGTGTCAGCAAGTCAGACAGATCTCCCCGAAACGAAAGCCGCCGTCGCTTGCGGCACGCCAGCAGCGCCTCGTTTCGGACCATTCGCAGCAGGTACGACCAGGGTTGATCCGCGCGGCAGAGCAGCTTTGGCTGTGAGGCGACTTTGGTCAGCGCCGTCTGCACGGCGTCTTCGGCATCGTGCTGATTGCGGGTGAGGGTGGAGGCGTATCGAACGAGCCGCCGTGAAGTGAGATCGAACAGCCCACCCAACGCGGCGACGCCGCTCTCAGCCATGCGGTGAGCGCAAGCTCGAACGCGGGTGGAAAACTCGGTCGGGGATCTCATCAATAGGTAATGATGCGTCCGGGACCGCGATTTGTCTAGATTTCTTGTTTTTTGACGCATTCCCAAAAAAGTGGCCACTTGTGCCTCCCAGCCTCCGTGAATGCCGCCTCCGGCGTACTGTCCATCTTCCGGACGGGGGGGCCCAAAACGTCCCCGACTCCCAAAACGTGGGATAGGGGCCACCTGGCACGCCCCGGTGCTGCCTGCCATGTGGCTCGCCGCTCCAGCGCCGGTTGACTCCCGAAAGTCAAAAATTCTATCTTGTCTCTCGGTATTCTTGGTGTATCGTATGGCAACCTCCACGGCGCCTCGGCAGATCCTGGTCAAATGAGTCATGCTGCAATTCATACGAAGGTCCACCCGATCGTGCTCCAGTTCGCCACGGACCGGATTCTGGATGCTCGCGATAGTTTTGGCGTGTGTGAAGCCAGCGGGGGCCGAATCCGTATGGTCTTCTGCTGCGGAAATGGAGACCGCGTGCGAAGACTGCAACCAATGCACTCTCCACGAAGTCAATCATGTCCGCCGACACCGCCTCACCGGCTGGTGCCGGCGTGTAGAAGGCTGTGCCGGCAGCCCACTGCAGGCGTTTCCCGCAGTTGGTATTCTTCGTTGCTTTGATGGACATCGATGGAGCAGCGGACTTCTCGCGCCGCTGCGATGTTAGCGGCCGCTCAAGGGCCAGGCATTTCTGTTTGAACTGGCTCGTCGACCATCAATCCCGGCGGCAGGCATACTCCCACCGTACTGCCGGCAAGTGCACGCGGACGTTCCTGATACCCGCAACCCAGCTATCTTCACCATGTCCGGACAAGCCGAAATGACTGACGATCGCAACTCCCTGGCTTCGCTGTCCAACGTACCGCGCGACCTGACCGCCAGCATGGTCGTGTTTCTGGTCGCGCTGCCGTTGTGCCTCGGAATCGCCCTTGCCTCGGGTGCACCGTTGTTTTCCGGTCTGCTGTCGGGAATTATTGGCGGCATCGTCGTCGGTTCTCTAAGTGGTTCACAGACCAGCGTGAGTGGACCTGCCGCGGGGTTGGCTGCGATTGTTGCCGCGCAGATCGCCGCACTGGGGTCGTTCGAGACTTTCCTACTTGCGGTTTTCGTGGCCGGCCTGATTCAAATCGGACTGGGCATCGTGCGTGCCGGAGCGCTGTCCGCCTTTTTTCCATCCAGTGTCATCAAAGGTCTGCTGGCGGCCATTGGTGTGATTCTGATTCTGAAGCAGATCCCCCATGTCTTGGGACATGATATGGATCCGGAAGGAGAAATGTCCTTCGCGCAGCCGGACGACCAGAACACTTTTTCAGAGATGGCAACAGCGCTCGGAGGCGATATTCACCTCGGCGCGGCGATTGTGGGTCTGCTGTCGATCGCATTGCTGATTCTTTGGGACCGATCCAGACCGTTGAAAAGGACCATGGTGCCCGGCCCGCTGGTGGTAGTTTTGATCGGAGTGTTACTACAGGTCCTTTTCCAGCGTTTCGGCGGCCCGTGGTCGATCGGTGGGAGTCACCTGGTGCGAATCCCGGTCGCCGACACGCCCGCCGACCTGCTGGGCTTCTTGCGGTTTCCCAACTTTTCGCAGTGGGCCAACCCAGCCATCTACCTCGCCGGAGCGACGATCGCCATTGTGGCGTCGCTCGAAACGCTGCTGAACCTGGAAGCCGTCGATAAGCTCGATCCCGAGCGTCGTAGTTCGCCTCCCAGCCGCGAACTGCTTGCACAAGGCGTGGGCAACACGGTCGCTGGACTGATCGGCGGCATGCCCGTGACCTCGGTGATCGTGCGGAGCTCGGTCAACGTGGGTGTCGGCGCGAAGACAAAACTCTCGGCCATCTCTCACGGCGTGCTGCTGTTGATCTGCGTCGCATTCTTTCCGATGTACTTGAACATGATCCCGCTCGCGGCCCTGGCGGCCATCCTGCTGGTCACGGGCTTCAAGCTGGCCAGCCCAAAGCTGTTTCGACAGATGTGGAGCGAAGGCCGCTATCAATTCACTCCCTTCATCGTGACACTCGTTTCGATTGTGTTCACGGACCTTCTGGTCGGGATCCTGATTGGACTGGCGGTGAGTGTCTTTTTTATTCTTTACAGCAACCTGCGGCGGCCGATCCGGCGAATCGTCGAAACTCACTTGGGTGGCGACATCTTGCATATTGAATTGGCCAACCAGGTCAGCTTTCTCAATCGTGCGGCGCTTGACAAAGTACTGAAGGACGCAGGCCGAGGCACGCACATGTTGATCGACGCCACGGATACGGACTATATCGACCCCGACGTTTTGAGCTTGATACGCGATTTCAAGAATAATACAGCGCCGGCACACGGCATTGCCGTCAGTCTGCGCGGGTTTCGCGACAAATACCAAATGCAGGACGAAATTCAATTTGCCGATTACTCGACCCGGGAGCTGCAAGACCGCGTAACGCCGGAGCAGGTCTTGGAGATCCTGCGGGAAGGCAACCGGCGCTTTCGCGAAGGACACCGACTGTCACGTGACTTCACACGTCAGGTTGACGGGACGGCCAAGGGCCAGAATCCGCTCGCGGTCGTGCTGGGGTGCATCGATTCCCGCGTGCCTGCCGAAATTGTGTTCGATCTCGGCATCGGCGACGTCTTTGCCGTACGCGTCGCGGGCAATATTATTGGATCAAAGTCATTAGGGAGCGTCGAATACGGCGTCGTTGTCGCTGGCGTCAAGCTAGTGCTCGTGCTGGGACATACGCGGTGCGGCGCGGTGACTTCCTCCCTTAAGCTGATGGCCGATGACCAGCATGCCGAACGCGCCACCGGCTGTTCCCATCTGCATTCGATCGTGGGAGAAGTAGAACATAGTGTCACTACGGATGAACGCCGGCGCATTATTGATATGAGCCACAAAGAGCAAGAAGCGTTCATCGACGAAGTTGCCAGGCGAAACGTGCGCAGGACCGTGCATGAGATCGCAGCCAGGAGCGGGGCGATCCGCGAAGCGATGGATGCGGGACGAGTTATGGTAGTGGGAGCAATGTACGACGTGACGAGCGGTGCGATCAATTTTTTGTCGGACCAATCCCGCGCCAAAGAGGAACTGATTTCGCAGCAGGGCTGAAAGGTCGTCCATGGTTCGCGGAACGGCTGCTGGAATTTCATGAGAGAAGTCCAATGCAGGCATCCAACCTGCGGGCTCAATTTCGACGGTCCGCGATCCAAGCCACGGCATAGGCGGTCGCTGCGCGACCGACCTGGGGACCTAATTCTTCGGCCAGTGAAATAACGTGGGCCGCCGGATTTAAACGTTCCGCCAGCCGCCGCCCGAGAAACTCACCGCAACCGCTGATGATAATCGTACCGGGGCTTGCGGGCATTTGCTCCAGTACGGCGCGGCCGGCGGCAGCAAGCCGGGCCAGTTGGCGGCGGGCAACCTCGCGCGCCGCCAGCATCGCGTCGCGCGGATCAAACACCGTCCGATCCGCGCAAATGGAGCGGGCAAGCCGGTCGCGAGCGCATTCGCGAGTGAACGGTCGCCCGTCGGCCGTGGTGGTGCAGTCTGGATCTTCCGCCAATTCCCCCAGCGTCACGTACACATCCGCCGCCGTCGCAAACACCTCCTGTGCCACCGGACATCGGGCACCGCGCCACGGCAACCGGTCGACCATCGCGCATACCGGGCTGCGGATCACTCCCGTGTACACTAATTCGCCCTCGATCATGCGATCCGAATCCGTCGCGCCAGCGGCCATGGGCCCCTCCGCTGATAACGGCACGAGATCCGTTGTTGTCGATCCGACGTCCAGCAGCATCCCGTACTTGCCGATCACGTGGTGGCTCGCCATCACGGCCAGCGCGTGCCAGTTTGACGCAGCCACTTGCCACGGCCGCTCACGTGCCTCGTCCGGTTGTGCCCATTGTCCGTTGTTCAGGTAAACGACCACGCTTCTTCCCTCGGCCGCAAACATCACCGCATCCAGGATGGCGGATACGCCCACTGATTTTGAGCGAAAACAGTCGGCTAATTCGCCTGTCATGGTCACGGCCAAAGCGTCGTGAGAGCCGCATGCGCGAACAATTCCGCGCAGCGTCGCGGGCAGGTCTTCCAGGCGCTCCCACAAGGGAAAATAAGTGGTCCGCCCCAGGCCGTTGCTGTCGGACGTTTTGACGTGAGCGCCACCTACGTCAATTCCCAGGTATCGCATACCGTGGCGTGCCGTGTTGTTCACTCGTTGGCTTGGCGACCGTGTTTGTTACTGATACCATTTCGTTGCTAATCAGCAATAATCAATCAGCAATACATATAACGACGACCAGGACGTCTGACCGATGCCTGTCAACAGCGTCGTCTACAGTTTTTCTCCTATTGCGAAAAGCAACGCGAAAATCCTCATTTTGGGTACGATGCCCGGCAAAAAGTCGCTGGCTCATCGCCAATATTATGCCCATCCTCGAAACACATTCTGGCGCATTGCCGGGACGTTGTTCGATTTTGACTCGAATCAAAGCTACTGCCGCAGAACGGCCGCGCTGGCCAGCGCCTCCGTAGCACTCTGGGACGTCCTGGCAGCGTGCCAGCGTACATCCAGCCTCGATTCCGACATCGTCCACGCATCGATTGTCCCCAACCAGTTCGGGCTTTTCTTGGAGGCCCATACGGAAATCCGGGCGATCTATTTCAACGGAGGCAACGCCGAACGGCTTTTTACAAAATACGTGCATGAGGACCTGGACATGCGTCAGCAAGCCATTCCGCGCATACGACTGCCTTCAACAAGTCCCGCCCATGCGTCGCTGGATTTTAACGCGAAGTTGGAGGCGTGGAAGAGGGTGCTGCAACCTCCGTGACACGTCGCCGTAATTTTTCGCAGCGATACGGCCCCATCCCTGGGGGCCGCCGTTAGAGTCGCGGAGTACCGTGCCGCCGCCGGACCGTGCGTTCATCGGAGGAAACTGCACCGCGCGGGATTTCATTCCTCGGACAAGCCGGGGGGCTGGTTGTCTATGTGGGCGGGCGATCAGTCGAATGCCTGTCCCGTTTGGTCACCGTCGCTATCGTGCCGCTGAAATGCGTCTCGTCCCATGTCGAACAAGCTGGCGACTTCATGACAATCGGCGCCTTTGCCGGAACAGCAGGCGAATTCCACACGGCCGCTGTTCGTGTTTTCCACAGCCACGAAAGCGAAACGGATTTGGCGCCTGAGAAGTTCGTTCACAATGTCTTCGGTCGTGGCCAATTCAAGTTCCATTGCGTCCAGGTCCCTCATCAGCAGTGCGATACAAAGGTAACGCCCGGGTGCTCGGTCAAGACTCGCGTCATGCGGCCGTACGGCTGGTACCCGACCTCTTGCCAGAAGCGTTGTGCCGTCGTCAGTGGAAGCACCTAAATTGTTTCCATGCCGACGCCGAGGGCAACCCCCTCCTATTCTCCCTCCTATGTTCCGCCGGCGGCCCCGCCCCCGCGTTGGCACGCCATCGGCAGGTCCCGGATCCACATCAGCCGCCGTGCGGGATGAAATCGGGGGTTGACCAGCGCTTTATCTTGTAAACCGCTGTTGGCCCGCGCCGCGACTTAGTCCACATGACTTGATCCAGGCGTACGCCCTCCAAAATGCAATGATCGTGTCGGGCAGCAAAACCGCACGGCAGGGCGTCTTGCAACGCTGCCGCGGCGATGGATTCCACATCGCTTGCCGAGATTAACAGGCTGTTCTCAGCCAACGTCCAGCAACTGAATTTCGAAGGTCAGCCGGCATCCGGCCAGCGGATGATTCGCGTCGACGATGACATTGGACGCCGTCACCTGGGTGACCGTGGCCTCGACCGGTTGACCGTCGCGCCGTTGCAGCTGGAGCCTTTGGCCGACTTTGGGATCCATTTCGTCTGGAATGTTGCCACGATCGATCTCGACAACCATTTCGTCGCGGCGAGGCCCGTAGGCTTCATCCGGCGGCAGTTCGACGGTCTTCGATTCTCCGGGGGTCATTCCCATGACCGCTTCTTCAAATCCCGTGATCAACCGGTCTTCGCCCAATTTGAATTGGAGCGGCTCGCGATTGTCCGTACTATCGAAAACCGTTCCGTCTGACAGCCGTCCGGTGTAGTTGACCTTAACCGTATCGCCGTTCTTTGCCTGGTTCATGACGCGCTCCTTTTGCTTCGCGTGTCCCGGATCTGAAAATATCTTTGACCATGGAATACGAGTGGCGGCTAATCCCTCCCGACTTCGAGAACGGTAAACTTTACGCGCCCCGCGGGCGCGTCGAGCTGCACTTCGTCGCCTGGTTCAGCGCCCAGCAATGCGCGGGCCAGCGGATTGTCCGGTGGAATCCTGTTTTCCAACACGTTCGCCCTCTTCCTCTCAACGATTTCAAAGACTTCTTTATCTCTTGTTCCCTCTTCGCACACCTTAACCCAGCAGCCGAGGGACACGGATTGTAGGTCATGCTCTGCACTCACGATTTCCTCTCTATTCTTTCTAGTCTCTACCTGCGCGCTCACGACCACCCTGGCGCCGAACAGACGATGTCCGCTAGCCAGCTTTCACTGCGACAAGATAGTCGAAGTGGTCGGTGAAGCGCAGTACCGAATCATCCTCGTACTTGCTGTCCATCTCCGCGAGCCCCGTCTCCAGCTCTTTTTCGCTGAAACTGGTCAACACCGACATGTAACAGCTTGTGACCATTTTAAAATAATGTTCTTTCGGAATGGCGTGTTGATAGTCGAGGGCGTCCCGCTCGACGTCAAATCCCGCTCCCTTGAGCTGTTCGACCAGCTTGTTCGGATCGGCGTGCCAGCCTAGACAGCGTTCCAGTGCCGCGTCGAACAGCGGGTACTTCACAGCCGGCGGGACATGGACCAGAAGCATGATACCACCAGGCCGGAGGTTCTGGTAAATGTTGGTAAAAAATTCCTCCTTGCGATCGACGTGATGGATCGTTTCTTTGATGAGTACCTTGGAGTAGTCAAGCCGGCGTCGGGAAAACTTTAGTGCATCCTCAGCGATTGGAGCGATCGGGGCATCACCGGGAATCTGCGCCAGCATTTCAGGGTACGGGTCCACACCGAGTACCGACTGTTTTAGCGGCACTTGCTTGAGAATGTCCAGCGAATACATGCCGGTGCCGCATCCGATATCCGCCAGGACATCGCTGGCGACGAGCTGAAGCTTTTCGATCATCTTTTTCGTCAGCGCGCGTACGAACTGGGGCGAGTAATAAAGGAACTCGTCGTAATCCTTGGCTAGTCGGTTGTAATGTTTGTCGAGAACTTCTTGCATGATGGTCGCCTCTAGAGAATTTTGCGGTAAGGCCTGGCGGAGGAATCGAGGGTCTGGACGAGCCCGGCGGGGCGCGGATATAACTCGGTATTACCTCCCGTCCGTTACGGCCGATTCGGAAAACGAGTTGTGACGAAGACCGACATTGCCGACGCGGCGTTGCGGGCCATTCGCCGGATCTTGCGCAAGACCTCGGAGCATTCGCGCCAGCTTTCCCGCCAGTCCGGGCTCACGACACCGCAGCTCTTATGCTTGCGGTTCATCGCCGAGGCGAACTCCGATGGCGAGATTACGGTGGCGATGGTCAGCCAGGCCGTGCAATTGGCCCCGGCAACTGTTTCTCGCATTCTCGATCGACTCGAAGATGCTGGCCTGGTCGTGCGCGAGCGGCGCAGCCAGGATCGCCGGAAAGTATGCCTTTCGCTGACGGAGCTGGGCCGGCAGCAGGTCGACAAGCTGCCCACTCCGCTGCAGGAACAGTTTGTCGAGCGGTTGCGCGCGCTTCCGCCGGACGAACAACAGCGCTTATTGGGCTCGCTGCAGAAAGTCGTGGAGATGATGGAGGCGTCCCAGTTGGACGCCGCGCCGGTTCTGGAGCCCGGCGCGGACCCATCGGCTGACTGACGCGCGCTTTTGTTTCGCGTTGCTGCGGGAGGCATGATCATTGCGTGCGTTCACCGTGATTTGTCTTCTACAGTTGGGACACGGGCACGACATCGCGTTCGCCAAGGAACTCGGGCCGTGGCCGTTTGCCCCCGAACGGTGCCACCAGCGTGTTCTCCACGCTGTTGAAGACGACGAACAAGTTGGTCCGCGGACAGGGACTCAAATTGCCGACCGAGCCGTGCATGGTGTTGCAGTCGAACAGCGTCGCCGAACCGGGATCGCCCTTGGGGGCGACGATGCCGCTGTTATTATCCACCAACATTTGCAACGCGTCGCGCGACGGAACGCCGTACTCCTGTTTGCGAAGCGAATCTTTGAAGTGTTCATCGGGCGTCGCGCCGGTGCAGCGAATGAACAATTTGTGTGAACCGTCAACAACCATCAGCGGGCCATTGAACTCGTTGTTATCCGTGAGATTGACTGAAAAACTCACTGCCCGCATCCGGGGCATTCCATCTTCGATATGCCACGTCTCGAAGTCGGAATGCCAGAAGAATTCCTTCCCGCTGAACGCCGGCTTGAAGTTGATCCGGGACTGATGGACATACACGTCACTACCCAGGATCTGCCGGGCAACATCGGAAATCCGGCTGTCCTGGCATATTGCCCGAAACGTCCGGTTGGTGCGATGGATGCGAAAGAGCGATCGGACGGATTGATTGCCCGGCTCGATGATCACATCGTCCGCGGCAGGATCCGCCGCCCGCGCCAGCCGCCGGGCTTCCTCCAGCAGGTCATGGGCCTCCCGAGCCGTGATGAGTTGGGGCCACGCCAGGTACCCGTGTTCCTCATAGAAAAGCAACCGCTCTTTGGCAAGCGGACCCTGCCTGCCGCCCCACACCACCGGATCCTGTCTGTCGACGGCGCGCCACTCGTCGTCCAAGCGCGACGCATAGGGATCCACCGAAGCTTCTTTCACGGCCACGGAAGGCGCCACCATCGTTTCTCCTTAAATCTCAATCGCTGCTCGTGTTAAGCAGCGGATAGACACCGTTCTCGTCGTGCGTCTCCGGGCCGACCAAAGCCGGATTGAAGACGCATACCATGTGCATGTCCGTATCGGCTGTCAGCAGATGCTTCTCGTTGCCATCCAGGGCGTACATTGTGCCGGCCTCAATATCGTAATCCTCGCCCGACTCGACAACGCTGACCCACCCTCGACCTTCAATGCAGTACACCGCTTCCAGATGGTGCTGGTAATAGATCTCTGTTGTCGATCCGGCGCGAATTACCGTGTCGTGCAAAGAAAACCCCATGCCGTCGGCGGCCAGCAACAGGCGGCGGCTGGTCCAGGTGTCCGCGCGCACTTCGCGGTCGGTGCCCTGGAGGTCGTGGAGTTTGCGCACAATCATCGTCGGCCTCCTGTTAGTGCCGGTTTCAAGACCCGGATTTACTGTCTCATTTCCCGGTCATGGAGCGACTACAGTTCGTTGGGAAACCACTTGTGGAATATTTGCGAGAGACCAATCCAAGTTAGACAAACGAACTAGGAAGGTGCCACAATATGCGCCCTCTTTCCCATCATCTCACGGGCGCTCTCTTGCAGAATTTCCAGTCCCTGCTGCATGCCCGTTTCATCGATCGTCAATGGCGGCAAGGCTTTCAAGACTTCGCCGTGGGGACCCGCGGTCTCGATGATCATGCCCCGCCGGAACGCTTCCTGAGCGATCTGGCCGGCGAGCGACTTCTCCTCAAACTCGATACCCTGAATCATCCCCCGACCGCGGATGTCGACATCCCCGTCGTAGTCCTCGGCCAGCGAGATCATCGCGTCACGCAGCCGTGCCGCGTCGCGATTGACCTTCCGGGTCAGCTTGTCGGACCTCCAATATGTTTCTAACGCAGCCGTACCGGTGACAAAGGCGGGATTGTGACCGCGAAACGTACCGTTGTGCTCGCCCGGACTCCATTGATCGAGCCCTGGCTTGATCAGTGTGACTGCCAGAGGCAGCCCATAGCCGGACAGCGATTTGGACAGGCAGACCATGTCGGGGGAGATTTTTGCGGGTTCAAAGCTGAAAAACGGACCTGTCCGGCCGCAACCCACCTGGATGTCGTCCACGATCAACAGCGCGCCGACCTTTTTCGCCAACTGCTCTAATCGCTGAAGCCATTGGCGGCTGGCCACGTTGACGCCACCTTCCGCCTGCACAGTTTCTACGACGAATGCGGCAGGGGCCTCGATGCCGCTGCTGGAATCGAGGAGGTACCCCTCGAGCACCTCGATGGTGTCGGTCTCCGTGCCGAAATAACCGCAGTAAGGCATGTGCGTCGTGTCGGTCAACGATACGCCCGCTCCGGAACGCTTGCCCGCGTTGCCCGTCAGTGCCAGCGACCCCAGTGTCATGCCGTGAAAAGCATTCGTGAAGGCAATGACGTTCGCGCGTCCGGTGATTTTGCGTGCCAGTTTGAGCGAGGCTTCCACGGCGTTGGTCCCCGTAGGTCCGGGAAACATCACCTTGTACTTCATACCCCGAGGTTCCAGGATCACTTCCTCGAGCGATTGCAGAAAACGACGTTTTGCCGACGTCGCCATGTCGAGTGCATGCGTAATACCGTCATCGGCCAGATACTCCATCAGCCGGCTGCGCAAGATCGGGTCGTTGTGCCCGTAGTTCAATGCCCCGGCGCCGGAAAAAAAGTCTATGTACTCATTGCCTTGCTCATCGGTCAGCTTATGGCCGCTCGCCTTCGCGAAAACGGTCGGAAACATACGACAGTAGCTGCGAACCTCAGACTCCATTCGCTCAAATCTCTTCATAGTTGTTCCTCAATAGGCCCTATGCGGACCAGATCTTCGGGTTCATGTCGCGCTGCCCCATCTTCCACGAGGCCGAAGTCGCCACTTTGAAAACCCGGCGAACAACGGAATTCCACCTTCAACTCGTCCGCGATCGAACGAAACAATCGCGCCGACGCCGTGTTGGACGGTGTCACGGTTGCCTCAAGAAACCGAACGTGCCGGCAGGCGGGAGTACGCAACAGCGAACGCAACAAGGTCTTGGCTACGCCCTTGTTGCGGGCCGCGGGTGCCGTGCCGATTTGCCAGACGAACACGACGTCCGGCCGTGACGGGGGAACATAGGCTGCCACAAACCCGAGCAATTCTCTTTGAGTGAATGCGACCAGCGACGTGGCTGAAAAATCGCGACAAATCAACAGGTAGGCGTAGCAAGAGTTCTTATCAAGGACGTCGCAGTCGCACACGAGTCGCCAAATCTCCGCCGCGTCCGTTACCGACGCATGGCGCATCTCGACAGTATCAGCTGGCTCGGAAACCTCCGTGATGTTCGCTTTCCGATGCACGCGATCGCAACTGGTGCCACTGGGCAATTGGTGACAGACGCCACTTTCGACGCGGTCTGGCAAAGAAGACCGCCCAATCTCCTGCTATACTGGGGAAGAAACATTTGCTTGCGCACTCTGTGTGGCAGCAAATACTGTAACGCTAAGGATATCGGTTTCTGCGTTCACTGGCAAGGTGCACTCGTGGCGTGTTTTCCCGCACTTTCCGCGGACATCCGTACTTGATATGGCCTAAGGCGTTGAGCTGCAAAAACTTGTAAAGAGGGTATCGCGCAGCGGGGAGAATTCAAATGGCACAACATCCGGACAGGGTGGGACCCGCGGGTTTGGCGCTGCTGGCAGCGGTCGTTGCCGGCGCGGCGCTGCTGCTGTTCCGGGCCAACGCGCCGCGCTCCGCCGGGCAGAATACGCTCACGCGCATCAAATCGACCGGCAACGTGCGGATCGGGTATGCCAACGAGGCCCCCTACGGTTACCTGGATAGCCAAACCGGCCGCATCACAGGGGAAGCTCCGGAAATCGCCGAGGTGATTCTGCGGCGAATGGGCGCCAAAACGATTGAGCCTGTGGTGACCGAGTTCGGCTCTCTGATTCCGGGCTTGAAGGCCGGCCGCTTCGACCTGATCGCGGCGGGGATGTATATCACGCCCGCGCGAGCCCGGGAAATCAGTTTCTCTAATCCCACGTACGTTATTGGTGAGGCCTTTCTCGTCGCGGCAGGCAATCCGCTTCAACTGCACAGTTTTGAAGATGTTGCCGGCCACGATACCGCGCTCATCGGCGTCATGGGAGGCAGCGTGGAACATGGCTATGCCAAACAGTTCAACATACCCGGTGATCGTATAATCGTGTTTCCCGACTACGCCAGTGCCGTGGAAGGTCTTAAGACCGGCCGCGCGGACGCAGTGGCCGCCACGGTACTCACGGCGAACGACCTCTTGCGAAAGGCCAGCGACGAAACCATCGAGCGGGCGCAGCCGTTCAACGATCCGGTGATCGACGGCACGACTGTCAAAGGCTACGGCGCCTTCGGTTTCCGCAGCAGCGACGCGGCATTTCGAGAGGAATTCAATCGCCATCTGGCGGACTTCATCGGCACGCCCCAACACCTGGAACTCGTGCGACCCTTCGGCTTCTCGGAGGAAACCCTACCGGGCGACGTAACGGCCGAGAACATCGTTCAATGCCCATAGCACAGGACCGTTTTTTACCGCCATGCCGCCGCCGCTGGATCTATTACCTCCGCTGCTGAGGGGACTTTGGCTTACGGCCTTGATCACTCTGGGCGGCTGCCTGCTGGCCTTGCTCTGTTCATTCCTGGCAGGATTGGGACGCCGGTCGCGAGATATCATCGTGCGGGGATTCGCCAGCGCTTACATCGAAGTCTTTCGCGGTACTTCTGCCCTCGTGCAGCTGTATTGGTTTTATTTTGCCTTACCGCTGTTGCTGAACGTGAAATTGAACGCCGTGCCTGTCGGCATTCTCGTACTGGGCCTCAATATCGGCGCCTACGGAGCCGAAGTGGTACGCGTGGCCATCGAGGCGGTGCCCCACGGACAGCAGCAGGCGGCCCTCGCATTGAATCTTTCGCGATGGCAGACCATGCGGCACGTCATCCTGCCACAAGCCGTGGTTATGATGCTGCCGCCGTTCGGAAATCTGATGATTGAGTTGCTCAAGAGCACCGCTCTGCTGTCGATGATCACCGTGACGGATTTGACGCGGATTGGCATGTTCCTGCGTGACGACACGCACCGCAACATTGAGATATTCGGCATGCTGCTGGTGCTTTATTTCGGATTGTCGCTGTTGATTACAACGGCGATACGCGGGCTGGAACGCCGCTTTTCGTACGGCCTGGACCACGGCGGGACGTTATGATTTGGGATTGGCAGTTTGCCATCGAAATTACTCCTGAAATTCTGCGCGGCCTGGGATCCACGCTCGCGGCGGTCTTCTGGGGCATGTGGATCGCCCTCATGCTCGGATTATTCTGGGCCCTTTGCCGGCGTTCGCGATCGAAGTTGTTGTCGTGGCCGACCACCGTGTTCGTCGAATTCGTTCGCAGCACACCGTTACTCGTGCAAATATATTTCGTCTTCTACGTGCTGCCGTCGGCGGGAATCACCTTATCTCCGTTTTTGGCGGGCGTGATCGCTCTCGGACTGCACTACAGCTGTTACACTTCCGAGGTTTATCGGGCCGGAATCAACGCCGTACCCAGCGGACAATGGCAGGCCGCCAAAGCGCTGAACTTCACTCGCTGGCAGACGTATCGACATGTTATCCTTCCCCAGGCAATTCCGCCCATCATACCGGCCCTGGGAAATTATCTGATTGCCATGTTTAAGGACACGCCGATGCTATCGGCCATCACGGTGTTGGAAGTCCTGCAGCGGGCGAAGATCATCGGTAAAGAAACCTTCCGATTTCTGGAGCCGCTGACGATCGTGGGCGTTATCTTCCTGCTGCTGAGTCTGGTCTCGGGCTTTGCCGTGAGCTGGCTGGAGCGACGGGTGAAAATGGAAAGAACATGAGCAACGCGAAAACCACCATCGTTCGCGTCCGCGGGCTCACCAAGTCGTACGGAGACCTTCGCGTACTGCGCGGCGTGGACCTGGACGTCGGCACGGGCGAAAAGGTCGCCATCATCGGCCCCAGTGGATCGGGAAAATCCACCCTGCTGCGTTTGTTGATGACGCTCGAAGAGCCAGACAACGGAGATATCGAGGTGGATGGGGAGTCCATGTGGACCACGCGGGACAACGGGCAGTCGCGGCGGGCCGACGAAGCCCACCTTCGCCGGGTCCGTGGCAAGCTAGGCATGGTGTTCCAGCACTTCAACCTGTTTCCTCACATGATCGTGCTCCGCAATCTCACGCTGGCACCCCAGTTGGTTCAAAGCCAGCCGAAACACCAGGTCGAAGAAGAGGCCCGAAACCTGCTGTCCATGGTCGGCCTGGAAGACAAAGCGGACGCCTATCCGGTCCAGCTCTCCGGGGGGCAGAAGCAGCGCGTCGCAATCGCCCGGGCACTGTCCATGCACCCGCGCGTGATGTTGTTCGACGAAGTCACTTCGGCCCTCGATCCCGAACTTGTGGGCGAAGTCCTCCAGGTGCTGCGCAAGCTCGCGCACGAATCCGACATGACGATGCTCATCGTCACGCACGAGATGAACTTTGCCCGCGACATCGCCGACCGCGTGCTGTTCTTCGATCACGGGGTTATTCTGGAGGAAGGTCCGCCTGACGAAATCTTTCAGAACCCGAGTCAGCCGCGGACGCGAGAATTTCTCACCAGCATTTTGGATGCCTGATTACGTGGGTTTTCATCGCCGGGCTAAGCCCAAGGCTGCCGGACGCTGCGCGAATTTCGAAACGCTTTCGCAGGGGCCCTGCGTCGGTCCGTGGTCTCGGAAACGCCCCCGCACGAACCGTAGACCAGGCCTTCGCGCCTGAATGTGACGGCAGGGAGGTGCCCGGCGGCCAGTTCGAGCATGACATCCGCCAGGTTTTGCCGCGCGGCCGCTCTCAGACCCAAGTACGAAGTGGTCAGCCGCGGATTCACTTCCACCACGACATCGTCCGTCCCATCGGGCGAAGGCCCCAAAACCATATCGATGCCGATGTACCCGTACCTGCAATCCAAGGCCGACAAAGCACGGCTGGCCAGTCGCGTTGCGCGGCGGGCAAGGGACGGGGTCAGCGGAAGCCAGCCGCCTTCGTAGCTCAGTCGGCGCTGCCGTCGCACGATCTTCTGTCCGCATGGCATTAGTGCCAGGCGGTGGACCGGTCCGCAGAGCCCCGATACGCTAGCGGGCGTGCCGGGAGAAAAGCGTTCCAGCCGGCGAACCCCCCGGACGTCCGCTAACGTGTCTCGGGGCGATTCGACGTATTGCACGCCAACAGATCCCGCACCGTCCACCGGCTTAATGACTGCCGGGTAGGTGAACGACATCGGAAGCCGCTCGCCGGGCTTCAGCCGCACGCCCCGCGGCGTCGCGATGCCCGATTTGGCCAGCGCTTTGGCCGCCGCATGCTTGTCGGCCAGGACCTGGATCTGCCGCCGCGACGGACCCAACAATCGGGCTCCGCCCGCTTCGGCCAACGCTGCGCGTCGCGCGAGCACCCCGTCCAGTTCGGGCGCGATCAGCACGGTCCAGTCGGCATCGCCCGCCAGTTGGCGCAACAGCGGACCTTCCTGGTCGGCTGCGTGGACGCGGTGCACGTCCAGCCCGCCAAGTCCACCGGGTAGCGGCAGGCGGAAGTCGCGGAGAATCGACACGTCGACTCCGGACAGCGACAGCAAGTCCTCGGCCAGGGCCGCCAGCATGGCGTCGCCCTCGCGAAGATAGGCGGCCCAACCCGGCGTGTCGTTCGCCAACAACCCGCCACCTGTCGCAAACTCATAGACGAAGATTCTCAAAAGATGCCGAGCTGGTCCTTGGCGTCCTCGGTCATGCGATCCGGCGTCCAGGGCGGCTCCATGACCAGCCGGATTTCCGCGTCGTCGACACCCTCGACTCGCAGGACGGCGTCCTTGGATTGCGCCAGCAACTGCGGACCTGCCGGACACGCGGGGCTCGTCATCGTCATGTCCACCCGCACGGCGGTTTTTTCGTCGCCTTCGTCGATCTCGATCTGATAGATCAAACCCAGGTCCACAATGTTCACAAACAGTTCCGGATCGATTACGCCGCGCAGCGCTTCGCGTATCTTGTCTTCAGCAATAGCAGGCATCACCGTCTCCCCAATTTACGGGCACTCGTTTCTGGAGTCAATTTTGGGATTTTCGACTCGCGCACTTGCGAAACTGTACAATGTCCCAGCAATTGGCCCAACACATGGTTTCGATGTCGCATCTGGAACGCTATCTGAGGCGCCGCGCGAACCGGTCGGCAGAGCCAATCCCAAACGCCTGAGCCCTGGCACGCCACAACGGCGGTGCATACTTCGCAACCATTTCCACCCATACTTCGCTGGCATGCTGATAAGGTTTTGCCCGCACGCGTGCCATCCGGAAAGGCATTGGTGGAACGTTTCCAGCGTCTGGTGCTATTTTTCGGCCAGCCGGACGAGGACATCGTCGCCTTCGACTTTCACTTCGTGCTTGATCGTGGGCTGCGTGGCGGGCATCGTCAGTGCCTCGCCCGTCCGGACATCGAACTTTGCTCCATGCCGAGGACACACAATCGAATGGTTCTCGACAGGCCCCTCGCTCAACGGGCCTCCATCATGGGTACATACGTCGTCCAGGGCATAAAAAGCGCCGCCGGCATGAATCAGCACTACCGGACGCTCGTCGACTTCTACCAGCAGTGAGCCGGGATCCGCCACGTCAGCGACTTTGGCAACGAGAACAAAATCATCCATGTCGATTAGCAGTGCAGGGGCAAGTTGGGAGTCGCGGAACGCCAAAAGGGGTCTGTCTCCGAGAGGATTCGGCGTTGCCTCGTGAAATCCGGCATGGCACGGCGCCTGTCCCCTGTCTACCCCTAATCGTACTGCCGTATCCGCCTGCGAATCGCCTGGCCCAGGGCATCCCGCACGCTCTGAATCGTGATGCGATCAAATACCTGCTGGAAAAACCCGGTCACTACCAGCCGAACGGCTTCGTTCCGAGTGAGACCTCGGCTGCGGCAATAAAAGACCTGCTGATCGTCGATACGTCCCGTGGTGGAACCGTGAGTACAACGAACGTCGTCGGCTTCGATCTCTAGCCCCGGGATGGAGTCGGCCCGGGATTCGTGGGATAGCATCAGGTTGTCATTGCGCTGGTATCCGTCGGTTTGTTGCGCGGCTGGATCGACTTTGATCATGCCGCGCCAGACCGTGCGCGATGCGTCCTGCAATGCCGCCTTATACAGCAGATCACTGCGGCAGGATGGCCGCTGATGATGCTGCAACGTGTGGTAGGAAAGGTGCTGCCGACCTTCAGTAAACAGGACTCCGTTGACCTGAGCGTCTGCGTAGTCGCCGGCCAGCACCACGTGCTGATTCACTTTTGCCAGCCGGCTGCCGAGAGCTCCGATGGTCCACTGCACGGCCCCCTGCCGCTCCACGACGGCTTTCTGATGGGCGAAATGCCAGACCTTATCACTCCAGTGCTGGAGACCCACATAGCGCAGCCTCGCCTGGGGGCCAACGTGCAGTTCCAGGGATCCACAGTGCAGTCCGCTCCCGTGTCCATCCGTGCTTTGTTTTTCGTCCAGGACTGTTGCTTCGGCATCCTCGGCCAAGATTACCAGCGTGCGGCCGAAATCGATTCCGCCGTCGCTCAACAAGGACAACAGGTGAAGCGGCTCATCCAGCACGACGCCCCGCGGCACGTACAGTAGCGTTCCCCCCGACCAGCAAGCGGCATTCAGCGCGGCGAACTTGTCGCGGGCGGTATCGATTGCGGGCGATTCCAGGTAGGGCCGAAGCAGCGTACCATGCTCGCGGACCATCGTGTCGAGGCTGCCGAACAGGACACCCTTGCGGCTCCACCGCTCGTCGAGACGGGCGGCCCGAGGCCGGCTATCCGCGCAAACGGTGTGCCCCGCCAGTTGCACGCCCTCGGACAGGACGGCGGACGTCGGCTCCCCGTGCGGGACATCGCCCAGCGGCAGCGGATAGCGGTCGAGACGGAACAGGCGGATATCCGTCCGCATCCATTCTTCGTCCGCTCGTGACGGCATGGGTAACCGCAGGAAACATTCCCAGGCAGCGTTGCGGATGTCCGTCAGCCACTGCGGATCATCGCGGCTCGACAGGAATGCCGAAAAACCTTCGGGCGTAATGGTCGGGGGCGCGGTGGTTTGCGTCATCGCTTCAGCATCTCTCCAGCTACGATCAACCAACGGAGCCTTCCATTTGGAGCTGGATCAGGCGGTTCATTTCCACGGCATATTCCATGGGAAGCTCTCGAATCAGCGGTTCGACAAAGCCGTTCACGATCATCGTGCTGGCCTCTGCCTCGGACAGCCCGCGACTCATCAGATAGAACAATTGTTCTTCGCCAATTCGCGACACGCTCGCTTCGTGACCGATCGTCACATCTTGTTCGTCGATCTCGATATAAGGATAAGTATCGCTGCGACTCTCTGGATCGAGGATCAAGGCGTCGCACACGACGTTGGAACGAGACTTGACCGCCCCTTTCTCGACCTTGCACAACCCCCGGTAGCTGGACCGGCCTCCGTTCTTGGAGATCGATTTGGAGATGATGCGGCCGGAAGTGTTGGGCGCGCAGTGCACGAGCTTGGCACCCGCATCCTGGTGCTGTCCCGTCGACGAAAAGGCAATGGAGAGGATTTCTCCTCGCGCACCGGGCTCGAGCATGTACACGGCCGGGTATTTCATCGTCAGCTTACTTCCCAGATTGCCGTCCACCCACTCCATCAGCGCGTCCTGGTAGGCCACGGCACGCTTGGTGACCAGGTTGTAGATGTTATTGGCCCAATTCTGGATGGTCGTGTACCGGCAGCGAGCGTTCTTTTTGACGATCACTTCCACGACGGCCGAGTGCAGGCTCTCGGTGGAATACATCGGCGCGGTACATCCTTCCACGTAGTGCACTTCCGCGCCTTCGTCAACGATGATTAACGTCCGCTCAAACTGCCCCATACTTTCTGCGTTGATACGAAAATAGGCCTGAAGCGGGAAATCGATTTTCACGCCGGGAGGAACATATATGAACGAGCCGCCCGACCATACAGCGGAGTTGAGCGCCGCAAATTTATTATCCGACGGCGGGATAATTGTGCCGAAGTATTCCCGCACGAGTTCCGGGTGTTCGCGGACGGCCGTATCGGTATCCGTAAAGATAACGCCCTGCTCGGCGAGTTTCTCTTGCAACGAACCGTACACGACTTCGCTTTCGAATTGAGCTTTAACGCCCGCCAGAAACTTCTTTTCGGCTTCCGGGATACCCAGTTTGTCGAAGGTCTCCTTGATTTCCTGTGGTACGTCGTCCCACGTCTTTCCCTGGTGGTCGGTCGGCTTGAGATAATAAAAGATATCCTGGAAATTGATGGCGATGTTCCCGCCCCATTTGGGCACGGGTTTGGAGTTGAAGATGCGCAGTGCATCCGTCCGGAACAAGCGCATCCATTCCGGCTCGCCCTTAAGCTCGGAGATCTGGGCCACGACTTCGGGATTTAGCCCTTTCCTCGCCTTGAACACGCCTTCCGTCTTCGTGCGGAAGTTGTACTTGTTAATCTGATCGATGCCGTCGCGCGGCGGTTTTGCTCGAGTATCGGTAGCCATGGTTTATGTTAAGCGACGCCTGCCGCCTCTCCTTCTTGTAACTTCTTTGTTTCCGCAGCTGCCTGCGGGTATTTTGCCCGAACACGATCATAACCTGAAGAGTGCATTTCCCGGGCCAGCTCCGGACCCCCCGTTTCCACGATTCGCCCGCCGAGCATCACGTGCGTGACGTCGGGCCGATTGTGCTCGAGCAGCTTGTCATGGTGCGTGATGATCAGGATTCCCATTTCGTGCCCGCCAATTTGAGCGATGCTCTGGCTGGCCAGCCGCACCGCATCGACGTCCAACCCGCTGTCCGTTTCGTCAAGGATGGCGAATTTGGGGCGCAGCATGGCCAGTTGCAGGATCTCGGCCCGTTTCATTTCTCCACCTGAAAAACCGTCGTTGACGTACCGGCGGGCAAACTCGGGCGACATCTGCAATTGTTCCATCTTGGCGCGCAGCTCCTTGCGAAAATTGCGCATCGGAATCAATTCTTCCCCCTCCTTGCGGTCGGGCCGCCGCACATTGGTCGTCGCATGGCGTAGAAAGTCAGCCATCCTTACACCTGGTATGGCCATGGGGCGTTGGAACGCCATGAAGACACCCGCCCGCGCCCGCTCGTCGGGATCGAGCTCCAGCAAATCGACGCCGTCCAGCTCCACCCGGCCCTGAGTGACGTCGTATCCGGGATGACCTACAATCGCGAATCCAAGCGTGCTCTTGCCCGATCCGTTGGGGCCCATCAAAGCATGCACCTCGCCGCGCCGAAGCTCCAGGTTAACACCGTTGAGGATGCTCTTGCCTTCGACGGCAACATGCAAGTCGGTGACTTTCAAAATCTCTGACATGATATCCCCGCCATCTCCATCTAGATAATCAACAATTCTTTTAGCGTCGTCCCCCAAGCCGTACTCCGACGCGAACGCGCTTCGGACGGCCAGCGGGCCGAACAACGCCTCACCCAGTAATTTTCTGGTGGTCCGTCAGCGGCTCCGCGTCGTCGTCGCTCACCGCGACATAGCCGGAGTGATGGGGAATCGGCAGTTCGTCATCCAGCTTCGCGCCGAGCTGTAACAATCCGGAACCATCCCGTTTGCCTATCTTGTGACCCTTGATCTTGTCCTGTATCCGCATCAGTCCTTCCAGCAAGGATTCGGGGCGTGGGGGACAGCCCGGCACGTACACATCGACGGGCACCACCAAATCGACTCCCTTGACAACGTGGTAGCCGTACTTGAAGTAGGGGCCGCCTCCCACCGTACAGGCACCCATGGCAATCACAAACTTTGGATCCGGCATCATGTTGTAGAGTCGCCGCACCCGACTGCCCATCTTGTAGGTAACCGTACCGGCGACGATCATCAGGTCCGCCTGCCGCGGCGTCGCCCGAAAGGCGCCTGCCCCGAACCGGTCGATATCGAATCGGCTCGCTCCGGTGGCCATCATTTCAATGGCACAGCAGGCCAACCCGAACGTCAACGGCCATACGCTCGACTGTCGAGCCCAGTTGATGGCCTGCTCCACGGTCGTGGTAATAACGTTTTCCTCAAACCTGCCTTCGATCCACGGCTGCGTCATGGTACGTTTGGCCCGTCCCCGATTAGAAATCCTTGAAGTTACAATGAAAATCCTCTAGCAACACCACCGTTTCGTCGGAGAATTCGCGTCTCGGAAACGCATTCGTGCTGCTATGTCGGACGCTATTCGGACGCTATAAAGTATCAACTGACTTCGAACGTGCAACAGTTGCCGCCGTCCAGCCGACACTGCGACAAACGCAGATTCTCCCCCAACATTTCCGAAAACATCATCCGTTCAATGGCGCAGATGCTTCGGTCCTGCTCGGCAAGCTCCGGATAGGGACACGCCTGCACAGTCAGAACAGGCAGCTCCTTGCACCGATCAACATCGAACGGTATGCCTTTCTCGCCAAACAATCCGGTCAGTGAATCCATCCGCTCCATCAGGCCATGACCGCGGACCCGATTCCGGTACATCGTGGCGAATCGGGACGCGATGCGACTGAGCAGACCGCGACGCACCTCCACGTCGCGCACCGACCGCAATTCCGTCCACAGCATCATGGCCAGGTCCGCGTAATTGTTGCCCGCGGTGCGAACGCCCTGCTCGGTCAAAGAATACAAATGGCGCGGCCTGCCTCGTCCGGCGCGCTCGACGCGTCGCTCGACAAATCCCTGCCCCATCAACCGCTGCAACCGTTGGCGCACGGCCGTGCTGGTCACACCGACACGCCGGGCCAGCTCGACGATTCCCACCGGCCCCTCGGTGCGGAGCAAATCGATAAGGTGTCGGTCGCTGGATTCGGAAACGGCGTGCATGCGAGATTTTCTTTGGTTGTACCGGTGGACGCGACGGCATGGCTCTTTATCGCAATTTTAACAGTTCATACTGTGAAAAAAAGAGCCGTTGGCGGCAATCTCCGTAAGATGTTGACCGGACGAGGGTTATAGGTTAGAAGGGGGACGCGAATCAGGCCGGAAACGACCACAACTGGGGGGGGACCGACCGTGTCAGAGCAAAACGGGCAAGGCACCGAACGCTGGGCGTCGCGAGTGGGGGTAATTCTGGCGGTAGCCGGTTCGGCGGTCGGATTGGGAAATTTCCTGCGATTTCCAGGCATTGCGGCCCAGCACGGCGGCGGCGCGTTTCTGCTGCCCTATTTCATCTCGCTGCTGGTTCTGGGCATTCCCCTGTGCTGGGCCGAATGGACGATGGGCCGATATGCCGGGGTACGCGGATTTCATTCGGCGCCGGGCATTTTTACGATCATTTGGCGAAATCCGGCCGCCAAGTATCTCGGCGGTCTGGCGCTGCTGATTCCGCTGGTCATTTACATGTACTACGTGCTGATCGAGGCCTGGTGCCTGGGATACGCCATCCATTATCTGACCGGCGACTTGATGCTCGGCCCCAACGCGGACGCTTACACGACGTTTTTCGCTGATTTCGTGGGTCAGAACGAGGACGGTGCGTTGCTCAACGCGGGGAACCGCCGTTGGTTGTTCGTTCTCATCGGCATCTTTATTTTCAACTTCGTTCTTATTTACCGAGGCGTCAGCCGTGGCATCGAAACCTTCTGCACGATTGCCATGCCCCTGATGGTACTGCTCGCCCTGGTCGTGTTGGCCCGCGTTCTGACGCTGGGAACGCCCGATCCGGCAAAGCCGGATCAGTCGGTCGTCGGTGGGCTAGGGTTTATGTGGAATCCCAGGCCCGAAATGCTGTGGGATCCGCAGACATGGCTGGCCGCGTCGGGCCAGATCTTCTTCAGTTTGTCGGTGGGATTCGGCATCATAATCAACTATGCCAGTTATCTCCGGCAGAACGACGACGTGGTGCTGAGCGGGCTGACATCCAGCAGCATGAACGAGTTTTTTGAGGTGTGCCTGGGCGGGCTGATCACGTTGCCCGCGGCGTTCATCTTCATGGGCGTTGCTGCATCCGACTTCACCGGTTCGACGTTTGCCCTGGGATTTATCGCGCTGCCCAACGTGTTTGCTCAGATGGAACCGGCGGGGCGACTGTTCGGCTTTCTATGGTTTTTTATGTTGTTCGTAGCGGCGGTGACCAGCAGTGTATCGATGTTGCAGCCGGTGATCGCTTTTTTTGAAGAAGGTTTCGGGCTGAAGCGGCATGCTTCCGCGTCGGTACTGGGACTCATTGCAGCCATGGGCTGCGGATTCACCCTGTTCTTTTCCAAGGACCTGCTGGCTGTCGACACATTTGATTTCTGGGTGGGGAGTGTGCTGATCTTTATCCTGGCGATGGTCCAGTCCATTTTGTACGGCTGGGTGTTTGGCATCGATCGGGGAGAGGTTGAAGCGCATCGTGGCGCGCACATCCGCATACCGCGGTTTGTGCAGTGGATGTTGAAGTATGTCGTGCCGGTTTACTTGTTGACCGTGTTCATTACCTTTTGCATGCAGAAGATACCGGGCGAGGACGGATACGCCAGGCAAATCCTCAACAACCGCGTGGCATTCCTGTCGGTTTTGTTTCTCTCGTCCGTGCTCGCATTCTTGTTGATTCTCGTTCACATAGCCGGTCGTCGCTGGGCCGCTCAGGGGCGTTTCGACTTGGCCGACCGTCCGCCGGAATGATGCGGAGGACCACCCATGACGTGGGGAGGCTGGATCGTGATGTTGTTGTCGGTGGGATCGGTGTTGTCGCTGGTCAGCTACTGCATGTACCGCGTGTTGTCGCTGCCGCCGGTTGACATCGAGCAGCATTTGAAGGGCCAACTCGATATCGACACGGGCGATACGCGGGACGCCGACTGAGTGCACAACGGGACAGCATGAACATACTGTACGAGCAAGGTCCGTGTCTGGTTGTTAACAAACCGTTCGGCGTCCTGACGCAGGCCCCGTGGGGCATCGATAGCCTGGAAGTCCGACTGAAGAAGTATCTCAAGCTTCGCGACAACAAGAAGGGCGACATTTATCTCGGACTGCCCCATCGCCTGGACCGGCCGGTTTCGGGAGCCATTCTGTTTGCGCGGCATGTCCGCGCCGCGCGGCGGTTGGCGAGGCAGTTTGAAGAGCGTCGCGTCGCCAAGGCGTACTGGGCGTGTGTGGAAGGGCACGTCGAGCCGGATGAAGGCACCTGGACCGATTGGCTGTATAAGGTGCATGGCATGGCCCAGGCCCGCGTCGTGACCGAGGAACACGCCGGCGCGAAGCGTGCCGTGCTGCACTATCGTGTGGTGGCCCATGTTGAGCGCGTCACGTGGTTGGAAATCGATCTTGAAACCGGCCGCACGCATCAAATCCGGGTTCAGGCAGCCCACCGGGGGTTGCCTGTGGCGGGGGATGCTCAGTATGGCGCCCGGCAACGGTTCGGCCCGCAATACGACGATGTCCGCCAGAGGGGGATCGCTCTGCACGCCCGCCACCTGGCGTTCACTCACCCCACCACTGGCGAAAGCATCGACGTCGTGGCGCCGCTGCCCGACGCCTGGCAGGAGCTGGAGCTACCGCTGGCGGCCATGTGACGATCAGGGGAAGGCAACACGGCTCGGCGTCGGACCGGATCAGGTCGTATTCGTTACGAGGCCGACAGATGCTGAGAAGGCGAAGGTGGTGGCGAGTCCCCGTCCGACCGGTTTCCGCCGCCGACTTGCTCAAGAGATGGCGTCGGCCCGCCGCGGCGTGACGCCTTCGGGGGTTTCGTCGCTGTCGATGTCAAACCATTCGCGTTGAAATTCGTAACGTCGGTTTTGGTGCATGGCCAGATTGCACGTCAGCGCAATCACCGCGTCGGCCAGCGCTACTTTGGGGTGACATCGTGGCCGGTTCTCGGGCGACGGGTTGCGAATGCACCACGCCCAGTGCTCAATCTCCTCCCCGTAACCGCGGCTGATTTCCGGACCCATCGCAGCCTTGGCCTCGGTCGCCGCGTATCCGGGGCCGCTCTCAGTCGTGTCCAGCGTGGGTCCGCTGTCACTCTTCTTGACCGCGATGCGACTGCCTGCCGCTGAGCCGGCGTAGAGCATTGCTTCCTGCTCCCGCTCCAGGATCAACGTGCCGGACGTGCCGAACACGGTTTCCCCGTAGGCGCCGAAGCCGTTGCCGTTGATGGACGAGTAGGTGACGCAGATCTTTTTTTCCGGGTTGGCCACTTCGCCGGTCTCGAAATCCTTGTAGTACTCACGGCCCGGATACTCGAAAATACAATACACGTGGTCATCCACGTCGCGATTTGGCGGAAACAGGTGTCGGCCGCCGACAGCCTGGACGGATAGCGGAAGCGCTTTCTGACCGTTGTTCCAGTCCGCCGTAATGAAGATGCCGGCGGCATCCAACTGGTGACTCCCCAATTCGGCCATCAATCCGCCACCGGTGCGGTCCCAGAGGCGCCACCGGATCAACTCTTCCAGCGCGGAACGCTTGGTGCCTTTGCCGTCCTGTAAGGTGGTTTCCTGGTAACCGTAGTCTTTGGCGGCGACGGCTCCATCCTCAAGCTGTTTGCGTTTTTGTTCGATTCTGCGGGCCCACGCGGCCTTTTCGCTAGGCTTCTTGGCATCCCTGTGCTTGCTGATCCAGCTATCGAGTTCGGCGATCAGCTTATACTGCGATTTGAGTTCCCGTTCCTCCGCCTTGTCGCCCGTCTTGCGTACTGCCCTCAGGGCATCGCGATAGTCTTCGATGCCGAAATCGGTAGGCGGAGGGATGGGCGGCGCCCAGCTATCCCGGCCGGGCAGATTGCCTCGATGCCATTGCGCGCGGATGTAGTGCAAGTCGCCTATGAGCCCGCGCTGGATCGTATGCACGGCGTTATCGTAGAGAATGTTGTAGTGCCGCTGGTGGCCCGTCGCCAGCAACAGGCCTGTTTGCTGGGCCACACGCGCCATCTCTTTGCACTGATGCACGCTGTGTCCCATGAGCTTTTCGGTCAGCACGTGCTTGCCCTTCCGCATGGCCTTGATGGCGGCTTCATCATGCAGGTGCAGCGGCAACGCAATAATCACCGCCTCGACGTCGGAATCGTCGAGCAGGTCGTCGTAGCGGTCCGAGTAGACCTTGATGTGCTTGCGAGCTTCGTCTTCGGTCTTCCAATTGTAAACATTGAGCAATCCCGGTCGTACCCTGTAGGCCGAGTCGCTGTAATGATCGCCATGCAGCGCGCGGTAGATGTTGTAGGGCCGAATGTCGGCGATCGCGACCACATCGATGTAGTCCGGATTCAGCGCGCCAATCAACACATTGCCCTCGTCTCCGGTGCCTATGATTCCGACCCGCACCGGCTGCTCCGGCTTTCCGCCGTATCCGAAATACATGGAGCCCATGCCCGCGCCGGAAACGACGCCTGCCGCCAGTCCCTGCTTGAGGAATTCGCGTCGCGTCTGGCCGACAGCCTCGTGAAAATTATCCTGCCCGATAGCTCTTTGTTCTGGTGTGAGATTCATCCCGTGCTTTTCCTCTTTCCGCAGCACCCCGACCAGAGTGCATGAATGAAGAAGTCGAGTCCTCCCCACCGCCCAACGGCAGTGGTGGCTAGCGTCAACAGCGCGACCAGTTCCACCCACTGGTAGTAGGTGGGGTCGGCGAAGGGAACCCAGGGCGGCTGGGTGGCAACCACGCCCAGCAAAAAGGCAACGCCCGCCACCGCGGCCACGCGGGTAAACAGCCCCAGCAGCAGACACGCGCCGACGGCCAGCAGCCAGTAGGGGACGACCTTGTCAATGACGGTCAGGGGAGAGACCGGATACATCACATCGGCGACGGGGACACGCTGGTCGTGGTCGAGCAGGCCCCAGACATCTTTGTGAAAATCCGCTCGCATGTCACGCACCGCCGCGACCCACTTGCCGGGCATTGCCTCAACTTCGGCTTCTTTGGCCACAATCCTATTGTCTTGATACGGTACTTCGCCGGTCGTCGGTTCGTTCTTCCACTGTTCGAGGCGATAAAGTTCGTTCCGGTACGTCGTGATGTCGTCCTGTTCTTGTTCCAGATAGTTTGCCAGCCGCTCGGCGTGGAACGCGTAAATCTCGGCGGCGGTTTCCTTTTGCTGCTCGGTCAGCTCTCCAGCGTCGATGCACTGTGTCAAGAATCCGCGCCAATCCCTGAGGATCTGGTCCTGCCACTCTTTGTACGGCGGTTGGGCGGCAACGGCGTCCGGCGGCTCGGACGCTTCCCCGGCGGGCTCCCGCGCGTCACGCAGCGGCCTGGCCAACAGCTCGGACCAGCGATGCCCGTCGTCGGCCATCATGTGCAGACGTTTCGCCAGCGGTCCCCGTGCCTGCCGGAAGAAGCCGGCAGCGGTAAAACTGTCGGGCTTACGATGCTTGGCAGCGCCTTCCTTGAAGAAATGCCAGCCAATGCACAGTCGAAGCACGACCAGCATCACAATGGTGGGAGCCGTTATTTGCCAATAACGCGTGGGCAGGGCTGTGCTCCTTGCAGTCGTAGACCCGGCAGACGTTCGCACGGAGGCGGGCACCGGAGGGGTTGATCACTGCGGTGGGTCGCCGGGCGTGTTCGGGCACGCTCGAGCGTCCCCTATTCTAGATAATCCACCACAGTTTTGGTAGCCTTCAGACCGCTGGTCGAGCCTGGCGGTGAGCCCCCAAGCGATTGGCACAGTGAAACTTGCGCCTTGAAGCACCCCGAGCCAGCGTGCCCGATGCGGATCGTCCTGTGTTACCCGGCCGAAGATCGCCATTTGGAAATGATTCGCCGCGCCGCGCCGGGTGCCGAAGTCGTCCCCGCCGGACAGGAGCGGATCGCCCGTGAGTTGCCCGATGCCGACATTTATTGCGGGCACGCCAAGGTTCCCGTGCCATGGGAGGCCGTTGTCGACCGGAGGCGGCTGAAGTGGATCCAGTCCTCAGCCGCCGGCGTCGACCACTGCCTGACACCGCCCGTCGTGCGGTCCGAGATAGCGGTGACGAGTCTCTCGGGCGTACTCGCCGACCAGGTCGCCGAACACGCAGTAGCCTTGATCACCGCACTGTTGCGACGTCTGCACGACTTTTTTCGTGCCCAGCAGTCCCGGCGATACGAGCGGTTGCCGACTCGCGACCTGCATGAAAGCTGCATAGGGATCGTCGGACTGGGGGGCGTAGGTCGCCGGCTGGCCGAGGTGCTCAGCGCGTTTCGTACCCGCGTGCGGGCCACGGACTGGTGCCCGGTGGACAAGCCTTCTCACGTCGAAGCCCTGTGGCCCCACGATCGCCTTGGCGATCTGCTGGCGTGCAGTGATATCGTGGTCCTCGCGGCACCGCTCAACCACCTCACGCAGAACATGATCGACCGGCAGTCCCTGGCCGCCATGGCCAGCGGATCGATCCTGGTCAACATCGCGCGAGGGGGACTCGTTGCGGAGCCGGATCTGGTTGATGCCTTGCTCTGCGGGCATCTGTACGGCGCAGCGCTGGACGTTTGCCACCAGGAACCGTTGCCCGCGTCGAGCCGCCTGTGGGAAATTCCCCAGGTGATCATCACTCCTCACGTCGCCGGACAGTCCCGATGGCGGATTGACCGGACGACCGAATTCTTCTGCGACAACCTGACTCGCTACTTGCAGGGCCGGCCCCTTCTGAATGTCGTCGACAAGGGGCTGGGGTTTCCGCTGAGGCGAGCGACCTAGACCCCGCTTGGCTCCTCTGGCTATGATACCGGTCTCGGTGCACACGCCGGTACTGCTGCACGGGTTATCTGCCGGCCAAGATATCCGGGCGGGATTGTTCCGCCCGTTCAGCGTCACAAACGCAACAGGGCCCAACACACGGATGAGTTCCACAACGCTCTGCCACGCAGCACGGACTGTCAACCTGACCGACGAGCCTCGCAAGGATCGCCCCGACGCACTCTTTGAACGATACCGGAAACTGGTCGACGAGAATCGAATCAGCCGCACGGAACACCTGAGATTCCGTCGGCGCTTGGGCTCGGGTGGTCAGGGTGTGGTGTTCTTGACGGAGCGTCGCGGTACCGACGGCTTCACGCTGCCGGTAGCAGTGAAGGTTTTTTCACCCGAACGCTTTGGCGACGTTCGCGGGTACGAAGAGGCCATGGGACGGATCGGCAAAGCCGCGAATCGCGTCGCGGAGATCCAGCACGACAATCTGCTGGATGTTCACAACTTCGTCGAATCCAATCGTATTCGTATGATGGAGATGGAATGGATTGACGGATTCGATCTGCAACGTCTGCTGACCGCCGACATGTTGCACCGCGTTCAGCAGCGAGTCAGCAATCGCCGCTGGCGCTATATCAACGACGTGGTCGTGACAGAAGGGCCCGTGCACCCGCGTCTGAAGCCCGGCATCGCGGTTGCCGTCACGCGTGACTGCCTGGCCGCGCTTGCGCCGTTGCATCGCACCGGCGTTGTGCACGGCGATCTGAAGCCGTCCAACATCATGCTCAAACGAACGGGCAACGCAAAGATCATCGACATCGGGTCGGCGGTGGATCTGGCCGATCCCCCACCATTTCGCATGTGCACGCCGAGTTACGCCGCTCCAGAAGTCCTCGAACGCGATGAATGTTCACCGCGATCGGATCTGGCCAGTCTGGGATACGTGCTGATCGAAATGCTGGCCGGCCAGCCGCTGTTTTCCGGCTACAAGGACCTGGCTCAATTGCTGGAAGAGAAGCGCATCCTGCCCCATCGTTTGGAGTCGGTACTGCCCAAAGAGGTCGTGTGCAACACGCTGTTGATGAACTTCTGCCGCAGCCTGGTCGCGCCGGATCCGGAGCGGCGCATCTCGTGTGCGGAAGACGCGGATCTGGCGAAGGCCGGCGCGGCCGCCTTCCACAGGCAGCTGGTCACGGTGGGTCTGGACAGCGAGTACAAGAATGAACTCCGCATCTGGCTTCAGTCGCTCGACCTGGCTTAAATCAAGGAGTGCGGGAATGCGAGCCTCAGTCGCCGTGATTTGCGCACTGCTGTGCCACAACATTGTGACCTCCGTCCCGGCCCAGACCGCCGGCGGCACGGGCCCGAACGACGCGCCGCGACCGGCGCGCGACGACAGTGGCCGGACAGAGAGCTCCGGTGACGATTCAACGCGGCAGTCGGACGGTGGCGCGGGACGCGTCGTGCCGGTCCGCAGAACCGCTGCCGGCAAGACAGCCGGACACCTGATCGTGGAGTTGCTCCCGCCTGCCCGCGAGGGAACCATCGCGGGTGACCCCAAATCATTGCTCGATCTCGTGGCGGCGTCGGCGGACCCGGTCCAGCAGGACCGGACAGTTCGTGCGTACTGGGACCTGGCGATTGCCATTGCCGACCATCATTGCGCGCGGGAGCTGCTTCAGCGGAACGAAGCGTTGGCCCGTCATCCGACCATGTCCGGCGATTTTGAGAAACTGGTGGCCGCGGCGACCGCTCGCGCCCGGGCAGACGCGGATGCCACTTTGCTAGCCGTGCGGGAAGCACAATTCGCGTTGTTGCAACGACAGCCATCGCAACTGCCCGCCGATTTGCCGCTTCCCAGCGATCGGCCGCATGTGGGCGCCTACCGGATGTACTTCGACCGCTTTTTTGGGGCGGCGGCTCCCCCGCCAGCGCGGCAATTGCACGAAACGCTACCCTTGCACCACGAACTGATCCAGTCCCGCGCCGCGGCGGTCTTGGCAAGCCGGGACCTCGTCGACCATGCGGCCGCAAACGCGAGCGCGTCGGTGCAGGAGACGTTGGCCTTGCATCAAACACTCGGCTCCCAATACCGCGCGTTCCTGGATTCGGTGCGCCGTTACAATCTTCGAATCGCGGAATACGCGCGCCTTGTATCGCCGGGCGCGACCGACCCGCGGCAATTCGTCGCCATGCTGGTCACGACCGAACCGGAACGACTGTCGGCCGATATCGCGGACCGCGCGCAACGACTGGATGATGACGGCCTGATGTCGGTGCTCACCACCAACAACAACAGGATTGCCGAGGGCGCCGCGCCGTCCGGCGTCGTGCCGGCGACTGCCGAAGCGCCGGCTGAAGACGACGACTGGAAGTCGCAGGCCGCCCCCCAACGGCGGGACGGCTTCGTCCCGCGGCACCCGGACCGCGAATAGCACGGGGCGTCGGATGATCACCGGGATGCGCGCACCACGCGATGCCAGTGCTCGGCCAACCGGTGTCGCAACGTTGCGCATCGGCGCGCTGACCATCGATCCGCCCATCCTGCAGGCTCCCATGGCGGGCTTCACGAACTATGCCTTCCGCCAGATCGTGCGCGAACTGGGCGGCGCCGGGCTGTTGGCGACGGAGATGGTCAACGCCCGTGGGTTCGTCTGGATGGACCGCAACGAACAGCGCCATCCCGATCGCCTGTGGGGCGTTCAGGACGAGCCGCGCCCACTGGCCGTCCAGATCTGGGACAACGATCCGGCGGCCATGGCGGACGTCGGCGCCCGGTTGGCGCAGCAATACCGCGTGAGCGTCGTGGATATCAACTTCGGATGTCCCGTCCGCCAGGTCACCGAAAAAGCCCGCAGCGGTTCCTACCTTTTGAAATACCCCCAGCAGATGGGCCAGATCATCGAAAAAGTCGTGACGGCGTGTCGTCCGACACCCGTCACCGCCAAAATCCGCCTGGGTTGCACCCGCGACAACATCAACGCGATCGATGTGGCACAGGTCGTCGAAGCGGCCGGAGCGCAAGCGTTGACCGTACACGGACGCACGGCGCAGGATTATTTCAAAGGTGAAGCGGATTGGGACCGAATCTCCAACATCAAGCCCCACCTCCACCGGATCCCACTGATCGGCAACGGCGACCTCGATTCGCCCGAGCGTATTCAACGTGCCTTGACGCGTTACAACGTGGATGGAGTGATGATCGCGCGGGCGGCACTCGGCAAGCCGTGGATTTTCCGCCAGGCCGCTGCGGCCCTCCGCGGTGAACCGGTTCCTCCCGATCTGGCGTTGCCCCAACAGCGCGACCTCATGCTGCGACACTATGCACTTGTTTGCCGGCGCTTCGGCGACGAGAAAGGGACGGTCCTGATGCGCTCCTATGCCTGCTGCTACGCGCAGGGGCGGCGAGGGGCCCGGCAGTTCCGCACCCACATCTCCCGGGTCGATTCACCACACGCATTTCACGAAGTGGTCACACGCTACTTCCCCAGCGACCCGGCGGACGGCTAAGAACGCCATCGCCAGTGGCCCGCCCCCCAAGGGGCTTTACGGCCCCCCCGCCGATCAGCTACCTTCGGACGCTGGCTGGATCACCGACCACAAGCGATTCCGATTGTTCCGCTGATTCGATCAGGAGATTGGCATCATGGAAAAATGGCCATTGGGCGTATTTGCGAGCATCGATGCGGGACTGGGTGTCCGGTGGGATGTCGTGAAGCAACTCGGCGTCCCCACCATCCAATTGCATGCACCGAGCCGGAAATTGCGCACCCAACAGCAGGCCGACCAGTTCCGATCCCTGCTGAATGATTCGGGGATCTCCGTCACGGCGATCTTTGCCGGGTTTGCCGGCGAGAGTTACGCCGACGTGCCCACGGTGATTCGCACCGTGGGTCTGGTGCCCCCCGAGACGCGTGCCGAGCGAACTCAGGAAACGAAGGAAATCGCCGATTTTGCTTTGCTCCTGGAAGTGGACGTGGTGGCGCTGCACCTGGGATTCATCCCGCACGAGACGAAGGACCCCGCGCATGCCGGTGTGCTCAACGTAACGCGTGATGTGTGCGACCACTGCGCAGGCCAAGGACAAAAAGTGCATCTGGAGACCGGGCAGGAACCCGCGGATGTGCTGTTGGAGTTTCTTCAGCAGGTCGGCCGCGACAATTTGTTCGTCAACTTCGATCCGGCCAACATGATCCTGTACGGGTC
>CAZNKT010000010.1:0-4247 GCA_964573605.1 uncultured Pirellulales bacterium
TGCGACTGATGTTTATCCTGCTTCTCGGGTTGATCGCAGCCATCTCGCTGGTGGTCGGCGGCATCGGGATCATGAACATCATGCTGGCTACCGTCACCGAGCGGACGCGCGAGATCGGCGTGCGGCGCGCGCTGGGGGCCAAACAACGGGATATCACCGCCCAGTTCCTTGCCGAAACGGTGGTCCTGAGCATCGTGGGCGGTCTGACGGGGATCCTGGGCGGGTTGACGTGCGGGCCGCTCGTGCGGTGGATCCGCGAATTGCTGTACGACACGCTGCCGGACCTGATGGCCGACCTGCCCGCCTTTGTGCGACAGGTTTCCCCGGAAATCGTGCCCTGGTCCATTCCGCTGGCGTTCGGCATCTCGGTGGCCGTGGGCGTCATTTTCGGACTCTATCCGGCCAGCCGTGCGGCCAGGATGGATCCCATCGAGGCGTTGCGGCACGATTGAATTGATCAGTCGGGTGATCGGACGGGCGTCGGTGTCAACCGGGCGTGCCGCTTCGCAGCGCGCCCAGGGCGTCGGTCAACCTGCGGATCGCGGCGACCGAATGGCCGTAACTGAGGCTGATTCGCAGCAGCGTGTGGCCCTCGGGTACCGACGGCGGGCGGATCAGCGGGACGAAAAAGCCGCGCTGCCGCAACGCCTCCGATAAGCTTCTGGCCCGAACCGGATCGCCGACGACGACCGGGATGATATGGGCGGCGGCCCGGCCCGTTTGCCAGCCCTGCGAGGCCAGCGCTTCCCGCAATTCGGCCGCCCGCGCGGTCAGATCGCACCGCCGCTGCGGTTCCGAACGGACGATATGCAAGGCTTCGATCGCCGCCGCGCTGGCCGCCGCCGGTGGTGCGGTCGAAAAAAAGTACGGCCGAGCGCGATTGGTCAGCCACTGGATCAGGTCGCTCGAACCGCTCACGAAGCCGCCGGCACTGCCCAGCGCTTTGCTCAAGGTGCCGACGCGTACGTCGACCCGATCGGCGACTCCCTGCCGTTCGGCAACACCCTGCCCCGAGTCTCCCACCACCCCCGTGGCGTGGGCCTCGTCGACCATGAGCATGGCGTCGTAGCAGTCGGCGATGCCCGCCAGGGCGTCCAATGGTGCGAAATCGCCCGTCATGCTGAACAGTCCGTCTGTCACGATCAGCCGCCGACGGTACGACCCGGATGCTGCCAGCCGTCGCTCCAGATCCCGCGGGTCTGCGTGTTCGTACACGTGGACGTCGGCCCGCGACAGGCGGCAGCCGTCGATAATGCTGGCGTGATTCAGCCGGTCACTGAAGATCGCGTCGCCTTCGGCGACCAGCGCGGGAATCGTGCCCGTATTGGCGGCGAACCCCGATGGAAACAACAGGGCGGCGGGCGTACCCTCAAAACTGGATATCGCCTGTTCCAATTTGCGATGCGGCGGGCGGAGGCCGGTTACCAGCGGACTGGCGCCACTGCCCCATCCGTACTGTTGGGTGGCTGCGACGGCAGCGGCCCGCAGTCGCGGGTCCCCTGCCAGCGCCAAATAGTCATTGGAGCCGAAATTGACCAGCTGTTGCCCGTCGAGTTGCAGCAGGGCGGCCTGGTCGCCTGCGAAAACATGGGTTTGCCGCTGGAGCCCCTCCCGCTGAAGTTGCTGAAGGGACTGCTGGATCCACGCCAGCCGCTGCGTCGACAGGTCTTCGGGCACGCCGGCTCCTCACCGAAAAAATGGGTTTCTCGCACTTTTACCCGAACCAACGGAGCCCGAAAAGCGTGCACGACGGGGACGGCGAACGCCCCCGGCCGACGTCCCCCCCAAAAAGATTGCCTCTCCAACCCATGCGTCCGTCACAGGTTACGTGCGGGTTGGGGAAAAATGTCGGTTTTGCCTGCAAGATTCAGGGCGGTGCGGCAATGCTCCAGTAGGCACCCGGTGGAAGTGGGCGTATGAATCGGCTACCGCAGAAGCGTTCTGAATGGGAGCAGATCCTGGCCTGGCATGAGCCATGGCTGCGCGCCGTCGTGCGGGCCCGTGTCAGGGACGGCGAAGTGGTCGACGAGGTGATGCAGGAGGTGTTCCTGGCCGCCGCGCGCCACGAGATCCCCACCGATCGGGTGGGCAGTGGCCGCTGGCTGTACCGCGTGGCGGTGCGGCAAGCGTTGCTGTACCGCCGCCGGAGGGAACGCATACGGCGGCTGGCGGCGCGATACGGGCGCAACGGGCCGCCGCCGCACCGGGCGACGGATGGCGGGGACCCGTTGCAGTGGCTGCTGGACGAAGAGCGCCGCCAGCATGTGCGTACGGCGCTCGAAGAACTCCCGGGCCGCGACGCGGAAATCCTGCTGCTGAAGTACACACAAGAGTTCAATTACGGGCGGCTCTCGGAATACCTGGGCATCAGCCGCGCGGCCGTCGAAGCGCGACTCCATCGGGCGCGGCAGCGTTTGCGGTCCGCATTAACCCGAACATCGGTCGTCGAGGTACAGGCATGAACCAGACCGGATTTGCATCCCAACCCGATGATCCACCCGTGCTTGACTGTCTGGTGGATAACGAGTTGAACGAGACTGAGCGGCGGGCATTGATCGCATCGCTGGAAACCCGCCCGGACGGCTGGCGGAGCTGCGCGCTGGCGTTTCTGGAAGACCAGAGCTTGCAGGCAGATCTGGGCGTCTTGATCGGACCGCCGGGCGCGAACGCGTCACCGCGGAACCGGGCGTCGCGACGCAGGCGGCGCCCGGGCGCCTGCCGGGCTTCACGCTGGGCGTCGGGCGTGACGCTGGCGGCCAGCCTGGTGGCGGCGTTTGCCCTCGGACGCTGGTACCCGCACACCCCGGCCGACAAACGTCTGCCGTCGGCCGGACACGTCGCAGGATCGGAGACACCCCCCTCGGAGGCCGACGAAACTCCGCCGGATCGTCGTGAGACTCCCCAGGCCGAACCGACGACCAAGCAGCGTGCACGGCCGGACCGGGACGATTTTCTGCGGTTGGTCGTCAACAACGTCGAAGCGGGAGACACGCACGTCGTGGATGTGCCATTGCTGGACGCCGAGTCCGTAATTCCTCGATCCGAATGGGACCGTCAACTTCCGGTGCCCCGCGAGATTTGGAAGTACTGGGAGGAAATGGGATTGGCAGTCACGCGCAAACGACGCCTCGCGCCGTTGCAACTCGATGACGGCCGGCGTGTTGTGTTTCCGGTGGACGAATTTGAATTCACGCCGGTGGCCCATCGGATGTATTGATTCCCGAACCAACAACAAAGGAGATGACGATGTCGATGCACATGATACGCGAACGGTTCGCATGGGCGGTCGTGGTCGTGCTGATTCTAGGATCCGGCACGCTCGTGCACGCCCAGAATGAAAAACCAGAACGGGATACAACGCTGCTCAACGATACGACGCTGCTCAACGATTTGCCGGCCAGACCGATGAGGCATTGGATCGGCGTTGTCTGCCGCCCGTTGGACCCCGTCTTGCGGGCCCAATTGAATCGGTCCCAGGACGAGGGCGGGCTGGTCGTCACGCACGTGGCGCCGGACAGTCCCGCCGCCAAGGCAGGTTTGAAAGAACACGATCTGCTCGTTGCGGTGGATGGTACACCGCTGACCCATGTTCGTGTTTTGATCGATAAGGTGAAGAATGCAGACGGTGAGGCCCTCAACTTTGCGGTGCTTCGGTTCGGAAAGGAACAATCGCTGTCGATAACGCCCGAGGATCGTTCGGCGCGGGCGGGTCGATTGGCTCGACGAGGCGGACGGCGCGCGGGCGCCCGCGACGCGGATGGGCGGCGGGAAGCACGGAAGGACGACGACGGACCTCAGCGACCGTGGCGTTGGCGCCGGATCGTGCCGGGCGTACTTTTCGGCCCGGTGCGCGATCTGCCCGATGACGTCACGGTAACCATCACCAAGCAGGGCCGGGAGCCCGCGCACATCGTGGTCACGCAGGGCGAAGATCGTTGGGAAGCGATGGAAGGCGAGCTGTCGAAGCTTCCGGAGCACGTGCGGCGGATGGCCGACCGCGTGCTGGGCCGCGATGTGTCATTTGGCGTGGATCTGGATATCGTTCGTGATCGCATGCCGCCGGCCGCCAGCCGATACGTCGACGAGGCCTACCGCTTGCTCCAGGGAGAAGATGAGCCGATCCGCCGACGCATCGAAGCGCTGAACGAGCGCGTCAATGACCTCACGGATCGCATCCGGGACCTGGCCGGTGACGTCGGCGAGGACGAAGTCCAAGACGCCGCCGCCGACGGTAATGATGACGACGG
>CAZNKT010000010.1:4347-85191 GCA_964573605.1 uncultured Pirellulales bacterium
ACGTCGGCGAGGACGAAGTCCAAGACGCCGCCGCCGACGGTAATGATGACGACGGAGATGATGACGACACGGATGACGAACAGGAGAACAACGAGCAGGCGGAGGACCGCCAAGAAGTACGAGCAGAAGGGTGAACCACGGAGTCCAATGAGAGCATCAAGGTCGATGGCAACGTCGGCGCATCGCCCGGCGAACCTCGGTCGATCAGATCCTCATGACGGCTTCGTAGGATTCGGCCGGCAGCACGAAGATTTTGCCGTCGCCGATGCGCCCGGTTCGTGCCGCGTCCACGATCTTGCGAATGACCTGTTCGGCCCGTGCGTCGTCGACCCACAGCACGATTTCGATCTTGGGAAGAAACGCCAGCGAATATTCGCTTTCGGTGTATTCGTCCAGGTAGCTTTTCTGGCGGCCGTAGCCTTTAACTTCTCGTACGGCGCACGCTTCAAGCGGAGCGCGTCGCAGACTCTCCAGAATGCGCTCCGCGAGAAATGGTTTCACGATGGCGACGACTTGTTTCACGGCGCTATACGGGCGTTACCCGGGCTCGAACGTGGTGCACGACCGGCACGGATCGGCCGCGCGGCCGCGGGCGTCAGCTGTAGAAATTCTCGCCATACAGGTCGATCGCAGGATTTGTTTCCACTTCGATGTCACCGCGGACTTCGGTCAGGCAGGCCAGACGCATGGAATCTTCGTGTCCCACGTAGGCCAAGCTGGGCATGGGGTCGGGAAGGGGGACGCGAAACTTGATCTTCTCCCATGCCCCCATGGGGCTGGTGTTCTCCATTCCCTTGGTGATCAGTACGCGGCAGCTGCCGCACATTCCGAGGCCCCGGCAATTGATCACCCGGTTCAGCTTCGCGCCGACGCCGTTGAAACCATAGTACAGATTCACTCCCGCCTTGAGGGCTTCTTGTCGCAAGTTTGCCCCTTCGGGAACCTCGATTTCCACCTTTTCCCTGATGAATTTGACGGTAGGCATGACGGCCTCAATAAGGACAAACCGGAGACCAACGCACGGTCCGAGACGCGTGGAGACGAACGGCGCGCGATGCAGCAGGTAAACGCCCGATTTTAGAGGAATCCGCGGGATGGGAAAAGCAGTGTCTGGCGGGCCCCGCGTCTTTGCGGCCGACAGGCCGCGGTGTCGGTTTTTTTGCGTGCAGCGCGACCGCGGGCGACCTTGGGCCTGATCTTATCGCCGTCGGCCGCGGTACCGGCCCGCCCACAGATAACCTTCTCTGCCCCCAAGCGCGCGATGGACAACCCAATAGGCCAGCGTCGCGGCGGCGAGCGGCAGCAGCACTCGCCACACATCTCCGGGTAGTCCCGGGCTCTGAGGTGCCACCTGTTGTGTGGCGAAGCAGGCGGCGGACATGGCAGCCGTGGCCATGGCTGTCTGTCTCAGCGTGCGGGACAGTCCCCGCCAGGGCAAGCGTGCGGCTCCGCGCGAGAACATCCAGGCCAGGACCATGGCATGTGCGCAGGCGGCCAGCGATGTGGACACCGCCAGGCCGTTGGCCGCCAGTGGCCACATCAACAGGCCACTTAAGATCAGGTTCAGGCCCACGATCCCCATGCCCACCCGCACCGGTGTCCGCCACTCTCCCAACGCGTAGAAACCACGAATGAGCATCGGCAGTGCGCAAAAAGCCCATACGCCGATGGCGTAGCCGGAAATCATCCGCGCGGTGCGCGACGTATCGCGCGGAGTGAATTCCCCGTGCTCGAAAAGCAATCGGGCCAGGGGATCGGCCAGCAGCAACAGGCCTACACTTGCCGGCACGGAAAGAAACAGAACCAGACGCAGTCCCAAGGAAAGGTCGCGGGCGATGCGACGTGAATCCCCGCGTGCTGCATGCCGGCTCAGCGCGGGAAATATCACGGTCGCCACCGCGATGCCCAGAATGCCGACCGGAAACTGGTAAAGGCGCTCACCGTAATAAACGGCCGCCGGCGCCCCTAGCTCCATGGGATACGCCACGCGTGTGCCTGACCATGGCAGCCAGACAGTCGCCCCGCGCGGCGCGGAGAAACCCCACGCCAGCAGCACGTCGGCCAGCGTGTTCAGCTGGGTGACGGTCAACCCGAACAGCATCGGGCCAAGCCGGTGGATTACGCGGAGGAACGTTTCCCGGCCGCGGCGCCAATCGTAGTCAAAGCGGAACCCGCGGCGCCAAAGTGGCGGGATTTGCATTCCCAGCTGGACGAGTCCGGCGGCCACGATGCACGCCGCCAGCGCGTAGGCCTGCGCGCGTTTGTCCGGGGCAAAGCCGGGTGCAACGAATCCGATGGCGGCAAGCCACAGGATATTCAACACCACCGGAGCCAGCGCGGGAGCGGCAAAATGCGATAGCGCATGGAGCGTGGCGGCCACATGGGCGGTCAGGCATACCAGGACGGCGTAAGGGAGAAGCGTGGCCATAAGGCCCGCCACAAGCGATCCGCGCGGGCTGGCATTCCCGTAGGCCATCACGGCGACACATAAGGCCTCGCCCGCCAACACCAGAACCGCCAGCACAAGTGCCAGCCAGACGAAGGAGACGCTGACCAGTTTCCAAGCCGTTTTGCGATCGCGCTGCAAGGTCTCGGTCAACACCGGCAGGTAGCTCGCCGCCAGCGTTCCCTCTCCGAACAGCCGTCGAAAGAAATTGGGGACCCAAAGGGCAATGGCCAGCGCGTCCATCACGCCGCCGCCCGCCAGCCCGAACAGGGCCGCCATGGCCATATCGCGGAGCATGCCCAGCACGCGGCTGGCCAAGGTCAGCGCACCGACCATGCGGACGCCCGTCAGGAGTTGCCGGCGGCTGCTCACGACCATTTGGGCTGGTCGATGGACACACGATCGGTCACATTACACGAAACAGTCGGGTGCCGGTTCACGACGTTGCCCAGTGCGTTTTCAGGAGGGCGCTTGATGGAAAGGCAGTCTACGCCGCATCAGCAGCGGATTATCAGGGATTATTACAAGAACCAGCAATCCCTGTCGCTCCAGCGCTTGAGCGAATTGGTGACGGAGCTCTATCTGGCCGAAGGCAATAACCGCAAACGCCAGTGGACATACATCGTTACGGCGTTGCGCAAATTAGAGGTGCCCCAGGCCCGGATCGATCATCTGATCGCCCAGGACGATCCTCGGCTCGTGGCCAAGCTTGTCGAAGAACTCATGGCCCGACCGTCGTGATTGATGCGCAGCGTACACGACTCGGCGACGCCGGTCCGAGAGACCGTGGCGTCCAAAGGGGCGCAGCCTGCACGATCTGCTTGTGTCACACGTCGACATCGGTAGCACTTCGTGAACATCAGGCGGTGGGAGACTTTCACGGGACCGTTTTTCATGCAGCAATATCTGAAGTTGATGCGCAGAGCGCTTGAACGCGGCGCCCCCAAGGCGGACCGCACGGGTACCGGTACGCGGAGCCTGTTTGGGTACCAGATGCGCTTCGATTTGGCGGAAGGGTTCCCTCTGCTGACGACCAAGCGGATTCACCTGAAGTCGGTGATCCACGAATTGCTGTGGTTTCTGCGTGGTGACACAAACGTGGCCTATCTGCATGAGCACGGTGTGACCATTTGGGACGAATGGGCCGACAGTCGCGGCGATTTGGGGCCGATCTATGGTTGCCAGTGGCGATCATGGCCCGCGCCAGACGGCAGGAAGGTCGACCAGATGGCCAGCGTTGTCGAAACCATCGGTCAGAATCCGGACTCCCGGCGTTTGATCGTCAGCGCGTGGAACGTCGCGGAATTGGACCGCATGGCTCTGCCGCCCTGCCATCTGCTGTTTCAGTTCTACGTTGCCCAGGGTCGGCTGTCGTGCCAGCTTTATCAACGCAGTGCAGACATCTTTCTGGGCGTGCCCTTCAATATCGCGTCCTACGCACTGCTCACGCGCATGGTGGCGCAGGTCACGCAGCTCGCCCCGGGCGAGCTGGTTCACACGCTCGGCGACGCCCATATCTACGAAAATCATCTGGAACAGGCCCGCAAACAGCTTGCGCGTTCACCCCGCGCGTTGCCGGAGATGTGGATCAATCCTGACGTGCGATCGCTGTTTTCCTTTTGCTACGACGATTTTGAACTGCGCAGCTACGACCCCTATCCGCACATCCCCGCCCCGGTGGCGGTGTGAACTGGGTCGTCGTCGGGGGGCGGTTTCTGTGTCCGTTTCCATTATCGTGGCGATTGCCGAAGGCGGAGTGATCGGTCGCGAAGGCGGGTTGCCGTGGCACCTTCCGGCCGATCTGGCCCGCTTCAAACGGCTGACGATGGGCCATACGTTGTTGATGGGCCGAAAGACGTATGAGTCAATCGGCCGGCCGCTTCCAGGCCGGCATTGCATTGTCCTTTCGCGCCGCCGTGGATTCCGGCCGCCGGGCGTGGATGTCGCCGCGGATTGGAAGCAGGCGCTCCGCGCAGCACCCGCGGGCCGGGAACTGTTTGTTATCGGCGGAGCCGCCCTTTACCGGCTGGCTCTGCCGATGGCCCGTCGGCTGTACATGACGCGCGTGCACGCCGCCGTGGAAGGCGACGTGTTGTTTCCGCCCTGCGACTTGCGGCAGTGGCTGCTGCGCGAGCAGACACCGCGGCCGGCCGACAATCGGAATCCCCTGTCATGTACGTTTGAGATCTGGGAGCATCGACTTACGCACGATCCATCGGAAACGCCATGACCTGGCGAATCTGCGAGGCTCCCGTGGCGACCATTACCAGACGATCGAAACCGACGGCCACTCCGGTGCACGCGGGCAGGCCGCTTCGCAGGGCGTCCAGTAATCGGCGGGCCACCGGCAGCTCGGACCGTCCATCGCGCTTCCGCTGCCTGTTCGCCCGGTGGAATCGCTGTTCGAGTTCGTCGGCGTCGGTCAGTTCGTGATAGCCATTGGCCAATTCGATACCGGCAACGAACAGTTCGAATCGCTCGGCCACCGGACCGTAGCGGCCGTGGCGGACACACGCGAGCCCTGCTTGACTGGCCGGAAAATCGTACACGATCGTGGGCCGTTCGACGCCCAGCAATGGCTGAATCCGGCTTACCAGCAGCGCGTCCAACCACCGATCACGGTCGTCGCCCAACTCCGGGGTCGCCGGGTCCCGGCGGGCCTCTTGCGCAAGCTCCGCCGTCGCCGCCCGCAACGGGTCGATACCGCCGTACTTCAGGAAGGCTTCGCGGTAGGAGATGCGTTCCGCCGGGAGCGTATCCAATACCGTTTCACACAGAGCGGACAATAACGCCATGCCATCCGCCATGCGGTCCCCGCGCCGGTACCATTCCACGATCGTGAACTCGGGATTGTGCAGTGCGCCCTGTTCCCCGCGGCGGAAGGAACGTGTCACCTGGTAGATGGCGCCCATGCCGGAGGCCATCATTCGTTTCATGGCTGCTTCCGGCGATGTCTGCAGGTACCACGCGCCCCCACCGGCAGACCGCTCGCATGGAGCCCGCGTAGAGATCGGATCCAGATACCTGTCGATCACGGTCTCAGCGGACAGCAGCGGCGTTTCCACTTCCAGAAAACCACGCTCTTGGAAGAAGCCCCGGACCCCGGCCAATAACTCCGCTCGTCGACGGAGGACGTCTGCGCTGGCCACGGGCAGATGGTGACGGCACGTGTCAGTGGAACGATCCATAAGCAGGACAGCCGAGAGTGACAGGCCAGTCAGGGACATCGCGCCCCTGTTTGGCGTCCGCCGCAAATTTCCGTTGCGCACCGCGGAGGGTCGGCGGGTGCCGCTCCGGGGAACAACCGGCCGCGTGGTCCGGACGGGTTGTCTGCCGTCATCCCGTCTTGCCAAGCATACCATTGCGGGGAGACGTTGCCACGCGTGAGGTCCATAGTTGACGGCGCATCCGGCGAATCGATATGCTCAGACATCTGAAGGGACAGGGACTCCGCTGGCAGTCCATCGAGTCATCGGGCAAGCGATGTCGAGCAGAAGATCGTTGAAATTGCCCATCGTCCTGGGCGTGGTCATGATCACCCTCCTGGTCGTAATGACCGTGGGCTGGGTGATCTTATCGCTCATTAACGCCCTGGCCGACGCGGAATACGCGGGCGTCTACTGGACGATCATGTCCATCGGCACACTATTGCTCGTGCTGGTCCTGGCCGGTGTGGTGACGTACCTGGCGTTGTCGATCAAGGCCATCAATCTGACGCGCCGGCAATCCAATTTTATTGATAGCGTGACTCATGAACTGAAGTCGCCCATTGCTTCCCTGAAACTGTATCTGCAAACGCTGCATCGGAGAGACGTTTCACAGCAGCAGCGGGAGAGTTTTTATCAGTTCATGTTGGAGGACGTTGAGAGGCTGGATCAGCTAATCAACCATATGCTCGAAGCAGGGCGCATCGATAAGCCCGTGATGGAAGACGAGGTGGAAGCGATCGCGTTGGACGGCGTACTCAGAGACTGTGCCGAAACACTCTGCGCTCGTTACCAGGTTCCGCTGCACGTCGTCCGGCTGGATGCAGCACCGTGCTCGGTGCTCGCCCCGCGCGTGGATCTGGAGATCATCGTCCGCAATGTTCTGGACAATGCGATCAAGTATGCCGGCCGCGAACCGCGCGTCATGGTCACGGTCAATCGGGCTTCCGAGGGAATGCTCGTGGTTCGGATATCCGATAACGGGCGTGGCATTCCGAAACATCTGCGAAGAAAAATCTTCGGACGCTTCGTGCGGTTGGGGTTGGAGCTGGAGCGAGAAACACCCGGAACCGGTTTGGGGCTCTATATCGTGCGTACGTTGGTACGAAAACTGGGAGGCGCCATTCGCGTCCGTGATGCGGCGGGCAATTCGGGCACGACGTTCGAAATTTATCTCCCAGGCAGGCTGACACGAGAGGTGCCGTCGTTGCCGGATGACGCGGAAACCGCCGCCAGCGTGCCCGCTCGATGAACGTATCCGCGCCGAGTCTGGGTGCCATGTCCCGCAACGGAAACGCGCACATTCTGGTTGTCGAGGACGAACAGCATCTGGCGATCGGCATCAAGTACAATCTTGAAGCCGAAGGATACCGCGTGAGCATTGCACGCGACGGCCGTTCGGCGTTGTCGCTGGTGAACGAGAAATTGCACGAAATCGAGCTGATCATTCTGGATCTGATGCTGCCGGGCATGAGCGGTTACGATGTCTGCGAAGCGTTGCGGTCCAGCGGCCACGAAATCCCGGTGTTGATGCTCAGCGCGCGCACTTTGACGGAAGATCGCACACGTGGATTCGATGTTGGCGCGAACCAGTACCTGACCAAACCCTTCGAATTGGACGAGCTTCTGAGTCGCGTCAAGAACCTGCTGAGTTTCGGTGCGCGGGCGGACCGACGCTCCCCGCCGGCCGCGTCCTCGCCATCCACGTTCTCGTTTGGCGATGTCACCATCAACTTTCATACGTTCCAGGTGATGGTGCGTGACGAAACGATGCGGATGACCCATCTGGAAATGAAGTTGTTGCGATACTTCATCGAGAACGAGGGACGTGTGATACCGCGGCAGGAGCTGCTGCAAAACGTGTGGGGCATGTCGGGCAGCCTCAACACGCGGGCGCCCGACCAATTCATTCGGCGGCTGCGCAAGATTCTCGAACCCGACCCGGCCCGCCCGCGACATCTGCTTACCGTGCGGGACGCCGGCTATCGCTTTGTCGCTGCCGGTGAAGATTGACCGCGTGCGGACATGGTTGCGGCACGTGCTCGCGAGCCGGAGACCCGCGAGCGGCCAACGGCATTGAGGGACCGCACGGTGGTCAGCCGAGGACGTGCCGAAAGGCGACTTCGTCCAACACAATGCCTTGCGGGACAAGCTGAAGCATTACCGGCACGTCGGGCCAACCCGCGGCGGCGAGCAGCGCGTCGAGCGAACGTGGGCCCAGAGGCCCCTTGATCTCCACCCGCCAAAGTCGCTCGCGGTGCTCGTATAGCTGGCCATCAATGGGTCCCGGGCCCAGCGCCGCGGGGACACTCCACGAAAAGGCGCCGTCCGGTTCGATGTCCAGCGACGGCAGTGCGGTCAAAGCGGCAGACACCTGCTCCCAGGTGACATCAAACAGTTCTGCGAAGTGTCCGGGCGCAGGGGCCAACGGCCGGACCTGCCGACCGGCTAGGGTCCGTGGAGCACCGTACGGCACACCGCCAGCTCGCCGATGGATCGAGACATGCACGGCAGTCAACTCGGCACTATGAGGCTGGCGGTCCGCATTCCGCGAAACAACCAGGTAGCTAGGGCGCGACGCAGCCTGTGTGGCAAGCCGCGGGCCGCCCGCCTTGCGATTCCCGTTGGTTTCCTTACGGGCCGGAACCGGACGCGTGCGGGTGCCGGCTGGCTTGGCTCTCCCAAACTTGAACACGCTGATTTCTACTCGCGCGCCACCGAAGCCGCGCTTAGGGAGCCGGTTTCAGCTGCTCGGAAAGCCATTCCAGATACGCGCGGCTTCCCGCCACGATGGGCGTGGCGATGATTTCCGGAACGTCGTACGGATGGGTGGCGAGTATCGCTTGCTCCGCTGCCGGATAGCAACGCTCATCGGTCTTGATCGCACAGATCCACTCGCGTCCCTGCTCCATCTGATCTTCCCACCAGTACGTACTCGTCACCGGGCCGCCGACCTGAACGCAACCCGCCAGCCGCTGTTCCACCAGGGCACGGGCGATGCGCTGGGCGTCCTCGGGCGAAGGAACTGTCGTGACTACCAGCAGGGCTCGGGACACGATTCGTCCAAGGTGATACGCGAAGGCACCGGAACGGTTTCGGAAAGAACAACGAGAGAGCTTCTCCGCGCGGAGCAGACAAGACTCTCGACAAGTATACACGATTCGCGCTACGACGCGATCACCGCCGCTGCCGCGCCGGCAGTCCGCCCGCCGAATCCGCCGCGGTACGTGGGGGTTGGTGGTCGTTCCGGCGCTGGCACGGTATCATCGGCTTCGACGACGGGGCGGCGATCCTTTCGGGCGGAAACACGAACCGGGCTGCCACCATGTGCGGACGCTTTACACTGCGAGTGCCCACCCCTGTTCTGATCGAGCATTTCGGACTGGGCCGCGCGGTAACCCTGTCGCCACGTTTCAACGTCGCGCCGACGCAGGATGTTGCTGTTGTTCGGCGGGCAGATGATTCCGTCCGTGAACTGACCCTGGTGCGATGGGGACTGATCCCGAGCTGGGCGAAAGATCCGTCGGTGGCAACCCGTTTGATCAACGCGCGGTGCGAAACGGTGGCCAAGAAGCCTTCGTTCCGATCTGCCTTTCGGCACCGGCGCTGCCTCGTTGCGGCGGACGGCTTCTACGAATGGCAGAAAGTCGGACGATCCAAGCACCCGTACCACATCGCGCTGCGGGACGGCGGCCCGTTGGCGCTGGCGGGACTCTGGGAATCGTGGCAGCCGGATAAGACCGGGCCACCCCTGGAATCATGTACGATTATTACCACGGAAGCGAATCGGCTGCTCCAGCCGATCCACGATCGCATGCCGGTCATCGTCGATCCAGCCGACTACCAGCAATGGTTGGATCCGGAGGAACGGGACTCCCAGTCACTTCAAGCGCTGCTGGTCCCTTTTGCCGAAGAAGCACTGCAGGCCGTTCGCATCAGCGACCACGTCAACAGCCCGCGTCACGACGACGCGAGGTGCCTGGAATCGCTACCAGGGCAAGCCGATTGACGGGCAGCGTATCGGACGTGTTCGGTCGGGGAGGAGAAGCACCATGGAAGCATTGATCGCGCTGGTCGCCTTGACGGCCATGGAGATCGTTCTGGGGATCGACAATATCGTGTTCATCGCCGTGCTCACCGGACGGCTGCCGCTCGAGCAGCAGCCCAAGGCCCGCCGCGCCGGCTTGCTGCTCGCACTGGTGATGCGTATCGTTCTGCTGCTCACGCTGAGCGCGATCCTTGGTTTGACCGAGCCCTTATTCCAACTCAGTCAGTTGGGCATGTTCGGGACCTGGCTGGCAGAACACCACGAGATCAATGAAATCTCGTGGAGAGACATGATCCTGTTGGGAGGCGGGTTGTTTTTGCTCGTCAAAAGCGTGTCGGAAATTCATGACCGCATCGAGGGACACGTTCACGCCCGCGACGCCGGTCAGACGGCGCGCTTCGCCAGCGTATTGGCGCAGATCATGGTGCTGGACGTCGTGTTTTCGCTCGATTCGGTAATCACGGCCGTGGGCATGGCCGACCAGATCTGGGTGATGGTCGTGGCCGTAATCCTGGCCGTCACGGTCATGCTCATTTTTGCCGAAACGATCAGCGGGTTCGTTCATAAACATCCAACATTGAAGATGCTCGCGCTGAGCTTCCTGCTGTTGATTGGCGTGATGCTGGTCGCCGAAGGCGTCGGCACGCACATGAATAAAGGGTACATCTATTTCGCGATGGGTTTTGCGCTGGGCGTGGAGTTGCTCAACCTCCGCGTGCGAACCCATCTGCGCCCGGCCGACGCCCGGGCGCCGTAAACGGCCGGTTCAGCTATCCTGGAGCGCCTTGGTCAGGTTCTTGGAAAGGGCCTTCTCGACGCGGTCCTTGAACATCATCGCCGCCAGCGGCAGGTTGACCTCGACCTGGATGCGATCCGGCAGGACGGTGGCCGTGCCTTGAATCGTGAAGGCCAGACTCTTGAAACTGAATTGTGCCTCCGTATCCTGCCACGTGATGTCCATATCGCGGCCCTCAAAATCGCGAATCATCTTCTCGATGGACGGCCGAATCTTTTCGACAACCTCACGCGGATCCCCCTGGTGGGGAACGTTTACCGAGACTTTCGGCATCGGCATAGCCTTTCTGGGACTGCGGAACGAATATTCCCGTAACCATCATATTCCCGTAACCATCGCGTCCCGCTGGACGAATCGGTCTTGGCGGGCAGAGCGGCCGTTTGGTAGAGTCCCGCCCGGTCCACGGGATGGCGATCCCTTCGAGTGTAAATGAATCCCCAAAAAACAGTAGCCCAAGATATCTTGATTTAATCCTGAGAGTGGGCCGCATGCTGTCGCTCGGCCCGTGCAGCGCCGGAATCCGGCACGTGCATCCATATCGTTTGTCCAGGGAGGGACACGGTCATGCAAGGGAATTTGCGTGCGGCCATTGCTTGGATCCTGTGCTGCGGCGGTCTGTTGGCCGCCGGTTGCGGCCTGGAAGAGAACGTTCCGGTCGCCACGTCGCGCTCGACGCCGGCCAACCAGGTCCGCCACGTTGCGCCCCGCCATGCCGGCTTCATCAAAGTGGCATCGTTCAATATCCAGGTATTTGGAACTTCCAAGCTGCACAAAACGAACGTCATGCAGGTACTTGCCAGCGTGGTGCGGCAGTTTGACGTGGTCGCCATCCAGGAACTGCGCAGCAAAGACCCCACGGTGATGGATCAGTTTGTGCGCATGATCAATGCGACGGGAGGTCATTATCGCTACGAAATCGGACCCAGACTGGGCCGAACATCGAGCAAGGAACAGTACGTGTATGTCTACGATGCAACACGTATCGAAGTCGTCCCGGGATCGGTTTACACGGTTCCGGATCCCGACGATCTGCTGCATCGCGAGCCGCTGGTGGCGTCGTTCCGCGTGCGTGGACCGCCGCCCGAACGTGCATTCTCGTTCACGCTGGTCAACATCCATACCGACCCCGATGAAGTGGACATGGAATTGGCGGCTTTGGACGACGTTTTTCGGTCCGTGCGGCAGCATGGCACCGAGGACGATATCATTTTGCTGGGTGATCTGAATGCCGATGAGCGGCATCTGGGAGAACTCGGCGCGGTCCGAAACATCATGTGGGCCGTATCGGGGGCCACGACCAATACCCGCGGCACGAAGTCGTACGACAACATTTTATTCGACGCGTCGTCGACGGTGGAATACACGGGCCACTGGGGTGTGCTGGACTTGATGTCCCAATTCCAGCTCACCGAACAGGAGGCGCTGCGCGTGTCGGACCATTTGCCGGTATGGGCCGTGTTTGCCGCGGAAGAGAATCAACACGCCGGCCCGTTAGCCGCGCGCCCCACGGCGCGCGAATAGCCTTCCCGGCAACTCTCCGCCCGGCCAATGCTCAACAAACCGGCGACCGGCCCCGACCTTCGCACGACGGTTGCCGGCAATCGTCCCGCGTCCGGCGAGGCGCCCGATGCCCGCGTCGGCGAAGCCGTCAAATTCGCCTCAACGCCGTCACGTACGAGCCTCCGTTGGCCGGCCTGCCGCGCGTCGCTGGTCTCCAGCAGAATGCCGCGCCGATAGAGCACCCGCGCGAGCACCGTACTAATGTGACAAACCGATGGCCTTCTTGATCCCACGTCGAACGTTCCGACGCTGCAAGACATCTCCATGAAACGTCCTCGTCTCATTCAAGGGCCTTTCTTCTGGTTGTTGCGCAAGAGGTCGCACGCGAGCGAACGCCCAGTGACCGTCATCGACCCGTCGCGGCAACGTGCGCCCCCCGGACCAGCCTGTCGTGCAGGACGGCCGTGTCCGGGAGTGATTTCCCCCCTCATCTTAGGCGTATAGTGTACAGATGTCAACCTTGCGCGATCGGCGCAGGTGCCACCTGCACTTTGCGGGCGAGCCGTCGAGACGAACCGGCGGTTTCGTTAGCGGCTCTTAGGCCCTGGGCGGGCATGTCAGCAGGCGGCGCGGGTCCCGTTGTCGAAAACCAACAGACGCTCCGGCATTCGCAGGGCCGCCAACCGTGTTCGAAATCTGCTTTCGGGCACGCCCGCCGCCCGCTCGCGCCATCGTTTGCCGGCCCCGAAATCCAGACACAAGGCGCGGCCCGATCGAAGCGGCGTCCCGCTCGTGCTGGCATAGTGGCCGAAGACGCACCAGCACGATTCGGTATAGCTTTTCCACCAAAAAACACGCTGCTGGTGCGGGAGTCCGCCGGCCGCCGACCCGCAGTTGTCCGACCGACGTTCGGGACCCGACGTAAGCACGCGGACCGGGTTGCGGTTTTGGTGCTCCAGGTCGCGGTCGATGGGATCGATCGCGGCGCGTGTGGCGATGTCGGCTTCGATTCGCTTCCAGTGGTCCGCGTACAACGTCAGAACATCCCCGCTATGCTCGGCCAGGGCCACCATCTCGGCGTCCCAGCAGGCATGGACCACGCGGAGGTCGTCGCGGCTCAGAACCAGCGGCAGTGAGCGGAAGAAGGCCAGGACATCCGGCCGCTGCGAAGGATCCAGCATGCGCTGCCGAGTGACTCCCAGCGCTGTGTCCAGGCACTCGGGTTTGCCGTAAAACCAGGCGTTGCCGGGTTTCTCTTTTCCGAGAAGCAGATTCAGTTCATGGTTGCCCAGCACCGATTGGGCGCACCCGGACTCGATCAACGTGCGAGCCGCCTCGATGACGGTGGGACTGTCGGGACCGCGGTCGGCAAAGTCGCCCAGAAACACCAGCCGTCGCCCCTGCGGATGGGTGCCGTCGGCCGTGTAGCCCAGCTCGTCCAACAGGTGGTCCAGCGCGGTGATTTCACCGTGGACGTCCCCCACGATGTCGATCGGTCCGTCGAATAGCTGCTGCACGAGCGGCCGTTGCAGGGATACCATGGCGAGTGATCAGGCCAAGAATGCAATCATCATTGCCGCGTCGAGGCCCAGTTCGACAGGGGGGGCGGACGCCGGGGTGGGCTCGGGCTGCCATCGGGGCCTGGTCTATCGTAGGATCGTTCGGATGACGGCGGCAACCATGGTCCGGGCGGGGCAAGCTTCACCGCCTTGCGGAAGCGGCTATACTTCACCGGAGTCGTTCGGATGCGACAGGGACCACGGCCTGTGCTGGATGGCACACCTGTTCATCAGACGCGTACCGGTTACCTTCGGAATCGCGTGCCCGGCCGTGCCGTTCAGCCGCCGCTGACTTTTTTCGTACATTTCATTCTTGCCCGAGGTGCCAACCATGCCCACCAGGATGAGAGTTATTGTGTGCTTGATCGCGTGTCTGGCGGCTACGGCCGATGCGCAAGACACAACGGCCCCGCCGGAGGACGGCACGCGTCGCGACGAGATCCGTGAAAGGCGAAAGCAGCGCCGGCAAAGAGTGCTGCGTCGCGTGCTCGACGCCGTTGCCGAACCCGAGGGTGCCGGGGACCCGCAGGACCAGCCGGACCAGGACACTCGCGGCGCCGCGGAGCGGTCGGGGATCATCGACCGGTTGCTGCCTCTGCTGCCGAAGGGCGAAGCGGGTCCGGACCAGGGTGCCGAGCCGCTTGAACCGGGCCGACTCAACGATGCCCTGCGCGAGGAGATCGTCGGACCACTGGTGCGGGATCTCGTTTTTGTTGAAGCGCTGCGGCTCCGGATCGACGAAGAGACCACCGATCTGGCTCGCGACCGGATCGGTCTGGCGGCCAATGTCCGTCTGCGGCGCACGCCGTGGGGGACACCTGCTCAGGTGCAGCTGCACGTCTTCGCTCGTGTCGAACAGCGCCCCCAGCGCGGCACGCGCGCTTTCATCACCGTGGACTTCGACGCGCGAACGGACACGATTGCGTGCATGAATTACGTCAAGCAACGGGCGTTGGAGAGGAATTACAGCGACCCTCCTGCCGACATGTCCGCCGAGGAACTGGACGAGTTGCACCAGTTATTGGAGTCGACACCGCCGTTCGTCACGCTGACGGACGTGGCCGACTTCCTGCCAAAAATGGGCGTGATCCATGTGCGGTCGGCCAATCGTATGGTTGACGAGCTGCAGGCGGAACTCGCTTTGGGCGGTGATCCCGGGACGCGGCCGCGTTTGGCGCGGGAACTTTCGCGTGCCTATCAAAAGAGGGACGCCTTGATCGCCGCCAGCATACGCTTTGTACGCGACAGCGCGTTGAGTGTGGAACGGGTTAATTACGTTCTGCCGCCAGGAAGCATGTCGAACGGTCCCATGCAGGTCGAAGACGCGGACGTGGCGCTTACGGAGCAATCGATACGGGGCAGTTCGACGATGAGCGTTGGACCAGCCGGCGTGCTTGTGTTCCAAGGCGCTCGCGGGCTGGTCATTGAACCGATGCTCCGCAGGATCCAGCGCCGGGATCCCGCCACGCTGGACAGCGTGCGCCGACGGGCCCGTGACGTCGGGCAGCAGTTGGAAGAGCTTTCCACTCCTCCGCCCGAAGCCGAAGTGCTGCCCCCACCCCCGGAGCAATAGCGGGGCGTCGCGCCGACGTTGCCAACCACCCCGCCCTCGACACCCGATAACTGGCCGACCGCGGCTGGGACAAGCCCACGGGATGCCGGTGGTGACCGCCCGTCGGTCTGGCGACACTCTCCAGGCGCGGCACGCTCGGAACGAAACCCGAACGCTCAAAAAAGCTGGTGCGTGCCGCGGGGTGCGTCATGGCATTCCCGGTAACGCCCGACACGCAACGCCATCCCGCGGAGATTACCGAATGAAAGTACACGCCCCGAGACCATGGGAAACAGCGGGACAACGGATCGAACAGGCGGTGCCGGATCGCCCGCGACCGTGGCGATGGCAGACGGCGCCACGACCGTTCGCGATCGGAATGACCGCCGTTGCGATGCTGCTGTGCCGCGTCGGATGGACGCAACCGAAATCGCTATGGAAAGCGCACGACCTCAACCGGCCTCGACCGCCCGTCGTCATGCCCGCCGCACAAAAGCTGCCGGTGGACCCGCCGGCAGATGCTATCGTGCTGTTTGACGGCGCCGACTTGCGTCATTGGAACAGTGCCGATGGAGGCCCCGCGCGATGGATCGTGCGCGACGGATACATGGAAGCCCAACCCGACAGCGGCGGGCTGGTGTCAGTACGCTCGTTTGGCGACGTGCAACTGCATCTGGAGTGGGCGTCGCCCGCGCCGGCCGAGGGACACGGGCAGGAGCGAGGCAACAGCGGCGTTTTCCTGATGGGCAAGTATGAAGTTCAAGTCCTTGATTCGTACCGCAACGATACCTATCCCGACGGACAAGCGGCGGCCATCTACGGGCAGTACCCGCCACTGGTTAACGCGTGCCTGCCGCCCGGTGAATGGCAATCGTTCGACATTTTCTTTCGCCGTCCGCGGTTTCAGCGGGACGGGACACTCACCGCACCGGCCCGTGTCACCGTCGTCCACAACGGCATTCTCGTGCAGGACGATGTGCAGATCTGGGGTCCGACCATGTGGCTTCAGCATCTGCCTTACCGGCCGCACCCCGACAAGCTTCCGCTGGCATTGCAGGACCACGGCAATCCGGTCCGCTACCGCAACATCTGGCTGCGGGAGCTGCCTCCCTGGGATCCGACACCGCCGCCGCCCATTCCCGACGATCCCGTCGTCCATCTCGCGCCGCGTGTGCTGCAGCAGTGCGCGGGCCGCTACGCAACGGCATCCGGCGAGGAGTTCTTGATTGGCTTTGACGGCACGCAACTTCAGGTCCACTTGGATGACGCGCGGACCCTCGATCTGGTGCCCCATTCCCCGGACCGTTTCTCGATGCGTTGGACGGCCGGACAAGTCGTCTTTACGCGTAACGAAAACGGCCGGCCAACGTCGTTGATCTTCGAATTGGCGGGCTCGAAGACCCCCGCCCGACGTGTCGACTAGATCCATACTGAAAACAAGAACCTATCCATTTACCTGCGGTGATGGCACTGTTATGCGAGCGCCAGCATCGTTCTTAGCGTACTTGGATAGGCTCTCATGGGCGCAGCACGCAGACCGTGCTGCCTTATGGCGGTCCGGCAGGGCGGGCGGCGCGGACCGGTCGGCTAGGAGGACCGGTCGCCTCGACGCTTGGAACGCACCTTGGCCAGTACCGTATTGGCCCCCGTCATGATCGTGATCAGCTCGGGAGGCAAGGAGCCCAGGATACGGTGCATTGCTAGCACAAAGTCCCGATCGACCGTGGCCCGACGCAACAGCTGTGAAACTTCAATCGGCTGTTCATAGTATTTGCTAATGCGATTCTTCATGGGAGCACCTCCTGGGGACAACCGGTGTGCCTGCGGCACATGCGTTTGTCCTGTTGGGCGTGAACATGCCGAAAAAAGTCCGTCCGCGTGTTCAGACGTTCACGCGATCCCTGCAATGGTCATGAGGTGACAATCTTCAGGTCGTCATGAGAAAACGTATCTAACTCTTTGCGCACGGTCTCGTGGCCGATTGAGCGGTCTTTGATTGCTAATTTGCCGCGCCGAAAGTGACTTGTCCGCTGGGGCCAAGCCGCTCGCGTTGCGCGCGTCCGGCTGGGCTCTTCATGTTCTGGCGCGTTGTGGGCCGTCCCATTGTAGGCCATCCGGCCGGCGACACCAGTCGGGGAAATTCCCGCTATTTTGCGTGGAGAACAGACGCTGAACGCCACGAGAACCGGGAAATCGACACCCCCCACGCGCTCCAGGTTTTTCTCTGTCTTTCGCGAAATGATGAAAGGAAAAGCGTTTTGCCCCCGGAGCTTTTCAGGCACGCACGGATTCGGCCGCCTGCATAAATTTCACTCTAGTTGCTCGAACCGAATAGGGCAAATCCTGGGCGCTCATTCTGCCGAATTTTTGCCATTCGCGCAGCGTTGATGGTCACCCAGCGGCAGCGTCGGGCCGGTCGGCAAGGGCTGCTTTCGTGTTGGAAAGGCCGACCGGGTCACATTGCAAGGCCGATCGCCAGTGGGGATGATAGAACACATGGAGGAGGATCGTGCCCGTTTCCGGACGCACGCGTTACGCGGCTTGAGACGATGTCAGAGGCTTTCGACCCCTATTACAAGTGGCTGGGAATTCCTCGCAAGGATCAACCACCGAATCACTACCGGCTCCTCGGCATCGAACCGTTCGAATCGGACGCCGACGTCATCACGCACGCCGCGGACCAGCGCATGGGGCATTTGAAGGCGTTCCAGGCGGGCAAACATTCGGTCGCCACGCAGCAGCTCTTGAATCAGATTGCGGCAGCCAAACTGTGCCTGCTGGATGACGAGAGCCGGCGGATCTATGACGAGAAGCTCCGCGGCGGCGGGCGGGCCACCGCCGGCCAATCGGCGCCGCAACGCGGCAACGTTGCGTTTCGGCCGGCAAACGATCCTTCGGGTCCGTCGGCAAAAACGGCCGTTCGGTTCGGCCCATGGCACGTGGCGGCCGGAGCCGGTTTGTTGCTGACGGGCTGGGCGGCTTGGGTGCTGTGGTCCGGAGGCATCCGACCCGAGGCCGACAATCCGCCATCTCTCGATGATGTTTCGTCGACGGTGCCGGATGCCGTGCCCGCGCAAACCAGGACGACGACGTCCCCCGCGGCACACGACGACGGCCAACGTGGGGCGGACGCTGACGGCGCGTCGCCAACGGCCCCTCGGTCAGCGACCGAGCGCCTTGAAGCGCCGTCGGCCATGTCGTCAAACGAAGACGCGGCAAACGACACGGTTGCGCCACAGAACGGCGATACGGAGTCCGCGGAACACTCCGCGGCGACCCGACTGCGCGGTGTCGACCAGCCAGGCGGCCGCTCGGCCGAAACGACGGGCGACGCCGAGTCATGGGTGGAACTCAAACAGCGTCGCTCGGCCGCCGTGGCGGCGGGCGATTTTCATGCGGCGATGGAGACGATCACGCGCATGGGCGCGCTTCGCCAAATCGACATGCTCAACGAACGGGCCGAGGCGCTCGAGCAATGCCGGGCCGCGCTGGATGAATCGACGCCTCGCGAGGTGCGCCGCGAGCTGGCGCGGGACGGCATCGAACTACTGCGCGCCGCCGTCGCTGCCCACCGCGCGGACCTGGTCGATCGCCTGGGAAATCCGGTGCTGCAATTGGCCCGCGGGCTGGATGACGTGGAATTGGTCCACAACGCCACGCTGCTTATAGTGGAACTGCAGCACCTGGGCGGCGGCATCCCGCCGCAGCCTCCGCCGAGCATCGCCGAAAACGAGGGTCCGTAGCAATCATGGCGCCAACCCGTGCCGTGGGTATCGATCTGGGAACCACGTTTTCTGTGTTGTCGTATCTCGACAAATCAGGACACAGCCAGGTCATTCGCGACCAGGACGGTGAAGTTCTGACTCCGAGCGTCGTGCTGTTCGAACACGACGGCGTCGTGGTCGGACGCGCGGCGAAGGACGCCATGACGCGCGGCGCAGCCTCTTATCGCGTGGCCGAGTGGGTCAAGCGCGACATGGGCCAGCCGTCGTATTCCCGCCCCATCCACGGGGACGATCTGCCCCCCGAGGTCATTCAGGCCTGCATCCTGAAAAAGCTCAAGGATCAAGCCGTCGCGGAGCTGGGCGCGGACTACGGCTGTGTCATTACGGTTCCCGCGTACTTTGACGAAGTCAGGCGCAAGGCGACGGCCGACGCGGGCCGCATGGCCGGCATCAGAGTCCTCGACATTGTCAACGAACCAACCGCCGCGGCGCTGGCGTTCGGCGAATCGATCGGGTATCTGAGCGCCAGCGGCGCGCCGAAAGAGACGTTGAACGTTCTGGTCTACGACTTGGGCGGCGGGACGTTTGATGTCACCGTGCTGGAAATCGCTCCGGGCAACCTGCGCACGCTTGCCACCGATGGCGACGTGCGCTTGGGAGGCATCGATTTCGACGAACGGCTGGCGTCTTGCGCGGCAGATGCGTTTTTGCACAAGCACGGGCTGGATCCCAGGACAACGGCGGAAGGCCAAGCCTGGTTACTGCTCCAGGCGCAAAAGGCCAAACACACGCTCAGCCTCCGCGAAGTGGCCACGCTGCACGTCGAACACGAAGGCCAGTCGATGGACGTACACGTAACGCGCCAAATGTTTGAAGCGCTGATCGCGGACCTCGTCGAACGCACGGCCTACACCACGCGGCGGGTGATGGCCAGCGCGGATGTTGCCTGGAAGGATCTGTCTCACGTACTGCTCGTGGGCGGATCCACGCGGTTGCCCGTCGTGCGGAGGATGCTGGAAGCATTGACGGGAACCACGCCGCAGCATGCCGTGCATCCGGACGAAGCCGTGGGGCGAGGCGCCGCCATTTACGCGGGATACCTGCTGGCTTTGCGCGGGGCCGGGGACGCGGAACCCCAGTTCGATGTCATTGACGTCAACGCGCACAGCCTGGGCATCGCCGGCGTCAACGCGGCGACACTCCGCAAGGAAAATGTCGTACTCATCCCCCGCAACTCGTCGCTGCCGGCCGAGGAAACGCGGAAGTTCGTCACCAAGCGGGAGAATCAGCGGACCGCGGTGGTTCAAGTGCTCGAAGGCGAGAGTTCGCTGCCGAGCGAGTGCGCGAGCATCGGACGCGCCGTGATGCGGAAGCTGCCTGACAATCTTCCCTGCCACTGGCCCATCGCCATCACCTACCGCTTTGGCAGAAACGGCCGGCTGTCGGTCCGCGCGAAAGTGTCCGGCACGGACGATCAGTTGGTCATCGAATTGCAGCGGGAACGTGGTCTCTCGGATGAAGACATCGGGCGGTGGACACAAGTCATCGCGTCCGAAGTAGGCTACGATGCGTTCGAGGACGTGATTGACGACATCATTGGCCGCTAGGACCGATCCGCGCGGAACAAACATTCCAAAAACGCACGGCGATCCACTCATCCGGCAAAATCTCGCCGACCGAAGCAGACCCATTCGCGCGGACAGTATTTTAGTGCTTTTCGCGCCATTCGCAGCACGGCCCGTTGATCCCGTGTTGCAGTTTCTGCTAGGAACGATGCAGCACGCGCGGCGCCGAGGGCGGGATGGGCAGCGAACAAGTCGTTGCGAAGGCGCTGTCGGACATCGACAAGAATTGGGGGGAAGGTTTCGTGACAAAGCTTTATGATGCATGCGTGCCCGCCGAGGCCAGGGACCTGATGCTGTTCCTGCTGAGGCAGGGCAACCGGCGCGATGCTGTTCGTGTTTACCAGGACGAAACGGGCGCGCACCGCAGCGAGGCCACGCAGGCCGTGCAGCAACTGGCACGGCAACACGGGATGACGTTCGCCGCCATGGCCTTCGCCGACGTCGTGCTGCTGGTCCTGATGGGGGGGTCTGTCCTGTGGGGCCTGACGCTCGGTTGAGGCACGGCACGCCTCACCGTTTCCATGCAAACAGCGCCGCTCCTGGGCCCAGAGCGGCCAACGAAAGCAACTGGCCTTTGGACGCGAATCCAGGGCTCACGGTCCGCGCACCTGTCAATAACAATGGATTACGGCCGATGGATGCCGAGAGTGGCACGTTGGAAATCCGCGTCGGTCAATCCGACGTTAAGCCGCATGTCCAGGTAGGTGTACTCTTCGACCAGCCGCGGCGTGCCCGTTTGGCCTTCGGCCAGATCGTAGGCCTCATACCGGATCGGGACTTGCAGCTCATCATCCAGATAAACTCGGGCCTGGAAAAAATGGATGTCGTTCGCCCGCTGGGGCCGCGTTACCTGGATCGTTGTGCAGCGCCGTCCGTTGACGCTCGCATCCGAGAAAAAATCGACGCGGCACGGCAGGGCCGGAACGCGACGAGCCAATTCCTCCTCGCCCATCTCCACCAACCGCCGTAACAGGTTCTCGATGCCGATCTCCGTAATCGGATACCGATTGTCCCGCATGGCGGCGGCATTCAACGGATCCAGGGACAGCGTCACGAACGAGAATGGCGTACCCCCTTTGCGAGCAATAAGTTTCCCGAGGTTCTCGCCGGCGACGTACACGACTTCGCGGTCCCGCAATCTGGCGGGTCCCAGGAAATGGAGATGCACGCTGAACGGCACGACGACCTTGTCGCCTTCCGTCCGCTCGTGACGAATGGCTGCTCGCATGTATTGATATCCGGTGAGCTTGCCGCAGATTCGCTCCCGCTTCACAAACAGGCACGTGTAATCGCGGATGTCACGTTGGATATGTTCGTGCACCGTGCGCGCAAGATGAACGGCGCGCAACAGAGGTTGTGGGCCGGCGCCCAGCGGGCGGCGGGACGTCGCAGCCTGTGCGCCGTACACCAGGGCGGAAATGCCGGCCGCAACGGATGCGGCTGCAAGCAATCGCGTTGTGCGTAACCAAGCCATGGTCCTTGATCACCTGACACCGAACCGCGGTGCAGAACGAGCGACAACAATCGAACGTGTGCCGGCTTCGAAACAAACGCCCCGGCCCCTCACTCATCTGAGAACCGGTCATCTAGAAGACCTGCGTCTCTGCATAATGGTACCGGGCGGAAGGTGCAATCGCAACGTGCGCGGCACCGGTTGTGCCCTCGTGGGCCGTCGGTTCGCGCGGCGTGGTCGCGAGAAAAACGGTCAGGCAGCTTGTGCCGGTTGTCCACCCTGCGGATGGCCCGCCTTCTCCGATTGACGAATGGGCTTCGCCCGTTTAGCTTCTCCGTAGGTTGTCTTTTGCTGGGGGATCTTCATGCAGTGGTTGGACAGGTTGCGGCGCCGTCTGGAGCCGTACGCCGTGCCGCACCTGACGCTGGCCCTCGTGGCCGGGCAGGTCGGGGTGTTTGTGTTGTCCCTGGGGGATCCACAAATTCTATTCAGGATGGTGCTGGTGCCGCAGCTCGTGATGCAGGGCGAGTTTTGGCGGCTCGTTACGTTCTTGTTCGCACCGCCCGTGGCGCATCCGATTTTTCTGTTCTTCTACTGGTATTTGTTTGCGTTGATGGGCACCGCGTTGGAATCGCAATGGGGAAACCTCCGCTATAATTTGTTCCTTTTGATCGGTTACCTCGCCACGACAGGCGTCTCCTTCATCACGCCGGACGTCCCTTCGTCAAACGCCTTTCTGCAGAGCTCCGTGTTCCTGGCGTTTGCGTTTTTGTTTCCCGATTTTGTGCTGCATCTGTTCTTGATATTTCCGGTCAAGATCAAGTGGTTGGCGGCCATCGCCTGGCTGTCGTATCTCTATCTTCTGGTGACGGGCGGGACATTGGCGCGGCTGCTCGTGATCGCCTCGGTGGGAAACTTCTTCTTATTCTTCGGTCCCGATCTCTGGTATCGGCTGCGACAGGGGCACCGGCGGATGCGCTGGCAGGCCCGCAGCACGACCAGAAAGGACGTTGCCCGCCACCGCTGCCGCGTATGCGGAATCACCAACATCAGCCATCCGAAAATGCAGTTTCGCTACTGTTCGCAATGCGCTGGACAGTGCGGATACTGCACGGAGCACATCAACGACCACGAGCATGTTCCGGAGGACTGCGAGGCCCGCAACCCCCGCTGACGCCGCGAGTCAGGGCGTCGACGCGGCTCAAGGTGGCTACGTTCCCCGCGCCAGGGTAGAATCCGGGGAAGGTCGCAGGTCCCTTTGCGTCACGGAGTCCATGCCCCGATGCGTCCCAACCGATTACGCGAACTGCTCCGTGCGGGAAAGCCGTCTGTCGGCACGCGCATTCTCAGTTCCTGGCCCACTATCGTCGAACTGGCCGGGGCGTCGGGTATGTTCGATTACGTCGAATTCGTTGCCGAATACGCGCCCTACGATCTCTACGCGCTGGAGCATCTGGGCCGCGCCGTCGAACTGTACGACCACATGTCCGCCATGATGAAGATCGAGCAGGAACCACGCACGTACCTGGCCGTCCGCGCGGTGGGCTCGGGGATTCAGAATCTGCTGTTCGCCGATCCGCGCAACGTGGCGGACGTTGAAGAGTGCGTCCGCGCGGTGCGGGCCGAGGCGCCGCGCAGCGGCGGTCGCCACGGAGTGGGGATGCGGCGCGACGTGGGCGTGGTGCGGGAAGCGGGCACGCCGGCGTTTGTCGACGCGCTGGAGGATGCCGTCGTGGCCATCATGATCGAAAAGGAATCCGCCGTGGAAAACCTGGACGATCTGCTGTCGGTCAAGGGTGTCGACATGGTGCAATTCGGACCTGCCGATTACTCGATGAGCATCGGCTTGCCCGGCCAGTTTACCCATCCCCGCGTCCAAGAAGCCGAACGGCACGTTATCCAGACCGCACAGCGCAAAGGCATCGCGCCGCGCGCGGAGATCAGCCGGCCGGAACAGGCGGAAGCCTACCTGGAGATGGGCGTCCGCCACTTCAATATCGGCGTCGAAGTCCGCACGCTGTACGACTGGTTTGTCCAGTCGGGCGGCGCGCTGCGTGACGTGTTGGGCGTCGAACCATCCGCGGAACCCCACAGCACGCAGAGGACAGCCTACGCGCAATGAGCGACACCTCGTAAAGAACGCCCGTTGGACGGCCCGCCGCCCGTACGTGCCCGCCGTACGTGCTCCGACATCTGAAAGCCGAAACGTAACCCGCGATCTACATCATGCGTAACGAACCACTCGCCAACGCCCTGGACGTGCGTTTCTCCGTGCCCTTCGTGCACCGGGTTCGCTTCACGCAAGATCTGTTGGGTGACGAACAGCAGGTGTTGGCCGACGTGCTGGAACCCTCCGAGGATCGCGCGCCGCGTGTCCAGTTCTGGCTCGATGAACGCGTCCACCGGACCCATCCTGCCATGGTGGAGTCGATCCGCACGTTTTGTCATGCCCACGCCGATCAACTCACCCGCATCGGCAATGTCCAGATCATTTCCGGCGGCGAGTCCGTCAAGAATGATGTCCATATTCTGGAAAGAATCCTCAAGGTCTTCCATGTTTCGGATCTGGATCGGCGCAGTTACGTCGTGGTCATCGGGGGTGGCGCGGTACTGGACGCCGTGGGGTTTGCGGCTGCCATCGCCCATCGTGGGATTCGGCTCGTGCGGCTGCCGACCACGACGCTCGCCCAGGCCGATTCGGGCATCGGCGTCAAAAACGCGGTCAATCTGTTCCGCAAAAAAAACTGGATCGGTGCGTTCGCGGTGCCGTGGGCCGTGATCAACGATGCCGCCATGCTCGCGACGCTGGCAGACCGGGATTTTATCTGCGGATTTGCCGAGTGTCTCAAGGTGGCGCTGTTGAAGGATGCCTCGATGTTCCATCAACTGTGTCGCTCGGCCGACCGCATAGCGCGCCGAGAAATGGCCCCCGCGCTGGACATGATCCGCCGATCGGCCGAATGGCACTTGCGGCACATTACGGCGGGAGGAGATCCGTTCGAGTCGCGCGAAGCACGCCCGCTTGACTTCGGCCACTGGTCCGCGCACCGCCTGGAATCGGTGTCTGAATACCGTCTGCGGCACGGCGAGGCGGTCGCCATTGGTCTGGCGATCGACTGCATCTATTCGTCACTCGTGCACGGGTTCGATCAACGCCATGCCTCGCGCGCGCTGAACTGCTTGAAGGCTCTGGGCTTTTCCTTGAAAAGCGACGCGCTCGACGACATACCGAGCCTGTTCGCCGGACTGGAAGAGTTCCGCCAACACCTCGGGGGCCGCCTCACGCTGACAATGGTCCGCGATCTCGGTACGCCCATCGACGTCCATGCGATCGATCGGGATGCCATGCGGACGGCGATCAAGCGGGTGGCCGAAGAAGCCCGTCGCGACCGGCGCGCCGCGGCGCAATGAAAAAGGAGCGGGCGAATCGCCGAGTCGGCTCGTAGCGGTTGGGTTCCGGTGGCTCGCCGCGCGAGGAAGCATCTCGGATGGAAACCAGACGCGGAGGTCGGCCACCATCGTTATTCATCGGGCAGATCGATTCGTGACAAAACCCTGTTCACGACCGGCAGAACCTGCCGCAGCGTCGGGGACAACGCGTCTCGTGGGCCGCCGCCAATTCTGTGCGTCCGTGGCCGCGTGGGCGGCGAGTTCTCGCGGCGCCGTCGGGCGGGCGGCCGAGCAGCCGCCGTACCGCTACATCGTGGCCTCCGCGTTGTACGGCATGGCGGCCTTGGACGAGATTCTTCCCGAGGTCCGCCGCTGTGGCGCGGAGTTCATCGATATTTGGCCGAGGCCTCACGGCAACCAGCGCGAGCAGGTCGATGCCATGGGCGCGGACGCGTTTGCCGAGCAGCTTCAGCGGCACAACGTGAAACTGGGGGCCCTTTCGCAGTATCCCCGAGGGCCGTTTCGGCTGAAGCCCGACATGCAATTGGCACGTCGGCTAGGCGGTCCGGCAGCGGTAGTGGTCACCGGAGGCCGTGGTCCGCCGGACTTGACGGGCAGCGATTTGAAAGCGGCCGTCATGCAATTCGCGGAGCGGCTGAAGCCGCACATTGCGGAGGCGGAAGAGACGCAGACGATCGTCGCCATCGAGAATCACTCGCACAACCTGATGAGTTCGCCCGACGCGTGCCTGTGGCTCGTCGAAAGGCTTGATTCGCCTCACCTGGGTATCGCCGTGGCTCCGCATCACCTGCCTCAGGACGCGCACAATATCGCTCGCTTCATCACGCAGCTGGGTGAAAAGGTGGCCTTTTTCTACGCGCAGCAGCACGGCCGCGGATCGGACCGAAAGATGCCCAAGCACGAGGAGTTGGAGCAGATGCCGGGCCGCGGGCCACTCGATTTTGCACCCATCATGTCCGCGCTGTGTGCATCTGGCTACCGGGGTTTTGTGGAAATATTCACACATCCGGTGCCTCGTGGCGTACCTATCCTGGAAACACCTGCCCGGATTACCGCCGAAGTAAACCGCGCACGGCGATATCTTGATGCCTGTGTGCAACGCGCCTCGCAGCCGGGCTCCTCCTATCCGTCGCCCACTGGACCGCCGAAGAGAGAACCATGACCGCGTCTCTTGACGAACGCATCCGGCAATTTCTGGACGGGGGGCCGCACGCCGTCGTGGGCGCATCGGAGAACAGAGAAAAATACGGCAACAAAGTGCTGCGAGCCTACCTCCAAAACGTTCGCACCGCCATCCCCGTCAACCCGTCCGCCATAGAAATCGAGGGACAGCGTGCCTATGCCACACTCCAGGACGTACCACAGACACCGTATGGCATTTCCGTCATCACGCCCCCTGAAATTACGGAGCAAATCGTCGAGCAGGCCGTCCAGCTCGGAATCAAGCACGTCTGGATGCAGCCCGGCGCGGAGAGCGAACAAGCGATTCTCTCTGCCAGGCAGCATGGATTAAATGTGATCGGCGGGGATGCCTGCATCCTGGTCACGCTCGGCTATCGCGAATAGATTCTGCCGGAATCGCGGACGGCGTTGCGCGACCATGCGCCAGACGCCGACACGCCATGCGTCTGTAGGAGTCGTACCATGCCCCAGAAACGGAAGACACATCATCTCCAGCGGGACGCCCAACGACCGGCTCGTCCCGACGGTCCGCTAGCGGACCTTGACGAATGGGAAGTAGACCTGGTTCGCCGTTACCCGGATCCTCCCGGTGAGAGCGCCCGAACCGCGGCGAACACGCAACACCGGCAGTTTCGCGATTACGCGTCCGACGCCCGTCCCGGCGTGAAGGAATTCTATCGGCAGAATCATCGCTTTCAGACCGTCGATTTTGTACGTGGCAAACGGGCGGCCTACCTGCCGCTGCGGAAGACGACGATGAGCGTCTGGGAGGCAATTGATTTTCTCAATACGCTGGTGGATGACAGCGACCCCGACACGGAGCTGGCCCAGATCGAACATCTCTTGCAAACGTCCGAGGCGATTCGCAAGGATGGACACCCGCGCTGGTTTACGCTGGCGGGTCTCGTCCACGATCTGGGCAAGGTGCTGTGCTTGTTCGGAGAACCTCAATGGGCCGTCGTCGGCGACACGTTTCCAGTGGGCTGCGCCTTTTCCCAGAAGATTGTGTATCACGAATTCTTCGCCGGCAATCCGGACAGCCGCGACGCACGTTACCGCACGCGGTTGGGGATCTACGAAGACGGCTGCGGTCTCGACCAGGTTCTGATGTCGTGGGGCCATGACGAATACATGTACCAGGTGGTGAAAAATTATTTGCCTGAACCCGCATGCTACATGCTGCGTTACCATTCGTTTTACGCCGCGCACCGGGAAGGCGAATACGACTATTTAATGAACGACCACGACCGCGACATGTTTCGCTGGGTTCGGAAGTTCAACGCGTACGATCTTTACACCAAGGCCGATGCCAGGCCCTGCGCGCAGGAATTGCGACCGTTTTATGAAGATCTGATCGCCGAGTATCTGCCCGATGTGCTGTGCTGGTAAGACCGCCCCAAACCGCTGGGCGTTGCCGACGGCGTTCCTGTGCGGTTTGTCGCTCCCTGCCGCCGGCGTGGAAACCGACGCGCGGCTGGAGGGAAACGTGGCCCGCCACATCGAAAGCGGCGACCTGGAGGCGGCAGCGCGAACCGCCGCCCGACACTCGGATGACCGCCTTCAGAACGACCTGCTGACTCGCGTCGCGCGGGCCAGAACGTCCGGGCGAGGTGGCGGACCGGAAGTCGATTTCGAGCAGCTCATTAATTTGATCACCACGACCATCGCCCCCGATACCTGGGAGGAAGTGGGAGGCGCCGGCGCGATCTCCGGATTTGAAGGCGGTGTCTCCGTCGATGCCAACGGACTGTTGACGCGGATCCGCGTCCCGTCGGGCGCCGACGGTCCGCTGGAGGGGAACGCGCGTGCACCGTCCGCGGACAACCCCGATCGGGAGGTGCGCCAACCGTCGCGCCTCCGCAAAGTTTCGCTCAACCGTCTGGAACGCGTGCTCATGGTCCGACGCGCGCTGGGCCGGCCCATCGAGGATGCCCTGCGGCTGCTGGCAGGGATCTACCGTCTCCGGTATGTGATGCTGTTTCCCGATTCGGGCGACGTCGTGCTTGCTGGACCGGCCGGTCCCTGGCGGCGGGACGCCGAAGGCCGCGTCGTCAACGCGGATACCGGCCAGCCGGTGCTGCATCTGGACGATCTGATCGTGCTCATTCGCAATGCATTGAGCAGCCGGGGGCGCTTCGGTTGTTCCATCACACCGCTCCGCGAAAACCTCAGACGCACACAGGCGTTTCTGGCCGTTTCGCGGCAAGAGCCGATACCGGCTGGACCGGCGTCCCGCACATCGTGGATTAAGCAGTTGCAGTCCCGCGTGGGACGACAAAGGATCGATGTGTACGGCATCGACGCGCACTCGAGAACAGCCCGAATTCTCGTCGAAGCCGATTATCGCATGAAACTGATTGGCATGGGACTCGAGCCATCCGTTGCTGGGGTGCCCAGCTATCTGGAACTGATTGAACCGGACAACGATGGAAAGATACCGCCACTCCGCGTACTGCGGTGGTGGTTTACGCTCCACAACGCCTCACTTTCCACCAACACGCGGCGAACGTGTTATGAGCTGCATGGGCCCCGCGTGAGGGTGTTGAGCGAAAATGAACTGCTATCCCGCAGCGGACGCCGAATAGCGACCGGGAAAGCCGAGGAATGGAATCGCGCGTTTGCACGCAACTTCACGGCGCACTTTGATGCATTGGCCGACGTTTATCCGATTTACGCCGATCTGCGCAACGTGTTCGATCTGGCACTTGCCGTAGCTTTAATCTTGGAGGAAGACCTCGCAGGCCGTGCGGACTGGTCGTTGACCTACTTTGGCGACCGATCAACGGGAGGCGGCATGAAATACGCCGTGGCCGGAGTCGTCTCGCCGCGGGAAGTGGAATCGGTCATCAACCACCGTGTTCTGGACAAGCAACGCTTCGTGGTTGGCGTGAGCGGCGGAGTGCGTGTCGATACCGCCCGGCACGTTCGCGGGGATCGCATCCAGAGCATCATCGACCCGGCGACCTTGTACGACGCGCACCGCCGATCGCCGCCGCCTCCCAAAGCGCCGCTGGATCCGTGGTGGTGGGACTGACGCCGGGCGCCGCCGGTTCGGACAGGGCCGTCGCGGCGCGTCGTGGGACCTTGCCGTGCGTGCCGCAAAGGTGAACCGTTCGGGCAAATGCCCCCGAGCAGGCCGCCGGCGGGCTCGGCAGAAGTACAATGGAGCAATACACCTTGGCCCGTTCCCACGCCATCAAAGAGCCGGGCGGAAGCCTTCATCACCACCGGATCTCCATGCCTGTCATACGGCGATTCATCGTCGCCGAAGAACACCTCGTCGTGGTTCTGGTGCTAGGCATGATCAACGGCGCGCCGGCCGTTGGAGGCGAATCAGATCGGCTGCCCCGAGAGAACCTTCTGCTGTGTCACGACGAACACGCGGACGTGCAGCCGGTGCGATCGCCCGACGAATGGCGGATCCGGCGGGATGCCATCAAAAAGGGGATGCACCAGGTCATGGGCCCGTTGCCCGATCGCCGTCGGCTCGCCGCGGTGGAGCTGGAAGTGAAGGTCGTCGAGGAAGTCGACGCCGGCAGCTACGTGCGACGGCTGATCACGTTCCAATCGGAGCCCCATTCGCGGACGCCCGCGTACCTGTGTGTGCCCAAGGACGTCGTGGCAGGCGACAAAATCACGGCAGGCGTACTCTGCCTGCACCCGACCGACAACGTCGTTGGCCACAAGGTCGTTGTGGGACTGGGCGGGCGGCCCGGAAGGCAGTACGCCGCGGAGCTTGCCGAGCGCGGGTATGTCACGATCGCCCCGGCCTATCCTCAGCTGGCGAACTATTGGCCCCATCTGCAGCGCCTGGGCTACGTCAGCGGTACGATGAAAGCCATTTGGGACAACATGCGGGCCTTGGACGTGTTGGCGGCGCATCGGGCAGTGGATGCGACGCTAGGATTTGCTGCGATAGGCCATTCGCTGGGAGGCCATAATGCCATCTACACGGCGGTGTTCGACGAACGCATCGCGGTCGTGGTCAGCAGCTGCGGTTTTGATTCTTATCTGGACTATTACGGCGGCGACGAGGCAAACTGGTATTTCGGAAAAGGCTGGTGCCAGATCCGCTACATGCCTCGCATGTCAAACTACCGAGACCGGCTCCACGACATTCCCTTCGACTTCCACGAACTGCTCGGCGCGATTGCCCCTCGTCCAGTATTTATCAACGCGCCGCTCCACGATGGCAACTTTCGCTGGCGGAGCGTGGACGCCTGCGTGGACGCTGCTCGTCCGGTGTACGATTTGTTGGGTGGCGAGGGCCGGTTGAGGGTCCGCCATCCGGACTGTGGCCATGATTTCCCCGCCGAGCTTCGCCGCGAAGCGTACGAATTCATCGATGCGGCGTTGCGGCCCGTATCCGCGTCGCAGAAGTCGCGGTGACGGCTCCGATCGCACAACCCATGCCTCGACGACCAGTCGTCGTCGCGTATCATGCGGAAACGCAGGCCGGGGCGGTCGTCAGCCCTTTGTCCCAAGGCCGCTATGTTCATCGCCATAGTCCTTTGTTCGCGAACCACGGCGGTGGACAATTCCGCTTGTCTTCATTCCCGCCGGCAGGTGCAGGGCAGAACGTCCATTGCGTTTTCAGTGTCACGGTCCTTTTCAGCCCCCGGCTTTGCCGGGGGATCGCCCCGCCAAGCAGCTTGGTGATTCATCCCCGGGCGGAGCCCGGGGCTAACCATCCGCTCCGACCGTTTTCATGTTGGCGATCCCGGGGTCCAGCGGCCGGCCGTCATCCCCAACTGGAAATGCTGCGGCGGTCGTTTGTAGCGTGGCGCGGGAACAGGCCGCCCGGCACCTGCGCCAGTGAGGCAGCCAGGGGACAATGCCTGCGATCTGTTTGACCGACGTGGTAACGTCCGGCCGGCGTGTTGCGGTCCGTTCCGTTGTCATTGCTACAACAATTGGGTGGCCGACGATCTCCAGGAGTCTGCTCGTGGCACGGTGACGGTGGCCCTGTTTCTGACAGGCCTGTTACGGGGCAGCGCGCACAGCCGTTGGCGGAAATCGAATAGCGTGCCGTCGGAGCCGTACGGTTGGTTGTCGATTGGTCTGTCTCCCGATTGGACCTGTCGGTGAGAACGCAGACGCAGGCGAACAGGTATCGCCTTCGCGCGCCGTCACACTGGATTCTGTCGATCGCGTAAGCTGCGGTGTTTGTCCACACGGATCTAGCGATGCAGCACCCTGTTTTTCGCGAGTGTGCGGGCAAATCCCATTGGAATTTTGTCCGCGGCGAGTAGGATTGTCATTGGGCGATGTTGATGGAAACGGTTTGGCCTTTCGACAAGTTCTTCCAGCGCACGGCATCTTCTGAGTTCGTCGAACAACTGGCCGCGTTGATCTCCACTCCCGCGGGCCGAATCGCAGGGCACGATTACCCGTTTCTTGCCTAGAGTGTGTTATTTGCCTAGATTTTTGTTTCCATGTCACGCATCGATTTTAGCGAATTTCATCTGGGAAGCCCGAGTGACGCCGTGGCGTCGTTGGTGGCCAAACTTGTGTCCGAGGAGTCGGGCGAAGCCGATCGTCGGGCCCATGTGCGGCATCCGCTGATGATGGCCATCGCCACGGTGGCAGTCGATGACGACGTCCAGCCCGTGGCGGAGCCGGTGACGATGATTACCCGCGACATTTCGTCACACGGAATCGGTTTGATCCATACGCAGCCGGTGGATGCGAAATGGATCGTCATCGAATTGCCACTGCAAACTGGTACGGAACAGTTTGTCATGGAGGTTGTGCGATGCCATCCTGTGGACCGGTTTTACGACGTTGGCGGCAGGTTCATCAGGCGTCTGTAGTGATTGCGTGAAGAAAGGGTTGCCCGGTGTAGCTTGTACCGTCTACGCGAGTGCCATTCGAAGTCGACGTCGCCATCGCAGCGTTGGATGAGGCATTGATCGACTGAGTTCTCGCGGATCCGGGATAAATCGCGGGCAGTCTCCGATCCCATTGAGTGATAATTGCCGGTTGATCGTCATGCCGGACTCATCCGTGCCAATCGGCCGGACGGGCTTCCGGTGACGCATCGTCCGCCGGGATCGATTTCCAAATCTGCACCGTCGTGTCGCTCTGCTGGCTGAGACCGGACTTCGGCGGTCTGCCGAAAAAGTGACCGAAGACACCCAGTCTTCGTGGCCTGCGAGCAACGCGCGTTCCACGCCGACAACCGGGTCCCACAGACGGATGGTGCCATCCTGCCCCGCCGAGGCGAGCGTCCTGCCGTCGGGCGAGAAGCAGACGGTATAGACGGCACCACTGTGGCCGGCGAGTGTTCGAAGGTGCTGGTAGGACGAACCATCCCAGATGCGGACCGTGCTGTCCTCTTCCACACCGCAGGAGGCCAACAACGAACCATCCGGCGATTAAGCAACGGCGGAAACACCATCCCGATGCCTCTTAGCACTCCCGTGCCGCTGCGGCCGATCCCGCTCATATTGTTGAATGGGTGCGCACCAACAGGCAGTGAGTCTTCCAGAGTTTCTCGCTGGTCAGCTGTTTGTCTTATCAGGTTGCTTGAGCCGGACGAGCAGCCATTGCTCGGTACGGTCGTTGCCAAGGTGAACCAAAACCGGAGCTTCGTCTTTGGTCAGGTCGTAGATGCCAGTTTCGACGACGTCGGATTGATTATCACCGACCGTGAAAGCAACCCGCTGCGATTGCTTGTCCACAGAGCCTTGAACAGGCTGCGTCTTTTTGATTTTCGAGTCGGTGTAATTTCCGCGGATAATGCCCTGCTTGTTCACCGCAAGTTGGATAGTCACGTCCGTCGTTGTTTGGCCGGCTTTGGTCACGGCGAACACGCCCAACGGCAGCCAATCGCCGTCGGCCGAAGCGTCGGCCTGCGCACCGGCCGTGGCCAGATTGCTCGCCTGTTCGTAATACTGCTCCGAAGTGCCCACATCCTGACCATTCACATACACATTGTTGTCTTGGTACGTTACGTTGTTGCCGTAGTCGTAAAAAACCGGTGTGGTCGGGTAATAGTTCATCCACTGGCCGACGGAATTCCACGTAGCCGCTCGCCATGCCGCGCCCGCCCCCCAGCCGGCAGCGTACCAGGCTCCGGAATGAGCGGTGTACCAGTCTTTACCGTAGACGCCCCAATGATTGAAGTTGCCGCGCACTGCGGCACCATGACGGTAACGTGTGGCGGGCGAGACGCGGTCGAAACCCACGCCGGCCGCACCGACGCCCGGCCGACCCACGCCATCCACACCGACGCCCGGCCGACCCACGCCGGCCGCACCAACGCCCGGCCGACCTACGCCATCCACACCGACGCCCGGCCGACCCACGCCGGCCGCACCAACGCCCGGCTGACCGCCGCCGCCCACGTTTCCGCGCCCCGCGCCGGCCGAGCCCAAGTTGTGCAATCCTCCATCGGACGGGAGGCCAAGAAAGCTGTTGAGCCGGTCGGGGCTAGGAGACGAGAATCGATTTCCACCCGGACCTAGGGAACCGGGGCCCCGGTCGCCGAACCCACCCTGTCCGCCTGGTCCGATTCGGCCCCCTCCCGCGCCGCTACGCGGTCCGGCAAAACCGGCGCCGCCCATCCTGCCACCATCTGCTCCCGCGGCGCCTGGGCCGCCGAAACCCGCTCCGCCCCGCTGACCTCCGCCAAATCCGCCGGGACTATGTTCTGCTCCCCCACCGCCGAATCCTCCGCCGCGGCCTCCTCCTCCGAACCCTCCGCCGCGGCCCCCTCCTCCGAACCCCCCGCCGCGGCCTCCTCCTCCGAACCCTCCGCCGCGGCCCCCTCCTCCGAAACCGCGGCCCCAGCAGTCAGTAAGCGGTGCGCACGACATCAGACCCACGGCAAGTGCTGTCAGCAGAAGTGATTGTCGGAACATGAATGTTTCCCTCTGTGTGTTTGTACTCAAGAACGGACAACCTCAACGAGTGGCCGGCTGCCGTTTCAACACAACTTCGTCCGTATCCGGCAGGGCTACACCGCCTGCTGCTCGCTGGACAGACTGCCAGACGTACGCGTTATCATCCAACCGCGTGAGCAGATTGACGGACGTTGTGGGCGTACCGTCGCCGGTCACTCCATGCAGCTCGGCCCGCCATCCACCTTGCTCCGGAGACCAAACGCCTACAGCGTGGCCGCCATCGGGACTGAAATTCCACGACTGCACGTGGCCTCCCTCCGGATTCCAACCGATCAACTGCACTCCCGATGTCTTCGTGCCATCAACGTGCGCCATCGTATATCTACGTTCGACAAAGCTTTTGTTGGCTACCCAGCGACATACCGATTCGTGTTTGAAGCCGTGCTCTTCCGAAATCCACGTACCGATCAGCCACTCGAGGTCGGCCACGTTGTGATGCGCTGAGGGAGTCTCAACCCACGTATCGCGCACCGAAGCCATCAACCACTTACCGTTCACGTTGACATGCACGGCTGTGTACTTGCTGATTCCCGGAGCACCGACAGGAGGCGGTTCAACGACAGCACGTCCGTCTTCGATTGCCGCACTGTCACTCAACAAACGCAAGGAGTCGATCGTGATCCGCATCTCGGGTTTTGCGTTGTCGGCAAAAAAGCTGCTGTAGGCTTGCTCGATCTCATCGCGGCCAGTGAATCTGCGTCCAGCATCATCAATATACTCGCCATCTACCGTCCACAACGCCGCGATCGCCTGGGCATCTCCCTTGTTAAAAGCCCGAACGAACGCCTGAGCCTCGGCGCGAATCGCAGCGAGATCATCGGTCCGAGCATCGGTGGAGGCCGCTTGCTGCTGCGCGGAGGACTGCTGCTGCGCGGAAGATGGCACATCCTGCCGCGCCATGCATGCTCCACAGGGTGCGATCGACAGCCCGATGCAACATAACAGACGACTCACGTCGATTCTCATCGTTCGAAACTCCAGTTGGTGTACAACGGTCGCACCCACGGGGGACGCCTGCTGACAGCCGCGTTCTATCGAGATAATTTCTTGCATGAACTGTCTCTTGTCGGCGATCCGCCGATCGCCCGGTCAAGAGCAGCTACGGAGGAGTCAGCCAGGGTTACGTAAATACCGTAACTTCCATAGCTCTTATTCTACTTTACCGTCTCGGGCTGCCTATAGGCTGGACCCATCTTCTGGTCCACCAAGGGGCCCTGCGGGTCGGGTTTGCTCATAGAAGGGTTGCGAATCGGTGCGAACGTTCGGTTGGCCGACTACTCCGGCCTCAACACGTGGTTGTTCGCATCGAGGATTCGAGCCACGTTCAAGCCAGTCGGGCTATCCGGTGCTGTCGTGTCTTCCGCTCCGATCAAGAACACTTGATACGGCTCGGCTGAATTCAGGTCGAGATTAGAAAGCGTGACTGTGCGACCGTCGATACCGGCAGTCACGTCGGTCAATCCGTTCTCGGCGAGTTTCTGGATCCGATCCATGGAAATCCAGTCAGGTACATTGAACGAAATGGTCTGGCCGGCAGAATCATCCATGGAGCTGAAGAATAGGATTCCCTTGCTGCCGTACAGGACGTGGCTCCAGAACCGAACCTCAATGCCCCAGTCCGGGGGCTGGTTGTTCCACGCTCGGGCCACTCCTTGCGCGAAAACCCAACTGCGGAGAGGTTCCGTGTTGAGCTTCAGAGCGCGCCTGTAGGCCGCCGCATCCTTGATCGAATAAGTGGTGAAGATGTTGCCATAGACCAGAGGAGCATACTGCATGTAGTGATCGAACATGGTGTGGTCGGTGGCCCGCAGATACTCCCAGCAGATACTCCTGGAACCGCTTGGTCTTTGCCAGATTGACCATCGTGGGGTGACTGGGATCGTTCTGCCAGACGCGCCTATTGCCTTCGGCAATGAACGTGGAATCCAGGTTGGAGAGCTCTGGTTCGTCGTGGTCGACGCCGTAACGTCGTCGTTTACCACGATCTGACTGATGTCGTACGCCGACGCGGAATCGAGATTCCGGAGAATGATCGGGAGCGTGCGGTAATCCTGACTGGGGACGACATGGCCAATCCGCAAAGACAGCGTCTGCAACGGTTGCGTGATCGTGCCGGTGTTCCCGCTGTTCGTGAAGACCTCCACGTTGACGTTCTGTCCTTCGGCGAATGGGGCTTCAATACCTTTCAGCGTGATCGTGCTGACTTCGCCCGGCGCGATGGTTTCCGGCCAACTTCGGGCCCATTTGAAGTTCGGCAGATCCGCCAGCAGACTCCCATTGACGCGGACGCTGTCTAGGTCAAAGGACTCCACCATCTGGCCATTGTTGCGGACATGCAGGAACAGCGCGCCTCCCTCGTCGATGTATCCGCCCTCTTGCTGGGCACCTCCCGACGTGATGTGGGATGCGTCATGGAAAGCCATACTCTCCACCAGGATTCCGGCCGGCGCAGCCTGGACCATCCCCGCGGCGTGCAGGATCACTGTCCAGATCCGGCAGATACCAAGCGGTCCGGTTTGCCTGCCGGGACGCGCTGTTGTGCGGAGCGCTGGGCTTTTCATGGGACGGCTACACCGCGGGCTGGCCGCGACGATGTCCACTTTTGCCCGACGAGCTTACTGAATGGAATGGCCTTGTTGGCGGCAGATCAGACGAAGACTTGGCCCGGGGATGAACAATTCAGCGATGCGGTGTGGCAATCCCCCGCCGGAGCCGGGGGTGTATCGCTACACGGATCGTAAAAACGCTCTAGGCAACTTCGACGGCGTACATTCCCAGTGTTGTAAGCCGAGGTACTTGGAAACAGATGTGCCCGCCGCGAGGCAAGTGAGGGATGACTTTACCGGTCGGTATTTCCACGATTCGTTGTACGACTTCGTCCAGCCGCAGCGTGATTTCGATTCCTTCCACGGGAATGTTGGGCAGGTCATCCTGGAAGTTCACGAGCGATAATCGATATCGGCTCCGTTCGGGTTGATGAAATAGCGTCACTTCCACGCAGGCGGGAGCCGACGCCTCGAAACGGTACTCATCTTCAAGATAGCGCACCAGTCGAACAAACGCATCGGCCATCGTCGGCAAGTTCTCGACGGGGCTGCTGCAGTAGATCGCGAGCCCTTTCCCGAACCGATGCGATACGATTTCGGGGTTGTTCGTAGGACGCCAGGGCGGATCGCTGTGGATCGACGAGAACCGGGACGGATCCGGGGCGGGCCAGGGAAGGGTCGTGGTCGCGAGAATTTCGGCGTTGGCGTGTGGCGTCACTTGGAAGCCGTAGTCTTCGCAGTAGACGGGATACGTACGATCAAACCCGGCAAAAAAATGTTCTCCCGCGTCGGTCGGCGAGACGTAGTGGTGACGGGGCGACCAGTCGGCGTTACGGACAGACACACCGAAGACGTCGGACAGCATAAAGTCCGAATGCTGTTGACCGTCCTTGTCGACCAGGGACGTGCCGCCGGTGGCCAGCAGTTTTCCCCCCTCTTTGACCCACGAGCGAATCGCGTCGCATTCTTCCCGGTCCATCATATTGACGTTCGACATCACCAACACCTTCAGATCCTTCAAATCAGCGAGTGACTCCTTGGTGATCACTCCCACCGGGAGCTGCACGCCCATCAAATGGGCTGCCGCTTGCATCGTGCTGTCCGTATGGGCATCCGTCGTGTCGGGGCCACCGACGTGCGTGCCGTTCCCGTTCATGTTGAACTTGGATTCGAAGCTGTAATAGATACCGATGTCGCGAACACGCTGTCCCCCCAAATGCGCGTAATAGGGCAGCAACTGGTCGAAAACATTGCCCATCCTTTCATGAGCGCGAGGATTCACGGTGCCGATGGGGTCAATCGCGTCAATGAATATGAACGCCGCACTGTCGGCGATGGCGGAGCACGCCTTGGCATGCAGCAATGCGTCTGATTTCATGGCGGTATGATCGGCGAGTCTGACAGAGAAGCTCGTTTCGTAACCGAATGGTTTGTGCGGTGACAGCCGTTCCAACAGCTTGCGCACGAAAGACCCCTGGAGCTGGTCCCCGTAGAAGTCTCCTTGCAGGAAATCATTTTGTTGGGCGAGGGGCGCGGTGACGCCCAACATCCAACTCTTGGGAAAGGTGGATGATTGGTGCTCTACCGAAGCAGCGGGTTTGTGTTCGCGAACGGTCCCCGTCGCGATGGCGGCGAAATCGACCAGCCAGCGCTCGCGGGCGCGTTGGAATGCGACCCATTCTTCGTCGAGCCAATTCACGGTGGTGGGGATCTCACCTCCGACCTCTTCGTCAAACCTCCGTCGGCAATGCTCGCAGTAGCAGAGCCACGGCCAGAATGTCATGTCGAAGCGAATGCCTTCGAAGTCGAAGTCATGGCAGATTTCTTTGACAAACGCTCGAACATACTCGCGGTACGGCGAATTAACGCACAAGACTGCCGAACGCCCTCCCTCACCCTGGATTTTGCCTTCCCAGGTCCGCATCCGCCATTCGGGGTGGTTGTCCCCGGCCCAGCGATCGAAGATCAAACTCGTATAGAGCTGAACAGCGATGCCCCGCTTGTGGCAGCTATCGATCATCCGCTGCAGCATATTCTGCCCGTGCCACGCGTCATGCTGTTTACCAACCTTGGTGGGGTAATTGAACAGTCCGACGTGCGATTGGCAGTAGCAAACGACAGATTGTGAACGCGATCTTTCCAGCATCGCGGCGTATTGGTCAGGGTCGAACTGCGACAGAAATTTGGGATCCCAGTCGGGAATATGCATGTCGATCACGGCACGACGGTAGGCGGATTCATACCAATGGTGGCCCTCCGTGTCGTCATCCGCCGCAACCGCCAGGGGACCCGTTAACGCAGTTGCCAGTGGGACGGCCAAGGATGCCGCGGCACCCATATCCAAAAACTCTCTGCGGTTGAGCTGCTTCATGGTTTCCTTCTATTTCCTACTTCCAGTGTGTTGCGCGAATGGGACGTTACCAGTACGATCGGCCCGTTCAAGCAGCCATGCAGGACGATGCAGGGATGCTGGTGCGGCGAGCTGATCGAGGCGGGTGGAAAGTGCCCCGAGGTGAACTGCATGAGTGGTTGCGCTACCGGACGAAGATACGCCAGATAGCTCGTATCCACATTCGATCCAACAAGCTGTCGTGAAGGCCAACTTTCCTGGATCATTTCGGACCGCCTGCCGGTTAATCAAACAGAATCTTTCGGGGAAAGAAATATGTAAAACGGTGCCGATCCCGCCCGGGCGGTCGTGCGGGTGACGACGGTTTACCGGTCCATGGTACCCGTACATCGTGTACATTATAGCCGTTGCCTCCTTGATGGGATTTCGTCGTGCTTGACATGCAGCACGGCGCGATCTCGATCGAAACCGCCTACCAATGCGTGCATGTTCTGCGAGCCGCCGGAATCTCGCCCTGGATTCGTGTTCCCATCGGCGCCCACGCCGATATTCAGCGGGCCCTGGATCTCGGCGCCCAGTCGGTCGTGCTTCCCATGGTAAATACGGTCGATGAAGCCTTTGCCGCAGGTCAAGCTGCAAAGTATCCACCACTCGGCGAACGTTCCGTTGGCGGAGATTTCGCCGTTCACCAGGGCGAAGACTACCCGGAACGCGCGAATCGCGAGACTTCGCTGCTGGTTCAAATCGAACATGTCGATGCCGTGCAAGCCATCGACGACATCATGTCCGTGCCAGGAGTTGACGGCTGTTTTGTCGGACCCACCGATTTGGCATTGTCGATGGGATTGCCGCGGAATGAATTCGCGGCGGATGCTCGACACTTGCAGGCCATGGATATCATATTAAGAACTTCGATTGCCAGCGGCACAATTGCCTGCTGCAATTCGTACTCGCTGCCGGACGCTTCTCAACGACTGAAATCAGCATGGAGCTGTATCACGTTTCGCTCTTATGTTGATCTACTGATGCAGGCCGGCACGGACCTGCTCGCACAGTTGCGTCAGCGTATCGATGGCGTGGGCTCCGCTGCCGGTGACGTCCGCAGGAAGCGCGTCGCAACCAGCTGATACGACAGCGCTAGGCGACGCGTACAGGAAATTGGATCCGTCGCGACAGCGCATTCTGCCACGGACAATCACGGCAGCGCGGGGGTGGACTCACGGGCGCGACGGATCGTGATTTTCGGTGACGATCTGACAGGATGTTGCGACTGCGCCGCTCCCTTTGCCAGACTGGGCGCCCGGACGCTGGTTGTGCCTTCGTATTTGGAAATGCATCCGCGTCAGGCATTTAACCCAACAGGAGCTGCGAGACTCGGGGACTGCGCAGATCGTGGCGGGCATGTCCGTGACCAAAGCGAAATCCATCTACACATTCGACGCAGGCAGGCGACGCTAGTCGTCACCGGCGGCGATACCGCACAATGGCTGTGCGACACATTGAACACAGCGGATATCGAAGTGCTCGGCGACCTGGTACCCGGAATTCCCTGGGGGCAACTTCGCGGTGGTTTGTTGGACGGAGGGCGAATCATTACCAAGGCAGGGGGATTCGGCGACGCGGATCTGCTGGTATGTCTTTTCGATCAGTGCCGGGTCGGCAAGATACCCGGTGCCACAAAACACATGCGCTGGGACGGGGTGAACCGTGTCCCATGATGCTCGCAAAGTATTTGTCATCCCGTCCGGGGACCCCGCGGGGATCGGACCTCCGTTGACCATGGCACGGCTTTCGACATCGCCGGCCAGCACAAGGCCGATGGCGATCCTATGAAGAGGGCCATCGAGTATGCTATACGGATGTGCAACGGTGATGTGGGGAAACCGTAATTTCCGGCGGAGGTGGAGTGATGGCCGCTTCGAAGACAGGCACCCACTGCGAGGTGCGGGCCGCCATTGTTGGCTGCGGTCCGATAGGCGCCCGTCATGCCGCAGCCGTCCACGAGCACCCGACGGCCATCGTGCGTGCGGTATGCGACCCGGCGCCGGAGCGACGCCAGGCGGTGGCGGCCCGCTATTCAGCCACTCCGTTCCAGCACTTCTCACAGCTCATCGACGACGCGGACTGCAATTGCGCGTTCATCGCCAGTCCCGATACGACCCACGTAGACCTTGCGCGTCAGGCGCTTCAGGCGGGCTGGCACGTCTTTTCCGAGAAGCCGTTCGGGTACACGGCTGCGGAAGCGCGAGAGCTGGCGGAACTGGCCACAGACAGAGACTTGCGCCTGGGTGTGGACTTCAACCGGCGTTTCGCCTTCGGCTATCAGCAGGCTCGTCGGTTGCTTGACGAAGGGTCCGCTGGCGAACTGCGTCAGATTTGGCTTCAGGTTTCCGATGGAGCGCCCCCGCGTTCAGTTGCCGTTCGCAAGGACGTGATATTCTGGACGCTGCTGACTCACCATCTCGATCTGATTTCATTTCTGGGCGGAAACGTTCGCCGGCTCCACGCAGCGCAGTCAACTAGTCGGGGGGATGCGATCATCGACCAGGTGGCGTTGTGCTGTGAACTCCGGTCCGGAGTATCGGCCTTTTTGACGGCGGCATATCGCGGCCGACAATCACGTACGGTAGAACGTTGTGAATTGGTCTGCCGTGCAGGGGGAATCATCGTGGATGAAGCGACACACGCCGTGCGGCTTCACGGAACTGACGTCGATGACGTGCGCTGCCTCAAGCCCGACCCCTTCGAGGCAGGAAATGCGTTTTACGAAAGCTTGCGGCTCCATATCCATGACTTCGTGAATCACTTGACGACGGATCAGCCGCCAAGCGTTACTGCGTACGACGCGGCTGAAGCCAACAAACTTGCGGAAGCCGCGATGCAGTCCCACGACAACGGCGACTGGGTCGTCGTGAGGGACTAGAATATGGCAGCCCAATTCGTAGATCTGAGTCATCCACTTTCTTCGGAAACGCCCGTCTACCCGGGCGATCACGGTGTTGATGTGCGAACAGTCAGCGTCGCAGCCGAGCCTGGCCCGAATCAACAACGGCAACTGAACAACAGCCGACTGAGTTTCGGGGTGCATAACGGAACACACATAGACTCGCCATTCCATTTCTTCTCCAACAGGGAAACCATCCATCAGGTCGCTCTCAACCGCTGCTGTGGCCGCGCGGTCCGTTTGAAGCTCGAAACTACCGAAGTCGATGGCGTGATTTGCGCGAGGGATTTGCGCAAGCTGGAAGCAACTCGGCAAAGATGTAGGAAAGTGTTGATCTACACAGGTTGGGATCGCCACTGGGGCAGTCCCGACTACTTTAGTGGTCATCCGGTGTTGACGAAAGATGCGGCGGAGTTATTGGTCGAATGGAAAGTGGATTTGGTCGGTGTCGATTTTCCCTCGGTCGATCGCCCGCCCTTCGACGCCCATGTCGCGTTGTTGGGCAACGATGTCTTGATTGTTGAGAACTTGACGAGACTCGAACAGATAGGCACGTATTGCGATTTCTGCGCGATGCCACTGCCGCTGGCAGGGCGGGACGCATCGCCCGTCAGGGCCTTTGCCAAACTGGAGGCACAAGCCAAAGCTGTTGACGTTCGTCAAGAAGATGTGGCAAAACTGGTGGACCATCAGGTGTTGCGCGATGCCGCGCGGCACATATTTCGCGGCGCAGGATCGGACGCTCACGAAGCTGAACGCATCGCACATTACTTAATTGAGGCGAATCTGGTCGGCCACGACTCCCATGGCGTGATACGCGTACCCATCTACGTCAACTACATCCAAAAGGGCAAAGTTGTTCCCAACCAGCACGCGACCGTCGTGGCTGATAATGGTCCCATGCTGGTCATCGACGGGGGCGGAGGTTTTGGCCAGGTCGTTGCGGAAGAAGCGATGACCTGGGCCATAGAGCGGAGTGGCGATCAGGGGGTATGCGTTCTGGCGCTGCGCAATTGCGGCCATTTGGGACGCGTGGGTGATTGGCCACAGATGGCGGCGCGGGCCGGGAAAGTCTCCCTGCACTTTGTCAACACCAGCGGGTTCGGATTACTCGTGGCACCCTTTGGGGGAATCGATCGCAGACTGTCCGCGAATCCCATTGCGGCGGGGATTCCGGTCGATGACGGCGAGCCCATCATTCTCGATATTTCCACGTGCGCCATCGCGGAAGGCAAACTGAAAGTCGCCCGCAATAAGGGAGTTAACGTGCCTCCGGGCAGCATCATCGACTTCGACGGAAACGCGACCGTCGATCCCAACGAGTTCTATGCCGACCCGCCGGGCGCCATCCTTCCGTTTGGTGGACATAAAGGATTTTGTTTGGGCATCGTCACCGAATTACTGGCTGGTGCGGTGGCTGGCAACGGGTGCAGCCAACGAGGTGACGATCGCCTGCTGAATGGGATGCTGGCGGTCGTGATTGACCCTCAACGGTTGCCGACCTCGACGCCAGTGGGCACGGAAGTTCGTACGTTTGTCGACTTCGTAAAGACTTCCCGGCGGGCTGAGGCTGGTTCGAAGATCTTGATGCCCGGAGAACTCGAAGCGCAGACCCGGCAGCACAGATTGCGCGACGGTATTCCACTCGATGGCCGCACGCGAGCGGAACTGACCGAAGTCGCCTCCACGATAGGAATTCCGGAAAAGCTGATTGGTGCGTTGGCGAGTAACTGAATCGAAGTGGATTTTAGAGAGGTGTTCTGTGCATAGGGAAGATTCATTGTCGGGCAGGACCGAATTCATCATAACGGGCGACGGGCCCGCCGAAATCCAGCTCGCCGACGGTGTCGAATTGAGGGAATTTGCATCGGGCCAGCGCGGTGCACGAGGGATGTTTACCGGGACAGCCAACCTGCGGCCGAAGTCCGTTCTGCCGTATCACACGCACCCTTGTTGCGAAGTCATGGTCGTGCTGAAAGGCGCCGTCGCGGCATCGGTGCGAGGACGGCAGTATCTATTAGGGCCGTTCGACGCGCTCTCCATTCCCAAGGACGTTGAGCACTCTGTGCGCTGCGATTCCAACGAAGGAATTGCCGTCGTTCATGTTTCGTTTCCAAGTGGGGCGCCCGAAAGAAACATCGTTCAGGCGAACTACGCCGACGCTCGTGTTGATGTGCCACCGGAGGGTGCGCCGGAACGACTGCGGCGGTTTCGTTCCGCCGAAGTCTATTCGTTGGCGCCCCACACGAGTTTTCGCGATCTGTTCGCCAGCCGATTTGGCAGCCACCGCATCTGTGGAGGTTATGGCCGTTTTGAACCGGGTGCGTCGCTGCCGTGCCACACGCACAACTACGATGAATCTATCACGATCGTCGAGGGGCAGGCCATTTGCCAGGCTGGGGGACGGACATACTCGCTGTCCCACAACGACACGCCCCTGGGCCGGTACCGTGGCCGCGAAGGAGCAGGCGAGGACTCCCGCGTCTCGTCAAGAACCGGTCCGCGCGAGCCGGCGGCATTCGTGATGGCGGAAACAATGCACGAGATGGTCGTTGACCATGCCGACGGCCTGCATATGGGCATACACGATGGTGCTGCCCACAAACTTGAATCCGCGCTGCTTGAGGTCGTTACTCAACGCATCAGATTCAGATGTTGTGGCGGGGAGATCTTTCAGCCGGCGCCATCGATTTTGAACGGTCCGCCCGTCGACAAAACGCCAGATATAGGAATCGAATGAGCCGAAGGCATCCTGAATGTTGAGAAAGGCCCGCGCATTAGTGACCGCCGCGGCAATCTTCAAGCGGTTGCGGATGATTCCGGCATTGCCCATCAGTCGCTCGATGCGTTTGGAGGAGAAGCGCGCCACCTTTTGCGGGTCGAAATCGGCAAACGCCTTCCGGTACGCCCCGCGTTTCTTCAGCACGGTCCACCAGCTCAAGCCCGCCTGGGCCCCTTCGAGCAGTAGGAATTCGAACTGCTTTATGTCATCGTGGACCGGTACGCCCCATTCCTCGTCATGGTAGGCGATGTAGGCATCGTTGACGGTGCCCGTCCACTCGCACCGCTGTATCTCGTCCGGCTGCGTCATGTCTGCTCGTCCGCTCCTGACACTTGCACCTTACCACGAAAAAGCCGCCCACATTATAATGGACGGCAGTTTCAAAACTCCATGAAACCGCTCCACGGCCGGGAACCGTGCCGGCAAGGTCAGACTGTGGAATCTGGTCCAGTAACTTACGTGCGATTGTACGCGTACATAGAATAGGGTTCTGGGCACGGATGGGGATAAATGGCGAAAGAAAGAACAGGACGCTTTTTGAGCCGGTGCCGTAAAAAGGAGCAGCAAAAGGGACTCGCCCCTTTTCCCACCGACATGCCTTACACGCATTTCCACGCTGAACCGAGGGCGCTGTCCGGGCAGGTCACTTACGGTGGAGACCCCTTTCCTCTGGTTTTGGTTTGTGTCTCCGCGCGGGCGACGTTAACGGACGCAGCCGATTGGATACGCACGCAACGGGACGAATTGGGACGCCGCGCTCACGAGCATGGAGCGATCCTGTTCCGCGGTTTTCCGCTCGCGTCAGCAGCAGACTTCGATGCATTTGTAGCGGCTTTTGGTTATCGGAATTTTCCCTACGACAGGTCGCTGTCCAATGCGGTTCGGATCAATCGCACCGAGCGTGTTTTTACGGCGAACGAAGCGCCGCCCGATGCCAAGATATACCTGCACCACGAAATGGCGCAGACTCCGATTTATCCCAGCAAGCTGTTTTTTTTCTGTGAACAACCGGCTGGACGCGGCGGTGCGACGCCTCTCTGTCGATCCGATGTTTTGCTGGACCGACTGAGCGATAAGGCGCGAGGTTTCGTCCAATGCTGTGAAACAAAAGGCCTGAAGTACACCAACACCATGCCACCGCAGGCGGACCACGGGTCCGGCATGGGACGAAGCTGGCAGAGCACTTGGAGTGCGGATAGACGCGAGGAGGCGGAAAGCCGGATGCGCTCGCTCGGTTATTCCTGGCAGTGGCTGCCGGACGGTTCCCTGCGGGCCACCACGCCTCGGCTGCCAGCCGTGCGGCCATTGGACTCGGGCCGGAAATCCTTCTTCAACCAGTTGATCGCCGCATCACACGGGTGGAAGGACAGCCGCAATCATCCTTCCAAATCAATCACCTTCGGCGACGGGAGCCCGCTGCCAACGCGGGATCTCCGTTTGGCCGGCGCCCTGGCAGACGAGATGGCGTGCGACATCCAGTGGCAGCGTGGCGACGTGGCGCTGGTCGACAATTTTGTCACAATGCACGGACGGCAGACATTTGAGGGGACGCGCCAAGTGCTGGCGTCGCTGGTTGCCGCTGACGATTGACCCACCGCGCGGCGGCACTGCTGCTCGGCACGGATGAACGGTCGTGGGCAGCCTGGAGTATTGCGTGAACACTGATCATTCCCGCTCACGGCGTTGGTACGAAGGCATCGCGCGGTATCAGTGGCTGGTGCTTGTCATCGCCTCGCTCGGATGGGTGTTCGACGTCTTCGAAGGCCAGGTCTTTGTGGCTTCCATGCGCGACGCGATGCCCGCGCTGTTGGGCGTCGTGGCCGACCACCCGCTGGTCGCACGATGGAATGACTGGGCGTTCGGCAGTTTTCTCCTCGGCGGCGCATTCGGAGGCGTGCTGTTCGGCATGATGAGCGACCGCGTGGGGCGGGCGCGGACCATGATTGTCACGATCCTGTTTTATTCCGTATTCACGTGCGTCACCGCTCTGGCGCAGGCACCCTGGCAGATGGTCGGTTTGCGATTTCTGGTGGCCATGGGAGTCGGCGGCGAGTGGGCGGTCGCGTCTTCGATGGTTGCGGAAGTCATGCCCCAGCGATCGCGTCCGGTGATGAGTTCGATTTTCCATGCGTCCAGCGTCTTCGGTACGCTGCTGGCAGCAGCGACAGGCGCCTATGTCGTGGGCAACCCCGCTCTGGGGGCCGCCGCGTGGCGATGGGGATTCGCCATCGGTGTGCTGCCGGCTCTGTTGACCATCTGGGTTCGCTGGAATCTGCGCGAACCCGAAACGTGGGTTCGCGCCCACCGGCGCGCCGCGGATGACGAGACACAAAGAGTGGGCCGCATTGTGGAATTGTTCCAGAGACCGCATTTGCGCAATACGCTGGTCGGTGTCTCCCTGTCGTCGATCGGCCTGGTGACGTTCTGGGGCGTCCACATTTACGGCAAGAATGCCTTGCTGCGGAACGCGCAATCCCGGGCCCTGGCCGCGGAAAACGTTCCCGAAAGTGCGCCCATGGAGCAGAAAGCGGCCGCCTGGCGGGCGCACCGCACAACCATCAAACATGCAGAAATGCTCAGTATGGTCCTCAATACGCTGGGCGGCGGACTGGGACTGGTGCTGTTCGGAACGCTGTCCAATGCACTGGGAAGAAAAGGCGCATTCATCCTCTACCACGGTATGGCGTTCGTCATGGTGCACGTGTTGTTTGGAGTCTTGATTGCACAGGACGCCAGTGCCTTCTGGCTGGCCGTGGCGTTACCCGTGTTTGGTTTTTTTACCCTCGGCATGCACGCCGGTTATGCCGTGTATTTTCCGGAACTTTACCCGACGCGGCTGCGAGGCACCGGTGCCGGCTTTTGTTTCAATATGGGGCGGTTGGCCACCGCCGTGGCCTTCTTTATCTTTGGGACAGTCGCCATTCGCCAGGAGGCAAAAGCCGTTGCGCTCGCGCCGCTGTACCTGCTGGGGATTGCCGTTGTAGCCTTTGCCCACGAGACACGTGACCAGCAGTTGCCGGAATAGATAGAAAGCGGTCGCCTCCAGGTCGAGGGACAGTCGAGCCCCGCCCGTTTCGACCATCCAGGAGCTGCCATGCAAAATACTCCCATACGTTTCGGGCTGATCGGTTACGGACTGTTCGGCGCTCACCACGCACGCGCGATCCATGCAACTGCTGGCGCGGTACTGTCCGCGGTCGCGGTACCTTCAGCATCGAGCCGCCACGCTGCTCGAACAGCGTATCCCCATGCGGATATTCACGAAGACTATCGCCAGCTTCTGGATCGAAGCAGCGTGGACGTGGTGGACATTGTGGTGCCCAACCATCTGCACTACGAAATCGCACTGGCGGCACTGGATGCGGGCAAACACGTTCTGCTGGAAAAACCGATGGCCCTGTCCGTGGCGCACTGCGATAAGCTGCTAAGCGCCGGTCGAAAGCAAAACTGCCTGATCGCCGTCAACCACGAACTGCGGCACTCGTCGCTGTGGGGACAGGCAAAGCGGCTCGTCGACGACGGCGTCATCGGCGCGCCGCTGCATGCCCTCGTCGAATTGTCGCGTTTTCCCTATCGCCGGGGTTCGCAAGGCTGGCGGTGGGACATCGCTCGCGTGGGGAATTGGATCCTCGAGGAACCGATCCATTTCTTTGATCTGGCCCGCTGGTATCTCGCCGCGCGTGGCGAACCCGTTTCTGTCTATGCCCGCGCTAATTCCCGCCACTCGGACCATCCGGAGCTGTGCGACAACTTCTCGGCCATTGTCAATTTCCAAAACGGCGCGTACGCACTTGTTTCTCAAACCTTGGCGGCCTTCGAACACCACGTCACCGCCAAAATTGCCGGCACGGAGGGAACGATCTGGGCCCATTGGAGCGGCCCGGACGCCCGCAGCGACCGGCCCACGTACCGACTCCGATACGGTCTGGGAGATGATCTGCACGAGGTCGACGTGCAGAAACCGGCGGGGGAGCTGGTGGAGTTGGCCGACCAGATCGCGATGATGACACGGTGCATCGGCGAGCATCGGCAGCCGCTGTGCACCGGCCAGGACGGCCGCTGGTCCACGTTGCTGTGCCTGGCCGCACAGCGCTCGATAGACAAGGGCCGAGTCGTAACGACGGACGAAGTCGCCGGCTGAATGAATGCACCGGCACTGGACGACAGGCCTGGCTGCCCGTCACGCCAGAGCGGCCAGGAATTTGTCGTGAGGCACGTGGTGCATCACGAGCGGCTGAGATAAATCTTGTTGTGACTGTTGCCAGGTGACGTAATAGCCGTCGCTCGCCGCGAGTACATCCACATAGCGGCTGCAGCCGGTTCCATGGGGACTGACGAACCACGGTGTGTGCTGCGACAGACGCCGGATTCCGCGCCATTGGCCATCCAGCACGTACGCAGCGCCCCCGATCTCTTCGCAAGAATAGCCACGCGGACGCTGCCGGGCATGGGGGTGTTCGTCTAATGCACGCAGGGATTCGCCGCCGTCGTAAAAGACCAGGCTGACGGCGCGTTCGGAAAATGGTCCTTGGCGGGGTACGTCTACCACACAGGTTCCTCTCGTGATGGCCACGTCCCAGGCGAAACCGCGCGGGAAAAAATCCATGTTCGTGACCGTCCACACGTCGTCGCCCCGCCGACGGATCGCATAACCCGTGTTGGAACTCGACCAACTGTAGGGGTGCGTGCAGAAAAATAATACGAAATCACCGTTGCTGGCGTCATACGCAACAGGATCCTTGACGTGCAGGAAGCGGGGATCGTCCGACGAGAGAACCGTCCGGACCGGTGCGGTCCCTAAATCCTCCACACAACGCGCTGCGATCCGGTCGATTGTCCAGACCCCTGTCTCCGGCTTCTGAAACGGTTCGAATCCGGCCGGATAGTTCAGAGACGACTTCTCTGACGATACGAACAGTTCGACACCGTCTTCCGTCCAGTGCAGGGCGCTGCCTTCGATGGACAGGACCGGGTGTCCGTCGACGCCCAAGTCCGCCTTGGCCAGGCCGAAAACTTTCTCGAACGATCCGCCCCGATCATGCGAACGGAAGATCGCCAGTTCCCGGCCGCGCTGGCCCCGGTGCGCGCCGGTCCGGGCGTCCCCCGGAATGCGGTATCGGCCGACGAGGTACAGCGTGCCGTCGCCGTCCTCAACCAGGTTGCCCCCGCCAAACCAGTATCCCGATGCTGGCCGCGGCGCGGGCACAATCACACGGGCTGCCTGCTGATTGACCAGCAGACGCGTCCAGGCGGCGAGCCGTTCTTGTTCGCGGGCAGTGAGCGGTCGGGACATGAGACGAGCCTGCGAAACCAAAACGTCCCATCATACCTTCCGAATAGCAGCGCGGTGAAGGAGTTTTGCAGCCAAAGTCGTCCGACGCCGGCCGAATCCACGTTCGCCAAACTCTTGGCGAGTTCGGTTACCGCGAAAACGTGCGTTTGCAAGTGACCACAATCCTTCACGGCACTGCCCAAATGGGGGCGACAGCAACTCTTCATTCCGTTCGTCAGCCGTTAACCTGGCTGGTTAGCTGGCAATAAATGGTCACTTCCGCCCGGCTTTCTTCCGACGGCGCAAAGTCCCTGGTCGTGCGCCGCCATCGGCCTGGGGGCTGTTGATTGGTGTCGCGTTTATTGGTTGTCAATAGGCCATTTCTTTCCGAAACACGGTGGCCACGGCATTGCCGCCGCCCAGGCACAGTGCCGCCAGGCCCACGCCGGCGCCCTGTTGGCCGAGGGCGTGCACAAGTGTCGTTGCCACGCGAGCACCGCTCGCGCCGATCGGATGCCCCAGGGCGATCGCCCCGCCGTGAACGTTGACCTTCTCGGGCGGCAGGTTCAATCGTCGCTGGCAGGCCAGCATCTGCACCGCAAACGCCTCGTTGATCTCGTACAGATCGATGTGCGCCTTGGTCATGCCGCACCGCTCCAGCACTTTGTGGATCGCCGGTACCGGCGCGAGAAACAGGTCTTCGGGCGCGGTGCCCGCCGCGGCCGACGCGACAATCTGTGCCAAAGGCTCCCGGCCATGCGTATCGGCGAACGCTTGCGAGGCAATGACGCACGCCGCAGCACCGTCGCTGAGCATGGACGCATTGCCCGCGGTTACGGTTCCCCCAGCCTTGAAAGCGGGGGGCAAGGCGGACAGCATTTCCAGGCAAATTTCTTCGCGGGGCCCCTCGTCACTATGAACGGTACATGCCCCCGACGCGCCGACCAGCCGGACCGGAACCATCTGGTCGTCTGCGTGTCCGCGTTTGATCGATTGCACTGCACGCTGGTGGCTTGTCAGCGCGTAGGCATCCTGTTCCAATCGCGATATCCTTTCTTGCTGCGCCAGCTGCTCCGCAATCTGCCCCATTGTCCGTTCCGAAAACGGGCAGGTCAAACCGTCATGCACCATGCTGTCGCGCAGCGCGCGATCCCCGGGCCGGAGTTCGCCGCGGGGCAGCAGGAACCCGGACTGCGACATCGATTCCATGCCGCCGGCCACGATCACCTGGGCATCGCCGCAGCGGATGGCCTGTGCCGCCAGCATGATCGCTTTCAAGCCGGAGCCGCAAACTTTGTTGACGGTGACGGCGGCTACGCTCGGCGGCAAGCCCGCCCGCAATGCGACCTGGCGGGCGGGCGCTTGTCCCACGCCGGCCGACAACACGTTGCCCATGATGACTTCGTCCACGTTGCCGGGTTCCAGTCCCGCACGCTCCACAGCCGCTCGCACCGCCACGGCGCCCAGCCGCGGCGCGGGCATCGTGGACAGCGTTCCGCCAAATCTGCCGATAGGTGTCCGACAGGCGGAAAGCACGACAGGCGTTTCCATGATTTATCCGTATCCGCCGCCGGTGGTGGGCGGGTTAAAGATTAACGAGAGCGCCGATTTCACAACCTGATCTTGCTGTCACATTCCCCGATTGCATATCCCGGTCGTGGAGCGGCTACACGAAGTTGTGAAACTGCTTCTAGTTTCCCCGGTTCTTCAGAAGTACATTGTACATGCCGTGACGGCAACCTGAATTCCTGTGCGTTGCGGGATCGACGGCGCCATGGCCGCGGGGCCGTCGCTGAAATCGGAAGGGCGCACCATGTGTTGTGATGCCAGGGTCGATGGCAGGACGATCGGGCAGGTTTTGTCGGAAACAGCCCGACGGTTTCCCGACCGCGACGCGGTTGTTTTCTGCCAGTCGGGCGTGCGTATGAGCTGGCGGCAGTTTGATGAAAAAGTCGACGAGGTTGCCCGCGGCCTTCTCGCGCTGGGCATGCAACCCGGCGACCATTTCGGGCTGTGGGCCACGAACTGGCCGGAATGGGTGCTGTTGCAGTTCGCGACGGCCCGCACGGGTATTGTGCTGGTGACCATCAATCCGGCATATCAATCGGCGGAACTCGAGTATACACTGGCCCAGTCCGAGGTCCGCGGGCTGGCATTGATAGCGCGGTTCAAGTCGTCGAATTACGACGATATCCTGTCCCGCTTTTGTCCGGAGATTGCCGCCGCCCGCCGTGGACGGTTGCACTGCCAGCGATTGGCTCGCCTTGAGGCGTTGATTCGGATCGGCGCAACGCCGCATCCGGGGATGCTCAGCTGGGAAGAATTGTGCTCGATGGGGGCCAACGTCTCGCGCTCGGATTGGGAGGCCGCGACGCGGGCGCCCCGGCCCGCCGACCCTGTCAATCTTCAGTACACATCGGGCACGACGGGCAAACCCAAAGGCGCGCTGTTGACGCATCGCAATCTGCTGTTGAACGCCTTCTACGCCGGCCTTCACCAGCGGCTCGATGAGACGGACCGCATCTGCCTGCCCGTGCCGCTGTACCATTGTTTTGGCTGCGTGCTGGGCTCGCTCGCCGCGGCTGTCCACGGTGCCGCGCTGGTCTTTCCCTGCGAAAGTTTCCAGCCCGCGGAAACACTCGCCGCCATCCAAACGGAGCGATGCACGTCCCTGTATGGTGTGCCGACGATGTTCCTGGCCATCCTCGAGCACGAAGACTTTCCGCGTCGCGATGTGACGTCGCTGCGAACAGGCATCATGGCGGGCAGCCCGTGCCCTATCGAGCTTATGAAACGCGTGACCGAGGAGATGGGCGCCGCGGAAATTACCATCGGCTACGGACAGACGGAAGCCTCGCCGTTGATCACCATGACGCAACCCGATGATCCGCTGCAGAAGCGAGTGGCAACCGTGGGCCGGGTCCTGCCCGGTGTCGAGGCCAAGATCGTTTCTCCAGGGACGGGGGTACCGGTTGAAGACGGTGTGTCGGGAGAACTTTGCACGCGCGGTCATAATGTCATGCTGGGATACTACAACCAGCCGGAAGCGACCGCCCAGGCCATCGACGAACGGGGCTGGCTGCACACGGGTGATCTGGCCTCGCGGGAGCCGGACGGATACTTCCGTATCACCGGCCGGCTCAAAGATACGATCATTCGCGGTGGCGAAAACATATCTCCGCGCGAGATCGAGGAACTGCTGTACGAGCATCCGGCGGTCGAGGATGTGCAGGTCGTGGGGGTTCCAGATGCACGGCTGGGCGAGGAGGTCGTGGCCTGCATCCGGCGCAGGCCGCACGTGGAGGTTGAGGAAGAAGATGTTCGGCAGTTCTGCCGTTCGCGATTGGCGTATTTCAAGGTCCCGCGCTACGTGTGGTTCGTCGAGAAGTATCCCACCACGATCACCGGAAAGATACAGAAATTCAAGCTGCGCGAATGGGCCATCCGGCAGTTTGGCCTTGAGGAGGCGGACGGCGTGCGGACGGCGTAAGGAACGGGTAGCTTATCGCCGGACGAGGCGTTGCGCCGTGCGCCGTACGGCCGCATCGCTGTTGTCGTCCAGATTCCGCAGGCACGCGCGGATGCGCCTCGCCGCTTCTTGCAAGAACAGATGCACCACGTCGTGTGCGTGCCCTGCCTCCGCTCGGCGCTCTCCCTGCAGTAACTCGGCGTCGCGGCGCCCGAGTACGCAGGCCGAGGCGTAGAGCTCCATGGATGTTTCCGCCAGGCGCTGTTGCACCATCTGCCGCTCGATGATCTGTTCGCGATGCCGGATCAATTCGCGCTGGACACGTCGCCCGAATCGTTTTAGTAACCGGGTCATCGTCCGGGCCGCGGCCTGCAGCTCGGGTGACCGCACGGCGATTCTGGGCGTTGCGATGCGCCTGTGAACCTCGCCGGCGGCAAACCGACCCAGCGTCGGCCAGCCGCGCCACGGACGTCGGAGCGCTTCCCGTATTGCGTTCAGGCCATCGGCCACGTCGCGCATGCCCACCAGAGCGATAAAGGAGATCAGCACTTCGTTGGCTCCTTCGCCGATTTGGTTGATTCGCGCGTCGCGCAGCATCCGTTCCAAGGGCTGATCCGTAAAGTACGCCGCGCCGCCGTGAATCTGGAAAGCGTCGTTGACGATCGTCCACAAGGTCTCGCTCGTGTACACCTTGAGCATGGCTGTTTCGAGCATGCAATTATTGTGATTGCGGTCCATCAAGCCCGCCGTGACGGTAGTCATCGCCTCCATGGCATAGATGGACGATGCCATTGTCGCTAGCTTTTTCTGTACCAGTTCGAATTCCGCCAGCGGCTGCCCGAATTGAACTCGGGCCGCGGCGTGGGAAGTGGCCAGCTCCAAGCATGTCTTGGCCGCGCCGGTACAGCATGCGCCGAACGTCGCGCGGCCGAAGTCCAGCACCGTTAAAGCCACGCGCAGCCCTTTGCCCGCCGGGCCCAGGACGTTTTCTGCGGGCACGCGCATGTTGTCGAAGGCCAGCTTGGCCGTCGCGGTGCCGCGGACACCCAGTTTCTCCATCCGCGGCTCCACGACCCGGAATCCAGGCATGTCCGGGGTGACGATGAACGCGGTCACGGCCGAATCCTGGTCTCCGCCGACCGGCGTTCGCGCCATGACCGTCAGCACATCGGCGATCGCGCCGTTGGTGATGTAGCGCTTTTCTCCCTGCAAAACAAAATGGGAACCATCGTCGGAGGGGGTGGCCCGAGTCTGCACGTTCTGGGCATCCGATCCGGCTTGCGGTTCCGTCAGCGCGAATGCCGCCAGTGATTTTCCGCTCACCAGGTCGGGCAGCCAACGCCGTTTTTGCTCCTCCGTCCCAAACAACAGCAGCGCCCGCATCCCGATCGAATGATGGGCGTTGACGAAGATGGACGTCGAGCTGCACCGCGCGCCGATTTCTTCCATGACCTGGCAGTACGCCAGCTGCGAGAATCCGCATCCACCGATCGCTTCGGGTGCCGTCATGCCCAGCACGCCCAGACGGGACAGTCCCTGGACGACATGCGGGGGGATGTCGGCCTGGCGGTCAATTTCATCAGGATCGAGGTGCTCGTCGCAAAAAACGCGCAGGGCATCCAGCGTTTCCGCGACGCGCGACCGCGCCGCGGCCGGCAACTCCGGATACGGCAGCAGCAGATCGCCGGCAAATCGGCCGTGAAACAACTGCGTAGCGAAACTCGGGGATTGCTTGGCTGAAAACAGCAGATCTTCGGCTTGTCGAACCTGCTCTTCTCGTTGTTGCGCCCGCCCCGCGGCTTCGGTTGTCAAGCTCATGGTCAAGCTCTTTCTCGGTCGTGGTGTTTTTCATTCTAAGCGATCCGGCACCAGCGTGCCGTTGGGCCGGTCCTCAGGGGGCGGCATTGCCGCGCCGCTCACCATTTGGGGTCACGCCGTTCGTGGAAGGCCCTGATGCCTTCGGCCGCTTCGCCGGTGCCGCGGGACCGCCGGTGGACGCGGAGGCCTTGCTGGAGGAGTTCGGAGATGCGTGCCCCGCGTGCCCCACGGAGAAGCTGCTTGGTCGTCCGCACGGCATCGGGCGCGCCTTGCAGCACCAGTTCGGCCACGCCGAGCGCTTCCTCCACGACGCGTTTCGGGCTGACCACGCGGTGCACGAGTCCGAGCTGTCGGGCCCGGCGGGCGTCGATGGGCTCGGCCAAGAGCAGCAGTTCACGCAGATCGGCGCCGCCCACCTGCTCGCGGATCACGGCCGAGATCAAGGCCGGCACCAGGCCGCGGCGGACCTCAGGAAAACAGATACGCAGGTCGTCGGCGGCCACCACCAAATCGCACGCGCACATGAGCCCGGCTCCGCCGGCGTACGCGGCTCCGTGCGCCGCGGCGATAACGATCAGGGGACTCTCCATAACGGACTGCAGTGTCCTGGCAACGGCTTGCGCGCTCTGTTCGGAAAGGCCCTGGTCGGCTGCTTCGGCCAGATCGAGACCCGCACAAAAAACGGCGCCTGCCCCGCGAACCACCACGACGCGCCGCCCGGCGTCGCTGGCCAGGGACTCGAGCTGCTGGCACAGTGCGTTCATCATGTCGATCGTCAGTGCGTTTCGCTTGTCGGACCGGTTCAGCGTGACGACGGCGGTTGCCGTATCGTGGCGATCCACCAGTACGGGAGCTGTCATGAAATTTCACCTCGTTGCCCTGGCGGCCCGATCGGCATTTGCAGCAGAAACTGGCCGAGTGCTTTTCCCTGCGCGTCGTGACGCAGCGGGTTCTCAAGGATGCCCGCAATGACGAAATTCAGCGCGCCAAGATTGGGGAGTTCGAACCGTCGGACCCGGCCAGCGTCCGTGACGCCCAAGTGCAGCGCCACGCGTTCGACGGTAACTTCGTGTCGCAAGCGTTGGTATGCCTGAGGATCGCGGGCGATCACGCCGATGTTCGCGTGCTGGCCCTTGTCTCCACTGCGGGCATGGGCAATGTCGATCAGCCGCCCGGTCGGCGCGGACGCACGCGGCGCGCGTGGCAATTCGACGCTGTCACGCGCGGGCGCTTCGACCGGTTCCTCGTAACCGGGACCCGGTGTGTGGCGGCGACGGGCATCGTGCGGTCGCTGCGAATCCCCGGCCGCGCTACACAGCACCTGCACTTCGGGCCGGAGCCGATCGTTCTTGATCAGGCACGGCCAGAACGCGAATTGCGGATGGACGCGCGGGCGACCTTCGGCGTAGCCCGTCGTCCCGGGCGGGCCCGACGTGATCAAGGGGGTCATCGCACGCACGAAGTGGTCCATCGCTTCCCGCGACGGGCTGGCGGCGGCGATGCGTAGTCCGACTTCACCGCACGACCCCACCGGCTCGCGATCACATCCCGGAGGCACGCACGCGCCAGCGCCCACCAGCTGCACGTCCACATCGCCCAGCGCCGCGCCGGATCTCCGCAGTTGCTCCAGCACAACGTCGGCGGCTCGGCGTGCTTTGCTCGCAGCATCGATACCGAAGACCGTCAGCTGGCCGACCGCGCTGAAACCGGATTGCCATGTGGCACTGACCTTAAGCGTCTCCGGAGGTGCCCGCCCCGTCGCGCCGCGAACATGCACCCGATCTGGGGCCTGCTGCTGAACCTCGATCGGCAGAAAGGAGACCGTCACATCGGGCGACAGGTAATTGGCCGGGTCGCCGATTTCGTAGAGGAGCTGCTCCTTGACGACCGCCTCCGTCACGCATCCGCCGCTTCCCCGCGGTTTGGTGACGACGCACTCGCCGCGCTCGTTAAGCTCGACAATCGGAAATCCCATGCGAGCCACATCCGGTACGTCCAGCCAGTCGGTCGCAATACCGCCGGTTACTTGCGTACCGCATTCAATCAGGTGACCCGCCACGGTGGCGCCCGCCAGCCGCTGCCAGTCCTGCCACTGCCAACCGAATTGGTGCACGCATGCGCCGACCGTCAAGCTGGGATCGGCCACGCGGCCGGTAACGACCAGGTCGGCGCCGCGGTCCAGGGCGTCCGCGATGGGACGCGCTCCCAGGTACGCATGGGCGCTTACCAGCCGATCGATCACGTCGGCCATGTCTTGCTGCGTGTCGAGGTTGCGCAGCAGGTCCGTGTGCTGTCCGCCGGCGTGGTCGCGGTGAATTGCCTCGAGCACATCGTCGCCCGACACGACGGCGACGCGAAGACGCGTGCAACCGGCCTCCTGCAGCGACGTGATGCAGGCGCGCCCGCATGCCAGCGGATCAAGTCCTCCGGCATTGGTAATCAGCCGGCATCTTCCGCCCGCCCGCCAGTAGGGGGCCAGGGATCGGATAATGTCGAGCACATCGCGCGCGAAACCGGCTTCCGGATCGCGCTGTTTCTGTCTGGCCAGTATGGACATCGATACTTCGGCCAGAAAATCGAGAGTGAGATAATCCAGGTCCGGTTCGCTGGCCACCATCTCGGCCGCCGCGTCCAGGCGGTCTCCCCAGAAACCGTGAGCGTTGCCGATGCGTAGTGTGCGAACCATTGGGGCTCTCCGCCGCGTCATACGTGCAAGCTGTCTGTGATCATGGCCTTGCCGTCTCGCGGTATCAGACGCAGGCATTCCACCAGCCAGGGACGGGTTGCGTCCGGCGCGATGATGGCGTCGACCCATCCGCGGGCGGCACCGTATCGAATGTCGGTCTGCTCCTGGTACCGCTGTCGCAACTCGTCGCGCAGCAGCTGCCGGTCCGAGTCGGAGAGTGGTTGCCGGGTGCGCTGGGCGTCGCGCACTTTAAGGTCCAGCAATGTGGCGGCGGCCTGATCGGCACCCATGACGGCATTTCGGGCACAGGGCCAGGCGAGAATCAGCCACGGGTCATACGCTTTTCCGCATAGTGCATAATTGCCGGCTCCAAAGGATCCACCGACAATCACGGTAAACTTCGGCACCGTGCTGCGACTGACCGCGTTGACCAGTTTGGCGCCCGCGCGGATGATGCCGGATTGTTCCGCGCTCTTGCCGACCATGAACCCCTGGACATCCTGGATGAAGACAAGCGGCAGCCGCGTCTGGTTACAATCCTCGACAAAGCGAGCGGCCTTTTCGACCGCGTCCGCATAGAGCACTCCGCCGATCTGCAATTCCCGCGACGCCGTCACAGTCCGGACGCGCTGATTGGCGACGATTCCCACGGCATGGCCGGCGATCCGCGCAAACGCGGTCACGAGCGAGGCGCCGTACTCGGCCTTGTATTCTTGCAGTGAACCGGCGTCGACGATGCAGCGCAACAGTTCGCGGGCATCGTATTCGCCGTGTCCATCGACGGGGACGAGGTCAAACAATTCGACTGCCTTGCGTTCGGGAGCTGTCTGGCGGGGGGCGCCCGCGCCGCGTTCTGCGGTCCGCCGTGGATCGTCGAGCAAGGCAACGAGCGACCGCAGGCGTTGCAGGCAGGCGTGATCGTTGGGTTCCCGGAAATCGACTGTACCGCTGACGCGCGCGTGCATGGCCGCTCCGCCGATTTCTTCCGGATCGACAACCTGGCCGATGGCCGCCTTAACGAGCGATGGGCCAGCCAGATAAAGTTGGCTGCCTTCGGTCATCAAGAGTTTGTCCGACAATACGGGCAGATAAGCGCCGCCGGCAACGCAGTTGCCCATCACGGCAGCGTACTGGGGAACCCCCGCGCCTGCCAGCACGGCGTTGTTGCGAAAAATGCGCCCGAAGTCGTCTTCGTCGGGAAAAATTTCGTCCTGCAATGGCAAAAAAACGCCGGCCGAGTCGACCAGATACAGGAGCGGCACGCGAAACAAGGCGGCAATTTTCTGAGCGCGCAGCACCTTCTTGACTGTTTGAGGAAAAAACGCTCCGGCCTTGACGGTCGCGTCGTTCGCGACGACCAGTACCGGCCGGCCGTGCACGCACCCGAGACCTGTCACGGTGCCTGCCGCGGGCACGTCGCCCCAATCCGGGTACATTTGCCAGGCGGCCCAGAGACCGAGTTCGAAGAACGGCCTATCGGAGTCGAGCAACACGTCCAGCCGCTCGCGCGCGGTCAGTCGCTGCAGCTTGCGCTGCCGCTGCTTCCCCGCGACGCTGCCCCCTTCGCGAAGCCCGGCCTCCTGCACCTGGATCGCTTCGCACAGCGCTCGGAGCGACGTCATGAGCCATCAGTCCTGGAGATTCGTTCCGGCAACGGGACCAGGTACGTGTTCGCGAAGCGCGCGGGCTGCTGCCCACGCGACGCAGGAGTGGACGCAAATCGCTATGGAAACGATCCACTGCGAAAGACGCGGCCGCAATGCCTGCCCCGCAGGGTGGAAGCTTCCCGGGAGGATTATATCAAAACAAACTCCCTGCTGGACCGGTCTGGTCGCGAGCGCTCGGTAAACTGGCGCTCGGTAAACTGAAAGGACCAGAGAACACCGGCGATGGGTGTCTCGCGGGGGCGGTTGCGGGCCCGGCGCGCTGCCCCCAAACGCGAAATGCCGCCCAGACCGGCCCTGATGCGAAGCGCCGCCGGCCGACCTCGTTCAGCGCGGTTCCAGCAACGCCGTGAGACGGCTCCGTACACGGGAATAAGGCTCGCGCTCCGAGACCATGTCTACCCCGTACGCATCACAAAGCTCGATGAACCGACGCAGGGCCGGGCGTCGTTCGCTGAGGAGCGTTGGATCGATATCGTCGCGATCCTTCCGATTCCACAGGGGATCGATGGCCAGCCGGTAGGCACCGATGGACGCCTTTTCGACGCGGGCTTTCACTTTTTCGTTCTGGACCGCTTCAAGTGCCTTATCGAACAGCGTCAGTGCTTCATCGGCAAGGGACATGTCCAGTCCGTATTGGCCTGGATGGCCGGCAAAACAATTGCGGTGCTTGCCGCTGGCCTCGGCCGCATCAATGATCAGATCGATGTAGCGCTGCAGATAAGGCGCGGCCTGCCCGTAATGCAGATGAAGAAACTCGCAAACCAACGTTTGGGCACTGCGATTGGGGTTCCAGATCAGGTTGCTGATCACGTAGTTCCGCAAGTCCGAAAGCTCAGCGGCCCACGCATTGCCGGGGCCCTGCATGAAGATGCTGTCTGCCCCGTTGCCGGCAAAGAACCGCACGTTCCTCTCGACGATCCGCAGATTGGGGCACGGAAGCAGGTAGTTGCTGAAATTGGTGTTGTAGTTCCAGATCGACAAGTGGTGGGCCCGTTGAGCCCACTCCCGCATGTCGCGGCAGAACTCCACGTTTTCCGGGCACGATGGGTCGTCGATGGGATGGATCTGGCAGCATTCAATGCTGCAAAGCTGGATCTGGACGTTTTCCCGGGGTCGGATCGTCCGCGGTGGTTTTCGCGAGTACCAGTACGCCAGCGTGCCGACCTTGACGTCGGGGTGCTCTTGAGCGACTTGTTCGGCCACGGCGTTGACGAATGTCAGCAGCGATCCCATGGGGCTGCCTTCCCGCGCGTCAAGGGACTCGCAACGATCGCAACGACAATACTTATTGTTGTCATTCTGGCTTACGGAAATGTTTTCCCGCCAGGGATCGCGTGCCAGCTCATCCAGCACGGCGCGCGTCACGATCCGTAACACGTCCGGGTTCGTCAGACACGGTTCGTTGTCAAAAGCATCATTGTCGACGACCGCGCGCCTCTGGCCATCGATCATGCAAAAGTATTCAGGATGCGCCTGGCCGTATTTTTTCGATGGAATCTGGTGCAGAAAACTGTGATTGATGTTGGTAATGCCGGTCTTTCCGCCGAGCTGGGGGTCGTCGGTGACGGTATTGGTGCGCATGCGAGTGGCGAATACGGGGTCGCGATTGATCTCCCCGAAGTAACTCCACCGCATGGCGAAAGGAGGATGATAGAAACGGTCGACCGGACCGACCACACGCCGGGAACCCACATTCGGCACGTGCGTATGGTCGGCGGTCAGGAACCGCACGCCGAAATAATCTTCCAGGAACACGTAGACTCCGTACAGCGTTCCTCGCGGATGTCCGCCGGCGATCGCCATGTTGGCGTCGCCGATCCGGATGCGCAGATCTTCGGGTCCGAAATCGCGAGTATCAAAACCGACATTGCTCATGCGCATCGCGGATCCGGGTCCCACAAAAACGTGCCGGTCCGGCCGTTCGATTCCTGTTTTCACCGGCGACCGCACTTCGGTGGCCCGTTCCACGTGGGATTGCAGTTCCTGGGCAGCGTAGCGCACCGATGGTGAGGCATCTTCAGCCACGATGATGTCCCACGTATCGAGCGTGCTCAGATTGATGCCGTGCGACAGTTCGCCACCGGCCGCTGCAGATGAGGCAACCATCAGGACGACGGCCGCCAGTATGCGATGGATGAGGATTCGTTGCATGGTATTTGCTCCTGCCTTGCGCTGCGTCGCCGTGCCTTTCTCAATCTAACAGAGTTTGCTTCGTACGCCGGGACAGGCAAAACTGACGTTGGAGACCAGCATACACCATATTTACGCCAAAGGCGTGTGGCCGGCAGTTGAGTCGGCTGTCATCGACGCGTAGAATGCGGTCGTCGGGAGGAGACGAGAATCATGACTGGCAAACAGCGGCGGTCGGCGACATCGCGTCGCGACTTCCTCCGGGCCGCGGGAACCGGAACCGCCATGGCCCTGGCTGGCGGCGCCGCGCAAGGTGGGACCGAACAGGATGGCCCTTTGCCGACGCGCCTGCTGGGAAGCACCGGCCAGTCGGTGCCCATCCTGGGCATCGGAACCGGACCGGCGGGCCGGCGTTCACGCCGCGAAGCAGCCGATTTCTTTTCCGCATGCCTCGATGCGGGTGGTACCTACTTCGATACGGCGCAGCGCGAAGCCGGCTACGGGGTGGCCCAGGCCGCCCTGGGAGATGTGCTCAAAACGCGCCGCGACGAAGCGTTCGTCGTCACCAAATGCTGGGAGCCCGACGGCGAGAAAGCGTTGAAGCTGCTTCGCAACAATCTCCATGAACTCAACACGGATCATGCTGACCTGGTCTACGCGCATGCCATCGGATCGGATCGGATGGTGCAGGAAACCGTGATGGGCAACCGCGGGGTGCTGCAAGCGTTGGCCAAAGCACAGCGCGACGGTTTGACTCGGTTTATCGGTATCAGCGGCCACTGCCGGCCCGGCCGGTTTTTGGAGATCATCCGTCACTTTGACATTCAAGTCATGATGAATGCCGTCAATTTCGTGTGCCGCCACATCTACAACTTCGAAGAAGATGTGTGGCCCGAGGCTCACCGCAAAGGTATCGGTTTGGTGGCCATGAAGATTTACGGCGGAGGCGATGATCGCCGCGGCGGCCGTATTCAGGGGGCCGATGTCTTGCCGGCGTTCCGCTACGCGCAAAGCATTCCCCATGTTTCGACAGTCGTGGCGGGCATGTACGACTCGCACGAGTTGGCAGAAAACATGGCCTTCGCACGCCAGTATACGCCCCTGTCGGCGGATGAACTTGACTCGCTTCTCAAGCAGGGCAAGGCGATGGCGGCCAAGTGGAAGGAGCCGTTTGGGCCGATCGTGTGAGTAACTCGCAAATACGCGAGCGACTCCAGCGGTGGAGCGGCCTTCGAGGGGATGTCCTCCACCAGAAGAATCGGGATACCCGCGGCGCCATGCTTCCGCCCCGGACACGGGGATGCACGGCAACGCCGTGGGTGGGTTTGCTGAGTTCGGTTTTCGGCTCCAAGATTTCGTCGTCTGGAACGAATAACGCGACTGAGAAGGCCGGCCAGGATCGGGATCCGCACACGCGTGGAATCCCGCCGTCTTGGTTGATTGTTCGTTTCTCCCGTCGCACAACCGACGCGAAATCGTAGCGCTTGCCCTGGAAACATCATCATGTATGTCACCGCCTTAGGCCCACTCGAGTTTTTGCTGTTGCTGCTGGTTGGCGGCGGATTCGGTTCGCCGGGCGTGCCCACGCAGGAAGATCCGGTGATGGCCCGGATCGCTCCGGCCGAGTGTCTTGTTTATTCGTCGTGGGCCGGCACCAGCGCGGCCCACGCGGACAGCATTAATCACACCGAGCAGCTGCTGGCCGAACCGGATATCCAGAAGTTTTTTCAACAAAGCCGCGACAAATTGCTCAACCTGATGACATTGCCATTCCGCGGCAATCTGGAGCAGCAAAAGCTCTTTACGGAAATCCGTGGCCTGCTGGAACGAGTGGAAGGAAATCCAGGAGCCTTTTTCATTTCCCACATTCCGTTCAGCGCGGACACTCCGCGCGAGATGCGGGGCGGCGCCATGCTGCGCGTGGACGATGACTCCGCGGAGCTCCAATCCCTGTTGGAGAAGTTCCAAAGGCGCGCGCCCGATGAGAAGGTAACTCCCGTCCAAGTCGCCAGCCACACATTCTGGCGCGTGCAGATCGATCCGTCCGCGCCGCCTTTGGTCTGGGGCATATGGGACAAGTATCTTGTCGTGGGCGTTGGCGACGGCGCGGCGGAAGCCATCTTGGAGCGAGCCCAAGGCGAGCCCCCGGATTGGCTGGCCCAAACTCGCGGCCAGCTGGCCGTGTCTCGACCATCCTCGGTGCTGTACGTAAATGTCGCCCAACTCATGCAAGGCGTGTTGAACGCCGCTGATGATCCGGAAGCGGACCACATTCTGTCGGTCCTGGGCTTCGACGGGATCGAAGGCTTCGCGACGATCAGTGGCCTGGACGAGGCGGGTTGCCTGACACGCTCGTTGTTGTCCGTCGATGGATCTGGACGCGGGCTCCTGTCGTGGATCGACTCCCAACCGCTGACGGCGGACGACTTGCAGATCATCGTTCGCGAAGCACCGGTCGCCGTTTCGTTCAAACTCAACGCCACCGCGGCGTTCGACCTCTGGTTGGACATGACGTCTCGGATCGATTCCGACACCGGGGAGCAAATCTCCCGGGAGTTGGCCCAGCTCAACCAGCAGCTCGGCATCGACGTGCGCGACGACGTATTGAAATCATTCGGCAGCGCGTGGCGGTTATTTGCCCAGCCGGAGGGCGGCGGCGTGGTCACCGGCTGGACCGCGGCGATCCAGATTCGTGACCGCCAGCGCTTGGAACCGGTCCTGGAATCGCTGGCTGTGCTGGCAAACGGCGTCTTGCATCGAGACGGCGCCGAGACGCCGTCGATTGAATCGGCCCGGGTCGACGACCACACGGTTTACACGATCGACTTGACCTATCTGGGCGTGCCGTTTGCTCCGTCGTGGTGCCTGACCGATCAGGAGCTTTTGGTTGCCGCAACACAAAACACACTCACCCGACTGCTTGGCGACAGCCAGGGAGAATCGCTGGCCACGTTGAGCGATGTCCAATCGCTTGTTGGAAGCAACTCACGTACGCTGGCCCTGGCCTACATTGATACACAGCAGGTCGCCCGGACTCTTTTGCCCCTGGGACAGGTTGCGCTCAAGGCGCTGTCCAATCAAGCCGGCCCGGTGCTTTTGGATACGTCGTATCTGCCGCCGGCCGACGTTGTATTGCGCCACCTTCAACCGTCCGTCATGGCCGTGCAACGCACCAGCGACGGGGTCGAGTTCTCGAGCCGCCACACGCTGCCCGGAGCCAACATCGGTGCGTCGGCCCCCGTCGCGGTCGCCATGCTGTTGCCGGCGGTCAATGCATCCCGGGAGGCCGCCCGGCGCGCTCGGTCGATGAACCATCTGAAACAGATCGCGATCGCCATGCACAATTATCATGACACCCACGGGGCTTTTCCCGCGGGCTACAGCGCGGACGCCGATGGCAAACCGCTGCTCAGTTGGCGAGTGCATATTCTCCCGTTTCTGGAAGAATCCGAACTGTATGAAGAGTTCCATTTGGACGAACCTTGGGATAGCGAGCACAACAAGGAACTGATCGCGGAGATGCCGGAGGTCTTTCGGTCACCCAATTCGACGGCCCAGCCCGGGAGGTCGAATTACCTGGGAGTGGGCGGCCGGGACGGGGTCTTCGTCCGTCCCCAACCCGGTAAACGATTGGGCACGGAAATTCGGCAAATCGTAGACGGCGCGTCCAACACGATCATGGCGGTCGAAGTTCCCGATGCATCGGCCGTTATCTGGACCCGGCCCGGCGACTTTGCTGCCGATGAGCAGCAGCCCACAAAAGGGCTGCTCGGACTGCGGCCCGGCGGTTTCCTGGCGGGACTGGCCGACGGGAGTGTGCAATTCGTCTCGGAGACCATTGACGCCGACGCGCTCAAAGCCATGTTCACCAAGTCGGGGGGTGAGGTTGTTCGGTGAAGTACCAATGCGGGCTACAGGCCGAACGGCGGTCACCTCGTCGCCCTCAATAGCTCGCCACACTCAGGATAGCAGCGGATGTCAGAAGATATTGCAAAGATGGCCCCGGCGCAAGAGCGGCTGAGTGAAGATGATGTCCAGGCGATCGATGAATTGCGCGAGGTGTACGCATGCCTGAGAAGGGAATTGGCGAGGGTCATCGTCGGCCAGGACGCGGTCATTGAACGCTTGTCGATCTGTTTGTTTGCGCGCGGCCATGCCCTGTTGATGGGGGTGCCCGGATTGGCCAAGACGCTGCTGGTCAGCAAGGTCGCCGAGACGATGTCGCTGAAGTTCAGCCGCATCCAGTTTACTCCCGACTTGATGCCCATGGACATCACGGGAACGGACATCCTGCAGGATGGTCGGAGTGGAAGGCGCGAGTTTCAGTTCGTGCACGGCCCGGTGTTTGCCAATATCGTGCTGGCGGATGAGATCAACCGGGCACCGCCGAAAACGCAGGCGGCGATGCTCGAAGCCATGCAGGAACACAAGGTCACCGCGGTGGGCAGGACGTTTCCGCTGGAGGTTCCCTTCCTGGTGCTGGCCACCCAGAATCCGGTCGAACAGGAGGGCACCTATCCGTTGCCTGAAGCCCAGTTGGACCGCTTCATGTTTTTGATCGAACTCGACTATCCATCCGAGGCCGAAGAGGTTCAAATCGCGCGCACGACGACGGGGGGCGCATTGCCCGAATTGGAACACCTGCTTACCTCGGCGCAGATCATTCAACTTCAAGACCTGGTGCGTCGCGTTCCGGTCCCCGATCATATTTATACGTACGCGGCACGGCTGGTGCGGCAGACGCGGCCGAACGGTCCCACGGCGCCGGATTGGCTCAAGCCACTGATCTCGTGGGGTGCGGGGCCGCGCGGCGTGCAATACTTGATTCTCGGAGCAAAAGCCCGCGCGGCGCTGCTGGGAAGCTACATGGTGCGATTGGAGGACGTTCAAGCGGTCGCTGCACCGGTGATGACGCACCGAGTCATTACGACGTTTGCCGCACAAGCCGACGCCATCAGTTCGCAGGATATCGTGCAGCGCCTGCTCGAAGAAACAGGCACGGACGTGTAATCCTGCGAACCCGCACCGAATGTGAGAAGACGCAGCAAAAAGATCTGCCGGGACTTCGCGTGACACGCGAGTCATTTTCCCTGGAGCGGCAATGTTTCAAGACCGCCGAGCGCGCAGCTTCCTTGATCCGCGGGTGATATCGCGGCTGGCCGGCGTGCCGCTGAATGCCCGCCGGCCCATGCTGGGCAACGTCTCGGGACGGCATCCGAGCCCGCACCGCGGGGCGAGCGTCGAGTTTGCCGAGTACCGCGAATACGTCGCCGGCGATGATCTGCGGCGGCTCGACTGGCGGGCCTACGGTCGATCGGACCGTTTCTATGTGAAAGAATTCGAGGCGGATACGAATCTGCGATGCTGCCTCGTGATGGACACCAGCGGTTCGATGGGCTTCGGCACGATCGGGATGACCAAGCTGCAATACGCCCTGCGCCTGGGAGGTGCGTTAAGCTTTCTGGCCGTGCAGCAGGGCGATGCCGCCGGACTTTGCTGCGTTGCCAACGGCATTGTCCAGAACATACCGCCTCGCCGCAATCCGGCGCACCTGATGCACATCTTCGATGTTCTGGAAGAAGCACGGCCTCACGGGGAAACCCAGCTGATCCCGGTGTTGCACGAGTTGGCCGAAACGATCCGGCAGCGGGCGCTGATTATCATTCTTTCGGATTTGTTCGTCGAACCGCAGCAGTTGCGGGGCTGTTTTGAACACCTCCGCTTCCGCAAACACGATGTGGCGGCATTCCATCTGCTCGACCCCGCCGAGACGGCCTTCGATTTCGTGCGGCCCATGCGTTTTCTGGACATGGAGGGCGGCCCCGCCATCTTCGCTGAACCGAATGAAATTGCCGATCGGTACCACAAAGCCCTGCAGCGTTACCTGGACGAAGTGAGGCAAGTCGTGCTGGAAACGGCGATCGACTACCATCGAACAAGTATCGATCAGGACTACGAAAAGACATTGATGACGTTCCTCGCCGGAAGAATGCCAGGCCGGGTCGTGCGATGAGCTTTTTGCAGCCGTGGCTGTTGGCGGCGCTGCCGCTGGTTGGCCTGCCGATTGTCATCCATCTGATCAATCAGCAGCGCTATCAAACAATGCGCTGGGCAGCCATGATGTTCCTGCTGGCCGCCAACCGCATGCACCGCGGTTTCGCGCGGCTGCGGCAGTGGTTGATCATGCTGTTTCGCATGCTCGTCATCGCCGGACTCGTGTTCGCCGTCAGCCGTCCCCTGGCTAGTGGATGGCTGGGTTTCGCCGCGGGAGGCCGGGCCGACACGACAATCATCTTGCTGGATCGTTCGCCCAGCATGCAGCAACTTGGCCCTGGCGTGGCCATGTCGAAACTGGAAACCGGGCGGCAGCAGTTGGTGCAAGCGCTCGAGAAGTTGCCTTCGTCCCGGTACGTCCTTATCGAGAGTACGCGTAACGCGCCGTACGAATTGCAGTCGCCCCGCGCGCTGCTTACTTCGCCTCATACCGAACCGACGAGCACCGCCGCCAGTCTGCCGGCGATGTTGCAGGCGGCGTATGACTATGTCGAGGCGAACCAAACAGGCCGCACCGAAGTTTGGATCTGCTCCGATCTGCGTGAAAACGACTGGAATCCTGGCAGCGGCCTCTGGCAGTTGCTTCGCGACCGTTTTCTGGAATTGCCGCAGAGCGTGCGTTTCCACGTCTTGGCCTATGCCGAAACGTCAACTGGCAACCTGTCGGTGCGGTTGACCAGAGTCCAACGCCGGCAGACGTCCGATGCCCTGGAACTGCGCATGTCGCTGGCCATCCGGCGCGAGGGCGACGGAGGAGGCACGGTCGCGGTCCCGGTGGAGTTTGAAATCGACGGCGCGCGTTCGGTCGTGGATCTCGAGATGACCGGACCGCAGTACGAATTGAAGGATTACACGATTCCGCTGCAGAACGACGAAGCGCGAGGCTGGGGGCGAGCATCCATTCCTGCGGACACCAACCCGGCCGACAATGATTTCTATTTCGTGTTCGACGAACCGCCGCTGCGGCCCACGATCATCGTGGCCGACGACGCGCGGGCCGTCCGCCCGCTGCAACTGGCCGCGGGAATTTCCGCCGATTCGGCGCGGCACAACGAGGCGCACGTGCATACCGTCGAACAATTGGCGGCGGTGCCGTGGGAAGAGATCGCGCTGGTGCTGTGGCAGACGTCGCTGCCGCGGGGCGCTGCGGCAGAGCGGATCGGCGCGCTGGTGGATCGAGGTGGCCGGGTCATCTTTTTTCCGCCGCGCACTCCCGGCGCCGACGCGTTCATGGGCGTCCGATGGGATGCGTGGGCCGACCCCTCCGATGATGTTCCCGTCCAGACATGGCGGGGCGATCAGGGGTTGCTGGCGCATGCGCTCAGTGGCGATCCGCTCCCGGTCGGAAAGCTGCGGGTCAGGAACTACTGCATGTTGTCTGGAGAATGCACGGCTCTGGCCCGGCTGGAGGGCGGCGCGCCGCTGTTGGCCCGGGTCCCGACCGATCGCGGCGGGGTCTATTTTTTCGCCACGACGGTTTCGCCACAGGATTCATCCCTGGCCGTCGATGGCGTTGCGTTGTACGTGGCTGTTCAGCGAGCGCTGGCCGCCGGCGCCGCCGCGCTCGGCAATGCACGCCAGCTTGTTGCGGGCAATCCTCCGCCCGACATGCCATCAACCTGGGATCGGCTGGCCGCAACGGACGAAGCTCTCTCAACCGACTATCCATTTCACCGCGGCGTGTACGCGGCCGACGACTGTTTGCTGGCCGTCAACCGCGCGGACGCGGAAGAACAGGCAGCCGTGTTGACCCATGACAAATTGGCCGGTTTGTTCCAGGGACTGGACTTTGCGCGCGTCGACGACCGTGCCGGCAGCATCCATGCGTTGTTTCACGAAATCTGGCGGACGTTCCTGATCGCCATGATGGTGGCGATGGTGGTTGAAGCGGGTCTGTGCGTGCCCAAATTGCAGCGGGCCCGGGAAGCCGTGGCATGAACGCGTCGAAAACCTTCACGCTGCTGTGGACGCCCTGGTCGGCATTGTTGTCTGTGCTGATCGTGCTTGTGGTCGCGCTGCTGTGCTTTTTCGCGTGGCGCCGCTCGGGCTATCGGCGCTGGCACGGTCTGCTGGAATTGTTCCGACTCTCATTGGTGATCGTCGTAGCCTTGATGTTAAACCAGCCCGAAGTCATCGAAGAGTTTCATCCCGATGAAAAGCCGATCGTCGCTGTGCTGTGGGACGCGTCGCCGAGCATGGATACCCGCGACGTGCCGGGCAACAGTATTATCAGCCGGCGCGAGGCGGTCGCGGACCTGACGAAATACGCCTCCTGGAGCGCGCTCCATCCGCGCATGAACGTGGTTATCGAGCCATTCTCTGGATCTGGTGACGCGCACGGCAGCAACCTGCACGAGCCGCTGGCCGCTGCTCCAAAAAAATTCGAGAATCTGTTCGCCGCCGTGTTCGTTTCCGACGGCGATTGGAATGAAGGCGAGCCGCCTGTCGACGCCGCCACGCAGCTGCGATTGAAAGGCGTGCCGGTGTTTGCCGTGCCCGTCGGCAGCCCCACGCGGATGCCCGATCTCGAACTGCTCAGCCTCAACGCACCCACATTCGGAATCGCCGGCAAGTCCGTGCGCATTCCTTTCACGATCGACAGCTCTCTGCCGCGCGATCACGTGGCGACGGTGGTGCTGAAGACGTCCAATGGTGATCAGATCTCCAAAGAGGTGCCCATCGCGGCGATGGGCCGCACGAGCGACTGGATCGCATGGAAGCCGGAAGAAATCGGTGATTACACGTTGACTCTCGACGTGCCGGCACACAGCGCCGAAACGCTGAACGACAACAACAGCCTGACGGCGCCGATCGCCATCCGTAAGGAGCGGCTCCGCGCGCTGGTCGTCGAATCGTATCCGCGGTGGGAGTACCGGTACCTGCGCAACGCGCTGTCGCGCGATCCGGGTGTCGACGTTTCCTGCCTGTTGTTCCATCCTGGGCTCAAGAAGGTGGGCGGCGGAAACCGGGATTACATCAAAGATTTCCCCGGCGGCCTGGATGAGCTTTCGACGTTCGACGTCGTATTTCTGGGAGACGTGGGCCTGGGCGATGGCCAGCTCACGAACGAGCAGTGCCGGCTGGTGAAAGGATTGGTCGAGCATCAGGCCAGCGGTCTGGTCTTATTGCCCGGCTGGCAAGGGCGGCAGCTTACGCTGCTGGACACCGAACTGGCCGACCTGTACCCAGTCGTGCTGGACGATGTTCAACCGCGCGGTTGGGGATCGCGCACGCCGAGTCACTTCGAACTGACCGCATCGGGACGCCGCAGCCTGCTGACAAGACTGGCTGACACGGAAGACGATAATGGCGAAGTCTGGGAGGGGCTGCCGGGCTTCCAATGGTATGCGCCGGTGCGGCGGGCCAGGGCGGGCAGCGAGATTCTCTGTGTCCACAGAGACGTCTCCAATGAATTCGGTCGCCTGCCGCTGCTCGTGACGCGCAGCTTTGGGGCCGGCAAGGTGTTGTTCATGGGAACCGACGGCGCCTGGCGCTGGCGGGAGGGAGTCGAGGACAAGTACCACTACCGTTTTTGGGGACAGGTCGTGCGTTGGATGGCGTACCAGCGAAACATGGCCAAAGGGGAAACGATGCGACTGTACTATTCGCCCGAGCAGCCACGGATTGATCAGACGATGACACTCAATGCAAACGTCATGGATCCGCGTGGCGAACCTCTGAGCGGGGGCGATGTCACGGCGCGCATTGTTGCTCCATCCGGACGCGGCAAGACCGTGCGTTTGACATCGTTGGAAAATGAATGGGGAGCGTTCGCGGGCCGGTTCACGGCGGAAGAGCCCGGCCCGCATCGCGTCACGCTGGCCTGCAAGCAGACCAGCGCCACGCTCGACGCATCCTTTTTTGTGCAGGGCGCGGACACGGAACGCATCGGTCGTCCCGCGCGCCCTGAAGTCATGGAGGAAATCGCGCGAGTCACCCAGGGCCGCATCGTCGCCGCCGACAAGCTCGAGGAAGTCGTCTGTTCTCTGTCCGGACTACCCGATCCGCCACCGTCGGTACGGCGCGTGCAATTGTGGAGCCATCCCATCGTGGCCGGTACGCTGATCGCGCTATTAGGTGTTTTTTGGGTGGGCAGGAAGGCCATTGGATTGATATGATGATGACCGGCGCACCGGCGTCAGGCCACACGCAACAACGGTTCATTACGATATCGTCATGGCAGGCTCCCAATGCTGCATAAGGCCACAACTAAAAAAGACTTACTATCATGCACTCGCGGTGTGCGCATCTCGCGACGTAAGACGCTAACCTGGATAATTCATCAGCCGAAGGGCGGCACCCCACGGTTACTGGAAGCGTTACACAAACCCGGACGCTGACGCATCGGGTTATGATTTTCGCTGGACTGTCTCCGGAAGTAGCGCTGTCCAACTGAGAGGAGCGGAAACGTGAATCCCGCACCAGCAAGCAAATCGCTGCAACTGCCGCGCGCGCTTCAAAGGCAGTTGTACGATTATCGCCGCCAGGTATGGACGATCAAAATCGTGGAAGCAGTCGCGGTGGCGTGCGTCGCGGTGGTCATGGGATTTGCCGGTGTGTTCGCACTCGACCGTTTTTGGAACACATCACCCGCGCTGCGTTTTTGTATTCTGGCCGCCGTTCTTGGTGGCTGCTTGGTCGTGCCGTGGTACCTTTATCGCTGGGTGTGGGGCCGCCGTGGCCTGGAACAACTGGCCCGGTTGCTTGGATGCAAGCTGCCTCAGGTTGGCGACCAGTTGCTGGGCATTATCGAATTGGCACGCGATGAAACCGAACAGACGCGGTCCCGCGCGCTTTGCGAAGCAGCAATTCAGACGGTGGCCCACGACGCGCAGCGACGGAATCTGCGCGAGGCGACGCCACCATCGCGGCATGTGATGTGGAGCGCCATCGCGGCCGGCTCGCTGGCGACCGCGGTGGGGCTCACGTTGTTCCTTCCGTCGGCCGCCCTGAATGCATGGGCCAGACTGCTCGCACCGTGGAAGCACACGCCCCGTTACACGTTTGCCTCCGTGCAGCCGCTGCCAGACGACATCATCGTTCCCCACGGCGAATCCATCACGATTACGGCCCGATTGGCGGACGACTCGGGGTGGCGTCCTGCGGAAGGTCGAGTACAGCTCGGCCGGCAGCAGCCCGTCACGGCCCAACTTCAGAACGGCCGCTACGCCTTCGAACTTCCGCCGCAAATCGAGTCCGGTCGGCTGCGCTTGCGTATCGGCGACTTCAACCAGGTCGTGCACATTGATCCGCGGCTCCGGCCGGAAATCACGTCCGTGGTCGCCGACGTCGGGCTGCCCGATTACTTGCAGCGGAGGGACGGATTACAGAAGAACATACGGGGTGGCTCCATTTCCATCGTGAAAGGCAGCCGCGCCACGTTCGCCGTTACGGCCAGCCGTAAATTGGCGGCGGCGCGCGTGGACGGGCGGCCGCGGGTACCCGTCGTCGCGACGATCACCAGCCCGCAAGTGGACGTCGACGGTGAGCGGGAATTGGAATTCCGCTGGGAAGACGAATTTGGACTCGCCGGAAAAGATTCCTTTACGCTGACCATCGCCGCGCATGACGACGAACCGCCATCGCTGACTTGCGAAGACCTGCCGCGGCGCAAAGTCATGCTCGATACCGAACAAATCCTGTTCCAGATCAAAGCCCACGATGATTTCGGTGTCAAACGCGTGGGGATGCAGTGGGAGGGCGTTGAAAACGCCGTTGTCGGATCGCCGGCGAAAGGCCAGCGCATCCTGGCGGCCGGAGGGAGCGAAAAGGTTTCGCTGGACATCGCCGGAACGTTTTCCGCACGCGCGCTGGGCATCGAGCCGCAGCCGATCAAGTTGCGCGCCTTCGCCGAGGATTATTTTCCCGGCCGCGAACGCGTGTACTCGCCGGAGTATTTGCTGTACGTCCTGAGCCCCGAACAGCACGCGATCTGGATGACCGAACAATTGAACAAATGGCACCGGCAGTCGCTGGAAGTCCGCGACCGCGAGATGCAGTTGTACGAGACCAACAAAGAACTTCGCGACCTGCCGCCCGGCGAACTGGACCGGCCCGACGCGCGTCGCCGGATCGAAAGGCAGGCCGCAGCCGAACGGGCCAATGGCCGCCGGCTGTCGCGTTTGACGGCGAGGGGCGAGGCGTTGATCAAGGAAGCTTCGCGCAACCCCGAATTCGGCGTCGGATATCTTGAGCAGTGGGCCGAGATGTTACAGATTCTCAAGGACATCTCGGCCAGCCGCATGCCGTCGGTTGCGGACCTGTTGAAGGCAGCCTCGCGGGCCGAGCAGCTGGCGTCGATTCACGTTCCGGGCAACCAGGGACCCCGGGCGGGAAAGCTCCGCGCTGCGGAGACCCGCTCCGCGTCGGGCGGCAAGGAAAAGGACGAGACGAAGCCGGTACCGGTGCCGCAGATCTCGGACGTCGAATCTTCCCAGCAGCCGTTGCCCGAAGATGAGCTGCCACCGTCCAGCAGCGACCCATCTGCTGCCCGTCTGACTCTGCCGACAACCACGCTCATCGGCGGCGGCCCCGACAACCAGGCGTGCCCGGCCGGTGAGAAGATGCAGCAGGCGGTCGAGCAGCAAGCGGATCTTTTGGCCGAATTCGAGAAAATCGCAAACGAATTGAACAATATCCTCGCCAATCTTGAGGGCAGTACGCTCGTCAAGCGGCTCAAGGCCGCTTCGCGTTTGCAGTACCGGATTGCGGGCCGGATCGGGGACGAGCTTGACGCGGCGTTCGGCCGCGCGCCGCTGCGCGTCCATAAGACCCCCAAGATGATCTTCCAGAAACTGTCTGAAGAAGAGACCAAGAGCAGTCACACGGTTTCACTGATTATGGACGACATGTCGGCCTACTTTGCCCGCCGCCGATTTTTCCGACTCAAAACGGTCCTGGCCGAGATGAAAGATCAGGACGTCGTCGGCGCGCTGCGGCAGCTTGGCGACGACATCCCCGAAGAGTACGGGCTGTCGATCGCGCAATGCGAATACTGGTCCGACACGCTCGACCGCTGGGCGGAGGATCTGGTCGATCCGGCCCGGGGCGGCCAGTGACCGGGCTCGAAATCGGCCGGCAGTTTGCCGCCTTCGATCGTGTTGGAAGTATTGAAGATTCTGGAAAAGGAAATCAACCTGCGGGACGATACGCGTGTCGCCGAACAGGCCAGGCGCGCGCTGGAAAACGAGCAGTATCTTACCGAGGCCCGCAAGCTCGCCGAGCGGCAGGATAAATTGCGCAGCCGAATCGAAGAGGTTGTCGGCCGGATCCGCGAGCTGCCCGACGGCGATCGCACGTTCGCGCCGGAACTCCGGTTACTCGATATGGTCGGGGTCGTGATGGATGAAGCGGTCGAAATCCTGGCGCGACCCGAGACCGGCGCGCCGGCCATCGCGGTCGAGACAGAGGTCATTGAACTGCTGCTGCAGTCGCGGCGCATCAACCCCGGCGGCGGTGGTGGCGGATCCTCACCCGGGGGCGGCGGCGGTGGCACAACCACGGACTCGGCATTGGCGCTGCTCGGAAAAGGCCTCAACGAAAAGGAAGTTCGCGAAGATCACGGTATCTCGCAGTCCACCGGCCATGCCGATCCGTCGCTTCCCGAAGAGTTCCGGGCAGGCTTGGACGAATACTTCAAACAGCTGGAAAGCCCCAGATAGATGGGAAGCGGTTTCAAATCGCCCTGTAATCGATCCATGACTGGGAAATGTCACATCAGAACCAGGTTTTGAAACCGACTCTACAGGACTCCGTCATGAATCAGCGCATCCGTTTGGCCGTCGCCACCGCGGTGCTGTTCGTCTTTCCAACGGTCGGATTTACGCAACAGGCAGAGCGCGAAAAGAAGGAACCGCGCGCCGAGATCAAAGAAGAAGATAAGGAAGCCAAACCCCAGATACATTTCCCACCGGGCTACGAGCAAGCGGCAGCGGCCGACGAGCGGCCTGCCGCGGCGAAGGCGGCCGCCGCCGAAGCGGTGGAGGACGACGGTGTGGAACAGAACGATGTCGACGTGTTTGCGGAAAAGGTCGAGCCCAACGTTGCCAACCTCGAAAACCAGTTTCTCCCTCGAATGCGACCGCTGCTCAAGGCGGAACTCTCCTTTGTCAAACGCGTGTGCCGTCCGGACCGGCGGCAGCGGCAAGTCATCGCCGGCGCGAGCGAGCGATGTCTGAAAGTCGCCGTGAGAAAATATGCGATGGGGCAAGTCCAACTGATGGGTGGTCGGCGCGGTCGACCTTCGGCCCTGCCGGTCCCCAATCGGCTGATTCAGGAGGAACTGCTCAAAGTGATTCGCGGGAATCTCGACCCGCGCCAAGCTGAACGCTACGAGCAGGAAGTCGCCAAACGGGTCGCGAGTCGTCAACACGCCGCGGTGTTGGGCATGGTCGCGAAACTGGACAACGCGTTGGTGCTGTCCCACAAGCAGCGCGAACAATTGTGCGAATCGTTGTCGAAGCACTGGCAAGAACCGTGGAACCAGTCCTGGCAAATGGTCATGTTGAACAATCAATATCTGCCGCAAATTCCGGACAAGAACATTGTGCCGCTGCTGAACGAGAGGCAGCGGGACGTATGGCGCCGCGCCCGGAAGCAGGGCCATATTTACAGGGGTTGGTTCGGTAACATGGGCGCCGGAGTTCTCGATGACTTTGATGTGGAACTTGAAGTGGCAAGTGAAGAGGCCGCGGCGGCGGGGAAAAATGTCGATAAGGAAGCCATTCCGGCGGACAATTAACGACCTGCAACGATTCGCAGCCCACGCGATACGACGTCCGATGACTTATAGCGTCTCACAAAATATCATGGATGCACTACCAAAAACGCGAGTTTGCAGACGAACCGGCGGTTTTGTTAGAGGCTCTTATAGATTCCGAACTTCGATCTCCGCCATCCTGGCGACGGTGCTCGTCGCCGGAAATGCAGCGCATGCGCAGAATCTCGACGATTTCCACGATGTGATTGTGGAAGAAAAGGCCGCTGTACGCGAGGCGGATGTAGCATTTGAAGTATCGCCCAGGCAATTTGATCAGTGGGTTTTTGGCGGAGGGCAAAGCGCCGCCCAAGGCCGCCGCCACTTGGATTCCCTGCTGGCATTGCACGTCGAATCGATCGACCGGGTCTGCAGTTTGACCGACCCGCAACGTGCAAAGCTGGAACTGGCGGGCCGCGGGGATATCAAGCGGTTCTTCGATGAAGTCGAGGATGTCCGCCAGGAGTTCATGGAAGTGCGTCGCGATCAACAGAAGTTCAACCCGATCTGGCAGAAGATTTCGCCGCTGCAGTTGAAATTGAATTCGGGCATGTTCCAACACGATTCACTGGTCTACAAGGTGCTTCAGCGTACACTCGAAAGCGAGCAGTTTGCCAGGTACGAAGACCATTCTCTGGAGCGTCTCAGGTTCCATCATCGGGCCAATGTGGCCATGGTGGTCGCCATGCTGGAGAACGGAATACCTCTACGGGACGAACAACGACAATCCTTCATCAAGCTGATGCTCGACGAGACGGATCCGCCGCGCGCCTATGGGCAATACGGCTATTATGTGGTGCTGTATCAGGCTTCGGAGCTTCCAGAAGAAGAAGTGAAGCCGATTTTTGATGAAGGCCAATGGCGCGCTTTGCGGGCCTGCTTCCGTCGGGCGAAGGCGATGGAGCCGACGTTGAAAAAGATCAAACTCATACCGTGAGCACGATGGCCGTGAGTCGTACGATCGCAGTGATGGCCGTTGTCGGTATGTCCGCACTGGCGGCGCCCGTGGTGAGTCTCGCACAGTTGCCCGACGAGCGGTACGGGGCAGCGGTCCCTCGGGACGTGCGAGAGATGTACGATCGTGGCCTGCAATATCTCGCCAGTACGCAAGCGGAAAACGGCGGTTGGTCCGGCGGGCACCAGGGGCCCGGTGTGAACGGCTTGTGCCTGATGGTTTTCCTGGCGTCGGGCGAAGACCCCAACTTCGGCGTCCACAGCCATCACGTTCGCCAGGCGCTGCGCAGCATCATCTCATCGCAGGACGCCGCCACGGGCTACATGGGCAGCAGCATGTATCATCACGGCTTCGCCATGCTGGCGTTGGCCGAAGCCTATGGAGCGGTGGACGATCGCGACTTGTGGCCGGCGAACGAGGGCAAAAACCAGCGGTCGATAGGCCAGGCGTTGGAACTGGCGATCCGCGCGGCCGTCACTTCGCAGAAGAAAAATTCCTTCGGCGCCTGGCGTTACTCGCCCGATGCGACCGATGCCGACACGTCGGTCAGCGGTGCCGTGCTCGTTGGCCTGCTGGCCTCGCGCAATGCTGGAATTGAAGTCCCCGACGCAGCCATTGACAAGGCCATTTCCTACTACAAGAACATGACCGCCGAGTCGGGCCAGGTGGGGTATTCGGGCGGCTTCGGCGGCTTCGATGAATCACTGGCGCGTATTTCGATTGCCACGCTCGTTTATGCCGTCGCGCGCCGCAAGGATTTGCCTCAGTACAAGGCCACGCTGAACTATCTAAGCCAGCGGCTCGACCATCCGCCAAATCCATGGCCCGAGTACACTCGCTATTACCAGGCGCAAGCGCTGTTTCAAGGGGACGTGGATGCTTGGGAAAAGTGGAACAAGCTGCTGGTCCGACAATTGAAAGCCGCCCAGCGGAACGACGGGAGTTTTTCCGGCCAGTTGGGTCCGGCCGCATCGACTTCGCTGTCCTGTCTGGCCTTGGCTTTAAACTATCGATTTCTGCCGATCTACGAGCGGTGAGGCTGCAACCGCCATGCGAACCGCGCTTTGGGCGTATTCCGGCGTACTGGTATCGTTGATGGGCCTGTCTGCCATCGGGGCGGAACCATCGACTCGCGGGACGTTACATCTGGCTGGCGGTGATTCGATTGTTGGCGAGTTACAAGACGCCGCCCAACCGAACGTGCTGCGCTGGCAATCGCCGGGCTTTGCCACGCCGTTCGCGTTTCCGATGTCGGGCGTCAGCGCCGTCCATTTTGCCGTGCCCGATGAGCCGCCCAAGCCGGCGGGCGACGCCTGCCTGGAACTGGTCAATGGCGATCGGTTATTCGGATCACTGGTCGCTTGGAACTTCGAGCAGGTGGAGTGGGAATTGCCTGGATTGGGGCTGGTGCGAGTCCGTCGCGAGCACATCCGCCGCCTGTTGCGCTTGCGGGACGCGTCCGAGGTGATCTATCTCGGCCCGAACAGCCTGGCCGACTGGGAACAGTCCGGATTCCGGCGAGTCGAAGGCGTTCACCTGACGACCGACCAGCGGGGCGCTTTTCTCAACGGAAATCTGGAGATCCCTCCCCAGGCGACCATCGAGTTTGAAATTTCGTGGACCAGCCAACCGGATTTTGTGCTGGCCATCGGCGTCGATGACTCTCCGAAGAACATCGAACGAGCATTTCGATTTGAGGTCTGGGACGGAAGCCTGGTAATCATGCGGGAAACGGATGACGCCGCGGACGTGGCCCTGCTGCGGGAGATGGCACGCGGGCCGGGCAGTGTTCAGTTGGAGGCGTATCTCGACCAGGTCCACGACCGGCTTATTGTGGTTTCGGCCGCGGGAGAGCAGCTCGCCGATCTGACGGTCCCGGACGGCAAGTCACAGACGTTGCCTCAGCTGCGGTTGATCAACCAACACGGCGACCTGCGACTCAAACGACTGTGCGTCACGCCTTGGGACGGTGACCCGCCGCCGGAGATTCGGGACGCCTCCCCGCGGATCCATCGATCGAATGGACCGATCATCTACGGCGACGTGAAAGCCTTTGATCAGGATGCGCAGGAGTTTGTCGTTGCCGATGGACAACGAGAAATCCGCATCAGGGCGAACGATGTCGGAAGCATCGTTTTGTCGCCGCGTTCCGAAGAGCAGCCGAGTGCCTTGCATGTCGACTTGCACAACGGCATGCGGCTGAGCGGCGAATTGATCAAGATCGAGCGGGGCCGGTTGTGGCTGAAGGCTGACAGCGTGACTGAACCGTTGGCGTTTCCAGTGTCCGAATTGCGCACGATTCATTCGTCGAGCGTTGTGCTGCCGGGTCCAGTCGCCGGTGGCAAAAGCGGCCGACTGCAATGGGACGGTGTCCAATCGCACGGCGCGCTGGTCGCGGGCCGCAAAACGGCCGATGTGCGTTGTCTGGCATGGCATCCGCGCGGCAGCACGACCTGCAGTCCGTTGCTGCCTGGCGTCGCCGGGCGAATCATTTACAAAGACCTGTTACCGCCGGAAAAGAGGCGGGCTGCGGGTAGCACGGATACGCAGCCCCGGCGCAATGCCGGTTTTCTCGGAACCTTCATCCAGGCGTTGTCCGGCGCGGCGGCCGCTCAGCCGAAAGCCCGGCGGTCGTCGTCGCAGCAAATGCTGCATTTGCGCAGCGGGGACACGATTCCCTGCCAGGTGAAACGTATCGACGCGTCGGGCGTTATCTTCGAGACACCGCTGGCCGACGCGAAGTTCGTCCCTCACGAGAAGGTCAAGGCGATCGAACTGGCCGGTGTGACGAACACGGTAACGTTGAGTCGGGAGAAGCTCAAGCGGCTGCTCACGCTGCCCCGGATCCGACGTAACAACCCGCCTACGCATCTGATTCGCTCGACCAACGGCGATTTTCTGCGGGCCCGCATCCAGGAGATGGACAGCACAACGCTCACGATCGAAGTACGTTTGGACGCCCAGCAACTTCGCCGCGATTGCGTGGCCCAAATTATCTGGTTGCAC
>CAZNKT010000011.1:0-32481 GCA_964573605.1 uncultured Pirellulales bacterium
CACCTGGCCAGTCTGTTCAACGCTCAGGGGCCCAACGTCAACTGCTTGACTGCCTGCGCGGCCAGCAGCCAGGCGGTGGGCGAGGCGGTGGAAATCATTCGCCGCGGCGACGCCGACGCCATGCTCAGCGGCGGCGCGCACAGCATGATCCATCCGTTTGGCGTCACCGGTTTTAATCTGCTCACCGCGCTCAGCACGCGCAACGACGAACCTCAGAGAGCATCGCGACCGTTCGACCGCGACCGCGACGGCTTCGTGCTCGGCGAAGGCGCCGCCATGGTGCTGTTGGAGGATCTGGACCACGCCCTGCAGCGCCAGGCGCCCATCTTGGGTGAAATACTCGGCTACGGTTCGACGGCCGACGCCTATCGCATTACCGATGCGCACCCGGAAGGCCGCGGCGCGATCCGTTGCATCGAATTGGCTCTGGAAGATGCCCGGCTCAATGAAGACCAGATCGATTATGTCAACGCCCACGGGACGAGCACTGAGGTCAACGACCGCGTGGAATCTCTGGCGATCAAGACGGTGTTCAAGCAACATGCCTACAAGATTCCGGTTTCCAGCACCAAGAGCATGCTGGGCCATCTGATCGCCGCGGCGGGCGCAACGGAATTGATTGTCAGCCTGATGGCGGTACGGGAAGGCGTTCTGCCGCCAACTATCAATTACGAAACACCAGATCCCAATTGCGACCTGGACTATGTTCCCAACGAAGCGCGCGAGGCCAAGTGCTCGATCGCACTGACCAATAGTTTCGGCTTCGGAGGACAAAACATCAGCCTGATCGTGGGGCGATACGAACCCAACGGAACTGGCGGCGCCTGAGGCGCGTCCGATGCCGTGCCACGGAATTTCGTGGGGACCTGCCCGAAGCGGACGGCCGACCCAGGTACTGCCATCGCCGCCGCGGAATGCGTCACCGGCCTGGCGTGCGAGGATGATCGGCGAGAAAATCGCGCGGACCGCGGGTTGTGTAGTAAGGATACGTGACGGTCGGGCTCATCGGCCCGCCGTACTGCGGGGCCTGTCGGGTGAAGTGCTCATGCAAGCCGCGCTGCAACGGGCCCCCCCGAGCACAGCTCGCACCGTCTCCTCCGGGCGAGCCGTGGCTCGCGAAATGCGCGCAGCCGGAGGTTAAGCTAGAAAGCAATAGCATTGCCAGCAATCGTCGGCCAGGACGCATGGTCGAGAGCCTCCAAAACGGGACGCGGGAAGGCCGGTGGGGGATCGCTGAGTTTTTTATCGGCGACGGATGCCCTACAATCCATCAAATCGTTGCATTGCCATTGATCATTACAGGTGCACCAGGAACCCGCGTATGAGACACGACTGGCACGTCCGGCGACAGACCCTCCTGCGGGCCACTTTGGCCGCCGCGGGTTGTCTCGCCGGATGCACTTCCCCGAATTCGGGCGATGCGACGGCCGTCACCCCCACGTACTTCACGCCTGTCGAAGGTGTCGGGCGACGTATTCAAGAAGCCCTCATCGTGGCGCAACCCGGCGACGTTATTGAACTGGGCGGAGGGACTTTTCACCTCGATGCGACGCTCTCGCTGGATGTCTCCCGCGTCGTGATCCGCGGGCAGGGCCCCGACACCACCATTCTTTCATTCGCCGAGCAGAAGCAGGGAACCGGCGGCGAAGGCCTGTTGGTCACGCAGGGGGGAGTGGCTATTGAAGACCTGGCGATCGAGGATGCGAAGACCGATGCGCTGAAAGTGTCCAAAGCCGAGGGCGTTGCCATCCGTCGGGTTCGCACCGAATGGACCGGCGGCGCGCACGAAACGAACGGCGCGTACGGGATCTACCCGGTGCAGTGCCGGGGTGTCCTCGTTGAAGATTGCGTGGCGATCGGCGCATCCGACGCCGGGATCTACGTGGGCCAGTCGCAGGATGTCGTGGTCCGCCGCTGCCGTGCCTCGGGCAACGTCCTGGGGATTGAAATCGAGAACTGTACGCGGGCGGACGTCTACGAAAACGCGGCCACTGGAAACGCGGGGGGCATCCTGATCGTTTCGTTGCCCAATCTGCCAGCCGGCAACGGAAGGCACTGCCGCGTGTTTGCCAACCAGGCCATCAAGAACAACCACGCCAATTTCGCGCCGGCGGGAAATCTTGCCAGCACCGTTTCCTCCGGAACGGGGATCATGGTCGTGGCCTACGATGCCGTCGAAATCTTTGAGAACACCATTGAGAACAATCGAACGGTGAATCTGGCCGTGGTGAGTTATCTGGCGACCGGGCGCGACATCGACGATCCGAAATACGATCCGTATCCCGAGAGGATTGGAATATACGACAATCGGTTCTCGGGTGGGGGCCAGGATCCCCAGGGCCGGCTCGGTGCACTGCTCGGGCCGCTACTGGGCGGGTCCTTCCCCGACATCGTCTACGACGGAATGGTCGATCCGGAGAAGCTGGTCGACGGAGAGCTGCCCGACGAGTGCAAGCTTTTCATCCAGGACAACGGCCCTGCGGAGTTCGTAAATTTCGACCTGGCGAACTTCGATCCGCTGCACGGCCGGATTCCGAGTTTCCGCCGCGATGTGCAGGTCCACGCGGGTCGCCACGAACCGCTGGCCGTTGTTCAACTCCCGGAAGCTGTGCCGTGAGTTCCTTCGTCCTGCCAGCCACGCCGTCATCGCGCGGCGCACACCGTACGGCAAGGCCGCCGTGTTTGATCGTGACCGCCGTGCTCACGGTGGCTGTCGGTTGCGCCGAGCGACCGGTCCCGCCGGCCCGCTCACCGTACGACGCCCCGCAGCGACTTTCCGAATTCGCGCTGTTCGAAGGGGATCCGCGGCGACAGCGGGCAGCCCGCGACGTTGTGCCCTACGACGTCAATACGCCGCTGTTCTCTGACTACACGACCAAGTACCGATTCGTGAGACTGCCACCCGGCTCGGCGGCAACTTACCACTCCGACGAAACGTTCGAATTTCCCGTGGGCACGGTCCTTGTCAAGACGTTCGCCTACTGGCTCGATCGCCGCGACGCGATTGCGGGGGAACGTCTGATCGAGACCCGGATTCTCATGCATCGACCCCAGGGTTGGGTCGGTCTGCCTTATGTATGGAACGACGAGCAGACCGAAGCGTACCTCGCGCTGGGCGGAGACGTGCGACCCGTGCAGTGGATTCATGACGACGGCAGCCATCGGGCCAACGACTACATCATTCCCAATGCCAACCAGTGCAAGGGATGCCACCGCGAGCGAGGCCCCGTCGCACCGATCGGTCCCAAGGCAAGGCAACTCAACCGTCCGTATGCCTACCCCGACGGAACCCAGAACCAGTTGACCTATTGGGCAAACGCAGGAATTCTTGAGGATGCGCCGCTGCCCGACTCGGCTCCGCGGCTGGCCCAATGGGACGCGCCGCGCTCGGGCTCGACCGCCGAACGAGCGCGGGCATGGCTGGAGGCCAACTGTGCGCATTGCCACAACCCGGCCGGGCCGGCAAGCAACACCGGCCTGGATTTGTTTGCTGCTCAATCGAATCCCCGCGCGTTCGGCGTCTATCGGTCACCCGTGGCCGCCGGCATCGGAACCGGGGGAAGAAAATTCGACATCGTTCCTGGAAAGCCGGACGATTCCATCCTGCTGCATCGTATCGCGTCGACCGACCCGCAGGTCATGATGCCCGAACTCGGCAAACGGCTCGTTCATCAAGAGGGCGTGCAGTTGGTCCGGCGGTGGATATCCGAAATGGATGCGAACGGCAGCCGCGCGACGAGGGTGGGCGGATCGGCGGCGCGGTAGTGTTTCTGCTGCAACAGTTTACGCACCCTCCCGCCCGTGTCCGCGTGTCGCTGGACGACCTGTGCCAAAGCTGATACCGTTGCCGCTATGGTTGCCAGCATCCAGTACATCGAGGGCACGATCGCGTCGTACGAGCAGGCTTCCGAGGCCAATCGCCACACGCCGGCGCGCAAGGGCAACGTGATTGAGCTGGATGCCGACGTCGCCGATGACGTGATGATCGCAGGCGACCTTCACGGCCACCGCGCCAACTTTAATGCCATCAAGAAAATCGCGGACCTGGATGCCCGTCCCGGCCGGCACTTGGTTCTTCAGGAAGTGTGTCACGGAGGACCGACCTATGCCAGCAACGGCGGCTGCATGTCGCACGCCATGCTGGAAGACATCGCGCGGCTAAAGCAAAAGTTTCCGGACCGAGTCCATTTTTTGATGAGCAATCACGAGCTGGCCGAGCTGACCGACTATCCCATCGTCAAGGGCCAGAAGATGTTGAACCTGCTGTTCCGCTACGGATTGCAGGAAGTGTACGGCCCGGCGACGGAAAAGGTCCGGGAGGCCTACACAGGTTTCCTGGCAAGCTGTCCGGTGGCGGTGCGCGTGGCGCAGACCGTGCTCGTCTGCCACAGCGTTCCGGAAGACCTCGCGCATCGTCCCTTCGATGTGAGCGTATTGGATCGCTCGCTGGAGCACGCGGACTTGCGCGAGGGCGGGGCGGTCTTCCGGATGGTGTGGGGCCGGGACTATACGTGTGAGAATGCGACGACCTTTGCCCGGCTGGTTCATGCCGACGTGCTGGTTCACGGTCATGAACCGTGCCACGAGGGTTACAAGGTGCCCAATGAGACGCAGGTGATCCTGGACTGCTGCGGGCAGCCGGCAGCTTACGTGATCCTGCCGGCCGGCGGACCGCTGACGCACGCCCAGGTCGTCGAGCGAATCGCCATGCTGCCGTGACACGTAATCCGCAGCTGGCATTACCGTTGCGCCGGGCGTGTCGTGCCCGACTGGCTTGTCAATGCGTCAATTTGGCGTTGCCGTGAACAGCGGGTCAGGCGCCCATCGTGCCCAGCGCCCGGAAGGGCGTTCCGGCGATTGAGGTCTGAGGGAGGTTTGATCCGTGTTCGCTCCTCTCTTGGCCGCGTGCTGCCATTCTGCTACAAGTTGCCGGCTCCTTGCGAACAATACGCGTCCGCGCGTCGACGCGGTCGCTGCATCCACGCCGCGACGGACGGATCACGGATGAAGAGCTTCGGTCGCGCTTTGAAGTTTGCGATTCGCAAACGATACACGTTCGTCGCCGCCATCGTCAGCGCCCTGTGCGTGGCCGTGCTGTGGGGCGGCAACATCACCGCCGTTTACCCCCTGGTGGAAGTGGTGCTCCGTGGTGAGTCGATCCCGCAATGGGTCGATTACCGCGTGGAGTACGGCCAGCACGTGCAGAGAACCTACCAGCGGCAGGCGGAGCGGCTGGAACGGCTGGCCGCGTTGGACGCGCCGGCCGAGCGGCGCGAGTCCATCCAGTCGGCCCTGACCGCCATCGAGAATTTGTCCATCGACCGGCAGGATCGCGCGGAGGTGCTCGAGGCTGCTCGCGAAGAAAGGCAGCTACGGCGGCTGCTGGCCCGGTACGATTCCAACCAGTGGGACAGCGTCGTGCACAGGCGCCTCGTGGAAGCCCGTCGGCGTGCGGCTGCCGAAGCCGAGGAGCTGCAGCGCGTGCGACGGATCCAGCCCTACCTGCACGCCTGGATGCCGTCGACACCGCTGGCAACGCTCGTGCTGCTGCTCGGTGTGCTGCTGCTCGGCACGCTCATTAAGGATCTGCTGCTCGTCGCCAACAACCTGCTCAGCGCGCGGCTCGCGCAGTCGGCCATATTCGCCATCCGTGGTGAGTTCTTTCGGCGCACGCTGGAGATGGACCTGGTGACCACGCATGCCGAGAGCCAGAGCGACCTGATGAACCGTTTTACGTCCGATCTGAACACCATGGCTGCCGGTATTCAGAACCAGTTTGGTCGCGTGGTGCGGGAACCGCTCAAGGTCATCGTGTGCCTGGCCGGTGCCGCTTTCTGCTGCTGGCGGCTGCTGCTGATTACCTTGATCCTGGCCCCCGTCGCCGGGCTGGCAATCCGGTGGCTGTCCCGATCGCTCAAGCGGGCCAACCGGCGAGCCATGGAGCAGATGTCGCACATTTACGAGGCGCTGGCGGAGGTTCTGGGAGGACTGCGTGTCGTCAAGGCCTTCACGATGGAGGCGCACGAACGGGACCGGTTTGGTAGTACGGCGCAGACGTATTACCGCAAAGCGATGAAGATTGCCCGCTACAACGCGTTGATTCGTCCTATGAATGAAATCATGGGAGCCAGCATGATTTGTGTGGCGGTGCTGGTCAGCGGCTATTTGTCGCTCAACCACGAAACCCACCTGTTCGGCATCAAGATCAGCGATCGACGGCTGACCACGGGAGCCTGCCTGCTGTTCTATGCCTTGCTGGCCGGAATGATCGACCCGGCCCGCAAGCTGTCCGAGGTGTTTGGGCAACTGCAGCGCGCGATGGCCGCCAGCGAACGCGTTTTCGAACTATTTGATCGCCGGCCCAAAACAAAGGACCCCGCTCGCCCGCGTCCGTTGCCCCGCCACACGCAGTCGCTGGTCCTGGACAACGTTCACTTCGGATACGTACCGCATCAGCCGGTGCTGCAGGGCATTCATCTGGAGATTCCGTTCGGCGAAACCTGGGCGGTCGTCGGTCCCAATGGTTCGGGCAAGAGTACGCTGGTCGGTCTGTTGCTACGGTTTTTCGATCCGGACCAGGGCAGCGTCCGTATTGACGGCGTTGATCTGCGCGAAGTCCGCCAGCACGACGTGCGGCGGCAGGTGGGGCTGGTCAGTCAGGAGACAATGCTGTTTGACGACAGCGTGCTGGAGAACATCCGATACGGTTGTCCCGACGCGTCGGACGAACAGGTCGAACGGGCGGCTCGGCGAGCCCATGCGCATGAGTTTGTCGAACGGAGTCTGCCCTCTGGTTATCAGACTCGGGTTGGTCCGACCGGCAATCGCCTGTCGGGCGGCCAGCGCCAGCGGATTGCCCTGGCCCGGGCCATGCTGCGTGATCCGCCGATCTTTATTTTGGACGAGGCCACGAGCCAGATCGATCCTGAGAGCGAGCAGTTGATTTACGACGCGCTGCGCACGTTTATCGGCAGCCGCACGACCGTCATCGTGACGCATCGCGCCGCGACGCTGGGGCTGGCCGATCGCGTGGTCGTGATGGATCGTGGACGGGTCCAGTCCACGGGCACGCACGAGGAGCTGCTGGCCCGGTCTGGCTTCTACCGTCATTTTTGCCGGACCGACTGGAAGCAGAGCGCGTAACATCGGGCCGAGCGTCACCCGCGGACGCGCTTGGGAATGCTGAACGAATAAAGGATGGTCACGACGCCCGCAGCGACCAGGCCCCACGGCGCCCAGTTGGGAGGCGTCAGTTCGAGCCGCCCCACTTCCCCGGCGGACTGCTGGATACCCAGGGCAACGTTGGGCGTAATACGGCTATCCTTGCGCAGGACAGCCTTTTCCACGGCCATTGCCTCCAGCCCCAGCAGGCAACAGGAAAGACCAATGGCCAGAAACAACGCGCGCCACATGGATCGATCTCCTCTCCTTTTGGCGTCCCTGCGACGGCAGCGGCGATGAACCCGACGTTTCCGCCGGCCGTCGCGAAGGCTCGTGAAATGCTCTATTTGTGTCTTCGTCGCGATGAATGGCAGCAATTCAGCGGACGTATCGCGCCGGGCAACAGGTCGCGCCTGTCCAGGGACCGATTCTAACGGTCGCGCCGGTCGTGCCCCGGACTTGGCGGCCCCGGGGCCGCGCGTCGATGGACCGGCTCCGTCCCCGACGGGCAGCGGGGCCGACGGCTACTCGGCCCCGAGAGAATGAAGGAATTTGGCAGCCGAAGTCGCCAGATCCGGGACGAATCGCCGTTGGCCACACTCTTGGCGGGTTCGGCTAATGCGAGAACGTGCGTCGGTATTACAACAACATCTTCACGGCGTTGCCGCGGCCGCGGCGGGCTACGGGAGTCGGTGCCCGAGCTTGTCCCGTTTCGTGGCCAGATACCGCGCGTTGTGCTCGTGGATGGGAGGCATGATGGGCACTTGATCAACCACTTTCAGGTCGAAGCCACCGTAAATAAACGCGTCGGTTTTTTTGGGGTTATTGGTTAGCAGGCGAACTTTAGTGAGCCCCAGATCCTTTAGCAATTGGATGCCAACCCCGTAGTCGCGGACATCGGCGCGATAGCCGAGCACGTTGTTGGCTTCCACGGTGTCCAAACCTTGTTCCTGAAGCTTGTAGGCCTTGATCTTTTCGACCAGGCCGATTCCGCGGCCTTCCTGCGGCAGGTAGACCAGCACGCCCACGCCCTCACGGCTGATCATATCCAGCGCCAGATGCAGCTGATCGCCGCAGTCGCAGCGCAGCGATTCGAGCAGATCCCCGGTGAAGCAAGACGAATGCAGTCGGACAAGCGGCGCGGCCGCGGACGGCAAATCGCCCAGGACGAACACGACCGGCTGTTGGCTTTCGTATTTCACGCCGTAGGCGATGACTCGTCCCGTGCCGTACCGGGTGGGCAGTTGCGATTCAGCCAGCCGGTAGACCAGTTTTTCGCGGACACGGCGGAAGGCGATCAGTTGTTCGATGGAGATGATCTCCAGGCGAAACGCCCGCGCCAGTTGGAACAATTTGGAACGTGCCGCGCGGTCGCCGTCTTCGTCCAGCACTTCGCAGAGCACGCCCGCCGGCCGGCAGCCGGCCATCCGGGCCATATCCACGGCGGCCTCCGTGTGGCCGGCCCGCCGCAGCACGCCGCCTTCCTTGGCAATCAGAGGAAAAAGGTGGCCCGGCCGCACAAAGTCGGAAGTACTGGAATGAGGATCACAGATGGCTTTGATCGTCGTCGCCCGCTCTCCCGCCGTAATGCCGGTCTGGCAGGTGCGGTGGTCCACCGGAACGGTGAAGGAAGTACCCAGCGGAGCCGTATTGACGTCCACCATGGGAGCAAATTCCAGCCGCTTGCAGACGTCCGGCAGCACGGGCATGCAGAGCTGCCCCCGGCCGTGCGAGATCATGAAATTCACGATCTGCGGAGTCGCTTTCTCGGCCGCACAGATGAAGTCGCCCTCGTTCTCCCGATCTTCGGCGTCGACCACAATGACGACCTGACCGCGCGCAATGGCCTCGATCGCCGACTCCACGCTGGAAAACCCTTCGGACATGGGTATCCGGATCCCCCCAGGCAAAACATTTTCGACGCGCGGCAATGCCGATGCAGGATCGAGCACAACGTGCCCAGCCGCGCAAGGCCCCGTGCCTCCTCGATTATTGTAGGGCGCCGGTTGGCCGATTCCAGTACGCCCGACGGCCCCTCGTCGTACAATGGGGCGTGCCATGGCGGCGTGCCACGCAAATTCGGATGGCCGAATCTCGCCACTTTCGACCCGCCGCCGCTGCTTGCCAGATCTACCGGACGCACGCGTGTTAGCAAGCGAGGAATACATCGAACAGGCCTACCTCTTTCGCGAGCTGGGCGAGAAGCTGGTGTTGAAACTGCCGATGCAGGAAGTACTGGCTTCGGTTCGCGAGGAACTCTTATCGACGACCAAGCTACCGCTGGCCGTCGATTATCTGCTGAGCGAATTGAAACACGGTGGGGCGTTCGCACCGGCCATGTGCCACCTGGAACATTACTTTACCGCGTTCCAGAGCTTCATTGTGGAGGAGGCCGAGAACGAAGCGGGCAAGTTCGACATGCGCGTGGGGTTGGCCGTGCTGCATGGAGATGCCCAGTACCGTGCCGACGGCGCTACGCCGCAGGGCGTGTTCCTGTATCAATTCGAAGCCGTGTGCCGGAACCGGCTGGGCTACGACCGCGGGTTGCCGGCAATCGCCGCGGATCCGATTTTTGATGAGCCGTGGCGAGAGTGGATCCGGGGACTGCGGCGACGCGTGTCGGCCGTGGACGTGGCCGACTTGATTTACGTGCGGAGCGAGCACTACGCGAGCCGCCAGCCTGCAAGCGGCAGCACGGCGACGGACGACCCGATGCTGTTCGGCGACAAGGAAGGCCGAATTGCCCTGGCCAATCGCCGCAAGGATCCGCTGCTGCTGTTCGCCGCGCTGCATCGGCATCTGAATTATCCGGCCGTCGCCCGGCCTCAACCGGTCGACGAGAGCGTAAACCTGCTGCCCGCCATGGCGCGGCGGCTGGAACGCCTGGAGACCCGGCTGCGCCTGCTGGAAGAAGAACATCGAGGCGGCGGCATTGACCTGAGCCGATTCCTGAAACAACAGGACGCTGTGGGCGATTGAGGACGCGGCGGACGGCGAACCCCGGCCCGGCTGCCAGCGACTGTCGCCTGTTGCGAGCCGGGCCCGCAACAGGGGGAGCCGGCGCCGCCCGACGATCCACGGACCGATTTCCGATGGGCGTCCGGCTGTCCCCGGGGCCGGAACGGGACCCTATACTTGATGCGCCTGGAAGATGGCCGGCCGGCGGCCGGGTTTGCGGTTCAATAATCGGTCCCGCCATGGTAGATTGCAGGTTGTAACGGTCCCGCAAACTGCGAGGGACAGGGGTGGATCTGCACCAAAGCTTGAATGCCGAGTCGGTCCAAGCGGCCCACCTTGACGAACCGATCATGGTGGCGCCGGAAACGCCACTTTCGGATGTGCTCGTCCTGCTCAAGACCAACGAAACGGGTACGCTGCTGGTGTGCCGCCGGGGCGTGCTCGAAGGAATCTTCACCGAGCGCGACGCACTGAAGCTGATGGCGCAAAGCGCCGATTTGTCGGTGCCGGTCGGTCAAGTCATGATCGGTGAGCCTGTAACGCTCCGATCGGGCGATTCGGTGGCCAAGGCCATCCATCTGATGGCCCAGGGTGGTTACCGTCGACTGCCGATCGTCGACGATCAGCATCGGCCCATCGGCGTGGCAGATGTGAAGGGCCTTGTGCATTTCATCGTACAGCACTTTCCCGAAACGGTGTACAACTTGCCACCGCACCCCGATGCCGTCGTGCATCAGCGGGAAGGCGCCTGATGAGATGCAACGGCGCGTGGGGGCACCCGCACGTGCAGGGAGATGACGAGGCATGCCAGCGGCGTGCCAGGGGTCGCGTAGCCGGACAGGAGAGAATCAGAAAGACGATCAAACTCGGACACATTGTCACCACACGGTGCGGTGACCGCTGATAGCTGAGCCTCCGCCCTCCTGCCGCCATTGTCCCCCACCTGTAGCGGCTCAATAATGCCTAACGACCTATTGTCCTGACCTTAATTTGCCCAATCAAATCCACGCCAAGAAATGCGTGACTGGCCGCGATAGACGAGCCTGTCGCGCAGCATTGGCCGGTAGTTCGCCCATCCTGTTTTAGAGAATGCCATCCGAATCGTCCTATGCGCGACAACGATGCGAATTCTGACAGCGCAAAAGAGGAATCTACAGCCACCATGGCGACGACGACCAAATCCGAAAAAGCTCTGCTGAGCATTGAAGGTGCCACGGTTCGATTCTGTGGAGACTCGGGGGACGGCATGCAATTGGCCGGTAACCAGCTGACCAGTACCTCGGCGCTGGCCGGCAATGACGTGGCCACGTTCCCGGACTTCCCGGCGGAGATTCGGGCTCCCCGGGGGACCAAAGCCGGTGTCAGCGGTTTCCAGATTCACTTTGCCAGCAAGGAAATCTTTACTCCCGGCGACCGCGTCGACGCGCTGGTGGCCATGAACCCGGCTGCCCTCTCCACAAATCTCGCGGATCTGAAGGAACACGGGATCCTGATTGTCAACAAGGACGCTTTTGAATCGAAGGGGCTCGCCCAGGCCGGTTACCAGGAGAATCCCATTGGCGATGGCAGCCTGGAAAAATATCGACTGCACGCCGTGGAAATGACCACGATGACCCGCACGGCAGTGGAAGGGTTGGGGCTGAGCGTCAAGGAAGCCGACCGCTGCCGAAACTTTTTCGCCATGGGCCTCGTATTCTGGCTGTACGACCGATCGCTGGATCCCACGCTGCGATACATCGATCAGAAGTTCGGCAAGCGGCCGGGCGTTGCCGAGGCAAACCGCCGGGCGCTCAAAGCGGGGTATCACTACGGCGAAACCGTGGAAGGCATCGCCACGCGATTCCATGTCGATCCGGCCCGGTTGCCGCCGGGCACCTATCGCAACGTGATGGGCAACACGGCGTTGGCCCTGGGGATGATCGCGGCGGCCCAATTGAGCAACAAGCGGCTGTTCCTGGGCGCCTATCCGATTACGCCGGCCAGCGACATCCTGCACGAACTGACGCGGCATAAGCAGTTCGACGTGTTGACGTTTCAGGCCGAGGACGAAATCGCCGCCGTCACGGCGGCCATTGGAGCGTCGTTTGCCGGCGAGATGGGCGTGACGGCGTCCAGCGGTCCGGGCATCGCCTTGAAGGCGGAGGCCATGGGACTGGCGGTGATGACCGAACTGCCGTTATTGGTCATCAACGTCCAGCGCGGCGGACCCTCCACGGGCTTACCGACCAAGACCGAACAGGCTGACCTGCTCCAGGTCATGTTTGGCCGCAACGGGGAATGCCCGCTGCCGGTGCTGGCTGCCCGCAGCCCGGCGGATTGTTTCGACGCCGTGCAGGAAGCGTGGCGGATCGCCGTGCGGTTCATGACACCGGTGGTGCTGCTCAGTGACGGTTACATCGCAAACGGTTCAGAGCCGTGGCGCATTCCCGACCCCGATGGACTGCGGCGCATTGCCGTCGAACATCCCGCCGCTCGGGATAACGGCGAGCCGTTCATGCCTTATGCCCGCGATGAACAGCGGTTGGCCCGGCCCTGGGCCAAACCCGGCACCAAAGGCCTGATGCACCGCATCGGCGGCCTCGAGAAGCAGGACGTCACGGGCAATGTGAGCTACGACCCCGATAACCACCAGCGGATGGTCAGCATCCGTGCGGAAAAAGTCGCCCGCATCGCCCAAGATATTCCCCTGCAAGCCGTTCAGGGTCCCGATAGCGGAAAGCTGCTCGTGCTGAGCTGGGGAGGCACTTACGGCGCGTGCGCTACGGCGGTGCATCAGGCCCGGGCCGCCGGAAAATCGGTGGCCCATTGCCATCTCCGCTACCTGAATCCGTTCCCGCGGAACCTGCGCGAGATTTTGTCAAACTTTGATCGAATCCTGATTCCCGAGTTGAACATGGGGCAATTGCGAAAGCTCATACAAGCCGAATACGTGATCAAGGCCGTGGGCTTTCCTAAAGTACAGGGCAAACCGTTTTCGGTGATCGAGGTCCTGGAAAAAATTGAGGAACTTCTCTCTTAGAGATCTCAAACCCGTAGAGCACTATGAGCACTGATACAACGCTTCCGGTACTGAAACCCGCCAATTACGCCAGTGACCAGGATGTACGCTGGTGCCCCGGCTGTGGCGATTATTCGATATTGGCGCAAATGAAAAAAATCATGGCGTCGCTGGCCATCCCCCAGGAACAGCTCGTGTTCATCTCCGGGATTGGCTGTTCGAGCCGTTTTCCCTATTACATGAACACCTACGGCGTGCACGCCATCCATGGCCGCGCGCCGGCCGTGGCCACGGGACTGAAGTCCGTGCGCCCCGATCTGAGCGTGTGGGTCATCACCGGCGACGGCGATGCGCTGTCCATTGGCGGTAACCACTTGATCCATGCCATCCGGCGCAACCTGGACATCAATATCGTGCTGTTCAATAACCGCATCTACGGTTTGACCAAGGGACAGTATTCGCCAACCTCTCCACTGGGCCAAATTACCAAGAGCACGCCGATGGGAGCCATCGACAATCCGCTTCATCCGTTGTCGATCGCGATTGGTTGCGAAGCGACCTTTGTGGCCCGCACGATTGACGTTAACATCAAACACCTGGGGGAAACGCTGCGCCGCGCGGCCGAACACCGCGGCACGGCTTTTGTCGAGGTGTATCAGAACTGCCCCGTGTTTAACGACGCCGCGTGGGACTACGCAACCGACCGAGATTCCAAGTCCGATTCCACCATCCAGTTGGAACACGGCAAGCCGCTCATTTTCGGCAAGAATCGCGATCGGGGAATTCGCCTCAGCGGAATGGATCCCGAAGTCGTCACGCTCGGTAAAGGCATCACCGAGGACGATCTTCTGTTCCACGATGAGCAGAGTCCCGAACCGAGTCTGGCGTATCTGTTAAGCCGCATGCGGCATCCGGAGTTTCCCGAGCCGATCGGTGTCTTCCGCGCGGTGGACCGGCCTCGATACGAGGTGCTGATCAACGAGCAGGTCGCACACGCCCGGAAGGAGCGCGGAAACGGCGATCTGGAGGCGCTGTTCCGCGGAGGAGAAACATGGAGCGTATCATGATCGTTTGTCCCGACTGCGGTCACGAGAACATTCTTGGCGCTGACGAGTGCGAAGAGTGTCGGCAGTCGTTGAGCCAGCTCAGTAGTTCCGTGCCGGCTTCGGACATCGAACGCAGTTTGCTGAAGGACAGTATCCACGTACTGGCGCCTCGCCGGCCGCTGACCGTCACGCCGACTACGCCCATCGGCGATGTGCTGCATATTCTCGTGGACGAGTCCATCGGCTGCGTGCTCGTCGTGGAAGACGAACAGATTGTGGGCATCTTCAGCGAACGCGATGCCTTGATGCGTTTGAACGTGTCGGCAACCGAATTGATGGACAAACCGGTTTCACAGTTCATGACGCCATCACCGGAAACGCTCGAGGAGAGCGACAAGATTGCGTTCGCGCTGCACAAGATGGATCTGGGCGGATACCGCCACGTGCCCATCCTGGCCGGCGGCAAGGTTACCGGCGTGATCTCCATCCGGGATATCCTTCGCTACCTGACCGAACATGTGTCGGTGGAAAACTAGTGCGAGAAATCGGGGTCAGGCCTCAATCGCCCCCCAATCGCCGTAACGGCCCTCCGCGTGCTTGGCACAATTAAGGGCTACCCCCTTTTCACGCGAATCTCTCTCCAAGTCGTGTTGTGGACACCGGTCCAGGTCCTGCTTGCCGAACCCCCCGTCCTTCCGCTACCTTCATATTCTTCAGCGGGTTCTCTGGATAGACGGAGATTGTCATGGCAGCCTCGGAAAAGAAGCCGCTCCCCGGCGGATTCAAGCCACGTTTCAACCTGGGCATGATCGGCAGCGCCGCACCGGTTTTTCCCGGATTCGAAGTCGATATCCTCGATCGCGTCGCGGATGACGACAAACCGGACAGCGTTTGGCATCGCGAACGAGCGCGTGCGATCCTGCGCGCCCATCCCGAAGTCAGGCAACTCTTTGGTTGTTATCTTCCCACAGCGTTGTGGTGCGTTGTAATGGCCGGGTCGCAGGTGGCGCTTGCCGTGGGCGTGAGCCACGCGCCGTGGTGGGCGCTGATCGCCGTCGCTTATTTCGCGGGGGCGCTGATCAATATCAGCCTGTTCCAGCTCGCCCACGAGTGCGACCACAACCTGGTCTTCAAAAAGACGCTGTGGAATCGTTACCTGTTCACGCTCACATCGCTGCCCATGTTCCTGTCGGGGCACCATACCTGGTGGGTGGAACATATTGTGCATCACAACGACATGGGAGCGACAAAGGATTTCATTACGCGCCGCCGATCTTTCTTTCTCGTTTCGCGCCACACCTCGCCACTGGTCGTGCCATATTCGGCGTTCATGGTCGTGTTGCAGGCGCTGCGCAGCGCGGTGGGCCTGGTGCTATATGCCGTGACGTCCCTGGCCAGAGGACGGATCGAACCGTCGGACGTCGCGCTGCGTGTGCTGGCCGATGCGCATCTTGTATCGGGCTATAAGAAAGAGCGCATCGCACGCTGGGCAGTGATCTATCCGTTTCTGAGCTTTGTCTTGTACGGCGCGTTGTTCTGGTACGGCGGATGGAAACCCATCGCGTATTTGTTTTTCAGCCAGGTGTTTTTCACCGGGTGGCTGCACCCGTATTGCCTGGGTTGGGTTTTGGGGATCTCGCATTTCCACGGTCGTCGGCACTATCAGCCATCCGCTTCGCATTACGGCAGGCTGATCAACTTGACGTCTTTCAATGCCGGTCTACACGTGGAACACCACGACTTGATGGGTATCCCGTGGATACGTCTGCCACGGCTCCGGAAAATCGCGCCTGAGTTTTACAACGATTTACGACCCATCACGTCGTACACCGCGCTCGGATTGCAGTTCGTCTTTGCCGGCAGCCGGTCGTTCGAAGAGAATTTCAATACAGAGACTCTCCGCAATCTCGAACGTTTCGGCGGCACGGCGCACGGAGGCGGCAGTTCCCGCGAGCCGGAGACGGCGTCGGCCTGAACGCCGGGCGGCTGGGAGCCGGCCGCGGCAAGACGGCGAGTGCCGGCGCGCGGTTGGGAGGCGGTTCAAGGCCGGCACCACCACGTAAACGTTGCTGCCGGGTGGCTCTGCGGAACGGCGCCCGCACACAAACCGAGCCTGGCGTTCGTAGCCAGGGCGGGGGGCCGCGAGCGGTTTGCCCGCGGCCCCTGCCGGAATTGCCCGCCCGTTTCCAACACGCTTATCGGACGTGCAGCACGCGCCACCTGGCCGGGCGATTCGGAACAGCAGTGATCACGCCGCGACGCGTGACTCGGCGAACTCCCGGCCAGGCAGTGCCCGTGATCCACGTTCCGGCAGGCGCGACCCACGTAACGCCGGCCACGACCGCTGCTCTTGCCGGCAAGGGACGGACTACCAGCACGTTGGGTGCCGCATAAACCCCACCCACAGGGGCGACCGGTGGTACCGTTCGCACGCCCCGAGTGACGCGGGCGGCCTGGGAGGCGGAAGCCGCAGCCCACAGAATCGCTGTCAAACTCAACACGGCAGTCGTTCGGCAAAACAGGCGCATTGTTCGGGTCCTCGCATGGCGGACGTTGGTTGGCCATTCGCTTCACCCCGCGGCAACTCTGCCTGTTCTACGACAATCTGCCGGGGATCCTGCGCGCCCCCGCAATAGAATTACCGCAGCAAAACAGCGGTGTGGCGTGTCCGAAGGGGGGAATGGTTTTCCCGCGGCGCGACGACTGTGCCGGGCCCGCGGCCCGATCTCCGGCGTCGCGGACGCCGCAACGCCCTGTGGCGGCGCATTCAACGCACCGCGGGCTCTTCGGCGGGGAGTTGCAGTTGTTGTTCGCTGAGCGCCACCGGGGCGCCTTGTGGCGGAACCTCGACGTGCGCGGTCCACAGAATGGCGTTGACGATGGCCCGGCGGAATGCCGTTTGCTGGAAATTGCGGTAAAAATGTCCCAGTGTCGTACCATACGCTCGACCACCGTCCGGTCGCTCGTAGGCCCACCCGACAACAACGTCCTGCCCATCGGTTGTTACCTGCAGCAGAGGGTGCGCCGATTGGGTAATGGTCGGATTCAAGTAGAACTCGTCGTGCAAGTCGTATTCGGACCATCCACGACAGACGGGATGATCCGCATCGAGTTGCCGCAGCCGGGATTCGCCGACGCTCAAACCGACGTTGCTCACCCAGGTGCCCCCCAAATAGCTCATCCAGCGGTCGCCTAAGCGAGCCAGATTGTCCTGGCGGACCGCGGACGCCCAGTGGATCGTGACCAGACCAACCCCTTCGCGCATCAAGGCGTCGACGTCGTTGCGATGAGGTCCATCCAGCAGCATCTCGGCGGCCGGACTGGCGTATACCACGATTGTCGCCACGTCTTGAAGCAGCCGTTCGTCCTGCGGCCAGCCATCGGACACCGCCGTCGTCACGCCTTCGGTTTGACGCAGGCACCGGGCCAGTACGTCACATGTGTGCAAATACATATGCGTGCCCCGCGGATGGTCAGGCTGTTTGCCCATCAGCAGCACGTGAGTGCCGGCGTGGGTCGACCCTGAGGCAGCAACCATGTGCAGGAACACGAGCATGGAAATCGAAGCGGGGACGGTCCACCGAGAAAGATGCATGGTCTGCTCTTGTAGGTAGTGGAGTGAAGTTGCGTTTAGTGGTTCGACGCACCACGGAAACCGGTCGACAGAGGATCCGGTCGAGACGCGCCGCCTCATCCGGACGCGCGGCGGTCCCGTGCAGGCGACCACTTCGTCGTCAACGCGATGCGCCTTGCGGCTGATGATGGAGTATTGCCGATTCCTCAAACACGGCCTGGTTGATGATCGTGCGGTTGCCCGATGTGTAGACGACGTGAATTTTGCCGTCTTGAGTCTGGATGGCACAGGGATACGCGGCGGTATCGCCCGGTTGGTTGACAACATCTCTTCGATACGGGTACGAGCGGTCGTTATCGGTCGAGATAGCCACGGTCAGCGGCATCCGCTTCCCCTGGTTATTGTCGTTGTACACCAGCAACAGGTGCCCATTGTCCAGCTTGACGAAGTCCACGGCAGAATTGGGATTGGGAAAATCCGTTTCCAGGCCGGGACTCCACGTCCAGCCGCCATCGCGGGATTCACTTCGATACAGCACGCCCTCTTTCAGCGGGCCAAACCCGCCGCCGCGCCGGATGTAAGCAACCAGGTAGTCGTCGTCGATCTGTACGGGCTGCGCCTGAAGATTGCCCATCTTGGAATAGATGCGGTTGGTGGGCTTCCATGTTTCTTCCCGCGGATCATAGCGCAGGAAATAGCTGCACGTGTCCGAAGCGGTCTGTTCGCGGTCGCCGCCTGTTTCGTGGTATACCGGAAGCAGATAATCCCCGTTGTTCAGGATAATGGGAGCACTTCTGAGCATCGTGCCGGGCTCGAACGCCAGCATATAGGAATCGGACCACGTATGGGCGCCGTCCTTGGAGATCTTGTATTTGATGCGCGCGGAAGACCAGGTCGGTCCATAGTTGGTGACGTAGAATAACCACACCACGCCGTCCGGCCCCTGCCAGATCGCGGCGTTTCCTTCCGACCGATTGGGGGTGTCGGCGATGATCTCCGGGGTTGTCCACTGCGAGCTGCCGGCGGCGAGGCGCATGCCGTAAACGGCCGTGTCTCCCCGGTACTCCCCATCTCCACCGTAATACGCGATGTACAAATCACCGTTATCCAATTCCGTGATCGTGGCCGGATGCTTGTAACGCCCGTCCACTTCCGGGCCCACGACGCGGTGAACGGCGATGTCGTCCGCCCCGATTGCCAGGCGAAACATCGCCGCCGCGAGAATCAATGGTGTGCCTTTTCGCATGCCTGGTCTCCCGCCGGTTGGTGCCGATTTGATCGCCATTGTACCAGATCGGCGCGGTTCGGAAGGGCTCCCGCAGCCGATGGGGCGGCGAGCCGCACGGTGTTGCGGGGACCCAGGCGGCCTTGCGGAACGCCTTGCCGTGGCTACGCCCTCGAAGGACGCAGCGCGAAGTCCCACAGGGGCCCCACGTTATCGTCCGAATCGCCTGTGCATACCGACGCGCGAGCCTGCAGTTCGGCGGCAAACTGACACAATGGCTCGAGATCGAGACCGAGCATCTTCGCGTGCGATCGTTTCAGCCGTGAGAACAGTTGCCCGGCACGCCGCGCATGTCGGCGTACGCCGATCTCGCGACCTTCGCGAGCTTTCACGCCGGCAGCGGCTAGCTTGATCAAGCCCTTGAGAAAATCCGACACATCCCCACGGCGTCCCGTTCGGATCCAGACGGCTTCCCATTGCTCGTGGGCCTCCCAGTAGAAGCCGTAATTGAACAGATCAACGCCAAACAGGTAGGAGGTGCATTGATCCCAGCGCATGGGATCGAAGTCATCCACTTCGATTTCCACGCCGTAACTGTGTCCCCGGACGTCGCTGGTCGGATGCGGATGCCTGCCGGAGACGTAGGTGTAGTCCGGCAGCGCCGCTTGGGGAGCGAGCCGCCGCGCGCGGTGATTGGTCGGACGATTCATGAGTCCCTCTCACGTGCCGTGTGGCCCCGGGCCGGCCCGGATGAGGCCAGGTTCCGGGCCCTCGCCTGGAGGATCCAACAACACCAGCATTCTCCCACGAAGGCACCGTATGGCTCGTACAATCAATTGGGAACGCGACAGTCGGTATTGATTTGCCGCAAACCAAAGTCGTAGATCGCCTCACCAGCGTGACTCTTAAAGGCTGGGAGGAAAACTACACGACCACCGATCGAGACGACACGACAGAAATCAGGTAGCTGGGACGGTTGGACACCGGAAACAATTTTACAAACTTACAAATTGGCCCCGCCAGCGGGGCCGCGGGCAAAAGGAAGTGGGCTCGCCTTATAGATCACTCGGATGTTGTGATGGTCAATTTCCACTCGTTTGACAAATGCTCGGAGATCCTCTGCCATTGGGCCCTGACAGACGTTCGCGTGCGTTTTACCGGAGGCGCTGGAGATCGGTGAGTTGGGGCCAACGAGGGGCCTTCATGCACACACAGCGTCGAGCGGTTGGAACCTACTGCCGCACCGGCCACCCGAGCGCGCGGTACGGCCGTAGCTTGGCGTCGTTGAAGTCCACTACAGCTTGCAGGTATGCTTCGCGGGCTGTGAATAGGGCTTGAGCTGACTGCAGTGCTTCGATCGGGAGGCCTTGGCCTTGGTGAACGCGGGCAAGATTGCGGTCGAAGGAGTTCGCCGCGGTTTGAATCGCCGATCTGGTTGCATTCAAGCGGGCTGATCTGGAGACAACCTGTCCGTGCGATTCGCCGATCTCCCGTGCGATCTGGTCCATCACGCGCACGCGCTCAAACGTGGCTTGCTGAACCTCTGCTCCTCGTTCGCGTCGAAACGCCGACTCGCCGAAACCAAGGTTACGGACTTGGCATACCGCCAGGGCATTGAATTCCGCCCGATCGTGAAATTGGGCAACCGTGTCACCCAAACCGCCTCCGAATCCACCGTAGCGCATGCCCAGCAATACGCTCGGCACCAGCGGGGCGGCTTTTTCTCGCTTCAGTCGAACTACGGCTGAGACGCCTTCGTCGGCGCGATCGATTCAACTTGTGTGGCAGCCTGAACGACTATCGGGTTGTCTACGGCAGTCGCGTGCGCCACGCGTTCCACTCGTGGTGTGGACGGTGCATATGTCACGGGGCGGGGATTGTCGTCCTGCGAATGATCTCGGACCGGGGCTTCCGTCACCGCTGGTACGGGCTTCTCCGTACGGTGGAGTCGAGATGCGGTGCGGTCAGTGGCACAGCCGCAAAAGACGACCACCAAGAGGGCAATTACCACGAGCTTTAGACGGGCGGGCATGGAGGGACTGACACGGCAGAAGCATCGTGAATTGTAAACGGACGGTAATGAATGTCATCGGAATGCCGGCATTGCCGCTGAAGGGGCTTGTAGGTCTGGGGAGGGTGAGATCAAGGCTGCCGTAGGGCTAAAACCGATCGTACGGTTTGGGTAATTACCAGAAGCGTCACTGAAGCGCCGTCACCTCCAGCCGGTCATCCTGAACCACCTAATCCGCGGAGTCCTCGCAATCTGGCAGGTCGCGGTCGGCTGCACTAGACTGGAAAGTTGGCGTTCTACCAATCGATCGCGCTCTCACGTCCATGCCACTAGAAGTGAAACCCATGCAATACGCTCTCGCCCTTGCTCTTGCGATAACCATGGAAGTTGTCGTTTCATCCGGCTGCAGCTCGCCCACGGTGCAGGCGGCGACCGATCAGCAAGCGGTCGCAGTGAATGCGGTCGTCGCGGAGCTAGCAACTTTGCGACAAACCACCACCCAACCCGCTACGGTTCATGCGTATCACACCGCCAACATCTACGCCAAAGTGAGCGGATACATCGAAAAAGTTCACGTCGACATCGGTGACAAGGTGAAGCGCAATGACGTATTGGCCGTGATCGAGATGCCCGAGTTGGAAAAGCAACTGGCGGTCACCGACGCTCGCATCGCTCGTTATCAGGCACAGGAGACGGGCGCCGCGGCGGGCCTGGAGTTGGCGAAAGCCGGTCGACAGAACGCCGAGGCTGGAATTGCCGAAGCTCGGTCCCAGATCGCCGCAGCTGAAGCGAGATTGAAAGCGGCCGAATCGGAACACCGCCGCACCGAGGAAATGGTCTCTCGGCAGGTCGTCCAGGAAAAGCTCTTCGACGAATCGCTCGAACGGCGTGCTGCGGCTCAAGCCGATCTGGATGCGGCAAGGGCGACATTGAGAAAGGCCAAATCGAGTGTGAATGTCGCGAAAGCCTCTGTCGCCTCGGCCGAAGCCAGCGTGAAAGCTGCGTCGGCGGACACCGAAGTGGCCAAGGCGGAGCGTGAGGAGATCCAAGAAATGCTCAAGTACGCCACGTTGCGTGCACCATTCAATGGCGTGGTCACACAGCGTAATCTCGATCCTGGCGACTTAGTGCGGAGCAATGGTGAAACAGGAGGTGCGTTCGATCCACATTTCGTTGTAATGCAAATTGACAAAGTCCGCGTTCGGACAATCGTTCCAGAATTCAATTCTCCCTTGGTGGATGCAGGGGACCCGGTACGTATCGTTCTTACCTCCGCCGACCTGTCGGCAGTCGAAGGACAAGTCACTCGTACAAGCAAGAGTCTTGATCCCGACACGCGCACGATGACAGTGGAGATCGAGGTTTCCAATCCTGAAGGAAAACTCCTTCCTGGAATGTACGGCGAGGCTACCATTACGCTTGTCGAGAAACCGGACGTCGTGGTCCTTCCCGCCTCGGCGGTTCGTTTCGATGCAACCGGAAAAAGCTTTGTCTACGTAATTGACAGCAGCAACACGGTTCATGCGGTCGATGTCTCGATCGGTTACGACGACGGCGAACGCATCGAGATCGTCTCGGATCTATCTGCTGGCCAACGTGTGATCGACGCTCATCTGAAACGCTTCAAGAACGGCGACGCGGTTCGCGTGCTCGATTAGCCGTGAGTAGAGCACCAACTCGCGATCCTCAATTTCGCATGAGGTTGCGGAACTGTCGATGCGCTTAATCAACTTTTCACTGAAAAATCCGTACGCCGTACTCGCCGCGGCGATGGGTCTCTGCTTACTCGGTCTGGCGGTGGTGCCTGGACTGCCTGTCGATATTCTGCCGGACTTCAAGAAGCCGGTCGTGGTGAGTTTTTTTTCCTATCCAGGGCTGCCGACCATGGATATGGAAAAGAGCGTCACGTCCCGGGTTGAACGCGCCCTGACGCTTGCCGGCGGCATCGAGCACCAGGAATCTCGTACCGTACCAGGGGCATCGGTGATCAAGATTTTCTTCCAGCCGGGCACCGATCCCAGTGCGGCGATGAACGACATCGTCAATTTGGAAGCTAGCGACATGTTCCACCTGCCGCCGGGTATGGAGTGGCCGTTCACACTTCGCAGCGAACCGGCCAACCTTCCAGTAGTCTTGGCAGCGATTTCCGGGGAGGGCTTAAGCGAGACCGAACTCTACAAGATCGGCTATTACGCCGTCCGCAATAAGATGGGCGGCCTCAAGGGAGTGCAGATTCCTCATCCCTTCGGTGGAAAGTTTCGGCAAATGATGGTCTACGTCGACCCGGCCAAACTCCGCGCCAAGCGACTTAGCGCCGAGAATGTCGTCGATGCCCTTGGCAAGTCGAACCTGGTGCTCGCGGCAGGGACATTGAAGATGGGCGAAAGCGAATACCAGGTCCATCCAACAAATACGCTTCCGACGGTCGAGGAAATCGAAGCGGTCCCCATCGCCGTACGCAACGGTGCCCCGGTGTTTATTCGCGACGTTGGTTACGCCAAAGATGACGCGGCGCTTCAATACAACATCGTTCGCGTGAACGGCAAGCGAAGTGTCTACTGCCCATTGTTGCGGGAACCTGGCGAAAATACGATCGCTGTGGTTGACCGGATTTACGAAGGGATCGAGACCGAAGTCCCCAACATGAAGGCCTTGGGAGAAATTCCGGAAACGACCGAAGTAACGTTGGTCGCCGACCAATCGGATTACATTCGCACTTCGATGTCGAATCTCCTGTGGCAGGTGTTGTTGGGGGCCTTTCTCGTGGGGATAGTGGTCGCGGTCTTCCTGCGGAGTGTGTTGCCTACATTGGCGATATTGGCCGTACTTATGCTCTCGATTCTGATCGGTGGGTTGGGTTTTGCCTTCACCGGGAACTCAATCAACGTTATGACCCTTGGCGGTATCGCGCTAGCAGTCGGAACCGTTGTTGACGGCGGGATCGTGGTCGTCGAGAACGTGATTCGGCACCGGCAAATGACCAATTCGGCACTGGATGCCGCACGTGACGGCGCTCAGGAAGTGGCAGGTCCCATCCTTGCCGGCACCATCACAACTCTGGCGGTCTTTATTCCGGCGATTTTCTTGACGGGTATGATCAAGTACTTGTTCACACCATTGGCCACTGCCGCCGGGTTTACGATTGCGGCTTCCTATGTAGTGGCTATGACCGCCGTACCCGCGTTCTGTGCCACATGGTTAGGGCGATCAACCTCGAAAGAGCCAAATGACAAATCCGCTGGAAGTCGCAGCTCGTACGAACGTCTTCTCGGATGGGCCCTGAATCGCCCCTGGAGTGTGACGATCGGAATCGTCGCCTTGGTGGCGGCCTCATTGCTAACCTGGCCTCGAATCGGTTCTGAGCTGTTTCCCGAGGTGGATGCAGGGGCATTCGAACTTCGCATCAAGACGGCGCCCGGCACGCGGCTCGAAGAAACGGAGCAACTCGTGATCGACGTCGAAGAAACGATCAAGCAGGTGATCCCTGCTGATGAGATCAAGACGATCATTTCCAACATCGGGCTGCCCGTCGGTAAGGGGGCTGGTTTCTCCACGGTGCTAAGTTCGAATTCCGGGCCCGATACGGCCTACATCCTGGTGAACTTGAAAACAACGGGACGATCAACCAGCACAGAAGAATACGTCACTCGCCTTCGTCGGAAGGTTGCCGACGAGTTCCCAACCGATCAGTTTCTCTTCGTTAATGGCGGCATTGTGAACATGGCATTGAACGAAGGAATGCCAACGCCGATCGACGTGCAAATCTCAGCCGGCACAATCGAGCAGTGCCGCGAGACAGCCGAACAAGTCGTCGAGAGGCTGAAGGAAATCGACGGTACCGCGGATGTTCAAATCGCTGAGACATTCGACACCCCGCAGTTCGACATCGAAGTCGACCGGACCCGTGCCAAGCTGCTCGGCATCAACCAAGAAGATGTTGCCAAAAGCGTGCTTACGTCGCTTGGTTCCAGCGTCGGCTATGCACCCACAATTTGGCTCGACCCAGAAACGGGAATCGACTTCTTCATGGGGGTTCAGTATGAAACGAACGAGGCCGATTCGCTCGACGAAATCCGCAATATTCCCCTGTCGCTTGCAACCGACGATGGGCCCATCACGATTCCACTGTCCAACGTGGCGGATGTTAAGCGAGTGACGATTCCAGGTGAGGTTGCACATTACAACATCGCCCGCGTGAACAATATATACGTTAATGTGGCAGGGCGAGACGTCGGCTCGGTCGCCACTGATGTTGAAACAACTCTGGCGGGCATGGAATTCCGAAACGGAGTTTCGGCCACGGTCCGCGGCCCCGTTCAAACAATGAATGACGGTGTGGCGTTGTTGGGCCTCGGGCTTGCGGTGGCTACGATCTTGGTTTATCTGGTCTTGATGGCCCAATTCCGATCGTTCACAGACCCATTGATCATCATGTTAGCCGTCCCGCTGGGGATTTCGGGCGTGCTCCTCGTGTTATGGGCAACCGGCACGACGCTCAGTATTCAATCGCTGATGGGCACGCTGATGATGATCGGCGTGGTCGTTAACAGCAGCATTCTGTTGGTTGAATTCGCCAACCAGTTGCGAGCCGGTGGTCGCTCGCCCCGCGAGGCCGCCCTGGAATCTGCCAAGATTCGATTGCGGCCCATCTTGATGACCTCACTCACACTCGTCGCGTCGATGTTACCACTGACATTCCAACTCGCCCCCGGCAACGAAGCAATGATGCCACTGGCCCGAGCCCTGGTAGGCGGGCTCGTCGTATCGACACTGCTAACCTTAGTCCTGGTGCCCTGTGTGTATGTTTTGATCCACGGTCGAGAGAAAGTCGCAACACCCGCGTGAGTACCAGCGATCATTTGCCGGGAAGATTCCTTGGCCAGGAAGGAAGCGATTCGAGTTCGATCCTCGGCGCGAACGCGGCCCAAGACGGTTGCTTCCGCGTTGGCCGGATCAGCGGGCCCCGGTGATGATGGATCAGAGCTGCGGGTCAATTGTAAGTGTGAGAAAGGACGCGAAATGCCATAGCACGGGCATAGCACGAAATAGATGGGGTGGCCAGCGGCCGCCAAAAAATGAAAGCCGCAAACCCTTTCAGGCTAGCGACTTATGAGTGCCCCCTCTAGGACTCGAACCTAGAACCCTCTGATTAAGAGTCAGATGCTCTGCCGATTGAGCTAAGGGGGCCCGGTGACGAACGTCCCTAGTGTTCTGCCTGCCACGCGAGGTGTCAAGCCTGTTCCGCCAACCGGTGACGCGCGTCCCCGCCCCGTGCGGCGCGGGCCGTACCGCCGCGGGCACTCGCCGGCGGCTCCACCTGCACGCCGGAACCGTGACGCCTGCTGGCGTACTCCCGCCCAGCGCAGGTCACACCGCCGACCGAACCAGTGTCAGTTCGCTCTCGGCCTCCACGTCGCCATCGGCATCTTCAACCTCGCGCGGCACCGGCGTTCCCGCCAGGCGAGCATACACCTGGTACAGCGTCGGTACCAGAAACAGCACGATCACCGTGGAAAAAATCAAACCGAAGCAAAGACTGTTGGCCATGGGAATTAAAATCTGCGCCTGGAAGGACTGCTCTATCAGAATCGGCATCAAACCAGCCACCGTTGTCATCGACGTGAGGACCACCGGGCGGAATCGACGACGGCCGCTCTCGACCAACGCCGTCGACAAAGGTATGCCTTCCCGCAGCCGTGCATTGATAAAATCGATGAACACAATCGAATCGTTCACGACTACGCCGCTCAACGCCACCAGACCCAACACGCTGAACAGCGTCAACGGCAACCCCATCAACGCATGGCCCCACAGCGCGCCGATCATGCCGAAGGGAATCGCGGTCATCACAATCGCCGGCTGCGCATACGATGTGAATTCCAGCGTCAGCAAAGCAAACATGGCCAGCAGCGCAATCGACAAGCCCACAAACAGGCTCCGCATCGATTCGATCGTCTGCTCCTGCTGTCCCTCCCAGCGCACCGTCAACCGCGGATACTGCTCCAGCAGCTCCGGGATGAACGTGGATTGCATATCGGCGACAATATCCGCAGCGTTGGCTTCCGACTCATCGACATCGGCCGTGACCGTGATCGATCGCTTCTGATTCAATCGGTTGATTTCCGCGTATCCGCGCGCCACGTCGATTTCCGCCAACTCGGTAATGGGCCGCTTGACGCCGTCCCCGGTGTCCACCCGCAACTCGGAAAAATCCGCCAGCGAACGGCGTTCCTTTTCGGGATAGCGAACCATCAATTTCACTTCGTGACGGCCGCGCTGCAATCGCATCACCTCTGCGCCGTAATACGCCGCGCGTACCGTGCCGGCCACCTCCTCCATGGGCACTCCCAGCGACTTCGCGTCGTCCTTGACGCGGATCTGCAACTCCCACTTGCCGGGGGTGGAGTCATCCGCAATATCGAATACGCCCGGGTAGCCGGCCAGCTTCTGTTTGCACCGCTCGACGGCCTGTTCCAACTGCGGCATATGCTGGCTGGCGGCCAGCAGCTTGAATTCAATTGGCGATCCACCCGGTCCCATCGATACCGTGCCGAACCGAAGCGATTCGATACCGGGCAGCGGCGGCGTGGCTTCACGCCACGCGTCCACGATCTCCTGGCTCGTCGCCGTGCGCTGCTTGTTGTCCACCAGCGCGACCTTGACCGTACCCACGTGGCTGCCGCTTTGCAGTCCTTCGGGGCCGCCCGGCGATTGTGAACGGACCTGCCCCACGAGCCGGTACGTCAGACGGACGATCGGCTCCCCGGTATCCTCGTAGCGCTTGTGAACATCGAGTATTGCCTGCTCCAGTTTCCGCGTCGCCTCGTCAGTGACCCGACTGGGTGTGCCGTTGGGGAACGCTACGTTGGCTTCGACCAGCCGGGCATCGAGCTTGGGAAAGATCACCCACGGAACCGTGCCGTTGCGTACCAGGCTGAACGAAACCAGCAACAGCGCGATCGCCAGACTAATGACAATGGCCGGGTTGCGGATCGCGCGGCGGAGCGTCGGAACGTACACTCGGTCGATGACAACCTGAAGCAGATCGCTGAAATGCACATTGACCCAATGGATGGCCTGCGCCAGCCTGCGCAGCGGATGGAACAGCGCTTCGGCGAACATCGCCAGACCGACCATCAACGATCCGAACCAACGCCGGCGTCCTCCCTCCGGCCGCCTCCACGCGCGAGCCCGTTCGACCCACGTTGCCGATCGCGTACCGTCCGCGAAACCGTGCGCCAAGTGACACGGCAGGATCAGCGAACTTTCCACAAGGGATATCAGTAGCATGGCGATGACGGCCATCGGCAACACGGCGAAGAATTTGCCCATCACTCCCGTGACGAAAAACATGGGCAGAAAGGCAAATACCGTCGTGGTGACTGATGTGGCCACCGACGGTAAGACTTCCACGGTCCCGTCCACGGCGGCCTGCACAAAGCGTTTGCCACGTTCGCGGTGCGCGTAGATGTTTTCCCCGATGACAATCGCATCGTCCACGACAATCCCCAGGGCTATCAAGAAAGCGAACATCGACAACATGTTCAATGTCTGGTCGAACTGCCAGAGCACCCCGCACGCGCCGAGCACGGCGACCGGTATTCCCAGCGCGACCCAGAAGGCAAGATGCAGTTCCAGGAACAAGGCCAACACGAGGAATACGAGCACCAGCCCCTGTGTGCCGTTTTTCTTGAGCAAATCGAGACGCTCGCGCACGTCAATCGACGTGTCGCCCCACAGCGCGAAAGTGAAGCCGGGAGGTAACTGTTGATTCGCCGTATACCGGCGCACGGCCTCGGTCATCTCGAGCATGTCTTCGCGGGCCGCCGCCTCGATGGAGATCGCCATTCCCGGACGCCCGTTGATGCGACTGATCGACGTCGTGTCGACGAATTCGTCGCGGACCGTGGCCAGTTGGCCGACCGTCAGGACCACGCCGTCCGGCCCGGTCACCAACGGCAACTCGGCGATCTCCGCGCCCCGCAACCCCTTGTTCTTGCCCCGCAGCAAGAACTCCTGCGACGGGTCCTTGATGTCGCCGCCCGGCAGTTCCAGGTTCTGCTCGCGAATCCGCCGCGCTACCTCGGCCAGACTGAGGCCGTACTTGCGGAGCGTGGTTTCCGAAATCTCCACGTCAATCTGGTAATCGCGCTCCCCCTGGATCTCCGCCACCGAGATGGCGGGAATGGTCAGCAGATCGTCCCGCACCTGCTCGACGACGTCGCGCAGCTGCACTTCCGCATCCGGAGACTGACTCTCCATGGCGATCACGCCGACTTTGATCGCGGGATTGCGGAGCGTCAGTTGCTGGATATCGGGCTCTTCGCTGAGTTCGGGAAAACTCGGAATCCGATCAATTTCCGCTTCGACTTCATTCAGTATGCGCTGCACGCTGGGTACGTCGGTCCGCACTTCGATGACCACGTTGCCCGAACCCTCCCCCGCCACGGAGATGACCTTCTTGATGCCGTCAATCGACCGCACGGCCTCTTCGATCTTCTGGCAGATGCCGCTTTCCACCTCGTCGGGACTGGCCCCCGGATAGGGCACCGTCACCAGAATGATTTCCAGCTCGAAGCGCGGGAAATCTTCGCGACGTAACATGATCCCGCTCAGCAGGCCCACGGCCAGAATGCTGACGAGCAACGTATTCATCGCGGGCGTGTTGTGGATGGCCCAGCGGATCACCTGTTTGATCATGGCCGCTGCTCCGTCAATGCCATCCCTTGCTGGACGACGGCCAACGGTGACACCACAACCTTGTCCTGGGGCTGCACGCTGTCCGGGCGATCTTCCACCAATACCTGATCGCCCCTCCGGCGAGCCACCTCGACGCCGGCGATCACCAGCCGATCGTCACGCAGCAGCCACACCTGGCCGCCGGGTCGCAACGCCGAGGCAGGCAGGGCCAGCAGCCGCTGCGGCGGATCCACGGGGATCCGCACGGTGACGTACATGCCCGTCAACAAAGATGGCGGGGCAATCACCGAGGATGCGGACTCGTTGGCCGCCGCGCGGACGGCCGTCGGCTGGTCGACGACGACGCGACACGGTACGGTTCGCGTCCGTTCGTCCAGCCCCGTTCCTTCGTAGCGAGAGAGCGTCCCGTCCCAGACGAACTCGGTATCGTCCAGCTCAAAGACAACCTGGACCGGCGTGGGCGGCAATTCGTATCGGGCGGCGGCCGAATCCATCGCGGGCTGCTGCGAACCGCGGGCCTGCGCCCACACCCAGTACAATTCATCCACCCGCAGACTGCATTTGACCTCCATCCGACCCGTGTCGTTGAGCGTGAAGAGCGGATCCCCGACGCGAACAAAGTCGTTCTGTTCGACGTGGTCCGAAATTACCGTTCCCGTGATGGGAGACGTGACCTTGGTCCGCGCCAGATTCACTTCGGCCTGCTTGATCCCAACTCGCACCAGGTCACGAGCCGCCTCCAGCGTCTTGCTCTGCTGTGTCAGCTTCGCCAGCTGGTTGCGGACGGCCTGCAGCGTGTTGCGCGCGGCCAGTTTCTGCAATTCGCCCTCGTCCAGATCGCCCTCGGTCACCGCGGATCGCAGCCGGCCGGCGATGTCTTTCAATCGGGCCAAAGCCCTTTCCTTCAGTTGCAATTCCTGCTCGGCCAGCGCGATCAACGGCTGCGTGCTGGCGATATCGACTTCAACCGCCCGAACTTCCTCCGTGGCCTGCTGCAACTGCGCGTTCAGCCGCTCCAGCTCCAGCGTGTAGTCCGTATCGTCGATCCTCAGCAGCACGTCACCCTGCTGGATGTAACTTCCCGATCGGCAGTCCGGCGACTTGTGCATCACCCGGCCCTCGACCTCCGCCGCCACAGTCACCTCGCTGAACGGAAGCGCGGTGCCCTGCACGTCGATCACAAACGTGCCGTCAAAGACGTCCACTCGAGCCGTCTCGACCAGCGCGGCCTGCGATCCCCCTTCGTCGCGTTGAGGCATTTCGGGTCGCTGGCCGAACACGAGCAAGCCGCCCACGCCGGCGGCGAGGATCAACACGGGGACCGCCATTCGCAGGGATTCCACAAACAGACTTCGCACACGTCCCATGCTAACTCTCCGCGGCCCCTAAACGACGACGGGATGCAGTACGTTTCCCGGAGGAAGGTCGCCCCGCGCTGCGGGAGATTCCGGCCAGCGCCGCGAGCGAAAAGTCGGTGATGTGACCGGCCAACTGGTCGATCGAGTATCGGGCCGTGCGCTGGCGATGAGGAATCAACAGCGCCACGAACTCGCGGGCCACCCGATAATGCAGACATTGCCCGACGATGCTGAACGCCATCTGGTAGCGACGCTGCTCGTCCACGCTGGCGGGCAACAGTTCGTCGAGGATCTCCAGCAACTGGTCGAGTTGCGGGCGAATGAAATCGCGCACCAGCGGTTTGCACGCGATGGTCGGATCCAGCATCTCGCGGACCAGCAGCCGGACCTGCCATCCCAGCTGCTGCTGGCCGAGCATCCGCGTGAGCATGGCATGGATGAACGCGGCCAGTTTTTGCGGCGGCGAGGCATCCGGGGGCCACCGGGCCGGGGGCACTTCCTCGAGCAGCAGCGTGTGGGCCTGCGTGACCGTGTCCAGATAAAGCTGTTGCTTGTCGCCAAAGTGGTAATTGACGCTGGCCACATTGACGCCGGCCCGCGTGCAAATCTCGCGGACGGTGGCCGCTTCGTAGCCCTTTTCGGCAAAGATCGGCCCTGCCGCCTCCAAAACGCGATGTGCCGTGTCTTCGGTCATAAGAATTCCACGGAAGAATTGCAGTGCTGGCGGACGCATGCGGGCCGTGCCGATACCCCCCTACAGAGGTATCCCTCGATCGGTCGCGGAGGTCCCGCGCAAGATTCACGTTTCAAACAATTGTATGAAACGGATGTTTGAAAACAAGCCCGGAAAAAGGGGTCAGGTCCTCAATCGTGCCAAGCACCCGAAGGGCCGTGCCGGCGATTGCGGGCCATTGAGACCTGCCCCCTTTCTTCTTCCTCCATGCCGAGCTGGCGCATCTTGCGATACAGGTTCGAGCGGTGCAGGCCCAACCGCTGGGCGGCGTCACTCATGTTGCCCCGCGCCCCATCGACGGCTTGCTGGATGTAGTCGATCTGGAACTGCCGGGTGGCCTTGGTCAGGGGCAGGTTCGGATCGACGGCCGATTCGGAACGGCTGTTGGGCGACAAGATGAACGCCAGGTCGTCGGCTTCGACGCGGTCTCCCGGCAACAAAAACGCCAGCCGTTCCATCAGGTTGCGAAGCTCGCGCACGTTGCCGGGCCAGGGATGCGCCAACAGCCGCTTGCGGGCCGCGGCGGACAGTTTGGGCGGTCTGCGGCCGGCCCGCCGGCAAAACCGGTCCAGGAATTGTTCCGCCAGCAACAAAATGTCGTCGCCCCGCTCGCGGAGTGGCGGCAATTCGAGCGTCACGACGTTCAGTCGGTAATAGAGATCTTCGCGAAACTTATTTTGCCTCACGAGTTCGGCCAGGTTCTGGTTGGTCGCCGCG
>CAZNKT010000011.1:32491-84780 GCA_964573605.1 uncultured Pirellulales bacterium
ACCTCCGTGTGAATGGGTGTCGATCCGCCCACGCGCACGACGATTTTTTCCTCCAGGACCCGCAACAGCTTGGCCTGACCTCCCGGACTCATGTCGCCGATTTCGTCCAGCAGCAGTGTGCCGCCCGAAGCCAGTTCGAATTTCCCGGCCCGCGCTTGGTGCGCATCGGTAAACGCTCCCTTCTCGTGGCCGAACAGTTCGCTTTCCAGCAGCGTCTCGGTCAGCGCCGCACAATTGACCGCAATGAAGGGCTGGTCGCGTCGCGGACTCAGATAGTGGACCGAGCGACTGAGGACTTCTTTGCCCGTGCCGTTTTCCCCCAGCACCAGGATCGCCAAATCCGTCGGCGCGACGCGGCGGACTGTCGATTGCAAGGCTTCGATGGCCGGACTTCGCCCCATCATCTCGGCGTCCGCCGCCGCCTCGTCGACAAGCTGCCGATTTACCGACAGCAGTTTCTCCAGGTGCTGGGTGTTCTCCAACGCGACGGCGGCATGGCGGGCCAGCCCGAGCAGATCGCACTGGTCCTCGTCGGTGAAATCCCCCTGCCGTTTGTTGAGGACTTCGAATGCGCCCAAACGCCGTCCCGACGGAGAATCGATCGGCACGCACAGCAACGTCTCGGTCGTGTAATCGAGCATCGTGTCGACGGTGCGGTCGATCTGCGAACTGTCGTCCTGCCGATTCACGCTGCGGGGCTCGCCCGTCGAAACAACCTGGCCCACGATGCCTTTGTCGGCATCCACGCGCAACACATTGCCCTCCACGCCCAGGGCCGGTCGCGCGACAAGCGTGCCCGTCGCGCGGTCCCACAGAAAAATGCTGGACCGGTCTGCGTCGAGCAGCGACGTCGCCGCCTCGGCCATTCGCACCAGCAGCGTTTGCGTATCGTGCGTGCCATACCATTGCTGGGCGATCTCCAGAATGGCCTCCATCCTGCGACAGCGCCGGGTTTCGTGGCCGCGCTGCCGCACGTGCCGCAGGGCATCGCCCAAGGCCGCCGCCGCCGCTTCGACATGTCGAAGCGGTGCGTCGGTGCCCACTGCCAGCACGTGGCGTGCGATGCCCGTTTGCCCGTCCATCACGGCCACCTTCCAGCTACCGCGAGCCAGAGGCTGGCCCCCATCCAGGCAGTCTGCCAGCAACTCCCGCGGCACCGTCGAACGGACCTCGTCGCCAACCGGGTTTTCCCATTCGGCGACCCGTCTCCACCGCCCGCCGGCAGCCACACAAACGGCCACGTGTCGGGCGTCGAGGCAGTCCCCAACGACGGTCAATCCGGCGTCGAGCAACTCCGGTTCGGTGGCCACCCGTCCCGCGGCGTGCAACAACGATGCGGCAGCAACCGCCACCGAGGGAACGTCGCCCCATGCCGGAAACGGGATCTCGTCTCGACGTTGGGCCATTACCAGGCATCCTTTATGTTCTGTCCGTCTGGTGAATGGAGTCAAAAAAACTCAGCTATGTTCCGTGCGTCTGGCGAATGGAGTCAAAAATACTCAGCCGATTCTAGACGGCTGTCATCATTGTGACAACAGGCGGGGCTGTCGGCCGGTGCGCCCTTTCGGGGCGGTGCTTGGTGCTGGTATCCTTTGCGGGCACGCAACGGATCGGCAAGCTGGCTGTCGGCCAGGTTCGCATTCCGGCCAACCGCACCGCGGCGGTCACGCGGTCCGGCGTGCCCCGCTGGCGGCAGGCGGCGAGTCAACGTTCGTGAGGAGGACCATGTGATGGGGCTGTTCGTAGGAAAAAAAGGTGTCGTGCTCGGCGTGGCCAACGACCACTCCATTGCGTGGGCCGTGGCCCGCCGCATCCTCGACGAGGGCGGGCAGTGCGGCTTCAGCCATTTGCCGGACCGCCCGGATGATCCGCGTCAACGCAATCGGCGCCGTGTCGCCCAGTTGACCGACAAGCACGACGCCGCCCGGTTTCTGGTCCCGATGGATGTGACCCGGGACGAAGACATCCGCACGGTGATGGACGCGGCGCGCGAGCATTTCGGGACGATTGACTTTCTTGTGCATTCCATCGCACATGCATCGATGGACGATCTGAAAAAAGACACGATCGATACCAGCCGCGACGGTTTCAAAATGGCGATGGAAATCAGCGCGTACAGCCTCATCGCCGTCGCGGCGGCGGCTCGTGAGATCCTGCGGCAGAATGCCACCATCCTGACGATGACGTATTTTGGAGGAGAAAGGGCGGTACCGGGATACAACGTGATGGGAATCTGCAAGGCGGCATTGGATGCCGCAGTTCGGTATCTGGCGTTCGACCTGGGTCCGCAAAACATCCGCGTCAACGCGATCAGTGCGGGGCCGTTGCGGACGTTGGCCGGGCGCGGCGCGGGCGTGGACGACATGCTGACACTCTACGAACAGGTGGCACCGCTGGGACGCAACATCAAGCACACCGAAGTGGCCAGCGCGGCGGCCTTCCTGTTGTCGGACATGTCCGACGGGATCACGGGTGAGATTCTGCACGTCGATGGAGGTTACAACATCATGGGATCGCCCGGCAGGATGCTCGACAACATCAAATAGCGAGTGCGATCGCCTGCGGTGTCGGTGCGGATCGATGCGGACATTCTTTTGTTGCGAAGCCGTCGGGCCTTTGCGTGGCATTAGCGTGATGGACGATCAAGGTGACGCGCAGCCGGTGGCCGTTGCCGTCGTGCAGCATGGCGGGCAGTTCCTCGTCGGTCGCCGGCCCGCGGGCGTTGCGTTGGCTGGCCGAAGCGAGTTTCCGGGCGGCAAGGTCCGCGGTCGCGAATCGGCCTCGGCGGCCGCCATACGGGAATGTCGCGAAGAGACGGGGCTCGGCGTCGACGTTGTCCGCCGGATCATCAGCGTCGAGCACCGCTATCCGCACGGTCGCGTGCGGCTGGATTTCTTTCTCTGCCGGCCCCGGGATGCAACGGTTCCGCCTCGGCCGCCGTTCCGCTGGGTGGAAGCTGCCGCCCTGGCGGATTGCGATTTTCCCGAAGCCAACCGCGACGTGATTCGGCAGCTCGCCCGCGACACCCCCTGACCTCTGCCGGCGCGTGCAGTGCCATCGACACCTTGCTTGCACGCGGTCGTGTTCGCGGGCATTTGTCGATCGCAAGGGAAACCATCCATCACGGCGATGGCGGCACAAACAGAGGGTGGACCACCCACAGCCGTCGTCATCGACTCAATGAAAAGAAAACCCACAAAAGCGCGATCGCAGCGCAAATCGATCTAGCTTGACTGTCCCGCTCTACGCTAAGGTTTGCAATCCTTACCACGGAGCCGACCGGCAGGGACCCGAAAAGACTGGATAGGCCGTGAAATCCCATCTCCCGCACCTCGCTGACTTTTCGTCGACGGGACGTCGAGCGGACCGTCGCGTCGCGCGTCATTCGGCCTGACTTTTGCTCTGGAGGGTTTTGCAAGTCGGCCCACACGGTGCCGCAACCGAGCGGGCACGAAGCCCGCCACGCAGGGAAGCACACGTAACGTCAAGCAGACGTAACAGGAGACAAGCATGGATGCTGTCCGCGCCGCGTTGGTCACCAGTGCGCTTATCGCCATGGGCGCAGGGTACCGCACCCCCAATTTCGTCGTCCAAGCGCCCACGCCGGAAATGGCCCACGAAATCGGCGATGCCGCCGAACGTTGCCGCAAGGAGCTGGCCGAGCTATGGCTGGGCCGCACGTTGCCTGACTGGTCGCGGCCGTGCCCGATCACCGCGCGGGTCAAACCCGGGCTGGGCGCGGGCGGCGCGACGACGTTTCTGTTTGATCGCGGCGAGGTCTACGGATGGCGGATGAACATTCAGGGTTCCCACGAGCGGGTGCTCGATTCCGTCCTGCCGCACGAAGTCACGCACACCGTGTTTGCTTCGCACTTCCGTCAGGCCTTGCCCCGGTGGGCGGACGAGGGCGCTTGCACCACGGTCGAGCACCCCGCGGAGCGGGCCAAGCAGGAGAAGATGCTGGTCAATTTTCTGACGCACCGTCGCGGCATTTCGTTCAGCCGCATGTTTGCCATGAAGGAGTACCCGCGCGACATCATGCCACTGTATTCGCAGGGCCATTCGGTGGCTCGATTTCTCATAGCACAGGGTGGTCGGCGCAAATTTATTGCGTTTTTGGGGGACGGTTTGCGGGACGAAAACTGGCCCCGCGCGATCCGCCAGCACTACGGATACGAGAACCTTCTCGTCCTGCAGAACCGCTGGGTCGACTGGGTTCGCGACGGCAGTCCAGCCGACATCGAAGATGCCAACGGCGGGGACACGACCTTGCTGGCCAAGGGACGCCGTCGTCCGTCCAGCGATCTGATCTACCGCGCGCAAAGCGCCGACTCCCCGGCGAAGATCGTGCCGGTACGGCGCGGATCGGCGCGGCGCGGCGAGGCCGCGCGCGGTTCGGCGGTTCGCCCCGCCTCGAGTGTCTATCCCGTGGCGAACGGGGCGAACGGATCGGCCACGCCCCCCACGCATCGACCGTCTCCCGTTGCCGTCGCACCGCGTTCGTCCGGCGATTTGGGGCGCGGAGCGTCCCTGCCGCGGAGGGGGCCACCACCGGCCGACGCACGGCCAGTCGCAACGAGCGTGTCGGCGGGCGAGGCACCGGACGGCACGATCCTGGAATGGATTCGGCGTGAAGGCTCCCCGCCGCCGTCCGCCACGAGGGCCGGGCCGTTTCCCATACGCGATGCATCGCTCGCCGGGCGGACCATCCGCAGATAAGCGACAAGATGCCCGAACCGGACGTGAACGAGCTGTTCGATCTGGCCGGCCAGGTGGCGCTGGTCAGCGGCGCGAGTGGTCATCTGGGTTTTTCACTGGCGTCGGCCCTGGCAGAAGCCGGGGCCAGCGTGGTGGTGACGAGCCGGGATCACGGTCGCGCGCAACAGACGGCCAGTCGCCTTACGGTTCGCGGTCGTGCGCGTCACACGGGCGTGGTGTTGGACCACATGGACGATGCGTCGGTTCGGCGTGGGTTCAACGAAGCGGTGACCAGGATGACGCGGCTGGACATTCTGGTCAACAACGGTCACGAGGCCGTGGCCAGCGATTGGACGAATGTCACGCCGGCGGAATTTTCGCGCCAGTTGCAAAACGCCACCGGCTATTTCTCCCTGGCCAGGCTTACGCGTGATCATGCCGTACAGAAGAGGCGACCGGCCAGCATTATCCTGATCGGTTCGATGTACGGAGTTGTCGGGTCGTATCCTGACGCCTATGAGGGGCTCATGCCTGCCAGCCCCGTCGCGTACCACGCCTTGAAAGGCGCCGTGGTGCAGATGACGCGACACCTGGCGGTCTATTGGGCTCGCGATGCGGTCCGCGTCAACTGCCTCAGCCCGGGCCCATTTCCCAACGATGCCCGCGTCCCCGCGGAACTGGTGGCGCGCCTCGAGTCGAAGAGCCCGATGGGACGCATGGGCCAGCCTCACGAATTGAAAGGCGCGATGTTGTTGCTGGCCAGCCCGGCCGGCAGTTACATCACGGGCCAGAATATCGTCGTGGATGGCGGATGGACGGCGTGGTGAACAGGCGCCCGGGCGCACCCGGCATCGCACGGGGCTGCATATCAGGCGTCGTGCGCTGACGCTATAATGCGGCAGAAGGTCCATCTTGGTTTGGGCGCGCCCATGAGCCTTGGCCGCACGACGTCAAGAATCCTAATGCTCGCGGTGCTGGCCTTCATCGGCTATGTGCTGGTGACCGCGCCGGGCGCCGTACTGGACCTGTACGAGCAGGCGGCCGACTTGAGCCCTTTCTGGCGGACCCTGTACCTGGGGACGGTCAGTGCGGGCGCGGCGTTGCTTACCGGTCTGGCTTTGTGGACCGTGTTTCGCGTGTACCGCAACACGCGTCGCAAACGCACACGCCGGGCGGCCCGCGACCGGGACCCGAGCCAGCTCAGCCGTGGTGAAAAACAGCAGCAGATCGCCGACAACATTCAGAGCGGCGCGGACTTGTCCGAAGATCCGTCCGTGACGCCGCAGATCCGCGAGGAAGTTCGCGCGCAGGTGGAACGGCTGCAATCCAAGCGCGAACGTCGGACACTGGAAATCGTTGCTTTCGGCACAATTTCCAGCGGCAAGTCATCGCTGCTCAACGCCCTGGCGGGACGCGACGTGTTCCGTAGCGAAATCGCCGGCGGCACCACGCCGGCAAAGAGCGAAGTGAACTGGCCAAGCGACGACCGCGTGCTGCTGATCGACACGCCGGGGTTGGCCGAGATTGGCGGCGAGCAACGGGCGCGCGAATCGGCCGTGGCAGCCGAGGATTCCGATCTGGTGCTGTTTGTCGTGGACGGTCCTCTGAAAGACTACGAAATGCAGTTGTTGCGCGTCCTGGGCGGCATGGAAAAACGGATCCTGGTGTGCCTGAACAAGCAGGATTGGTTCACCGAGGAGGAACTGCGCGACCTGACGGCGCAGATCAAACGGCAGACCGGGGGCGTCGTGCCGCAGGAGGATGTCATTGCGGTCCGTGCCCGGCCGGCGCTGCGGCGGCGTGTTCGCGTGTTGCCCGACGGCGGTCAGGTCGAGGAATCGGTCGAACAGTCGACCGATATCAGCGCATTGTCACGCCGCATGCTGGCCGTGGTCAGGCGCGAGGGCCAGGACCTGCTGCTGGCCAACCTGCTCATGCAGTCCCGCGGCCTGGTCGATGATGCGCGGCGACGCGTGCAGGAATCGCTCGACCGCGCCGCCGAAGAAATCGTCCATCGCACGATGTGGATGGCCGGCGGTGCCGTTGCCGTTAATCCCGTGCCACTGCTCGACCTGGCCGGCGGCAGCGCGATCACCGTGAAAATGGTGCTCGACCTGGCGCGCGTCTACCATCAAGAGATCGATGCGGAAACGGTTGTCAATCTGCTGGGCCAGCTTGGCAAGAACCTGATCGCGATGCTGGGGGCTTCCGCAGCCTCTCCGGCCCTTGCCGCCGCCCTGGGATCGATGCTGAAGACCGTGCCCGGTATCGGCACGGTTGCCGGCGGATTATTGCAGGGGCTGGTGCTGGCCCTCGTTACGCTGTGGTTCGGCTCGGACTATAGGCTCTTCTTCGTCGATGTGATGGTGGCTAGGGGGGGCGGGTTTGCCGAACTGGCGCGCGCCAAATGGAAAGAGGTAACGCGTCCCGAACAGCTACGTAAGCTGGTCCAGGCCGGCCGGCGGAACCTGATGGCGCGCGGCGGCGTGCAGTTCCAAGGCACCGACGCCGGTGCCGATCAAGCAAACCCATAGAATGGTCATCGTGGTAACCGAACAGTTTCCAGAAGGCGATACGGACTACCAGTCCGCGCTGGCCTCGGTCCGCCAAGCACTCGACCGGTTCGACGGATGCTCGGAGACCGAGCGGCAAGCCCTGGCGCACGATATCGATCAACTGCGGGCCATGACGGAAAAGCTCGAATCAGGGCGGATCGAGATCGTCGTGTTCGGCGAGATCAGCACCGGAAAATCGGCGCTGATCAACGCCTTGGCGGGCCAGGCGGTCGCCAGTGTCAACGTGCAGGGAGGCTGGACCAGGGAAGTGTGGCACGTGGACTGGGAAGGGAGCGGTTATCGCGTGCCCGGTCTGGCGGCTTCGGAAGTGGTTCTCGTCGATACGCCGGGATTGAACGAAGTCGATGGATCCCAGCGCGCCATAATGGCGCATGACGCCGCGACTCGAGCAGATGTGATTGTATTCGTCACGGATTCCGATTTGAACGACGCCGAGTATTCCGCACTGCTGGAGTTGGCGGCCGGCCACAAGCCGATCCTGCTGGTGCTGAACAAGACGGACTTGTATTCACGCCAGCAGATCGATGAGCTCATAAATATTTTTCGGGGGCCGCGATTCGCGCCGATCGTCGATCCTCGCAATGTCCTGCCCGTGGCCGCGGATCCCCGTGAAGTGGAATATGTCATCGAGGGCCCGGACGGCAGACAACGCACCGAATGGCGGAAACCGGAACCGGACGTGGACGCCCTTCGCATCCGGTTGCTGGAGGTGTTGCACCGCGAGGGCAAGGCGCTGTTGGCATTGAACGCCGCCATGTACGCGGCCGACAAGAGCGACCGGATGGCTGCCCTGCGGGTCCGGATGCGCTCCGAGCGGGCGATGGCCACGATCTGGGGATACGCGGTGACCAAGGCCGTGGCCGTGGCGGTCAACCCCGTGCCCGCGGCGGATGTCCTGGGAGGCAGCGTGGTGGACGTTACCATGGTTGTCACGTTGGCCCGCGTCTACGGCATCTCATTTACTCGAGCCAACGCCCGGGCGCTGGTCGATTCCATTTTTAAGGCGGCGGGCTGGGTGATCGTGGGAGAAGCCGTGACGCATGTCGCGGCATCCGTATTCAAGGGGCTCACGCTGGGTTACGGTACAATACTGACCGCGTTGCCGCAGGGAGCCGCCGCCGGTTACGGATCGTACATCGTCGGTCAGGCGGCACGTTTCTATTTTGAACACGGCGCGTCCTGGGGTCACGAGGCACCCAAGACCGTGGTCACGCGGATCCTGGAAGTCAGCGACAAAGATTCGATTCTCAAACAGCTCAAGGACGAGATTCGCAAGAAGATCCGACTCAATCCGTACGCGGGTAAGGCGAAGTGACCGTCGAGCAGCTGCGCGGCTACCTGTACGATTACCCCGCGTATTACGACCTGGTTTATGGTTCGGATTGCCGCGCGGAGGTTCAGTTTTTCCAGGCCTGCATTCGAAAGCATGCCCGGAGGCCGGTGCGCCGCGTTTTCGAGCCCGCCTGCGGAACCGGTCGGCTGCTGCTGCGTCTGGCTGGCGGCGGTTACCGCGTGTCGGGCAACGACCTTTGCGAGCCTGCCGTGCGGTACTGCAACCGGAGACTGGCCCGCCATGGATTCCCGCCGACGGCCGAGATTGCCGACATGGCCGACTTTACCTTGCCCTACCGTGCCGACGCCGCGCTGAACACCATCGGCAGCTTCCGCCATTTGTTGACCGAAGAAGCCGCCACGGCGCATTTGCGTTGCATGAGCCGCGTGCTCGAGACCGGCGGGATATACATCGTGGGTCTGCACCTCACACCGTTGTCCGGAACACCCCTGGACCATGAATCGTGGTCGGCGCGGCGCGGCCATCTGGCTGTTTGCACGGACATGCGGACGGTACGCCGTGATTGCCGGAAGCGGGTGGAAGTCGTTCGCACGGCCGTCGATGTGTTCACTCCCACTCGAACACGCCGCATTGTGGGAGAGATGCGGTTTCGCACCTATACGCACCGTCAGTTCGAGCGCCTGCTCGGCAGCGTTCCCAGCTTGCGGTCCGTCGCCACGTACGACTTCTCCTACGACGTGCGGAGGCCCATTCAAGTCGATCCGGACACCGAAGATGTGGCGTACGTCTTGGTGAAGGAGCCCTCACGGAAGCGGTAACGACTGCGGCGTCGGACGCGGCCGACCACGCTGCCTGGGCCGATGTCGAACCGCGGACGGTTGCAGTGGGCTGGCAGGCCGGTCTTTGCGTCAGGCAACACCTGCTGGTCGTGCGGTTGAGGTTAGTCGATGGAGAACGGATAATCGGAACGTAACGGATTGGCTGGCAGAAAAGGGCTTCGTTTTATTGCCATTGCGTCCGTGCCGACGAGCATTTCATGTAACAATGGTGCATGATTGGGCGACGTCCGCACGCAGGCCGTGACCGGCGCAGTGGCTACGCGGAAATTCTACCGGCTCCGAAATGAGGCGGACCATGGCTACATCGTCCCCGTCGAGTGACGAAGCGACGCGGCAATTCACGCTGTGGGCTCTCGAGCAACTTGATCTGAAAGTTGCCGAGGCCGAGGGTGTGTATCGCGTCACTTTGCCCGACAACCAACCGAATGCCTTCGCTGCGGGAGACGCGTTCGATTTTCGTTTCGGAAACGACGGTCTGCCGCACGCCGCGTCGCGTGCGGAACATCGGACCGCGTCGTCGAAGATCGATGTGTTGGACTGGCTGATTGAGCAGTTGCACAGCCGCGAAAACGAAGATCGCACGGGCATGCTTCACGCGCGTCCCAAAGATCAGCCGGCCAGCGTTCACGAGATTGCCGATACCATTTTTTCCGCCTATAAGGTCGACGGCGGAAGTGTTCATCTGGCCGGCTGTTCTCTCGAAGATCGTCCCTTTCTGCGGATGACATACTTCGGCGCGCCGGGCGGGCGCGAGTCGCTTCATCACCAGCACCTGGACGCGGAAGGTCAGCCGGTTCCCGAACTGCTCGTGCCGCGGCTGCACCTGGATAATCTGATTCCGTTGCCGCCGGTGGAAGTAGCCGCGCGGCACGGTGATGAAATCGAAAAACTGAAAACCGTGGCGCGGCGCGCGAGCGAACAACGCTGCCAGGCTCAAAACGGACGAACGATCAAACCGGCCGCAACGACGGCAGTGTGGTGCAAGTTTGCCGAGGTCAAACTGCAGTTCACCATCGGCGAAGCCACGGCAGAGTTGGCCTTCCGCGGCTGGGCGTCCACACTCGAAGCCCCGCCGTTCGTCTGCCCGTATACCGGCGCTGCCGGTTACCACCTGGCGGCAACCGACGACGGCGCAATCACACTGGCCGGCCAGATCGGCGTGTGCGCGTTGTCCGGCCGCCGCGTCCTGCAACGCAACCTCGTCGTTTGTGCAGCCACTGGCAAACAGGTGCTGCCGGACTACACCAGCATCTGTCCGGTATGCCGGCAGCCGGTGATCACGACGGCCACGGAGCTGTGCGTGCAATGCCAGCAAGCGGTCAGTCCTACGGCGCTGGACAACGGCATCTGCCAGGCGTGTCTTCGGATGACGCGGGTCCCTAAGAACGATCCGCGGATCGCGGGATTGTTGAGCGAGTATCCCGCGTTGGACGGCTGGCGGCATTGGAAAATCGCCGAAACCGCCCAGGCGTACGTCCTGCTGGCCACAAGTGTCCTGCGGCGATTGTTGATTGTCGTCGATAAATCGACGTTTCGACCCCAACATGTCGCCGTCGCCGGCCGTCTGTTCGGATCGTTGCGTACCGTCAAACCGGCCGACTACGACCGGGTGCTGTCCGGCGGCACGTCACTGTCGTAGCCCGGCGCCGGGGCGCGCCGCGGTCCGCGTATGCCAGGAGGCGCGACTCGCCCGGGCATGGCCAGTCCCGCCCCGAGCAGGAGGAGCCCGGCGGCACCTACCGAGGCCGCCAGATAGCACCACCGCCAATGCTTGCGGCGACGCTCGGCCAACGCCTGCTGGTCAGCCGTTACGGCGGGTCCGATCCCCCGCCGGGCAAGGTCGTTCCACACCCACAGTGCCTCGCGGGGAGGCATGCCGCGAAACTGCTGTCGCAGTCGTTGCATTTCCGGCCCCCAGTCGCGACGCGGGGCCTGAGGGAACGTTCCCCAGGCAAGCAAACTTCCCGCGACACTCAACGCCGCCAGGATTCCGCCCACGAACATCACGGACTGACGCGGCCCCCAGACCGGCTCGGACGGAAGACCGTGATCGGTGGTCCGTTCGAGTCGACCAAGACGTCGCATCGATGGTACCTGAACCGCAGCGCCGCAGGCGCACCGTATGGTTTCGCCCGCCTGGGCGGCCTCGACCGGATGCCTCCTTCCGCACGAGCACGGGAGATAATAGCGAACGGCCATGGTGGCAGGCGATGCCAGCAAAACAGTCGGAGAGACGATCAGGAAGATCGTTACGTCGTTACGCGCAAGAATCGACCACGCGACAGGCGGATCCGGCAATGTTGACGTGGGCTGTCGCGTACTTCGACACGCGCGTCACCGGACCGCTCGGTTCCGGAAGATCCACCCCCGGACGGGATGCACGCAAGTGTCTGTTAAGATTGGAGATCCGTCAAGACGCGCGGCCGCGACGGGGGGGGGTGACAAGCGGGCAGTGACGACGGGACGTCTTCCGCCCAGGTGGGGGGTTTTTGCAGGTTTGTGGCCAGCAGGCTATGGACCCACAACCGCCCGTGATTAGAATTGAGGGACTGGGTTTCCGGCCTGTACCGGATCCCTGACGGGGGTGACGGGTTGAGAAGCCAACAATCCACCTGCCTAAGAGCCTCGTGGGCCAGGTTCTTTAACTAGCGTTCTGTTCAAGGAGGATCACTGTGCGCCCGCCTCGCATGGGTCCTCTCAGTTGTTGGCGCCCGCCCCATCCCCCGCATTCCGTGTGCATTGACGGTTCGCGGAGGTCGATTTCCCCGAATGCTTGGCGGGCCTAGGCAAGGACCCGGCGTAGGACCCGGCGTGATCGTATGCGGACGAATGCCACGGTGTCAGTAGGGCAGTAGGAAGGATTTATTGCGTGAGTGTAATATCTTTCCAAATGCTGAGGCAGACATCAGCCAGAGCCAGCGGGTGGTAGAATTTGTGTGGCAGGTCTCTCATCGATTTCCAGGCGCAAAGCACCGTCCAGTTCTGCGCCGGTTCTGTCCTCGTGTCCATAAACGTTACGTTCCCAAGGTGAGCCGCGCATGCGGCAAATAGAGACCAACAGAAACTTTGTGTGGGGCACGATCGGAGTTGGGACGACCGGCCCGCTCGACGGTGCCCGTGTCATGTTCTTTTTGATCGGCTTGCGTAGGAGCTTGAGCATTGTACGACACACTGTTGGATGAAATCCACGACGAAATGGTCCCGCATTCCGAGGTTACCGCCGAGTTAGCGGAGAAGTCCATTGACTCCGATGATTCGGAAGACGATGACCTGAATAACGACATCGCCGCCGATTCGGCCGACGAACAGGACGATGTCGAGTCCAAGGACGCGGAGATATTGTTGGGCGCCGACGATAACGAGTCATGGTCGGACGACCCGGTCCGCATGTATCTGACGCAGATGGGCGAGATTCCGCTGCTGACACGCAAGGAGGAAATAAGCCTCGCCCGCCGAATCGAACGAACGCGGTCGGCCTTTCGTCACCGCCTGCTCGAGTGCGATTATGTTATCCGGGCATCCGTCAAAGTTTTAAACCGAGTCCACAATGGCGAACTGCCATTCGATCGAACGGTTCAGGTTTCGGTGACCGACCGCCTGGAGAAGGACCAGATCCTGGGGCGGCTGCCGCACAATCTCAATACTCTGGAAACGCTGCTGGAACGCAACCGGCAAGATCACGAAATTGCAAGCAGCAAGCGGTATAAGATGTCGCAGCGGCGGGAGGCTTGGCGCCGTTTGGGTCGCCGTCGCCGCCGGGCCGTCAAGCTTGTGGAAGAACTGGGACTCCGGACACAACGCATCGAGCCGATGATCCGGCCGTTGGAAGAATTTTCGCGGCGTGTGGACGAACTCAAGGCCAGCATGGACGCCATGCGCAAAGCGCGCCGGCCAATGAAGGAGCGGAAACCGCTGCTGGTCGAATACCGCAACATCCTCCGTGCCACTCAGGAAACACCGACGAGCCTCCGCAATCGTGTCAAGTACCTGAAGGTGGTCTTCAACGAATACCAGAAGGCCAAACGGGGGTTGTCCGAAGGGAACCTGCGTCTGGTCGTTTCGATCGCTAAGAAGTACCGCAATCGCGGGCTCAGTTTTCTGGATCTTATCCAGGAGGGCAACGCCGGGCTGATGCGGGCCGTCGACAAGTTCGAATACCGGCGCGGCTTCAAGTTCTGTACCTACGCCACGTGGTGGATCCGGCAGGCGATTACCCGCGCGGTCGCCGACCAAAGCCGCACGATTCGGATTCCGGTGCATATGGTGGAGACGATGTCGCGGGTCCGCAACGTGTCGCGGAAACTTCTGCAAGATCTGGGACGTGAACCGACCATCGAAGAAACGGCCCGGGCGGCCGAGTGCGCCGTGGAAGAGGCGCGTCGCGTGATGGCCATGAGCCGGTATCCGATTAGCCTGGACCGGCCCGTGGGGAACAGCGAAGACAGCCACTTTGGCGATCTGCTGCCCGACTCCGGCGCGGAAAACCCCGCGCTCGGCGCCGCGCAGGAAATGCTCCGCACCCGGATCTCTCGAGTGCTCAAAACGCTCAGCTACCGGGAACGCGAGATCATCAAATTGCGGTATGGCCTGGGCGACGGGTACAGCTACACGCTGGAAGAAGTCGGTCACATTTTCAAGGTGACGCGCGAACGAATTCGCCAGATCGAGGCCAAGGCGGTCCGCAAGCTCCAGCAACCCAGCCGCAGCGCGGAACTGGTCGGCTTTCTCGATTGATCGCGTCCAAATTCTCGATGGGGCGCATCCCGCGCCGCTGGAATCAGCGATGCAACAGCGTTAAAGGCCCCGATCCGGCCGGTTTCGGCCAGATCGGGGCTTCGCTGTTGCGTCCACCGCCGGCGCTTTGACAGCCGCGGCGGCACTCTGATATATTCCTTCCATGATCAGCGTGCGCTGGTGGCCGACGTTTCCGCTGGAACGTCGGCAAACAGGGAACTCCGGTGTCATTCCGGGACGGCCCCGCCGCTGTGAACGAGCGAAAATGGGAGGGCAATCCGCGATTGCCATTGTTGTTCGCGTCCGGTTTGTTTGCCGGTCGCCGGAACGATGAGAAGGCCTGCCCTTCCAGCTCCAAAGTCAGAAGACCTACCAGCGCAGGGTATGCGGTTCGTCGCGAGGGACATGCGGCCGCATAAGCAGCATCTTGTGTGGAGCGGCTCAACCCATGGCCCCAGTGCCAGGGGTGTGTGGCGAATATTGGAGCTCCCATGGTTGCGCGTAGGACACACTGCGTTCCCGGGTTTTCGCTGGTGGAGCTGCTCGCGGCGATCGCGGTCCTCGGCCTGCTCTTGGCGCTGCTGTTGCCTGCCATCCAGAACTCGCGTGAAACGGCGCGGCGTTTGACATGCCGCAACAACCTCAGACAGATCGGTGTCGGTCTTCAGCATTATCATCTTGCATACCGAGCATTCCCGCCCGGTTGCGCCTCGCGCCGCACGCTGCGCTTGGCCTGGTCCGCCTTCCTACTGCCGTTCCTGGAGCAATCCGCCACCTGGGAACGGATCGATTGGTCGCGTCCCTACAATAGCCTCGCGAACCAGTCCGCGGCCTCGACGGTCATCGCCGTCTACTTGTGTCCGAGCACCACACGTCTGGCGGGCGGCCGCACGGGACATCGCACCGGCGATCGAAATGGAAACGGGATCACGGAAACGGGCGACTGTCTGGGCGTGACGGACTACGGAGGTATTTTCGGCGCGGCCCGCGCGCGGCCCGCCGCCAACGGTGTGTTGCTGTTCGATCGCAGTGTATCTCTGCGGCACATCACCGACGGCAGCAGTCACACCATCATCGTGGCCGAAGACACGGGTCGCGGATGGCGATGGGACGGGGAATGGATCAACGGCGAAAACATCTTCGACCGGTCCGTCCCGATCAATCAACAGCAGCATAACGAATTGTGGAGTGATCACCCGCATGGCTGCATGGCGCTGTTCTGCGACGGTTCCGTGCATTTTCTGTGGGCTGGGATCGCCGAAGAGACCTTGGATGCGTTGTGCACACGGGAAGGTGACGAGTTCATTACGGCGCACGACTACAACACATTAGCCGCGGGGCGCTAGCCCCCGGTTGGAGTGGGCCCGTAAACCCGCGAAAACAGGACGCAAGCGCGTGCCGGCTGAATATTGGTGATTTCCGGCCGCCCACGCGGATTGGAATACTTCCCACGGACCTTGAGGCAGGCACTCGGCTTGAATCCGTGGCATTCCTTTCAAGAGGTGCAAATGCTCATGCATAGGAGAACCGTTGCCGCCGCCGTCTGGTTGGCACTCGCCAGCGTTTACGCGGCCACTGCGGGGCCGTTCACACCGCAAGGCATTGACGCCGATGACCCTGAGATCTCGGCATGGATGGACACGGTCGTCGGTTTTTCTCCGACACCCTCCGGCAGCGCCCCAGCGCAGTCCCCTTCGGCGCTGGGGCCGGCCGACGCGATGGCCGTTTCGTTGGGAGACCTGGACGAGCCGGCGATTCTCTCGGGCAATTCTCCGGGCCGGATCACGCTGGGACTTCGGCATCGCGAATTAATGAACGGTCCCGGTTGGGATCTGGCTGTGTTCGAAAATGCCGGCTTGTTCTTCGAACCCCCGTTCGTGTTTGCGGAACTGGCCTTCGTGGAAGTATCGTCCGACGGGGTCGCATTCGCGCGGTTTCCCAACACATCGCTGAACGTGGAACCCGGGGCCGGCACTCCGGACACCGAATTGGACACGCGGTTTACGCGTTCGTTTGCCGGTTTGAATCCGACCAATACCGACAATCTGGCGGGCATTCATCCGGCGGGAGTCGGCACGGCATTCGACCTCGACGATCTTCTGGAGGATCCTCTCGTATTGGCCGGTACGGTGGATCTGAATGCTGTCCGCTCCGTGCGGTTGGTCGACATTCCGGGCAATGGGAGTTTCCTGGACACGCACGGCAACGGCATTCTCGACGCGTGGCCCACGGCAGGTTCCGGGGGCATGGACCTAGATGCCGTGGGTTTGCGATACATCGTGCCTGAACCGTCGACGTGGCGCCTGCTGCGCACGCTGTTGCCGCTGCTGGTCGCGGGGCACTACGGGGCAGGCCGGCTTTTCGCCGGCAGCGAGGTTGCTCGCGGAAGGGAGACCCGATGAAAAGGTGCACCATGGCAATCAGAAAACTGGTCTTGCTGGCCGTGGCGCACTGCGTCATCCCGGCCCCGGGCGTGGCAACCGATTTCGACAATTACGCGCCCGCCGGGTCGTTTCTGTTTCCGACGTTCGCCACACCCAATGTGCAGGGCCCCGTCGTATTCGACAACCTGAGCGACGGGCGATTGCTGGCCGTATCCACCTTCTCCAGCGAACCGGCGAGCTTTCTGGGGACACCTAAACTTTATCTCGAAACGGCGATCCGGTCGCGACAGTTTCAACTGCTCGGCGATCTGCCGCTGCCCGACGGCGCGACATGGAGTGCGTTCGGCGGCGCGTTTCTTGCCGTCTCGCCCGGAGACGCTGACACGGCGCGGATTGCGGTAGGCAACAATCAGTCCGAAGACCCGCTGGTGGGAGTGTTTCGCGAAGCGGACCTGCTTGACGGGACGGAACGGACGGGTGTGGCGAATGCCGCTGTCGACTGGTACGCCCTCCCGCACTTCGCCGCGGCCTGGTACGACGACCGATCTCTGGCCATTAACCTTTCCGATGCCGGGACGAGCCGCGTGGAGATGCTCGATACCAACAGCCCAGTCGCCACGCCGGTCCATCCCGTGCTCGTCGATGGCATCGCGGGGGCCTCGGCTGGCATCGGGTTCGACGCCGCCGGCAATCTGGCCACGGCCAACGGTTTTGGCGCGGGATTGGGCGGAAGCGAGACCGGCGATGTCAAGGTGTTCGCCATCAGCGATTGGCAAGATGCGCTGATCACGGCAGTGCCCCTTCAATTTGAAACACAGGGCACGTTGCTAGGCACTCATCTGTCTGGCGGCTCTCTGGCCTTTGATCGCGAAGATAATCTGCTCGTGGGCGGAGGCGATGTATTCGGGGGTGGACAACTCGATTTTTTCGCCGTGGTTCCGGCTCTCGCCAACGGCATCGTGCCGCGACAGTTCGATCCGGATCAGGACGCAACGAGTGCCTATGTGCTGGCGTACAATGAAGTCACCCACGAAATCTACGCGAACGAACCCTTTGCCGTCGATTTTCCACCCAACGTGGACCCGACGCGGGTGTACGTGTACAGCCCGTTGCAAATCGGAGATATGGACTGCGACGGTGACATCGACTTCGACGATATCGATGAGCTGGTCCTGGGGCTGACCGATCCGGCCGGCTACGCTGAATTGCTGGGTATCGCGGCGTGGCTTAAAGGCGACACAGACCAGGACGGCGATTTGGATTTCGACGACATCGTCGGATTCGTCGATCTGTTGACCAACCCGCTCCCCGCCGCCGTGCCGGAACCGCGATCCTGGGTCCTGGCGCTGCTGGGCGTTGCGGGGTGCTTTGGCGTTTCGGTTCGTGCAAGAGGAAAACCCCAGCCCAGAGAGCGGGTACAAGAGCGCGCAGCTCGGAAGACAGAGCTTCACGATACGGGAAGAACGGCTTCAGAAGACAGCTCCAAAAGCTCTAGGGCCAAACTTCCAAAGACCGGCACCTTCATCGCGCAATACGGGCAGGTCGGCAAGATCATTGGCGCGCGCCTTATGCCCATTTTTCCTGGACCAGCTGCCGGTCTTCGGGAAGCCTGGAAGTGCGAAAGCTCAAGACTTGAACGAAGCGTTGCTCACTCCGAGGCCGGGGCAGGCAGTGGTACGTCCAGCAGATCGCCGTTGGCCTGGAATCCGTCCCCGTCGACATCCACGAAGATCGGGTTGGAGACGACCGTCGGCATCTTTTTCCCCCAATCGGGGCCCATCAAACGGCCCAACTGCAGTTTTTCCCCGGCCGCGGCCACGATGACATGCGTGTCCTCGGACAATAAGAGCGGGATGACCGAGTCGAATTTGACCACGCCGCGTTGGAATCGCTGCGGCGACGTGCGAATCGTGTAGTTGTGTTCCTTGCTCGGCCGGCCGTTGAGGAACACCTGGACACGGTTGACATCCAACCAGTTGGAACATTGTACTCGTACGACCAATTCTGCCCGGCCGCCGGGTACGTGCCGTTCGTCTCCAGGAATCGCCTCCATCGAGGCCGCATCGGCCTGGTTGGCGGACCCGGACCGTAAGCGAACTTCCATGAATGGCCCGTTGCTCATCACGATATGCCCCGCCTCGGCGGCGCGGACCATATCCATCGTGTCGATCTCCGCGGGATCGTCGGTCGGACTCTTGATGAAATTCCGCAGACCGCCTGAACCGTGAAAGTTGTAGTGCGCGTCCGTGTTGACAACACCGGGGACGCGGTAGCCGAGATTCAACAGTTGCATCCAGTGAAACATCGGATTTCGGTCGCGGTAGCTGGCTTCCAGGCTGTCGGGCGGCGAAAAGATTCCCGCCAACGGATGAACCTCGATCACATCCATAAACCCCAGCATGTCGGCGAAGCCGCCGTCGTACTGCCTGTCGAGGTCTCGATCCGCCACGATCTGTGGAATGGTGGGATGATTGGTCTGGACCAGTTTCTCGCTGCCTTCGTCCCAGAGCGCCAATCGTTCGATCTGAACCACGGGATTGTTGTCTGCCAGCGGAGCGCCGGCATCCTGGATCCGCGGTTTGCGGATCAGCGGAAACGCATTCTGATGATTGACGCTGCCCATCCTGCCCGTCAATTCGATACCGACACACGTTGCCATTTTGTGGGCAGCGTGCAACTTCTCGAGATGCGGTGCATACGTGGAAAGCCGATTGTGTTCGGTACACGGAGCGAACTCGACGTGTTCGCACAGCAGATTCAACACTCTGCCGAACTGGCTGCTCGTGTTGTCGCCCGACGGACTTGAATGGCTGTGGAAATCGGCGCTGATCCAGCCCCGCGTATCGACCGAACGAACAAGCGTTGCTTCCAGCCGCGTCTCTTCACCGCGCCGGATTTCGATCGAAGTGATGGCGGCATCGTATTCCGGTCCATAGCTGACGATCGCATCATACTCTCCGGGGCCCAACTCCTGGCGAAAATGCCCGTTGTGACTGTAGAGCAGGTTGCGCACGCCAACGTCTCCGGTGTCTGGACCAAAAAACGGATCCGGCGTGCCATTGGTGCCGTGAAGAGCCACCTTGCAGGGGACGGGCTGACCGTCTGCATCGGTGATATCTCCGACGAGATACCCGCATGCGGGCAGGGTGATTTCACACGCGTGCGTCTCGGGCGTTTTGATCCGCCTTGTCCGGGACGGTCGTCCCGTTGCTTCTGCCTTGAGTTCGTATTCTCCCGGCGGCAAATCGAACACCAGGCAGCCCTCCTGGCCGGTCCGTGCCCAGCCATGCGTCTTGCCGCCGACCAGCACGGTCAATTTTGCGAACGGTACAGGCCCGTTGGGATCCGCGACAGACACTGCCAAACGATGGCCAGCCGCGGATCCCAGGCGATCGGCGATCGACAAGATGCCCAGCAAATCGTCCGCGGGAAACACGTATCTCTTCAGTGCAACGGCATCCCCTGGCGCGACGGACAGCGTCGCACCGTCCGGCCGGTCGTACCGCACGACGATCAGGCGTTCCTCGTCGTACGTGCCACGGTACCCGGGCATGACAACGCCGTAGGCCTGGCCGTGCCATTCGTCATACGCCCAGAAAAGATGGGACGCCGCATCGCTCCCGAACGCGAAACTCCGATCTGCCCGCAGCGAATCGTGCGGTTCGATATCGATCGCATTCGGTCCTCGGTTTTCAAACTTCGTCGTCACCGTAATGAACGGATCACTGTCTTCCAAAGCATATCCCGTCGTGACGCGTAGACCGTTGGAATCGTGTTGCGGCTGCAGCACGAGCCGGATGCGCTGGCTTTGGATCGGCCGTTCGAAATCGGTCAGGCCGTCATATCGGGAGGTTTGCACGACTCCATGACTGGTCCGCGACACGCTCAGTGTTTGAATGCGGTCCAAGGGAGGCGAGAGAGACCCCGCATAAAACGCGCTCAATTGATCCCGTTGCTCATCCCGCAGCGTCAGGTCAATCAGCATTCCACCAACGTCGCGGACGGTCATACTTGCATTCCGGCCGGGGACCGGCCGTGCGATCACCGCCACGATGTGGTCGTTGCGAAGCACATAATCGCCGTAGATACAGTCGACCTCCTTGCCCCGCGGTGCATACGCGTCCCAGGTGTCCGGAGCCAGCGTCACGAGTTCGGTCGGCCAGGCGGTTCCCGTGGCCAGGACTGCTGCCACGCAGCTGCCGGCCAGCGAAAGGTGCATGTTCATGATGCGCTATAGTCTTTCGGCTATTCGTGAGAGAAAAGAACAGTGATGAAACGGAAACTGAACTCCTCGGAAACGCCGGCCGCGAAAAACGGAGCGGCCATGTTCTGGACTAGGATGCCGCGTTCGTAGTATCCGCCACACGGAAAACGCGGCAGGCCATACTTTAGTGTGTTCTGAACTGCAGTCGTGATGTAGAATTCGTCAACCGCGAATGGCGGTTTCTCAAGCCCCTCGATTCGAAAGTAGACTCCGGCAAACACGACGAAGCCGAGAACCGCATAGACGGTTAGCAATCTTGAAGAAGTTCGAACGCCAGGTGGTTCCATGGTCTATAGCGGACGCGCAGGCGCTTCAGCGCTTTTCATCCGGATCCTGTGTTCCCTTTAGATTTTCATCGAATGATTGCTTGCACTTATTCAATGTGTCGAAGCATTTAAAAGCGCTTGCCTCGCACATATGGTAATTGTCGGACGAGGGAATTGCTATCCGCGGGTCCTGCGGGTGCGTCAGCGATCGCCACAATACCAGACCAGCCATCACGAGCGCGGTTTGCAGCCCGTTGATCGCCAATAACGGACCCGCGCCGGTCGTGGAATCGCCCAATGACCCCCCTCCGTAGAAGCTCAGCGCCGCCAGGACCAGGCAGAGAGTCAGAGCGCCCGTCAGCGGTCGATGCGCTGCCAGAACAATCCACGCCGCGCCCAGGCATGCTGTCGTGTTGTTGGTGATCAGCCACAGCAATTCGTCGTCCGGAGTCGTGTTTCCAACGGCCAGATTGGTAATCAGCGCGACGGCGACGGCGAAGACCGTAATGAATCCAAACAGGTGCCACACACGCACGCCGCGCGCGGCAACGGACCCGGACGCCGTTGGGTCTTTCTGCCGCTCCGCCTCGGTGGCGGAACGCCAGACGAGCCGGCCGATTACCGAAACGAGAATGACCATCACCGCCTGAGCCAGGCAGAGGCTCGCGACATCCTCCCTGGAAGCAGCCGACAAGAAGTCGTCCCACAGCCAGGACCATCCGGCGATTGCGGCCAGCATTGTCACGATGGGCCACAGCCTACCGCCGCGCAGCAGCCCGACCGCCAAACCGGCCAGACCGACGTGTGCACCCATGATGGCCAGCAGCCCGATGTAGCCGGGGTGCGGAAAATAGTGCCCCTGAGCGTGGATCGCCAAGGCTGCGACGACGGCAATCGATGCGAGCCACGCCAGACAGATGGTCGGACAGAGCGTGGCCATGTGCAATGCTTGTTTCTTTGCCATGCCGATGCCTTACGGCGCACAGGGGCCGAGGCCATCTGGCGCTCGGACCCGTTAGTCAGGACGGCGCTGCTAATGAAACCGGGGAACCCAACGGAAGCCCGGCGAACTGGTCGATGGACGCAAACTCCAGAGCCGGTTTCAAACCCTGTGTTTGCTGTGGTATTTCCACGTCATGGAGCGATTACAGGGCGTTTTGAAACCGGTTTTGGGGTTCCTTGTCCGCGCGACCGTCAATAAAGTCTAGCATTCACGCCGAGCTCGCCGCGCTGGCTGGCCGGCCGGCGCCGGGCCGGGCGCGATTAGATTCGACGGCTCAGATCTTTTATCTCCTGATTCAAGATGCGGTCATTCTCGGAATAGTCGACGGGCAGATCGATGACATGCACCCCGTTGGCGATGTGGCACGACTCCAGTACTTCAGCAAGTTCGCCCGCACGAGTGATGCGGTGTCCATGGGCGCCAAAGCTCTCGGCAAACCTGACGAAATCGGGATTTCCGAAATCCAAACCGTAATCCTGAAAACCCATCTGCGACTGTTTCCACTTGATCATACCGTACGCATCGTCGCGCAGAATCAGCACCACCAGATCGATGCCCAAACGCACGGCGGTCTCCAATTCCTGGGCGGTCATCATGAATCCGCCGTCTCCGCAAATGGCCATGATCCGTCTGTTCGGATGAACGAGCCGTGAAGCGATGGCCGACGGCATGCCGGCTCCCATCGCGGCCAGCGCGTTGTCGAGCAGGACGGTGTTGGGAAAGCGGGCCTTGTAGTTGCGGGCGAACCAGATCTTGTAGATACCGTTATCCAGAGTCAAGATCGCGTCGTCGGGCATCACGCGATCGACATCGGCGACGATCCGCTGCGGTCGCATGGGAAAGTGGTCATCGTGGACGCTCTGTTGGATGTAGGATTCGCCGGCCTCGCGAACCTGCATGAAAAAGGAGAAATCCCAACCCGGCTGAGCAGACACCCGTTCGCTCAATTGCCACACGCTATGGGCGATATCCCCTACGACTTCGGTCTGAGGGAAATACACCGGATCGACGGATGCCGTGAAAAAGTTTACGTGGATCACATCCACGCCCTTGATCGTCATGAAAAAGGGCGGCTTTTCGATCACGTCGTGGCCCACGTTGACGATCAGGTCCGCGTGTTCGACCGCTCGGTGGACAAAATCGTCGGAAGACAGAGCCGCCGTTCCCAGAAACAGGGGATGATTTTCGTCGACCACGCCCTTGCCCATTTGCGACGTCACGAAGGGGATGCCGGTTTGTTCGACGAATCTGGAGAGCATCCGGGAGGTGAGTCGGCGGTTGGCTGCCGCGCCGACCAGGATCAGCGGGTGACGGGCGGCTTCGATCTTTTGGGCCGCGGCCCGCAATGACTTCTCTTCCGCTACGGGACGCCGGACGAGGCTGGCTTCCATCACGGATTCGTCCGTGTCTTCGCGGGCGATGTCCTCGGGCAGTTCCAGATGGACCGCCCCGGGACGCTCCTCGACCGCCAGACGGAATCCCTCTCGGACGCGATAAGGGATGTTCGTCGCGCTGACAATTTGCTTCGTGTATTTCGTCAACGGATTCATCATGTCGACGACGTCCACGATCTGAAACTGCCCTTGCTTGCTCGTCTTGATCGGCTTCTGGCCGGTGATCATGACCATGGGCATCCCGCCCAGTTGTGCGTAGGCGGCCGCCGTCACCAGGTTTGTCGCGCCGGGTCCAAGCGTCGACAGACACACACCGGCCGATCCCGTCAAACGTCCGTACGTGGCGGCCATGAAACCAGCGGCCTGTTCGTGGCGCGTGACCACCAGGCGGATGCTCGAACGTGAAAGTGCGTCGAGCAGATCCAGATTCTCTTCTCCCGGAATGCCGAAAACATACTCGACGCCTTCATTTTCCAAAGCCTGGACAAAGAGTTCGGCTGCCTTCATGTTCGCCTTCCCGATACTGGACGGTTGGCCGGCGCGAGCGGACAACGGCCGCGCTGAGTCACTCGTGCATTGTTGGGCATCCGCGTTGTTTTGGCCATATGGGTCGGCCGACCGGCCGCATTGATTCGCAGGCACGCGCGCGAAGATGGGGGCAAAAAAGGGACGCTCGCCATCGCCGGTCTGGCGTCGTCCGTTGTCCGTGCGGCGGATCACGCACTCTTGCGAAACTGGCTCTGCCACAGGCGGCGGTAGAGTGGGGAATCCCCGAGCAGCTCGTCGTGTGTGCCCATTGCCGCGATCCGGCCGTGGTCCATGAGTACGATGCGGTCAGCCAGTTCCAATGTCGACATGCGGTGGGTGATGATTAAGGTGGTGCGGCCGCGTATGAAATTGCGCAGCGCCTTGTGGATCAACTGTTCGCTTTCCAGATCGATCTGGCTTGTCGCTTCGTCCAGTATCAGGATGCTCGGATCACGAAGGATGGCGCGGGCCAGCGCCACGCGCTGCCGCTGGCCGCCGGAGAGCCGTCGACCACCCGGTCCGACCAACGTGTCGTAGCCGTCAGTCAACTCGGTCTCGATGAAATGAGCGGCGTGGGCCCGACAGGCCGCGTCCACGACACGCTGCCGGGACGCCGACGGTGAACCATATCGGATGTTGTTCTCGACCGTGTCGTCAAACAGTAGCGCTTCCTGTGTCACAATGCCGATCTGCCGGCGGACCTCCTGTTGCCGCGCGTTCCGCACATCAACACCGTCCACGCGGACCGAGCCTGTATCGGGGTCAAAGAAACGGGGAACCAGACTCGTTAGCGTCGTCTTTCCACATCCGTTGCCGCCCACGAATGCCACCGACTCGCCGAAGGCGATGTGCAAGTTGATCTGGCACAGGACGGGCCGTCCCTGCTCGTAGGAGAAAGTCACGTCCTCGAAGGTCAATGAACGGCTGTGCCGCGGCATCGCGACCGGGTGGACAGGATCGACCAGCTGCGGCTTCGCATCCAGAACTTCGAAGACGCGCTCGCTGGCTGCCGCTGCCGTCTGAAGCGTGACGAAGATGCCGGCCAGCTTGCGAGCCGGATCGATGGCTCCCGCCAGAAACCCGTAGAACAGCATGCACGCCCCGGTCGTCAACCTGCCATCGCTGATTTTGATGCCCAACAAGTGGGTTTCACCGCTGAGTGCCAGATGGGCGCCGGCCAACACGGCAACAGAAACGATTGCTATTCCCATCATTTCGTTCACAGGATTGACCAGCGCGTTGTAGCGGGCCACCTTCATCGCCTTTCGGTAATACTGGGTGGCAACCCGCTGGAATCGTCGCAGTTCCTGGGTTTCCATTGTAAAGGCCTTGACGACCGTAATCGCGCCGAGCGCTTCGGACAGACGATTATAGATTTCAGCCATCTCCTCCATGGCCCGACGGTTGGCGCGCTTTAGAGACTTCGACAGCCAGTCCACAAGCCAGGCGGCCAACGGCGCCGTGATCAACGAAAGCACCAGCAACCGCCAGCAGATCAGTCCGGCACCGACCAGGCACGCGATCAGTTTGAGTGGCTCCACCAACACGCGCCCGAACAGCGCCGTGATGCCCGTTTCCAAGCTGAGCATGTTGTTGGTAAACCGGCTGATCAAATCGCCCCGCACGTATCGGCTGAAGAACGGCAGGTCCATGTCCAGCGTATGGTGGTAATACTGCCGGCGCAGCTGAAGGGTTGTACGCTGGGCGAGTCTGGCGGCGAGCAGCGTCGCGGCATACGTGAAAATGTTTTTGACGCCCAGACCCGCCATCAGCACCGCCACGATCAATACCAGCGTGCGGAAGGCGTCGTCCGGCGCGTAGGCCCTTAAATGCGGCTGCCAGAACCTCAGCCGATCCCTTTGCCGCGCTTCGGCGTCCCGCTGCGATCGGGTTTCCAGCAGGGCGTCCCGGAGGACGCGTCGCTGCTGCGAAAGGGTATCCCGGGCCAACACGCTCCGCAGTAAGGCGACGTGTCCACGGAGTTCCCGATCCATGACTGCGTCGGCCGGCTCCTGCAATTCGACGAGCCTGTCGCGGACAGCTTGTTCCAGTTTCGCGGACGTCGGCGCCGCCAGCAGGGCCTCCAGCCGTGTCGCGTTGTGGCTGAGTCTTTCCGCGGCGCGGTCCGCGTACGTGATCCGCGTATCGGCCCATTCGCTGAGCGTTTCCGCCTGCAGGACGACTTCCACGACCGGATAGATTGCCGAGATGCTTCCGCTCCACAACAGGGCCACCATCAGCGAGCAGATGACCGACGCGACCACCGTGAAACGCATGTTCAGGGCGATCCCGACCGCCCGGCCGAATTGCTTCATGGCTGTCTCCGGGTGGCAGAATCGCCGGGCAGGGTAGTTGCTGCGGACGTGACCGGATGCGGCGACCCGACCGCCGGTCGGCAAGGAACGCTCGACAAGAGCGGGGAGATAACACAATCCCGGCGACGCGCCAAGGCAACACTGCGGCGTTTGGGTGTGGCCGGGTGTGACGTCGCAGCATGCTGTCGCTGCAAGAATGCCGATCGGGCGGATTCGCCGAAAATGCAGGGTTCGGCCGCACCGGTGCGCGCCTCCCCTCCCGGTTCCCGCCCGGCCGTTGCCCGGCGAGGGACCGAACCCCGGAGCCGGCCGGAGCCGGCACGCAGTGCAATCGATATTGACAGCGTTGCGCACGCTCGGCTACCGTTGCCCACCCGCCGGAACCCGGCCACGCGGCGCACCGACGCGTGCCGGCTCCGCTGGTTCGCGTTGATGGTGCAACGAGGAAAGAACCGCCCATGTCCTTGTTTCGTGATAAGAGCGTGCTCATTACCGGCGGGACGGGATCGTTCGGCAGAAAATGCGCGCGGATCCTGCTCGAAGAACACGCCCCCGCCAGGCTGATCGTATACAGCCGCGACGAGCAGAAGCATGTGGCGATGGCCCGCAACGAGTTTCCGACTTCGCTATACCCGCAAATCCGCTATTTTATTGGCGACGTTCGCGATGTCGCTCGATTGAAACGGGCTCTACGCGGCGTGGACTACGTGATCCATGCGGCGGCCATGAAACATGTCGACGTCGCCGAATACAATCCGCAGGAATGCATCCGCACGAACATCGGCGGTGCCGAGAACGTCATCAGTGCGTGTCTGGACTGCGGCGTGCAGCGTCTGGTCGCCCTGTCGACCGACAAAGCGGCCAACCCGGTTAATCTGTACGGAGCCACGAAGCTCTGTTCCGACAAACTTTTCGTCGCCGGCAACGCCTTGTCGGGCGACAGCGGCACCCGGTTTTCCGTGGTCAGGTACGGCAACGTATTCGGCTCCAACGGCTCGGTGATCCCGTTGTTCATCCGCGAACAAGCCGGGGGGGTCCTGCCGATCACCGATCCCCGCATGACGCGTTTTATCATCACGCTCGAAGCGGGCGTGCGGTTTGTCCTGAGGGCTTTCCGTTCCATGGTGGGTGGCGAAATTTTTGTCCCTCGCATACCCAGCGCGCGCATTACCGATATGGCAAGGGCCGTTGCTCCCGAGTGCCGCACCCAAGTGGTTGGTATCCGTCCGGGAGAGAAACTGCACGAGTGCATGATTCCCGCTGACGAAGCCCGGCAGACCATCCAGTACGAAGACCACTTCGTGATTCTGCCGGGAAACCGTGCGGGAAAACGCGCGGACGCCATCGCCCACCACGAAGGGGCTCCCTGCCCCGAAGGGTTTGCGTATTCGAGCGACACGAACGGGGATTGGCTGAGCGTGGAGGTTCTGCGAAGGATGGTCGACCGGTTCCGCGCCGATTCGGCCGAACCACAGCATCGACGGAGGGCGGCTTGACGCGGGGAGCAGCCACGCTCCACCGCGGCGTACACGGATGAAGAATATTTGCCCGCCGATCCCGTACGGTAGGCATTGGGTCGACGAGGAGGATATCACCGAGGTGGTGAAGGTCCTCCGCTCGGACTGGCTCACCACGGGACCCCGAGTGGAACAATTCGAACGGCACTTTGCGGCCGCTGTTACCGCGGAGCACTCGGTGGCGTTGTGCAATGGCACCGCCGCGCTGCATGCGGCGATGCACGTATTGGGAATCGGGCCGGGCGACGAGGTACTCGTGCCTGCCATGACATTCGCCGCCACGGCCAACGCGGTCTTGTATCAGCAGGCCACGCCCGTTTTCGTCGATGTTGATCCCGAGACGCTATTGATCGACACTGCTGACGCGGAACAGAAACTGTCCGCGCGGACGCGCGCATTGGTTGCCGTGGATTACGCTGGCCATCCGTGCGACTACGACGCACTGAACGATCTTGCGCGCCGGCACGATCTGGCATTGGTCGCGGACGCCTGCCACAGCCTGGGTGGCGCCTATCGCGACCGCCCGGTGGGCACGCTGGCTGATGTGACGGTCTTCAGTCTGCATCCGGTCAAGCCGATCACGACGGGCGAGGGCGGCGTGTTGACGATGCGTGACCCGGATCTTGCCGACCGGGCGAGGAGGTTTCGCAACCACGGCATTGTCCAGGACCTGCATCGCCGGCACGACACGGCCACCTGGTTCTACGAGCAGACGGAACTGGGGCACAATTATCGTCTCAGTGATATTCAGTGCGCGCTGGGGATCAGTCAACTACGCAAATTGGCTGACTGGGTGGCGCGGCGGAACCAAATTGCGGCGCGCTATCATCGAGCGCTGGCGGACCATCCGGCCGTACAGCCGCTGCACGTCCGGCGCCGCGTCGTACACGCCTATCACCTGTATGTCGTCCGCCTGACCGGTGCGGCGGGGGCCGCGCGGCGCGAGTCGGTTTTCCGCGCGTTGCGAGCCTCCGGTATCGGCGTCAATGTGCATTACATTCCGGTGCACCTCCATCCTTACTACCACAACTACGTGGGGACGCGGCGCGGCATGTGCCCTGCCGCGGAAGCAGCCTACCAGCAGATCCTCACGTTGCCGGTGTACCCCCGCATGCGCGACGCGGACATCGACCGCGTGATCGAAACGTTGCTCGATATTCTCGCCGAGTACCGGACGTATGCGGCCTGACCCGTGATCCACGCCTTTGGACAGCCATGACGCACGCCATGATAACCCAAGCCGCCCCCAAGTTGCTGCTGCGAGCCGATGCCGGAAACACGGTTGGAGTGGGCCACGTCATGCGCAGTATTGCTTTAGGGCAGGCCTGGCGCCGTCGCGGAGGCTCGGTTGTGCTGGTAACCGCGGAACTGCCGGATCGCCTTCGCCGAAGGCTGCGCGACGAGCGATTTGCCGTGTGGCGCATCGACGCCCGCCCCGGGGGCCCCGGCGACTGTCACTTGATGGGACTCATTGCCGAGCGGATCCGGCCCGATTGGATTGCCATGGACGGATACGCGTTTGACGCGACGTACCAGAAAGCCATGCGGCAGCACGCGTCCCGCGTTCTGGTGGTGGACGATTTCGCGCATGCGGAATGCTATACGTGTGACGTCATTCTGAACCAGAATCTCAACGCCGACCCTTCGCTGTACGTCCGCCGGGACTCCGGTACGCGGTTGCTGCTCGGCCCTCGCTACGCGTTGTTGCGAGCGGAGTTTTCCGATCTGCTGCCGCCGAGCGAATCACGTACGGGATCAGGTCGCCGGGTGCTGGTGACTTTTGGCGGATCCGACCCCCACAACATGACGCAGCGCGTACTTGAAAGCCTGACGCTGGTGGACGACCTGCCGCTCGATATCGTGGTCCTGCTCGGTCCGGAAAACAACCGGCATCGATGTCTTTCCGGTCTGGCAGCCCGGATGCGGCACGCGGTTCGTCTGGTACATGACCCCCTGGACGTCGCGACGCTGATGCGCGACACCGACCTGGCGATATCCGCGGCGGGCAGCACGTGCTGGGAGCTGTCCTACCTCGGTGTCCCCCAGATTTTGATCATCACGGCGGACAACCAGCAGGCAATCGCACGGCAACTCGCCGAGCGAGGTGGCCAGCGCAGCCTCGGCTGGTGCGCCGACTGGCAGGCCCACAAGTTAGCACACTCGGTACGTGACGTTTTGAGAAACAAAAATCAGCGGGATGCGATGGCCCATGCAGCCCGGAAGCTGGTCGATGGACGTGGCGCCGGCCGCGTGGTGGACGTGCTGTGGCGCGGTCGCGCGGCGTAACGTGCTCCTTTTGCGTTTGGCGGTACGAGGCGTAACACGCGCCGTCCTGTCGAACCCGCGGATGGCGTGCTGCCGATAACCCAAAGGGGATTGCCGATGCGGGTGCTGTTCCTGGGCAACAACTGGGTTGGTTGGCAGATCCTGCAATGGCTCGTCGACCAAGGGGAACAGATCGTGGGGCTCGTGATGCATCCGCCCCAAAAACAGAAGTTCGGACCACAGATACTCGAAGCATCCGGGCTCGCGGATACACGGATACTGCAGGCCACGCAAATCAAAACGGCGGCAGGACGTGCGTATGTGCAGGACGTCCGTCCCGACATCGGCGTGTCGGTACTTTTCGACTACCTGCTCGACCGTACCGTGCTCGACGCCGTGCCGCGGGGCGTCGTCAACCTGCATCCTTCGTATCTTCCCTTCAATCGGGGTCAATTCCCCAACGTCTGGAGCATCGTGGAAAAGACTCCTGCCGGCGTCACACTGCACTACATTGACGAGCAGGTAGACACGGGCGACATCATTGCGCAGTCGCGCGTCGATGTTGAACCGACGGATACCGGCCTGACGCTGTATCGCAGGCTCGAGCTTGCCGCTATCGACCTGTTCAAATCGGCGTGGCCTCACCTGTCCGCGGGCGCCACGGTTCGAGTTCCGCAACAGGGCTGCGGGACCTGCCATCGCACACGCGACGTCGATCGCATCGACCGCATCGACCTGGAAAAAGCCTATCCGGCCCGAGAGTTGATCGACATTCTTCGCGCCCGCACCTTTCCGCCCTACAAAGGGGCTTTTTTCGAGGAGAACGGCCGCCGCGTCTACCTGCGACTGGAACTGACCGAGGAATCTTCATGAACGTTGTAGCGATCATCCAGGCCCGGATGGGCAGCACGCGTCTGCCGGGAAAAGTGCTGGCCGACATCGCAGGCAAACCGATGTTGTCGCGCGTTGTCGAGCGAACGAGCCGCGCCGGGCGGCTGGGCTCCGTCGTCGTGGCGACCACGCAACAACCCGAAGACGATGCCATCCGCGACTTCTGCCGGCGACAGGACTGGCCCTGCTACCGCGGCAGCACCGATGATGTGCTGGACCGCTTCTACCAGGCGGCCCGAACGTACCGCGCGGACGTGGTTGTGCGGATCACGGCCGACGAGCCGCTGATGGATCCCGTACTGATCGACGACACCGTGGATCTGTTTCTCAAGCGATCGGGTGCGGTGGATTATGTTGCCAATTTTCTTCCGCCGCGGACGTACCCCCGGGGCCTGGAAGTGGAGGCCTTTTCGTTTCATGCCCTCGAACGCTCGTGGCGCGAGGACACCAATCCGCAATGGCGCGAGCACGTGGACCTGTACATCCATCGCCGGCAGGAAGAATTCCACGTGATCCGCACACCCTTGCCGGAAGACCTTTCGTGGATGCGGTGGACGGTGGACACGGCCGACGATCTGGCATTGATCCGAAAAATCTACGCACACTTCGGGCACGACAGTTTCGGCTGGCAAGAGGTCCTGCGCGAATTTCTCGCCCGCGTGGACTGGCAAGCCATCAGCCACGATGCGCCCCACCGGAAGGCGGGCTAAAATTGTGAAACAACACGCATCGCCAACCCCTGATTCCGCGGACGCAGTCTACGTGATCGCCGAAGTCGGTTCCAACCACAATCGGGATTTTGCATGTGCCCAAGGGCTGATCGACGCCGCGGCGGATGCCGGCGCGGATGCCGTAAAATTTCAAACCTTCTATGCGGACGACTTCATCCCAGCCTCCGTGATGCCCGCGGACTACGGCCTGGAGGACGTGTATCCGGGCAAGTCGTGGCAGGAAGTCCTCCGCGAACGGTTGATTCTGCCATTCGACTGGTATCCGGAACTGGTGGCATATGTGCGGCAGCGCGGCCTCGATTTCGTGGCCACCGTGCATGGCCGTCGGAGCCTGGAATTCGTAATGCGTTTCCAACCGCGAGCCATCAAAATCGCGTCCATGGACCTGACCAACACGCCGCTGCTGCAGACGGTGTCCCGTGCCGGTGTCCCGATGCTCGTGTCGCTGGGAATGGGTTCGTGGGCCGACATCGAACGGGCCGTCGCCGCCGTGGAATCGGAAGGCCCGACGGACCTGACGCTGATGCACTGCGTATCGGAGTATCCCACCGACTATGAAAACCTCAATTTGCGATTCCTGAGTGTGCTGGCCGCCACTTTTGCCAAGCCGGTTGGATTCAGCGACCATTCATTGGGTGTCGTCAGTTCGGTGGCAGCCGTGGCCCTTGGCGCGCGGACCATCGAAAAACACATCACGCTCGACCGGAACGCACCCGGACCGGATCACTCGTTCGCCTTGGAACCGCGGGATTTACAGCGTCTGGTGCGCGAAGTACGCCAGGCCAGCCAGTCTCTGGGCACTGCGCGGCGAATCGTTTCGCCCGGCGAGCGTCGCAACGTGCAGCGCTACCGCCGCCGCGCCGTCGCGCGGGGACCTTTGGCCAGGGGCACCGTGCTGGGCCCGGAACACATCGCGCTGAAACGGCCTGGTTGCGGGATTGCGCCGTTCGAGATGGATCGTTTGTGGGGACGCTCGCTTCTCTGCGACCTGGACGACGAACAACCGTTGACGTGGCACTGCGTGGGAGACAGCCAGAGCTGACGGATGCACGTTTTCGCCGGAACGTACGACGAAGTCCTGACCGTCGCCCACACGGTCCTCGGCATCGACCGAATCGTTGTTGAGGACAAACCGGCCAGCGCCGCGGTCATCCGGTACGGAACCGCGCACGGGATACCTGTGACAAGGATCGGTGACGGAGCCTCCTTTCCAACCTCCGAAATCGCCGGCGCTTCCCTGCTGTTGATGGCCAGTTTCGGCCGGCTGCTCCGCGGGTCCACGATCGAGGCTGTGGACACGATCCTGAACTTCCACCCCGGGATCATTCAGACGTGCCGGGGCCGTCATCCCCTGCCGTGTGCGGTTCTCCGAGGTGATCCGTTGATGGGAATCACCTGCCATCAGGTCGATTCCGAGGCCATCGACGCCGGGCCGATCGTCGCCCAGGTGCAACTTGCTGTCGACTACGACGCGGATTACGCCGCCAACGACGCCCGCCTCCGCGCAGCGCTGCCGGGACTGGCGAACCTCGTGCTCAGCCAGTACGCGCGGCACGGTCGGTGCCACGCCGCGCCCTGGCGTCCAGCACCGGGAAGCTACTTGCCCGCATTGGACAGATCTACCCTGCAGCACGTGTTGTCGGCCACGAGGCTCAGGGACCTCGTACGGGAGAAACCTTTTCATGCGCATTGCCATTAGCCAGCCGCGTTATCTGCCCGCATTGAATTATCTGCAACGGATGGCGCTGGCCGATCGCTTCGTCCTGCTGGACGACGTGCAGCATCAGCGTCGTGCGTTCGAGCATCGAAATCGGATCCGCAACGCCCACGATTCCCGCTGGCTGTCGATTCCCGTGGACCGCGGTAAGGGATCACGGCCGTTGATCCGGCAATTGCGTATCAAGGACTCGAACTGGCTTGCCGAACACACGGCGACCATCCGGTCGTACTACCGGACTGCTCCGTATTTCGACGACGAGCTCGTGCGATGGCTGTACGACGGGCTGGAGGCCATGACACTGCTCATGGACGTGATCGCATGCCAGCTCGTGCGGACCATGCAGTGGCTCGACGTGCCTCTCCGCCACCCATTGATCCGGAGTTCCGCGTTGGGCATCCCCGAACGGGGCAGCCGCCAGCTTGCCGGTGTAACGCATGAATTGGGTGGAAGCATCTATGTGTCTGGTCCCAATGGCCGCGACTACGTGGACCCAGGCCACTTTGGAACCAGCCACGTCGTGTATCACGATTTCGAGTACCCGCGTTATTCGCAGAGCGGCAACGGATTCATTCCGTGGCTGGCTTGGCTGGACCACGCGTTCAACGTCGGCCGCGAAGCCACCCGCTCCGTGGTACTCGGCCCACCCCTCTTAAACGCTGCCTGATCATGAACAACGACGATGTCACACTGGTTATTGCGGCCCATCCGGACGACGAAGTGTTGGGATGCGGAGGCACTGTCGCCCGGCTCGCGCGCGACGGCGGGCAGGTCTATCTGGCCATTCTCGGAGAAGGGATAACGTCGCGACAGTCGTCCCGGGACGATACCGATCGCCAGGCTCTCGATCGGCTGCACCGCTGCAGCCAAGCCGTGGCCAACCTGCTGGGGGCCCGCGAGCTGTTCATGTACGGGTTGCCCGACAACCGCTTCGACACACTACCGATGCTGGATGTCGTCAAGATCATCGAGGAGCTCGTTCATCGTTTGCAGCCGACTCGCATCTTTACCCAGCACGGCGGTGATCTGAATATCGACCACGGAGTGACCTTTCGCGCGACGCTCACGGCCTCGCGTCCCATGGCGGGCCGGCCGGTGCGCGGCGTGTATGCCTACCAGGTGGCGTCGTCCACCGAATGGAGTTTCGGACAATTCCACCCTCTGTTTCAGGCGCAGAAATTCTTCGATATTTCCGAGACGCTGGAAATCAAAATCAAAGCGATGCAGCGTTATGAAAGTGAGGCCAGGCCTTTTCCCCATCCTCGATCCCCCGAAGCCTTGCGGGCCCACGCCGTTCATCTGGGCAGCCGGGTCGGCGTCCGCGCCGCCGAAGGCTTCTCGCTCGTGTGGGAACTCGGCTGAATGGCCGTGCGTGCCTATCCGTGCACGATCTCCACCGCGCCGTGTCGTCGCTCGTCGGCGACCGCGTGAAACCGTCCGTGCTGGTCGAGCGCCGCGAGCTTGATGGCCCCAAAATACATGTCCTTCGATGCAAACGGCCTGACAACGAACTTGTCCTCGAGGAGCGTAGCGTCGATGCCCGGTTCAAACTGGGCGCGGAGTCCGTCCGGACGCGGCTCGATGTGCAAACGCGGTGCCTGGACGGATTCCTCCATGGCCATTGCCTCCAGGGCATAACGCGCCCACGTTTGTGCAATCGACGTCGTGATGCGGCTGGCGCCCGGTGAACCAAAGGCAAGACACCGGCCGTCCTGGTGCCATGCCAGCGTGGGCGCCATGTTGGACACGAGCCTGGTACCGGCGTCGGCGACGTGGAATCCCCGTGGGTTCAATTCCGGCTCGCCGAGACTGTTGTTACAGCCGAACCCCAGGCTGGGAACAATAACGCCGGCTCCATAACCCATACTCATCGTGACAGAGACAATACTGCCATCCGATGTAACGACCGACAGATGCGTGGTATTTGGTGACTTCAACACGGGCCAGTTGCCGCGCAAGCCCGTGTTCTGTAACAGCGCGTCGGCGACCGGTCCGCCAAAGGTTGGATGGAAAAGTTGATCTTCGCGAATGCCGAGCAGACGCACCTGCGAACGCGCGTGGATGAGCGTGCGCTCGGCCGCCGGCATGGCGTCGCGCCAATGGGACTGCAGCATGTTGATCAGGCATCCAACCGCAGTGCCCCCGACGGCCGGCGGTGGATTGAGCGCCAGCTGAAAGCCGCGCGAATGGAGAATGATTGGTTCGCGTACAACGGCTTTGTAGGCGGCAAGATCTTCGCGAGTTATGAAGCCGCCACAATCCTGGATTTCGCTGGCAAATGTCGCGGCCAAATCACCTTCGTACAAAACTTGCGCACCTCGTTCGGAGATAGCTTCGTATGTCTGTTCCAGGTTGGGGACGCGAAACAGCTCCCCATTTTCGAGGGGACGTTCTCCATCGGGAAAGAAGCAGCGCCGGCAGACATCCTGCTGCCAGAACAACACGCGACCGACCAGGGCCAACCATTTCGCCATCGTGGCACCGGTCGGAATTTCGGTCCGTGCCAGTTCGAGCGCCGGCGCGACAACGTCGCGCCAGGGGAGCCGGCCATGGCGCGTCCATGCCATGCCGGCCGCGGCCAGCATTCCGGGAACGGCGACAGCCGCAGGCCCTGCCTGCACATCGATACCGTCCCCGTAGGGCAAGCGCGCCGTGCGCCAGGCCGCCGATTTCGCCGTGGGGCGGCTGCTGATCGTCGGCATCGCATCGGCACCTTCGATCAATTCCGCCCGTTTTCCCGCGGGGCGGATCATAAAGAAGGCCGATCCCCCCAAGGAACACATCAGGGGTTCGGCCACGGTGGCCGTGAGCGCCGCTGACACGGCGATGTCGGCGGCGGTGCCGCCTGCCCGTGCCAGCCTCGCGCCGGCGGCCGCGGTCAGCGGCGAATCAGCGGCGATCGCAGCGTTTGTTAAATGCATCCGTCTCGGGAGGCCCGTGCGTAAAACTCATGAAAAGCAGATTCAGCTCGACGGTTCTTCATGTCGCCATTTATTGCTTCGCCCCTCGGGCCTCGATCGCCCATGCGCAACGAGCGCCGGCAACAGGGCGGTAGTGCGCCTCCGGTCGCAACGGAGCTTCCGCCGTTGTTATGCCTGCGCAACAGGTTCCATCACGGTGCGCGATTGTGGGACAGAACAATCCGCCGGCACGCGATAGGGTCCGGTTCTCATGGGATTGCGAACGAGCCGACCCGGCGGGATGAGCGTCCTGCGGCGGAAGAGTCATGTTCGCGTAACGCAACATTGCATTTGACGGATCTCCCTGTCGATCAAGAATAGTAAGGGGAGAGAATTGCCGCTTGCGGGGCCGTTTATTGAAGATTGACGATTGTCCAGGATCAGCATGCTTAAGATCAATTTCGAGTTTGTAGGCGGCCCCAAGGATGGGAAAGTTCTGCACGGAGTGCTCGGCGAACCGAGCGATGCGGAAAGACACTATCTGTTGTCGAATCGGGGCACGGTGGGGCAACGTTTCAAGGTGGCCTCGGGCTATGCCGTGGAGACGTTGGCCCGAGAGGAGTTGACACAGCACAAACGGCACCAGTTCCAACGGCACTATTATATCGTCACCGACCGTGTTGAGGACGGCGACGACGTATGGGTACGCGTCCGGTATGCGCCAGAAGCGGCGGAAGATGCTTAGAAAGCGGTTTCAGTACGCCTTGCCATCGCTCCATGACCGGGAGATGTCACCGCAGAATCAGGTCTTGAAATCGGCTCTAAGAGAATATCTGCCGCGTATTATCGTCCGCACGACTTTATCCTGCGCCGTCGCACAAGGTGAATTTACGCGACTTCGATGGCCCCCGTAGCCTGCCTTCACGGACGCTTTCTATCCCAAATCGCCGCACGGATCACATCCATGACCGGCGCACACGGATGACGCTCAAGTACGTGGTCGGTCGCGTCTTCCAGCGACCAGTTTGCGAACCAGTAGAGGTACGCGATCACGACACTGGGCGACCGATTGACACCACCCGAACAATGGACGTAAACGGTGTGGCCATCATCGATCAGTGCATTCAGCGCGCTGGCCGCTTCGTGCAGTTGGCCATGCAGGTCGGTATCATCGAAATCGCGGATCGGGATCCGCCGCACTTCCAGCCCCAGCGATACATAGTGGGCCCGCTGCGATGGCCAGTCGACGCCGACGTAATCAAAATCAATATCCGTCTGAAGATTCAGTACGGCGCTGATTCCCTGGGCCTGCAACTCGTCCAGATCCGCGGTCGTTTCGGGACAGGAACCGACGTAGAGGTTGGGAAGGATCTGGTCAACGTCCATCTGGATGATTTCTAAAGCAGACTTTTGAAAACTTCCAGCACGAGGTCCTGCTCGCACCCACGATACCACCTGATTGTCGACCCGCGTACCGCGTCGATCCACACTGCTCGACAACAGCGACAATCGCCAAACCGCCGGAGGATCCTGCGTTGCGGCTCCAAGACAGGTCGCCCGCTGCCGCCCGCCTGCGATTGTCCACGGAGTGCTGCTGTTACGCCAGTCGCTGGAGTACGTGAGCCAGGCGGCGACCGATCCCCAGCGCCCTTTCTTGCTGTTTGCTGTCCTTCAGTGTGCCATCGTCCGCGAATGCCTCGTGGGCCCGCGCCACGGCGATCTGCTCGGGCAAAACGAGCACGCCAATGTTGCCCAGGATGGCCCGTACATGGACCAGTCCGCGCAGTCCGCCCAGCGTTCCGGGCGAGGCGGCCAGCAGCCCGGCGACCTTACCTCGGAAAGCGACCAGCGGAGGTTCCTCAGGCGCGGGGCGGGACGCCCAGTCGATGGCGTTCTTCAGCACGCCGGTGATGGAACTATTGTATTCGGGGGACGCGACCAGAAATCCGTCATGCGCGACCATGAGTTCTTTTAGCCGGCTGGCATGCTCAGGCGTTCCCTCTGCCTTTTCCAGGTCTTCGTTAAAGATCGGCATGGGAAAATCATTCAGGTCAATCAACGACACCGCGGTGCCGGCACCCTCGGCGGCCCGCGCGGCCACCTTCACCAGCCGTTTGTTGAAGGAATCGCGGCGCAGACTTCCGGCAAACGCCAAGATGCGGGGTTGATCACTTATCAATGTGTCGATTCATCGTGCGTAGGTCAGTCCAGCGGGATCGCGCCTGAAAAGCGATGTCCACGGGACTCCATTGGGACGGTGTATACGGACGTGCGGGCGGTGACCAGCAGGGTGTGGCCATCGGGTCCGCCGAATGTGACGTTGGCAGGTTGCTCGGCCAGCGGAATGGTCACCAGCCGGCGGCCTTGTGGCGAGAAGACTTGAATTCCCAGCTGCGACGTGATGTACAGGTTGCCGGCGGTGTCCAACGTCAGCCCATCGCCGCCGCTGGTGTCCTCGCCGGCCGGCTGCTTGAGCGTGCACAGCACGCGTCCCGGGCCAAGCTGTCCGGGTTGCACAACGCGATACGCCATCATCTCCTTCTGCATGCTTGGTACGACGTACAGCGTCTTCTCATCCGGCGACAGAATGATGCCGTTGGGTGCCGGCAAATCGTCACCCAGTCGGGTCACGTCGCCTCGCGGACTGCGGTAGTAGAAAGCTTCCTTGCGCTGCGGCCAGGGTTCGGGTGCGCGAAACCTTGGATCCGTAAAATAGACTCCTCCCTGATTGTCAATAACCAGATCATTAGGAGCATTGTATCGCCGGCCCTCGTACTTGTCGGTCAGCACGGTGCGCTCGCCGGAAGTCAGGTCGCGGATCACCAGCGCACCGTCCATTTCGCAGACCACGAGCCGCCCGTTGCCATCAAACATCAGCCCGTTGGCGTGATGGGATGGCTCGACTGCCACGGAAAGATTCCGCTGGGACTCGATCAGATAGATGCGATTGGCGGGAATGTCGGAGAATACCCACCGCTCGCCGCCACCGCTCGCCGGGCCCTCGGTAAACCCCAAATTCGTTTGCAGACGCTCGGCTTTTCCGGACGGACCGATGCCGGGCACGGACTCCGCGCCGCACGCCGAGGCAACCCACAACAGGCACCACACGCCCAGGTGCGCTCTACACGGAACGTAGCCCATATCACCAGACTCCCGAGTCGAAACAACGGAGTGGCTCAGCGGAGACGCGCCGCAATGTGCGCCGCGCACGAGATGATCGAGATGATATCATACTGCACGCGAATGTCCAGTTCCGGCGCACGCCGACTCATCAGGCCGGTCATGGGGGGGTGGTAAGACGACGGCGAAGCGCCGCGGGGATATCGGTGTTTACGCGGCCGCGCGTCGGCCGGCGGCCCAGTGAAGCCACCACGTTTTGGCTCTTGCCAGCATCGTGCGCTTGATGCGCCGGCCTTTGAACGTCCCTGAAAAAATTCCATCCGGCGCGAAATATCTGAAAGGCGTGCCGAAAGTGGCGAAGTAATAGCCGTAGACCAGCGCGGGCGTGACCGATTTGGGAGGCAGCCGGCGACCGATCAGGTCGATCAGCTCTGCGTGGCTGTCGGGGTTGTAGGTCGCGCCGAGATTGCGGTAATAGGACGTGCCCGCCAGCACGGACGGCACGCCCCAGTACACCGCTTCAATGCCCAGAGTCGATCCAAACGTGACGACCTTTTCCGCAGCGCGCAACAACGCGTACGAGCTGATGGGATCGTCGGCGGCGATGACGGTGACAAACGGGGCGCCCACGCCCGCCAATTCGCGTGTCTGGCGGTTGTCCACACCCGCCAGGTTGGGATGGACGCGCAGATACAGGTGCAGGTCGCCCGCCTTGCCTCGCAGCGATCGGACGATGGCCTGGATGGCATGGTTCTGATCCCGGTACAGGGGGTTTCGCCAAGTGTCGCCGACCGCCACGAATTCGTCTTCCGACGACAGAAACACGACGACATTGCGTTTCCGCGGATTCCAGTCGTGGGGCAGGCTCGCGGCATGCTGATGCTGGACGTACGAGAACCAGCTGCCGCCATCACCCTCCGACCGTGCCTGGAACCACCGCGACGCCGTCGCTTCGCGGTCAGCGCCGGCGCGCTCCCACGCTTCCCGGATCTTCCCCTCGCGGTAAACACGATCGTGCAGGAAGGTGTCGTGGAAAAGGGCATAGTGCCGCAGGTCGAATCCCCGATCATGCGTGAAACATGTAACTCCCCGCTCCTGGCACGCCCGGAGCGCGGCCCGCAACGGCGCGAATCGGCCATTGAATACATACAATCTGTCGACCGGATTGACCTCCAGAAAATTGGCAATTGACCGGTAAACAATCAACGCATTGCGGAGGGTCGCACCGACGAGGCCCGCGTGCTTTTCCAGATCAACGTCCGGATCACGAAGCTGCGACACGAGGGAGGACAACACGGCATAACCAATATCGAACCCGCCCACCCGGTATGCTTTCAATGCGTCGACGTCCGCAAACCGCGCGGGCAGGTTGCGCACGGCCCGCTGATCTTCATCGGTAAGGCGATAAAACGGCTCGACGGAGATTTTGTCCGACAACAACGCCAGGCCGCCCAGCCGCCGGCCGGTACATTGCCGACAGAGATTCGTCGCATGTTGTGGATTGGCGTCGCAGGTGGGCATTTCGCCGTCGCAGCCCAGCAGCGTTACCCGGTCTGCCCGATCCAAATGCAGTTGGATGATTTCCAGGTCCGTTTCCAGGTGCGGCGTCCATCGTGCGTAGGGCGAGAAAACAACAACATTCATCGTAACGGTTCTCGCGGAAGGTCCCTCGCAGGCTGGTGGGCCGACATCGCGCGCCGGCCGTCAGGCAGCCCGACCGGACAGAACGGCATTGCTCATCGAGCGGACCAGCTCACCATACAGTTCGACGTACCTTGCTGTCTGCAACTCGGCGCTAAATTCGCGCTCCACCATCTCGCGGGCATGCTCCCCCATCCGGTGCCGCATTTGTCTGTTTTCGACAAGCCGCACGATGTGCCAGGCCAGACCCGCGCAGTCGCCTGATTCCGCCAGGAAACCCGTGGTTCCAGGACGGATGTAGTCGGAGATGCCTTCCGTCCGAAACGCCACGACGGGCGTGCCACAGGCCATGGCTTCGAGGGCGGTCAGTCCGAAGACTTCTTCCAGCGACGGGAGGATGAACATATCGGCGGCTGAATAAATTGTGGCCTGCTGTTGCCTGTCGGAGACATACCCCATCTTCTTCAGATCCAGATGCGGCGGAATTTCGCTCCCTCGGCCGTTGCCAAACACCAATCCTGTGATCGGCCCATGATCGGCAACCCGGGACAACGCCACCATCAGTTCGCGAAAACCCTTTCGGCGTTTGTCGATCGACTCGGCGCCAAAAGCGACGACGACACGGTCTTCCGGAATACCGAGGCGCCGTTTGGCGACCGATTTGTCCATGGGCACAAACTGGGCGACGTCAACGCCGTGATGAATTGTTTGAATAGTACGCACGTCTGACAGAACCGCACTGGCCCGGGCTACCTGCTCCGCACCATGGCTGGGAGCCACGATGTGAATATTCTTGCCGCGCAGCGCATCCATTTTTATTTGAAACGTCTGCCGGGAGAGATCATCGGAACTGGGGCGACCCAACTGCGGACAGTGCTGGCACGTCGTACGGTAGGCTTCACAACCGTTGACATAGTGGCACCCGCCCGACATCGGGTTCATATCGTACAGCGTCCAGACAACCGGAACGCGGTCGGGCAGGGAGCCGAAGAACGAACGGTAGTCGATCATCGTCGCGACGGAGTGCAGATGAACGACGCTTGCGTGTCGGGACGCTTGCGGAAGCGGCGTGGGGTGGGGCTGCTCGGCGGCACTGAAGGATTCCAGCCCTTCCGGACGTCCCTTGATCCAGTATTGCTTCTTTCTTGCCATCCGCACCTTGCGAGCGGAAGCTAGCAGCCGGGCCCGCACCTGCTCCCAAAATCCCGCGCTATAGTCGGTCCATCGCACCAGGCGACATCCCGGTTCGTCGAGCGATTTTCGCGACACCGGGGCGTGCCAGTAGCGGCTGATCGCACCCAATGCCAGCAGAGATCGGTGCAAGCGAAGGGCCGCGACAGCAGCCCCGCTTGTGCTGTCGGCGCTGAAATGATCGACCGTCAGTCCGCTAAGGTCCATGGCGGGGTAAGTATCAGAAAGCACGCGGTGGGACAACGGCAACCGGGTGACAGCGGCTTTACCGTCTTTACCGGGCGTTACCCGCTTGAGCCGTTACTCCAAAACAGGCGTGGCACGCACGGTCGGCAATTACGGGAGGCCCGAGCGTGCAGTACCGCGAGCGGCCACAGGCCGGGTGCGCTGCTGTTGGGCATCAAGCGAAAGCTTCACGCAGCCGGTCGATCTGTCGCGGACATTCCTTTCGCGGATTGCCGGCATCTTCATATTCGAGCACGACGTAGCCCCGATAGCGTACGTCCTTGAGGATGCGCGCCAGTTGGTCGAAATCAGCGGGCCGTTTCTTCCGATCCGGCCCGGAAACGGACACCTTCACCTGCACGTTGATGGCATACGGCGCGACCCGCGCCAGATCGGCATAGATGTCGTCGCTGTGAAAGTTTCCGGTGTCGAGGTTGACGCCAAACCAGGGACTACTTACATCCCGCACCAACGCTAAAATACCTTCGGCCGTGCTCGTGGGCCCTCCATGGTTCTCGAGCGCCAAATGCACGCCCTTACGACCGGCGTACTCGCAGCACTCCTCGAGTCCTTCTACGATCAGCCGGTGTGTTTCCTCGGGGCTCACACCCTCTTTGGCCTGGCCGGCGAAAACGCGGATGACCGGCGCGCCGAGGATCTCCGCGCGTTCAATCCATCGCTTCACGTCCTCGATCTGCTCGATCCGCTGCCATCCCGCTGGGAAACCAAAATCGTTGCCAACGGCCGTTCCCGACACATCCAGACCGAGCAGAAAGCACTGCTGTTTGAGCGACCGAATGTATACGTTCGTAGGCGGCTGCGGAAAGTAATAGGACGTCAATTCGGTGCCGTCCAGCCCCATGGCCGCGCAGTCGTCGATAAAATCCGAAAGGGTCAGCCGGGGCGGATTACCTTTCAGCAATTCACGATAACTATACGCCGCAAGACTGAATTTGAATTTCGCTTTCCCGTTTCGCGTGATGGGATCGGCCGCCTGGCCATACGGCACCACCCCGAAATCACCGGCCACGACGGCGCCGGAGGCCACAGCGACACAGCGGTTAAATTGTCGACGATCCAGCGGCACGCTGCTCATGGAGTTCTCCCAATGTCGGTGCGATAAACCAAATGGATCCGTGCCCTTGATGAAGCTGCTCGCGGATAGGTGGCTGGTTGGGCACACATCCATCCTCGAACATGGATTCAGGCGCTGACGATTCTATAAACGCGGCGGATACGTCCTGTCAAACCGCCGGCTGATTTCTGTTTTCGTGCGGCGATTTCACGGCGGTTGGGCGGCTGGCATGAGTTGGCGGTCCAGCCACTGGTAGGCCCGTTGGCGGGCTTCGGCGGAAAAGGCGTGCGGGCCCGGCAGCAGGACATTCTCCAAGCGCTGCTGCTCCCCGTACAACCGCCAAATCGGGCGTGCCGCCTCGGTCGCCTCGTAGGCACTGACCGCTTCCGGAAAAATGGGATCGTCTCGCTTGGTATGCTGGTAGTACGCACGCGGCGCGACGAGTCGTACTACATCGTGCCAGTCCCAGGCCGGCAGATCGCCGCGGAGAAACACGGGACGGAGTTTGGGCATATACGAAAACCATTGATCGCGGGCCCACCGCAACTTATTGTGGTCCGCTTCAAACGTAGCCCACCCGCAGCTGGCAACCGTGGCCTTAACACGATCATCCCAGGCGGCCAGCAGCGCCGCCTGTTCGGCTCCCAGCGAATGGCCCACGGCGCCGACGCGTCGAGGGTCCACCTCGTCGAGCGACACCAACACGTCCAACGCTCGCTGCGCGTCGTACAGCATCTTACCCATCGCCGACAAGGCGGGGTGCCGCAAGTAATGGCCGCGCGTGTCGAAGGCGCCGAAACGGTCAATCCGGTCGCCCGCGCACAGGGAGTCCGGTGACAGCGTCACATAGCCTCTTTCGGCCAATTCGTGCCCGAACGCCAGGCTCGCGTCGCCCTCCAGCCCCGCGGCTTCCCGTTTGCCGAGCGGCGTCGTCTGGTGCAAGACGAGAATCGCCGGGCGCTTGCCGGCGGTGCCTGTGGGCACGTGCAGGTATGCGCGAACCGGATCGTCGGTCCCCACCGAGTATTCGATCAGCCGGCGGACGTAATGGTGCGTATCCTCCTGGCCCAGCAGCCGGAATTCCGGCGTGGCCTCGTGGTTGCCCGTTCGTCCGAGGGTCCGATGCATGTCCGCTGCAATCCGCGACCGGCGCGACTGCCATTCGGCCAGGTCGCGCGGCACTCGCCGCGGCAGGCGCGGGCCCGCAAAGCGTTCGTCCAGCCACTGCCACGCCGCCTGCCGCGCCTGGCGCGGAAACCCGTGAGGCAGATCGGCAGAGACGAATATAACGTCGTTCGCCGCACCGTAGAGACCGTATACGCCGCGGAGTTGTGGAGCGATTTTGCGCAACGCATCGGTGTGAGGGAAGACATCGTCGCGCGCCGCGTACCATACGCATAAGGGACGCGGTGCGATCAGGGAACAAATGTCGTGCCAGTCGAACGGAACCTGGTCTACGTGGGGCAGATAAACACCCAATTGAGGCCACAGCGGTGTGAGGTGGCTCCACCGGTCCGGTCGATTGTCTTCCCGCAGCGTGCTGAAACCGCAACTGACAATGGCCAGTGTGACGCGGGGTTCGAACGCCGCGGCCATGAGCGCCGTGTAGCCGCCGTGCGAATGGCCGACGCAGCCGATCCGCAGCGGGTCGACCTCCGGAAGCGATCGCAGGACGTCCACCATGCGCGACACATCCCAGATCATCTTGCCGAAGTAGGACCAGTTGGGATGCCGCCGGTAAAACCGGAGGCTGTCATCGTATGGCTGCGCGTTGTCGCCAATCCGATCTCCGAAGCCGATCATGTCGGGCGCGAGTGCCATGTAACCGCGGCGGACAAGCTGTAGCGCGATGGCCATGTCGGGATTCCCTGCCGTGCCGCACGGTTCGTCTTTGCCTTGCGCCACGGATTGATGCAGACAAATCATGGCGGGAAGACGTCCTTCGGGCAGCGGCCGAGGCACGAGCAGGTAAGCCGGTATCCAGTCGTCCGCTTCACTACGAATGCGCACGCGCCGGCGCAGGTGGTCGTCCAGGATTTGTTCATCCAGCACCTCCCATTCCGCGGTCGGCGGCGCTATCGGTTCCGGAGACCCCAGCAGCGCCTCGATTACCGCGGCCTGCTCGTCGCGCTTGCGCTGCCACGCGTGAATACCGTCGATCGAAACATCGTCGGCGGACCCGGTTTCGAGCAGCGGAACGAGATCCTTGCGGCCTGCCTGCGGAGTTGCCAGTTCGGGGCGCGACCATGTCGTGACGTTGCGCCAATGGTCCCAGTCGTGCCCCGGCCAGCCGCGGGCGGCGGTCGTGGGCAACAGCACCGCCCACGCCAGCGCGGTCGGCATGAGCAATGTCGACGATGTGCGCAGGGCCGGCATCGACGTTGAAGGGTGAGGGACCGGTTCGGGGCGCTGGTGACTGTAAGCGGACATGCGGAGGATCGTATCGGTGACGGGTAAGCCGGGCGGTGTGCTGGAAACAACCCGGCACGGACGCCCACCGGCCGATGATTCCCGCGGACCGTGTGGTCGCCGCCAAGGCCCGTGGCTTGGCGCGGGTCGTGCAACGACCGGTTGACGTATTATAACCAGGCGGCTTTGCTATACGGCATCCCCGCGCCGCAGGTCATCGGAACCGGGCGGCCGCGGATCAGGCGGGGAGTCTTCGAGGAGATCGACATCATGGACATCCTGTGTTTCGGGGAGGTCATGCTGCGGCTGACTCCTTCCGGTCATCTGCGGCTCCGCCAGTCGCTGCCGGGCGGCCTGAATGCCACCTTCGGCGGCAGCGAAGCCAATGTCGCCGTTTCGCTGGCTATGTTTCGGAATAACGTTCGCTACGTTTCGGCACTTCCCGACAACGCGCTGGCCGACGCACTGCTGGCTCAGCTCCGCGGCTTCGGCATCGACACGAAATTCTGTGTGACAAAGCAACACTCGCGTTTGGGAATCTATTTCCTCGAAACCGGTGCAAACCAACGAAGCTCCGTGGTCATTTACGATCGCGAGCCAAGCGCGGTCAGTACGACGACGAAGGATGAATATGCTTTTTCATCTGCTTTGCAGGGAGTGGACTGGATCCACGTGTCGGGGATCACGCCGGCATTGAGTGAGCGCGCCTTTCAGGCCACGCTCGAGCTGGTGTCTCTGGCCCGCCGCGAGGGGGCGCAGGTCTCGTGCGACCTGAATTTTCGCAACAAGCTCTGGAAATGGAATTCCGGTCGGGAAGCCCGCGCGTTGGCGCAACAGTGCATGACCGACGTGCTGGGCCATGTGACGGTTCTGGTTGCCAACGAAGAAGATGCCAAGGACGTTCTGGGCATCGAGGCTGAGGGCACGTCGGTGGAGCACGGCCGGATCAACGCCCAGGCGTACGTCGACGTGGCGCGACAGATCACCGAGCGGTTTCCGCACATCCACACGGTGGCGATCACCTTGCGGGAGAGCTATTCGGCCACCCACAATAATTGGGGCGGCATGCTATGGGATGCGCGGCGGGAGCAAGCCTTCTTTGCTCCCGAGGACACGGATGGTCACTATCGGCCGTATGAAATCCGATCGATTGTGGATCGCGTCGGCGGTGGCGACGCATTTGCCGCGGGACTGATCCATGCCTGCGGTTCGGACCGCTTTTCAGAGCCTCGGGATGCCGTGCGATTCGCCGCGGCCGCAAGCTGCTTAAATCATTCCATTCCGGGCGATTTCAATGTTGTAACTGAGCGAGAAGTCGAAGCCCTGATGGGCGGTTCCGTTTCGGGGCGCGTGCGGCGATAGATGGCTCCCTGTCTTATGATCGATTGATGCTCCGGATGGCTCCGGACGGCGGCGTCCAGGCCCGCGTGATATCTCGGGCGATGTGCGCAAGCACGTGATCGAGCTTGCCGTGGTCGAATGAAGAGTTTTCGCCGCCGTAGCGCGCGGGCGAATCGTGGAACGGTTCGCTCCGCGTATCGCCGGACACGCGCACGACCGGCCGCCGCGCGTCGACTTCACGGTGCGCGCCGGTCGCCCCTGCGGCGAACGCGGTCCGCGCTTGCGGCGTCTGCTGATCGCTCTCGTAGTATTCGTCGAATGAGGATGCTGTCCGGCGAGCCCAGCGGCCGTCGGCCGTCGCCTCGGTCGCCGCGGTCCATCCGTCGGCCACTGGCTCTTCTGCCGCGTGCGCTGCCGTCGCCACCACCTGGCTTGATCGGTTCAAGGCGTTGATAACCAGCAGCACGTCCAGGGGCGAGACCATGTGGTCGCCGTTCACATCTACAAAATGGTGGATCGAGTCCGCGCGGGCCCAGGGGGCGGTGCTGGTTGGCGAAGTCGCTTCGTCAAGATTCGCCGGCCCGCTCTGGTTCAGGCGGTTGATGATCGCCAATGCGTCGGTCGGTGAAACGCGATGGTCGCCGTCGACGTCATGTGGCTTGATGGAATTGTTGAACTGGGATGCAAAGGAGACTTCGGTTGCCGGAACCGCCGCGCGTGCCTGACTGGAAGCTGCCTGCTGAGCCGTCAGTATTTCGATGGCTTTGATGGACGGATTCTGAACAACATGTCCGAAGTCGATGTCCAGATTGTTGTCGCTGGTGACGGAGAAGGTCTTTACCACGCCCGCGAAGGTACCCACTTCGGCCGCCACGTCGTAGTCGTCCAGAGCCAGGTTGCCTTCGATAAACACGTCGAACACGCGTGATCCCGGTGCGGATGCGCCCGAGTAGATTTCCGCGAAGTAGAGCCGCACGACATAATTGCCGGGGGCCACCGGGAAGTCGTACTCGAGTTCTTCTCCTGTTGTCGCGTCCCAACGTTCCGACTGAAACAATTCCATCGGCGTGCCTGGCGGTATGGAGGCATCCGACAGGTCGATGGGCGTGGTCGTCGTGAACGTTTGAGAATTCGATGCGGCCGCATTGACCACCGTGCCCGTGACGGTGATGCGTCCGTCCACGGGATCGTCATCCGCGCCGGTGGGGCCGGGTGTCAGAGAAACCGCGCCGCCATTCAGCGCCGTCAGCGTGCCGTTCAGTGCCAGTTCCAGGTTGACCGGCGATTCGCCCAGGACGGCCCCCGGGTTGACGGTTACATCCATCAGGACCACGTTGCCGTGCGCTCCCACGGGAAGGTTGACCGCGGGTCCGAACGCATTGATGGTCAGGGTGCCCAGTTGATTGTCCACGCTGGCATTGACGGAGAAATTCGACGCGACGGGTCCGGGCCGAACATTGGAGATGCTGAAGCGCTGCGGATCGAAACTGATCGCGAAATCCGCCGATTGCAGCGACAACCCGCCCGGTTCCGATACGTCGAGTGTGATGGGGAGCGTAATCGTCTGGCCGCTGGTGACGACGTCTCCCTTGGGAATGCTGATGGAGGTCGTCCCCGTGAATTGCATGGCGAAGATGTCGGCGTCCTGCATCACAAAATGGACGCGGATAGTCTGACCGGCCAGCGTGCTGACGTCGCTGCTGCCGTTCCAGGTGGCCACGCCGGCCAGAAGATCCCCGGACATGGGGTCGCTGTCCGACAACGTGAAACCGGGGATCGGTTGCCCGTCGGCGTCCTGAAGTTCGACCTGGACGCTGCCGGCCGACCCGGTCACCGTGTTGAGTGTCAGTCGATTGCCGGCGAACGTGAGGGGGCGAGTGATCAATTCTCCGGATGTGCCTGTGGTGTCGACCGAGGCGAATCCGTCCAGCCGCAGCGTGTACCGTATTCCCGACTGGCCGTAAATCGACATCTCATCGGTATCGGTCTGAACGACCAGCGGTGCGACGTAATTCTGGCGGTTGCCGGGCAACCCCTCGATGAACGTCTGCTGCCCGAACGTGCGGTCGAACTGGAAGCCGTCGCGCGAAGACATGAAGAGAATGTGTGTATTGTTTTCAGTTTGATTCGGCAGGAACAGCGTAGGCATGGCCGTGTAAATATGAGGCGCCCGGAAGTACGGGTTGATCATGCTGGCATACAGATGTTCGCTGGCGAAATTGACGTCGATATCAACGTGGTTCGTCCAATTAATGAAGTCCGTGGATTCGGCACGCGTGAACGTGCGCAGGCTGCTGGACGATCCGGGCGATCCGCCGGTCCACGTGCGGTAATACACGACGTACTTCTGTTCCGTTTCCGACCAGAAAGCGATATTGGCCGAATCGAACGCATAGCTGTCGTTCGCGCCGGGCAGATCATCGACGGTGATGACGGGTTCACTGGTCAACAACGTCCAGTGGATTCCGTCAGGGGATCCGTAAGCTCGCAAACCGGAGATGGGAGCGGGCGACGTGCCCACATGGCTCAACCCGGCCAGCGCCTTGAAGCGGAACTGCGGGTCGGCGTCGGGATTGGTATCGTAGAAAGGCACGAAGTTGTGCATGCTGGGGGCATCATTCGCCAGTACGACGTTGTTGACGCCGTCCACCGTAACGTTGAACAAGTCCAGATGAGGAGACGTCCAGTTGATTCCGTCGGCGCTGGTATCGTATCGAGTGACCTCATTGTTGGTTCCATCGGGCGGCGGCGGAACCGTGGGGTCAATGCCACTGAGATAGCCGCGGAAATAGTGGTGGAATTGCGTGCCGTCGTATACGATCGACGGATACGCTCCGGCACCATGCGGGTTGGGGTCCGCAGTTGCTTCCTGCGGCATGTGCAATTCGAGCTGGGCATTGGTCATCGTATCGACCAGGAATTGGTCGACGAACAATTCCAACCGCGAACCGATATGCCGAACAGCCTCTTGCGCACTACCGCCGTCGGGCAACTCCGGATACCAGGGCGGATTGCCGTCCACGACCGGACCTCCGGCGTTGACGCGGTACACCGGGGTACCAGCCACGACGGGGGCGGTGACGACAATGGCAAAAGTTTCCGCGTCGGATAGCGGTGGATTGCCGTCGTCGGTAACCGTAACCGTTACGGGATAGGTGCCGGCATCTCCCGGCGCGGGATTGACCGACAACGTACCGGTTCCGTCGCCATGGTCCTGGAAGCTGGCGAACGAAGGTAGGCCCGTTGCCGTGAGCCCCAGATTGTCGCCGTCGCCATCGGACGCCGAAACATTGACCGCCAGGGTTGCGTCATCGGCAACGCTGTGGTCGCCAATCGGCGCGAGCGCCGGCGCGGTGTTTGTGCTGCTGGAGCTGGCACTCAAAATTTCGATACCTTTGAGCGCCGGGTTTTCGGTTTCGTGAATGAAATCGATGTCCAGGTTGGTGTCGGTCGTGACGAGAAACGACTTGACCACGCCCGCCGACGCACCGACATCGGCGAATACGTCGTAGTCATCCAGCAGGACCGTGCCTTCAATCGCCACGTCGAAGAATCGGGCACCTGCCGTCTGGGAACCGGAGTATATTTCGGCGAAGTACAGCCGGACCAGGTAGTCACCTGGTGTCACCGGAAAATCCCACTGCATCTCCGCGCCGCTGGAGGGATCCCACCGTTCGCTTTGGAACAACTGGGCGGGCGTGCCGGGCGGAATCGATGCGTCCGACGTGTCGACCGCGGCGGGTACGGAGAAGGTCGCGCTGTTTGCAGCACCGGCGTTGCCATAAACCGAGGGGCTCGCGTCATAATCGGCATCCCAGGCGACCGTGTCGGATAGCGCCGCGCCACCGGCATTCACCCGGTAGACGACCGAACCGGCCGATGGCGCCGCCGTGACCTCAAGCGTGAACGTTTCTGTATCGGCCAGCACGGGCGAACCATCGTCCGTGGCGGTGATCGTGATTGCGTAATCGCCGGCGCTGCCTGTTTGCGGCGCCGCGGACAACGTGCCGGTCCCGTCGCCGTGGTCCTGGAAGCTGGCGAATGCCGGCAGACCCGAAGCCGAAAGAGCAACGGCATCGCCGTCCGAGTCGGAGGCGCTGACGGAGAAGCTGAGCGTGTCGGTTTCCTGCACGGTCTGATCAGCGATGGGGGCCACGACAGGCGCGACATTCGCACTGCCCTCGGGCAGCACATTGAGGAAGTCCCACGTGACGGGCGTCGGCGGCGCGGGCCCAACCGACGTGGAAATCACACCCACGGCCAGGCCCATCGGGCCGGAAACCCAAGCGGACGGAATACTCTGCGCCGTTCCCACGTCGACGCGAGGACCCTGGATCGTGCCTTGGATCACCGAATAGCTCGCCTGGACGGTGGCGTTCGCGGGATCGACCGTAATGATGAAGTCGATGGCGTCGGGCCCGGGCAGCGTCAGCGGAACAACGGGACCATTGACGACGTTCTGGTTCTGCTCCAGCACCCAGGTGATGGCCGGTGAACCTTCGTTGGCCGTGACAATAATTTTGAAGTAGTTGTCCTGGTCGCCGTTGCCGATGAACAGGCCCATCGACTGCTGACCCTGCGGAGTCGTTCCCGCGAAGGGAGCCAGGATTCGCGTCTGTGCCGAAAAAGGCTGGCTCGCCGCGGCCGCATGAACGCCCAACTGAAATGCCTGCTGCTGCGTATTCAGGCTCCCGGTCGCGTCGCCCTCTCCGCTGGCGTCCAGCGTCAGCACGCCGGCGGCTCCTCCGGCTGTGAGCGTCGCCGCGTCGAACAGCGTTTCGTAGTCGTCCGCGCCGTTGGTCATCAGTCCCGTAAAGCCCAGGTTCAACAGGCCGCCGGGATTCGGATCGTCGTTTTCCCAAGTGTGCAAGAACCCGATGGGCGTCGAGCTGCCGTTGGTACCGTCGATGGCGAACGGGTCCGACGTATCCGGCAGTCCGTCGTTGTCGTCGTCGGTGTCCAGCAGGTTGG
>CAZNKT010000012.1:0-71392 GCA_964573605.1 uncultured Pirellulales bacterium
TATTGGGCAGGGCCCACCAACGGTGCGTCGAAGCAATACTGCCGGTAAATTTCATCGCTCAGCAACGCCACACGATGCCGGCGGGCCAGATCGGCCAGCCCGCGAACTTCTGCGTCGGTGGCGACGACGCCCGTGGGATTGGCGGGCGTTCCGAGCAAAATCATTTTCGTCTTCTCTCCGATTGCCGACGCCACCCGATCCAGCCGGATGCGGAAGTCGGGATAGGTGTCCACGTAGACGCAGCGACCCCCCATCATGCGGACCAGAGCTTCGTACATCACGAAGTACGGATCGAACAAAATGACTTCATCTCCGGGGTCCACGAGGACCATCATCGCGAGCAACAGCGCGCCGCTCGTGCCCGACGTCACCAGCACGCGACGATCGTCGTGTCCGTATTGGTTGTCGATGTGCTGCTGCAATGCGCCGCGCAACTGCGGGATGCCCTGCGTCACGCTATAGCCGTTCTTTCCTTCACGGATCGCGGCAATCGCGGCGTCCTGGATGGCGTCCGGCACCGCAAAATCGGGCTCGCCAATCGAAAGATTGATGGGGTCCGGCAGGCGGGCCGCCAGATCGAACACTTTTCGGATTCCGGAGCTGTCCACACAGCGGCTCCGGTCGGACAACCAGGGGTGAACCATTGGGCACCAGGGCAGGGGGAAATGGGAAACGAGTCGTATTCTAGAAGGTCCTCGGCGTCCGTGCAGCGTCCGCGCCGTCCCGCAGACCGACCGGGACGATGCAACAAGCAGCGCCGCCAGAAACAGCGCCGCCAGAAACAGCGCCGCCAGAAACAGCGTGGCCAGAAACAGCGTGGCACGGAGAACATGCCGGCCGGCGGAGCCACCGTCTGGCCGCGGGTGTCATCCCGCCGGACGCCGGTTACCGAATGCGGCAGCGAAACCGCACGGTGCCGCCGCCGCCGGGGGCGAGCGGCTTGTCGATTTCCCAGCGCAGCAGTGACGAACCGTTCGCGTTGGGCTCCGCGCGAAACGCTGCTTTCGCCGAGGATTGTGCCGTGCCTTCGACGTATTGCAGCCGGCTGGTGAGGTTGTCGAGGATTACCAGATTCCCAACGACCTGATCGCCAACGTTCTCGTACCGAATCGCGAAGTCGACCTGGTCCCCCGGGCTGGCCCACGTGGTCGATGCGGATTTGTTCAGACGCACCTGTGCGTTGTCCGGTTCATCGACAATGAAGACGGCCGCCGCCGCCTTGTCGGATGTCATTGCCACAGCGCTTTTTCCATCCAGGATGACCTGTACCTGATTGACGTGGGTGCCCACCAGTAGTTTGTCAGTAACTTCCACCGCGAACGGCTGATCTCGATCGTCGATGCGCAGCGGCGTATCGACGACGGTATCGGATTGGGGCAGGGCGGCGGATTCCGCGACGGCCATGCGTTGAGGACCTTCCAACTCTCCGCCTTTCTGCCGTCGTTGAAGCACGCTGTCCGACTGGACGACACGGCGGCCCTTCAGCCCCCGCCGTTGCAACGCGGTGGTGGCCCGTTCACTGGTGTCGTAGCGCCGGACGCCCCTTGGCATCTGGGCCAGCAACATCTGATCGCGGGAAGCGGCCGCCGCGGCTGTCTGGACGCGGCGGACCGCGGCGAACCGGGGCGCGTAAAGGTTCACGCGGTTACTGGGCTGTATGCCCGTCCGGCCGTCTATCGTGTCATAGTGCACCACGGTGTCTTCCGGCTCCAGGCCCCGCACGGTTCGATCCTTCAGGACGGCCGCGGGCGATCCATGGTCTCCACCGTCGTGCAGGTATTCGTCGCGCGGCCAGGGACCGCTGATGCCCGGCGGCCGCCAAGCAACACCCCGCGATACCGTTTCAGCGCCGCCCGGCGCGACAACGAGCACATCATCCTGGCCCCCCGGCCCGGTATGCGGTCGCTGCGCGGGCCGGCTGCCCGCGTCACGATGCGAAGGGAGCAACGCCGAGTGACAGGCACTCAGCACACATGTTGCCAGGGCGATCACGACCAGCCGAAACCAGGCGGGCCATCGCGAGGCGGCTTCCTGAAGGGGCTCGTGCCTGATAACGGAATCGCGCATGGACAACAACCCAGCGATGTCGTGGGAGCGGCCAGACTTAATGCGGCAGCCCCATCGCCCGCCGATCCTGTGCCGAAGGTTCGAACGGCAGGGGGCCGGCGGAGCGTGGCTGTGGAATCGGAAGATGGACCAGCGGCGGCGAACCGTGGAGAAAACGCCGGTTGGGTCCGCCCCCCAGGGGCACGCGTCCGCCCATGCGGACGATCGCAGCCGGCCGGCCCAGCTGGTCGGCAACGGCCAGCGGATCGGCGCCCGGCGCGACATCGTGCCACGCAACGCGCCCGGTCGGTTCGGAGTTCGGCAGGGCGGTTTCCGGATCCTCGACATAGACAACCCGAGTAACGAAATGGCCGTCCAACGCCAGTTCCATGTCTTGCTGTGTGATATCGACGGGGATCGCAAACTGCGGCGTATTGCTGGAAGGTGGATACAGGCGGTCGACAACTTCCACGGTCGGAAACAGTTCTTCGCCCTCTCGAAAGGGAAGATCCGTCAACTTGAACCGATAGACCGGTGCGACGAGCAGGCCGACCATCAACGGCGCTGGTTCGGGAGCCGCGAAACCGCGGTCGACCGCCACCGAAACTCGCGCCGATCCGGCACAGCGGATCAGCACGGGTTGAAAATATCCAGGCAACGGTCCGCCCCTCTCAATCCGCCGGCGGCCAATCGCTCCCGGTGGCATTTCCCCGGCGTGGCGCCAATGAACTGGTGACTCTTGAGCCAGCGCCGGTAAGCTCAGCACAAGACAGACCAGTGTCGCCAATATGCCAACGGATTGTGGCGGACGAAAATGTTGTCCGCCGAGGCAGCGGACCGTTGCCCTGAGTATCATTTGACGATTTCCCGATGGTTGCCCCACGGGACGAAAAATGCCTTCCACGGCGCCTTGACGGTTTCACGAATCCACACGTGGCTGGGCGGTTTGGGATAGCTGAAACCTGGGCGTTGCTTCACATTGATTTTCACCCTCCTGGTGGGGTGGGGGATGTGGCGTTTCGTATGATTCTTGACCACGTGCCGGCGGAGTCCCGCTGGCACTCCCAGCGGCACATGCGGCGGCCCCGGCAGACCGATGGGCGTGCCGCTGATCGGCATTCCCCACGGCGGTGCGGTGGCCTGGGCGATCTGGTGGGGCGCTGCGGCAGGCGGTACGAACGCGCCGGTTTGCAGGCCAATCGGGGTTTCCCCGAACTGGATGTCCCCGGACGACATCTCTACCGGGGCCACGTCGGCCGGTGACGAGTCACTTGCCGGACGAACGGGGGACGCCGACTGATGCGATGCCGGTACCACGTATTCCGTCTCTCCCGCCATGCCCGGCAGTTCCAGATCCTTGTTGCCCAAGCGGATGATGGCCAGAATCGACCCGCGTCGGTCCGCCTCCACAATCGGATCCACACCTGGATCCAGGCGCGTGCTGACCAGCGTCTCGACGCCGGCCAGGGCCAGTTCCTGGAATTCGGGATCGGGCAGGTAAAGCACCTTGACCACGTAATTGCCGCTTTGAACCTGATCGAAATCCTCCTCGGTAAACTCCGCCGGAATGGGGGAGTGCGCCAGATAGCCGTCGGTTCGCGGCGTGGCCGGTCCGATTTCAATTGTCGGATACAACTCCATGCCCTCCCGGCCGGGTATGTTGGTCAATTTCAGCCGGTAGATCGCTCCCTGCGGAAAGTTTTGCCGACCGGGGACGATGAGTGGCTCCGAGTCGAAACTGCCCGGCTGAAGGACGTCCCATCGAACGGTCATTCCCTCCGGTCGTACGAACCACACTTGGCTCTCCGCGGTGACCGCCGGGCCGCCGGGTGGACCCGCGGAACCGCGGAGCATGACCCCCGGCCCCGGTCCGCCGACGCCGGGGCCCGGATGCATCAGCCGTTCTGCTGGCGGTAGGTTGTGCGCGATCGGAGATTTGCATCCAACGATCGCTGTGGCGGCCAATGCCGCCGATGCCACTGCATGATGAACACGAGTCATGGTATCCCCCACTGGTCCTCCCGGTGGGTCCTGCTCATCGTGGTTGCGATTCTGCCCAATGCCCCGATGGTCCCCACGACGCAGCAGTCTATCCGCATGCCAGCAGGGACCGATCCGGTCGACGCATTCGCGTGGTGAGCTTCACTTTCCCTATTTCACGGACCCCACTAGAATCCTCTCTGCCCGGCCCATTTGCCGACGCCCAGCGCCTTCCGGGCAGTGCGTCCCGCGGCAAAACCGCTCGGCACTATCGCCCCGGCGCTGCGTGCGCCTCCGAGGTCTATTGGTCGGCCACGTGCAGCCCGAATCTTTTGCCAAACCGTAAAAACCGCTACATGAATGCCAGATTACCCTGCTTGTCGGCCGCGACGACATGGGAGCGAGCATCCGTGGGGCTGCTGTTGTGGCTGATCGTCGCCACCATCGGGCAATTTCGGGCTGCACGGGCGGAAGAAACGGTGTCCCAGCCGGGTCAGGCGATGTTGCGTCAGGCGCTGGCCGCCGCGGTCCGGCACGAGAGTATTGCCGCTTCTGTTCGCCATCGAGCAAATATGCTGGGGTACCGGCTGTTCGGAAAAGGCACGTATCTGCAGCAGGGCCGCGGACTGGACATACAGACTCGTCTGGAACTGGAATGCCATCTCGGCCAGGAACACTACGGCTGCGTTCAGATCGCCGACGGCCGCTTCGTGTGGACGGATTGGCAATTTCCGGACCGTCGCAGTGTTCTGAAAGTCGACTTGCATAAGGTGGCGGAGGCGTTTCGCGATGCCTCGCCGATGGACATCCGCGCGCGCGTGCCGGTGGCGGGCGTCGGAGGCCTCCCCATGCTGCTGCGGAGCCTGCACGCGGGCTTTGCGTTTGAACCACCTCGGCCGGCCGCCATCGGAGCCCTTGATGCATGGCGGTTGATCGGCCGAGCCCGCGGGCCGTCGCCGCACGACCCAGACACGCAGACGGCGGGGGGCGAGCTTCGTGCGGAGAACCCCACGGTGCATCCACACGTGCCCCAAACAGTGCAACTGTTGCTGGGACGAGAGGATCTGTTTCCGTACGTGGTTCAGTTTCGGAGGGATCGCATGGCCAGACCCATGGACCGGGAGACCAGCGATCCGGACTGCCTGCTTCTGCTGGAAATGTACGAAGTCCGGTTCGGGGCACGCATCGATTCCCGCCAGTTCGTCTACCGCAACGACTCGGTCCGGACTCAAGACGTCACCGAACAATATCTTCGCTGAACGTGCGCTGACGGTGGCACGATTAGGCCCGCGTCGGAGTCCGCGCCGGATCCCGCCCCAACGCGCGACGGTAGTCCCGGTTGCCGCTCCCGCCACTTTACACGGCACCCGGACCACCGGTTTAATGCAATGGGGGGAGAGTTCGGGGAGCAACAACGCACATGAGTCGCATTTACGTGAGTCTGGCCGGTTTTGCATTTCTGCTTGTGTGCGCGTCGCTGGTGGTCGGCCTGAGCATCGGCGAACTGCGACCCGGCGCGGAGCCATCCGTGTTGTTGTGGGCATCCATACACCGGCTGACGGGCCTGGCCGCGGCGTTGGCCGTGGTGTTCGTTAACAGCGTGGTCGTTACGTACTTCATCGGGACGAGCCGCTGGATTAGAGAGGTCGCTGAAACTTACCAGTTGGACGGGGCGCACGTATTGCAGAGCCAGCGGTTGAAACGTCAATCGTTTCCGTGGATGCTCGCCGGTATCCTGGCCGTCGTCGCCGTGATCGCACTGGGCGCGGCATCCGACCCGGCAACAGGTCGTCCGGGGACGGACCGGTGGGTGTTGTACCACCTGCTCGGTGGCTGCGGCACGATCCTGATTGTGGGACTCTCCTACGTAGCGGCCTGGATCAAGATCGACCACAACCGGCAGATCATCGATCAGGTTGGTTCCCAAGCCCACGAGATCCGTCGGCAACGCCTGCAGGCCGACCCGGCTTCACGCATCGGCCTCGACGACGGCGTCCCCAGTCCGTGAGGCGTGGCCGAGCGCGGTCGCGTCCGAAGCAGGCCGGGCGTGGCCGTTGATCGATTTCTCGGCAAAATGTGGGCGGCAGGTTAGAATTAAGGGCGCTGGCAAATCAAATGCGCGACGGCTCCATGGGCGGGAGCCCTGCCGACGACGCTCAACTGGGATGGAGGCACGACATGGAAACAGTGCAGGGGGGATGCCGGATCTCCATTGGCGTGAAACAGGTTGCCTGCTGGGCCATCGCGGCGGGGTTCTTGTCGTTCGCTTCCCATGCGCCGCTGTGGGCCGGAAACCCTCCCGGGACAATTGTTGATGTCGGCACGCTCGCCGACGGTGTCACCCGGCCCGCCGATGAGCTTCTGGCAGCCATGCAGATCATCTTTTACCGGTTCGAACTGGCCCAGCCGATTGTGTCCGGCGACTTTTTTCAAGTGGACACGATCGGCTCCGGATTCGACACCGAGATCGGCCTCTACGACACCAACGGAGATTGGATGGGCGATAACGATGACATTGCGATAGGGATCCTCACCAATCGGCAAAGCGCGTTGTTTTTTGGCAGCGCCCCCAACAGCAAGGGTGATCTGGCCGCGGGCGAGTATTTTCTGGCCGTCGGCGCACACCCGGTCGGATTCGGCTTGACCGATTTCATCGTTAACAGTTCTTCCACGACGACCGGCACGATCCAGATCAATTTTCATCTGGGCGATCCGTTGCCGGGCGACCTTGACTGCGATGGCGACCTCGATTTCGACGACATCGACGCCTTTGTCCTGGGCCTCAAGACGCCGGACGTCTACGAAGTGAGGTTCGGCGTGCCCGCCGGCCTGAAAGGCGATCTGGACGGCGACGGCGACCTGGATTTTGACGATATTGTACCGTTTGCCGAGCAATTGCGTGGCAACCTGGCTGCCGCATCGGCGTTCGCCGCGCCGGAGCCGTCTTCATGGGCCCTGGCCTGCTCGCTGGCGATGCTGTGGGCGATGGCCGCCGGCCGCGGCATCCGATCCCGGAAAAATCCCACGAAAAACCCGGCAGAATAGTTGCGTCGCCGGAAGTTTCAACTACTGTCGAAAATAGAAGCGGTTTCACAACTTCACGTCACCGCTCCTCGAGCGGAAAGGGGACCGCGAAATCAGGTTGTGAAATCGGGCCGAGAAGGCTCTGTTGTGCAGCCCGGTCGATTCGCGGGCTCTCCTTGAACGACACCTGTGGCGCTAGTGGATCATTGATTGTCTTTCTGCTTCCGGGATTGTGCTCATGAGATGTTTGTTCGGTTCCACGCTCATTTTGCTTTGTATCGCCACCGCGACTCGGGGGGGAATCCTCTCCGATCTTCTGACGCTTGACGGGCGGGACAACGTCTTTGAAGACAACAGCCGCGGTCTGATCTACGACCAGGACAACGACGGCGAACTGTCGTCCGGCGACGTGATCACGGGCCTCGTCCGTCTCGACCGCCGCATCTCTCCCACAGCGTCTTCTTCCATGGACGACAGCAAGCAGCTGATCGTTGCTTATTCCTTCGAAGTCGACCAGGTCACGGCGCTCGGGGGCGGCGCTTTTTCAACGATCCAATATGAAGTGACTTCACCCGCCACGGGCCTCGACATCCAGTCGTTGCTTGGCGACAGCTTCGAGCCCGCCGGATTCGCCGATTGGGACAAGGCGGCGATGGTCGTCATGGAGCGTATCTTCGGCGCGGATAATTCCGCGAACAATCCCGTCAGCAACACCGTTGCCGCGGGGGCGTCATTGATCGACAATGTGCTGGGTGACGGATCGGGGTATTCACTGGATGCGATTCTGGGTTTCGCATCAAATGACGATTTCTACAGCCAGTTGATCACCGGTGCCGCAGGGGTCGACATCTCGGACATCCAGTCGTCCGACGGGTCGATGACCCTGGCCACGCAGAGTGGCGGATTCACGGCGCTCTACAGTGACCTCGGTCCGGGGGCGACCGTGTTCCGGCCTGTCGAAGCTACGGATGTGACCGACGGCTCGATGTCGCTGCATGATGTCGGACTGGAAGGCGGGATCGTGTTCGGCAACAACGAAACAAACTGGGACTTTGCCGACAAGGCCAACGTGCGGCTGAACGTCGTCCCGGAACCCGCCACTCTGTCGCTGGTAGGTTTGCTTGGGGGCTGCCTGGCATTCGTTCGATGGCGTAAGAGCCGCATCTGAACGCCGGCGCAAAAAGCCGTAGCATCCACGACGGTTCAGCATCCCGGCGCTGCGCGGGTCTTCGACCGGAAAGAATTTGCCGCCACCAATGCCTGCTGCGCGCAGCCTACCGCCCAAAACTCTATAATCCCGCGGGTCCCTATTCTGCTCGACGTCATGAGCAGAACGGGCCCGCGGGATTTTTATGTGTTTGCCAAGGGGCGTCCTGCACCAAGCGCGCTATGCGCACGACGCCAGCCAACAAATCCGGTCCGGCAGCGAAAGGGGGAGATCTGTCGTGCGAGCGTGCGTACAACGCGTCTCTGAGGCTCGCGTCACGGTCCAGGACGCAACCGTCGGGCAGATAGGGCAGGGCGTCGTGGTGCTGTTGGGGGTTGCGCAGGGGGACGAGCAACGCGATGCCCAGTGGCTTGCCCAGAAGATCGCTCAACTGCGGATTTTCGACGACGAGCACGGGAAAATGAATCGGTCCCTGCTGGACGTCGGCGGAGCCATGCTGGCGATCAGTCAGTTCACGCTGCTGGGAGACTGTCGCCGAGGACGCCGTCCAAGCTTCGTGAGCGCTGCTGATCCGGACAAGGCCAAAGCGCTGTACGATGCATTCGTAACGGCCAGTGACCGGCAGGGCGTGCCCACGCGAACGGGAAGATTCGGTCAGATGATGCGGGTGTCCCTGGTGAATGAAGGTCCGGTCACAATTCTGCTGGACAGCCGGACGAGCTGAACCGCGTGGCTCGAACAACGCGCGCGGCCGGACGCTTCGCACACACTGGACGACTGGCCTTCGCGGGCAAACCGACGGCCGCTATACTCCCGCCCCTGCCGCACGGTTGTTGCCATGCGAGATCCGCGATGCAAGCATATGACGCCATCATGTTGTTGGTCTTGGTCGGGGCGACCATATTCGGAGCCTGGAAAGGCATGGCCTGGCAGATAGCATCGCTAGCATCCCTGGCGATCAGTTATGTCGTGGCCTTGCGGTTCAGTCCCCAATTGGCACCGCTGTTAGGCGACCAGCATCCCTGGAATCGGCTGTTTGCCATGCTCATCCTGTATATGGTCACGTCGCTGGCGATCTGGCTCGTATTTCGCGTTGTATCGGGCTTCATCGACCGGCTGAAACTCAAGGAATTTGACCATCAGCTGGGGGCCCTGTTCGGGTTGGCCAAGGGGGTGCTGCTGTGCGTGGCCATTACGCTATTTGCCGTGGCCCTGTTGCCGGATCCCCAGCGCCGGCAGATCATGGATTCCCGTTCGGGCTTTTATATCGCGATGCTGCTGGACCGGGCCGACGCGGTGATGCCCGAGGAGATCAAGGACGTCCTGCACCCGTACATTCATCGCGCGCAGGCGGAGCTGGAAGCGGCTTCGCGGGCTGCCCCTGACGGAGGCTCGACGCGGACCGCGGTACGCGAGCCCGTCGAACGCCGCTAGCGGACGGGCACCGCGTGGCGACGTTGGGCGCCGCTTCGCCGGGCAGGGGAGGCGAAAGACCGGCGACCGCACGGGCCGGACGCGCCTGCGGACTTGCCCGCGCATCGGCGGCCGGGCATCCGTTGCTGCGACGCCGCCGCGACGCGGAAAGGGCCGGTTTGTCCGGCGATTTTCGGCCCAAGAACGAACATAAGAATGATTATCGGACGTTGGACACCGGCAGCAATAGGCGGGATTTGACCGCCCGAATCCCCAGGCCTCACGCCGGATCATGGCGGAGAGATCCCGCCCAAATTCACGGATCGTGAACCGGCTCGGTCGGCGGAGCCGCCATCAGTTGGGCATGATGAGGACCGCTGGGCGTTCCGGCCGGCTGGGGACCGCGTTCCAGGAACTGGCCCATGCGGCGGAATTTGGCATACCGCTGTTCGAGCAGCTCGTCGGTCGGCCGTTGCACGAGTTCCCGCAAGGCGCGGACCAAATACATTTTCAAACGGGCTGCCATCTGGTGGTGATCGCGGTGCGCGCCGCCCACCGGTTCGTCGATGACGTCGTCCACGACGTTCAATCGAAGCAGATCGCGGGCCGTGATCTTCAAGGCTTCGGCGGCCTGACGGGCGAAGTCGCTGCTTTTCCACAGAATTCCCGCGCATCCTTCGGGGCTGATCACCGAGTAATAAGCGTGCTCGAGGATCCCGACTTTGTCCCCGATGCCGATGCCCAGCGCGCCGCCGGATCCGCCTTCGCCGATCACGACGCAGATCACGGGCGTCGGCAACGTCGCCATCTGCATCATGCTCTGGGCGATCACTTGCGCCTGTCCGCGTTCCTCGGCGCCAATACCGGGGTTGGCACCGGGAGTATCGATCATGCAAATGACGGGCAAGCCGTACTTGGCCGCCAGCCGCATTTTGCCCATTGCCTTACGGTATCCTTCCGGCTGGGCGCAGCCCGAGTTGCAGGCGTGCCGTTCCTTGGGAGTCTTGCCCTTTTCATGGCCGACGACCATCACTTTGTACTGGTCGAGTTTCGCGAAACCCGTCCGGATCGACCGGTCATCGCCGTAAAACCGATCCCCATGCAATTCGCAGAATTCGTCGAACACCAGATCCAGATAATCGGTCGTCATGGGGCGTTCCGGGTGACGTGCCACCTGGACCGTTTCCCAGGGCTGCAACTGCTGGTAGACGCGGCGAGTCAACTCGTGCAGTTCGCGACGCAGGTCCCGGATTTCTTCGTGCGTTTCTGGTGTTTTGTGCTTTGCGTTGACCAATTTCTGGATCCGCGCATCGAGCTCGTAGATCGGCTGTTCAAACGGTAATCGCATCATTGCCGGGGCCATGTCCCGTGTTATGCATGGGCGGCGAGGCCGTGTCAACTCGGATTTGACGTCTCTGCCTGGGGCGGCGGCGGTTCGGGCTTTCTGCGGAAGACCTGAATGCCGTGGAGGTCTTCGATCAATGCGGCCATGGACGGCGGGCGCCGGGCGGGATCCTTGGCCATCATACGCGCGACGAGCTCCGCAAAAGAGGAGTCGATGTTGCGATTGACCGTCTCCAGAGACGGTGGGCGGGTCCGCAGATGTTTCGTCAGCAACTCATTGGGATTGTTGCCCGTGAACGGCAATTTGTTGGCTGCCAGTTCGAACCACATGCATCCCAAGCCGTACACATCCGTCCGTGCGTCGACTGCCTTGCCGCGTATCTGTTCGGGCGCCATGTAGCTTTTGGTCCCCTGCACGCGACTGCGGCCCCCGACCAGCCGGCCGATGATCCCCGCGCGGCGCTGAGCGAGGCTGAAATCGATGAGTTTCACGCTTCCTTCGTCATTCATCAAAAAGTTGTCCGGCTTGACGTCACAGTGGATCCAAGCGTGTTCGTGCATGTGCCCCAGCGATTCCGCGGATTGGGACAAAATGGTTTCCAACAAGTAGAGCACGAGCTGTGGATTCTGTAGCAGCCACTGCTTGAGCGTTGGAACCTGGTACAGTTCCATGATCAAATAGTTTCCGGCGGACGACGTTTCGTATTCGTAGAAACGAATGACGCGCTCGTGATCCAGATCGCGACCAACCTGAAATTCGTTTTTGAGGTAATAAAGTTGTTCCCGCGTGTAGTAAGCTCCTCTGCGCAGCAGTTTCATTGCCAGGCGCTCGTCGTCGATCGAGCGCCGCACTTTCCAGATTTCACACGCCTGACCTGTGCGCAGCAGGTTCAAGAGTTCATAAGAGCCGATGCGGTTCTGCCTGGAAATTGCCACGTAAGAAACAAGGCGGGCGAGAGGAATGGAAGGCGGAGATGCGCGCGCGGCCGCGTGCCTGGATGATACCGTTCTTGTGCTTTGACGCGCCCCCAGTCTGTATATCAAGCATAACCCGCGGGTGGTCCGTTGAAAAGAGAATCATACCGGCCGCGCGCCAGAAGCTGATCGTAGAGTTCCCGCAGGCGAAGGGTCGTTGTTTCATGACGGAACTGCTCGGCGCATCGGCTTCGACCCTCTTGGCCCATCCTGTGCCGCAGCGCCGCGTCTGCTGCCAGCCGCTGGATCGCCGTGGCCAGCGCGGCGACGTCGCGCGGTGCGACCAGAAACCCTGTTTCGCCCGGAGCGACGACCTCACGCGCGCCGTCCACGTCGTAACTGATCACGGGTTTTCCGGCAATCAGGGCCTGAGGAAGCGCCCGGGCGAGCCCTTCACGCAAGCTCGCGTGCACGATGATGTCCATGGCTGCCATCAAACCGGCCACTTGTTCGCGCGGCACCAGTCCCGTGAACTGGAAGCGTTCGGCGAGCCCGGCCTGTTTGATTTGACGTGCAATGGATTCGCGAAGGACGCCGTCGCCGATAAACAGAAACCGCAGACGGCTGTTGGATGCGCACAATCGGCCGGCCGCGGACACGACATCGGAATGTCCCTTGAGGTGGAACAGCCGGGCGACTTTGCCAACCACGACGTCCGAATCCTTGTAGCCCAGTACCCGGCGCAGACGATCCCGCTGGCGGTGCGCTTCGAGAAACGGTTGGACCTCCATGCCACTGTGGATCGTGACAAACTTCTCGCGCGGCGCAACGCCAGCATCGACCATTAGTTCCGTCATCGCGTCGGCCACGCTGACCAGGGCGTGACTGCGGCGGGCCGCCAGCGTTTCGCACCAGCGAAACAGCGCGCGTGCCCCCCTGCCCTGATACGCATGGAACGGCGCGCCATGGATCGTGTGTACGATGGCCGGTACGTGTAGCCGGGCCGCGGCCAGGCGTCCCAGCAGTCCGGCCTTGCCGCTGTGCGTGTGGACGACGTCGGGACGAAATCTTCGCAGCGCGTGCAGGATCCCCTGGAAGCTCCGCGCGTCGCGCCAGGGATGAATCGTGCGGCGCATGGCGGGCAGTACAGTCATCGGTATGTGGCGATGACGTGCTTCGGCTTCGAGGCTCCCTTCCGGACCGATGCCCGGGCCGGTCACAAGCAATACCTCATCTCCGTGCAGACGCAGGAGGTCGTGGCACGTGAGAATCGTGTTCTCCTGGGCGCCACCGAGAATGAGTCGAGTGATGACGTGTGCGACACGCATCGCGTGGATCCGCCGGGCGTTTGCGTTCTTCTTGGTACGGGCTCCGGTGCGGTACGTTGCCGGCTCGCAGCCCGTGGAGAAACCGACCGTGCGAGCGACCGCCCGTGCCGCGGACGGTCCGCATGTCAGGCATCGCGGGGATGCCTATGGTCGTTTAGGTAGGATACCCCCACGAGACACAGGCCATGTGGCGGGGCGGTCGGTCCGGCACACCTGCGGTCTTGAGCGGCAAGCACTTCGGCCGGCCAGGTGTCGTCGCGCGCGCCACGGCCCACTTCCACCAGCGTGCCGACAATGTTCCGGACCATGTTGTACAGAAATCCGTCGGCCACGACATCCACCGTTACTTCCGCGTCGGCTTCCCCCCTGCCCTGGCAAACGTCCAACCGATCGATGGTGCGCACGGTCGTGGCGCGCGGTGCGCCGGAAGCCTGGAAGCTGCGAAAGTCGTGCGTGCCGACCAGCGGGGTCGCCGCGCGGGCCATGGCCGGCACGTCGAGGCGCGACGGGATGTGCCACACGTAGCGGCGTTGGAAGATGTCGGGCACGTGCCCCGTGAGGATCCGGTACCGGTAGTGTTTGCTCACGGCGTCGCGACGGGCATGAAAATGGTCCGCCACTTCGCCGACGCCCAACACAGCGATGTCCTCCGGCAGAACGGCGTTCAGCGCTCGGCGCAGTTGTTCGGCACCAAGCCGGCTGTCCGTTGAACAACTGACGACCTGCCCTTCGGCGTGGACGCCCGCGTCGGTGCGCCCGCTGGCGGCAACGCGAATTGTCTCTCCGGTGATCCGGGCCAGCGCCTGTTCCAACGTGCCCTGTATCGTGGGCCCGTGAGCTTGGACCTGCCACCCCAGATAATTGGTACCCTCGTATGCCAACAAGAGTTTCAACCGGGGCATTTCATACGGCGGCCTGGATTTCGACGAGCCGTTCGGCGATCTGCACGGCGTTCGTCGCCGCGCCCTTGCGCAAATTGTCGCTCACGCACCAGAACGTCAGCCCATGAGGACTCGACAAGTCTTTTCGTATCCGACCGATGAACACATCGTCTTTCTTGTCGCAGTCGCGCGGCAGCGGATACTTGCCCGCAGCGACATCGTCGATGACCTGGATGCCGGGCGTGGCAGCGAACAACTCCCGGGCGCGCTCCACCGTGATCCTTTTTTCCGTTTCGACCAGAATGCTTTCGCAGTGGCAATTGTCCACGGCCACGCGGACGCACGTCGGACAGATCTGCAGGGACGGGTCGTTGAAGATCTTTTGTGTCTCGACGACCATTTTCATTTCTTCCGACGTGTAGCCCTCGTGCTTGGGCGATCCGATCTGCGGGATCACGCCGAAGGCCAGCGGGTGCGCAAAGGCAGTGTATTGATACGGCTGGCCGTCAAGCGCCGCTCGAGTGCCCAATTCCAGGTCGCGCTGCCCCGCGACTCCCGCGCCGCTGGCGGACTGGTACGTGCTGACAACAACGCGACGAATGCGTCCTTCGTCGTGCAGCGGCTTCATGGCCAGTACCATCTGAGTCGTTGAACAGTTGGGGCTGGCAATGATGCCCTCGTGCGAACGCAAAGCTTCCGCATTCACCTCGGGAACCACCAGCGGGACGTGCGGTTTCATGCGCCAGTGGCCGCTTTCATCGACAACGATACATCCGCGCTGAAGCGCCCACGGAACGAACTGGGCCGCCACCTCGTCGGGCGTGCTGGCGATCGCCAAATCCACGTCGTCGAAGGCTTCGGGACGCAACGCCTCAATGGCGATCTCCCGGCCGTGGAACGTCAATGTCTTGCCTGCCGAACGCGGCGAAGCGAGAAACTTGATTCGCTGATGTGGAAACGCGCGCTGCACGAGCAGTTCGCGAATGATCGTCCCTACCGCGCCCGTGGCTCCCACCACAGCGATGTTCTCAAACATCGAAGAACTCTCCCAACTTCAACGCGGCGCGAGGCCGCCGCGGAACGGAACCGTCGACACACGCGCACGCCGCATGACACGCAACGCCGGGCTCCAACGCGTTGTCCGGGAATGGCCGTCGCTAAACGCGTCGCCGACAAGAACCACCGCGGGCGCCCGATTCCGGCGGCGCGCGAGACGTCCGGTGGCCAAGCGCCGCACCGCTAGTATAGGCTCCATCCGCCGCGCTCGAAAGTGCGGACGCGCACCGCGGCGCTGCCGCCGCCTGGACACAATTGAATCGGAGCGTTCCGCGAGGGTGCGGCAGGCAGAAAGGCGCATCGCACGGAAGGTTGCTCCGCCCGTCAACCGGTGCTGGCCGCGGCGACGCGGGTCGGGCCCCCTGCCCTGCCCCGTGTGAACCACTCGAGCGACCGGTCCACAACGGTCCGGACAAACCACGGTGGAAGAAAGGCCATATTGCCGATGAGCATGACCAGCCCGAACGTGATCATGCCCAGCCCCAGTGCAATGCCACCGTGAACGCATACCGCGCCCAGTAGCGTGATCGGCCGCGTGAGGGGATGCCAAATCAACGCGCAATAGAACAGCTCCCAAAACACCGTCACGTGCGTCAACAGCGCCACCAGCGTGGGATGATGCGCCAGGCCGGTCAGATCGAAAGTTTGGTATTCCGAATTGGCTACGCTCATCCACACGGCCGTTCCGTCCCACCAATGAACACCTTGAAGTTTCTCCAGGCCGGCAAACAAATAAATGATACACATATGCAGCTGGATCATGCGGACGGCGACGTTCGCTGCCACACTCGGGGTTGGCGGATCAAGACAGCCGCCGGCGCGGCGACGGGCCAGCCATCGATCGACCGAGTAACAGGCGCCGCTTGGGCCGATGATTAAGTACATCGCCAGCATGCAGTTGATCTTGTCGAGTCCAAAGAAGGCGCCTGGAAGGATGCGGTTCACATACGACACGGCGATCAAGTACGCCAGAACCGACATGGCGCGGCTGCAGAAACCGACCGTCAAAGAAGCAAAAACCGCTAACCCAAACAGGTGCACGGTCCACATGAGCGCCGGCGATTCAACGAACCAAAAATGACTCCACACATAGCGACCTTCCTGCAGGTCCGCCATCAAATCCGGCGGCAGCCATCCGTCGGGCCCGAAGAAGGCCTGCAGGTCCAGGGACCACACCAGATGAGTGTAGAAAAGCATCGCGCCCGCGCAGATGCGGATCGCCGCCAGCGTGGCCGGATCGGCCGCCGTAAACCAGAACGCGTTCCATGCTTTGGCGACCCCGCGCAGATAGTCGCGGACGGCGCAGGTGACGGTGTTCACGGTGCCGACCCTCCGTCGGGTTCTGTCGACGCGGTCAAATCCTCCTCCGTCAACGTCACGGGTTCGCCTAGCGTTTGATAGGTGGAGGGATCTCGGAGCTCCATCCCGGCGACGACCTCTTCCGGCCTGGCCAGGAAATGACGGACGCGTTCCACCGTGACCCGCGCGGCCCCGTGCTTCTTCAGCAAATGCCTGGCATACGCCTTGCCTGAAGCAGCCGATACCTGTTCCGCCAGCATGAAGTGGCGATGGTAGCGCAGGCGAGGCCAGATCAATGTGTCGGGAAATTGACCCTGTTCCGTGCGCCCGTCGGCGTACTGGATCGTATACCGGATCAAATGGCTGGGGCCCGGATCGGGCGCAAAGAACCCATAACCGTGGTTCAGGTACAGGATGTCCAGATATGGCTGCAATACGTTGTGGATCCAGGGAAGCGGCGGTTCTTCCGGACGCATCTCGGCGGGCAACCGCCCCACGGCGGTCAGTATCGACGACGACATCGGGCCGACAAATACCGCGACCAGATGAAACGCGATGAGACAGCTCAACAGCGCTCGAAGCCACGGGGAGCGGATCCAGGAGGAAACCCGGGGAACGTTGCGATCGTCGGCAACAGTCATAACATGCGTGGTATCGACCGGCCGCACCAGCGACGTCGACTCTTCCGGTCCCGTGCCTCAGTAACGCCAGAAAAGGAAAAACCCTCGCACCGTCTGTGACGGGTGCGAGGGTTTTGAAGGCTCAACCGATCGTATTGGTCGGACGCTATCGTGCGACAGCGGCCACCTGATCTGCTGGTTGGGTGGCTTCGAAGTCGAATGTCAATTCATGCGACTGGCCTCCCCGCAGTTCCATGGTGTACTGTTTTGAAACCGTGCGACCTTCCCGTTGGACATCCACCCGCACCACGTAGTCCTTCCACGTTTGGCCCTGGGCGAGGCGCTTGGTCGTGTAGGCCCGAAGCGCTCCCTTCATACGTGTGCGACGACCCGCCAAGTAGACCTTGGCATCATCCGGCACGTGAAGCGTCAGCTTCGTTTCCGCTTCCTTTTCGGCAACTTGCGATGCGTCCTGATCGTTCGACTGATTGAAGTCCAGGCTGGCGGAATTGCCCGCATTCAACTTCAGCACTTCCGTGCGGCTCACGAGACCCTCGTCCGTCTGCCACTCGGCACGCACGCGGAACGTGTAGCTGCGGCCAGGGACCAGCCCACGTGAGACATAACGCCGGTGAGCGCCCGCGCTCGTGGTGGAGGCGTTGTTGACAAATACCTGCGCGCTTTCGGGAACGTTGACCGAAATCAACGCCGATGAGCGACCAGGGCCGTAGGCAGGATGATATCGGGCCTGTGGCTCTGCAGGAGGCGCATCGCCCTGATCCGGAGCCGGGGCCGGCGGTTCCACCACGGGGCCCTCTATTACCGTACCGTCGTAACCACCCCCGTAGCCATAGCTCCCTGAGCTACCGCTTGAACCCCAGCCACCGCTTGATCCCCAATTCCCGCTGGACCCCCAGCTGCCGTGGCTATAGCCGGCGTTGCGGTAGTGATACCGCCCCCAAGACCCCCAGCTTCCCGAGGATCCCCAGCTACCACTCGAGCCCCAGCTACCGCTGGACCCCCAACTCCCGCTGGACCCCCAACGACGGTGGCGGCCCCAAAATGCCGACGCGTCGGAAACGTCAAACAGCACGGTGCCCAGCGCCACCAGCGCACACAGGCAAAGGCACTTCCAGTTTTTCTCCATCGTCTCCCTCTCGTCTCGCGAATTTCTTGAATAGGCCCGATTAGTATTCCCTCTTGGGACCAAACATACCAAGCCTACCACGCAAATCAAGAAACCTGGGAAGAATTTTTGGATACTGGTAAATGCAGAGGCTGCGTTGTCTTTAGGCCTCACCACCCCTCTTTCGAGGGGATAGTCGGTGGTCGCCCGACGCGCCGAATGCCTCCCACCCCGCCCGCAGGGACGCGGCGGAAACGACGGCGCGAGTTGTGTCACGGGGCCGTTGCCGCCATGACGACCGCGTCGACGCTTAGCTGGCCGGTACCCCCAAACAGCCCCACGCGCACGATTGCCTCGCGGGCCGCCAACGGTACCGGAATCCGCGCCCCGTGATGCTGCCACGCAAACGTGCCTTGCCACGGGCCCAGGCCCGCCAGACCGATCGTGGCCCGTCTCTCGTCATAGAAAACGATGATCAGCCCGGGGCGTTGGTCGGTATGTGGTCCGGCTTGGATATTCACGCCCCGGACGCGCGCCGAAAGGGTGACCTCGGGGACCTCTCGGCCGTCGAGTGCCATGCCTTGCAGGGCCTGGCTGAATCGGCCGGCGTCCTGGTTCGCGAACGTGATGTACGCCTTGCCTTCGGGGGCGTCCGGCGCATTCTGCGCCGGACGGAACTGTCGGGCGTAATGCCAGCCAACAGGCCGCGGTTGCGGCTGGCCGGTCCACTGCTCGAATCCCCCGTTGACAACGGCCGGAGCAGAAGGTTCGAGGTCCGGGTCGCGCTGGCGTTCGGCAAGTCCGGTCATTGGGACGAACAACGTGGGCATGAGTCGTTGTTCGGAAAGTTGGCCCTGCATTTTGGTGAACAGGTACAGGGTCTGCTGGTACCGCTCTCCGACCGGCACGACCATCAATCCGCCTTCGCGAAGCTGGTCGATCAGCGGCTGCGGCACTTCTTGCGGTGAGCACGTAACGATGATTTTGTCGAAGGGCGCGAATTCAGGCCAACCTTCAAACCCGTCGCCGATGCGAACGTGCACGTTGGACAGCCCCAGCCGTTTGAGCGTTCGCGCTGCGCGGTGCCCCAGCGCTTCGACAATCTCGATCGTGTACACATCCCGCACCAATCGGCTCAGGATCGCAGCCTGGTATCCGCTGCCCGTGCCGATTTCGAGGATGCGATCGGCAGGCTGAGGCTGCAACTGTTCGGTCATGTAGGCGACCACGAACGGAGGGGAGATGGTTTGACCATGGCCGATGGGAAGCGCCATATCGAAATAGGCCTTCTGCCTAAGCCGCAGCGGAACGAACAGATGGCGCGGGGTGACGGCCATGGTCTGCAACACGCGCGGGTCGGTGATGCCCGCCTCACGCAGCGCCTCGTCAACCATCCGCGCCCTGGCTTGTTGCGGCGGGCCGCCGAGAGCGGGACTGGCGAGCCACGCCCCGACCGCAGCCACGGCCCAAGCCTGTTTAAGTACTTTTACGTTGCGCATAAAAAAGTTCATCGACCGTGATCCGCCTGCCGGGGACCGCACCCGCCCGCGCCGGTACCTCCACGGCTCCCCGCAACATTGTACGGTCCGCTCTGCGCCGACGCGGACCGCGCAATCTGAAGAGCCGCGGGCATGCGGTATTTCTTGCCCTGTTTGCCTGTCCGGTGCCGTGCGACGTGCTGGTAGAGTCGCAGGCATCGGCGTGCCGACCAAGTTGGAGGAGCATTGCCGGCGGCCAGCCGGTGATCGAACGGGTAATTTTCGAAGGGGTACCGGGTTATGTCCAGCCGCGACCGTGGCGTCCTTGTAGTGACCGTAGACGTGCCGCTCGCCGCCGACACTGCCGCGAGCGAGCAACGGGTGCTTGAAACGGTTGATTGGCTGCGCAATTTGCTCGATCGGCTGCAGTTACCTTCCACGTGGGGGTTTTCTGACGCACGGTTGCCGACGGCCGGACCTTTTGCATCCGGGGCGTCCGGGCTGCACGAACTGGCCGTCATGGGCGACCGGACATGGCTCGGCCGCGAGGCGGGTCGCAAGCGGTTTGCTCGAGGGCTGGGCGAGCGTGTGGCTGCGGCACGCACGGCCGGTGCGCCCGCGACGACTCTCTTCGCCGGTCACGCCATCTGCCGCGATCACATCGATCTGTTGATCAAGCGGGGCTTCTCGGCTGTCCGCGGCGCGCTCGACCCAGACCCTGTCGTCCGCGCCGGTCCCGCGCCGGCGTGTTATGGACTCTGGTTGTTTCCCACCTCCCCTCCCCTGCCCCGTGGAAACGACCGGTTCACGATGTGGGCCTGGTCGATTTGGCAGAATTGGTGTCTCGTCCGTCTGGCAGATCGCGGCGGATACGCGCAATGGGCGCTGGATATCGGGCGTCTCGTGTCGGCGGACGTCGCGGCGCGGGACGCCGTCGAGCGGGTGCTTACGGCTGCCGAGCGGCTCCGCAGCCGGGATCGGCTTCGCGTGCACAACATGACAGGCTGGGTGGAGCGTCACAGAGCGGTCCGTTTGTATCCGCCGTCGCAATCGATCTTGCGTCGCGCCGCGTGAGGTCTTCCCGTCACGGCCTGCCGCCCAGTCACTGGTGCTGGGCTGGATAGCGGAATCGTTGCATCACATCTGTTCTTGAAAAGTGCTCCAGCTCAAATAGCCGAGAATGGCCGAGCAGATAATAAAACACACGTCCATTAGCGTGCTCGCCCCGTAGAATGGCAGCCCCAGCGCCATGTCGAGGGAAAAGACAACCAGCAACAGCCCACTGGCGACCATTCCGAAAATGGCCAGGGCTCGACCCATTCTGGATGTCCTTTCTAACGCAAACATCGCTTCGGCAGCCCGCGGATGCCAAGATCCCCCGCGCAACGACGCCGACCCTCTGGGCCGACCAACGAGCGGGCTCCCGGTAGACGCTTTCACTCGATGGACGTTGGGAGATTCAGCCGCTGCCCCGAACAAGGGGACCGGCAGCGGAATCCGGGGTCGGCAACGACCGCCCGTGGCGCGTACATTCGCCTTGGAGAGGCTCTCACCTAGTATAATTCGGCAGTTCGGCCTGTCATCCAGCCATGGGCCAGAGCCCTGAATCACGGGCAAAAAGCCCCTGCTCAACGGGAATGACAGACGACCCGAAGCCCTACGACGGGGACAGCGCGTCCGGTCCGTTGCCTGCGTCGCCGGGATTCAATTCCGAGAACCGGGCGTGATGTCCATTTCCAATCGATTTCCATCTCGCTGAACAACCATTTGGACCGTGCGGCCGATCTTGAGTGCCTCGATCGCATACGTGTAGTCGTAAATGTTGTCGATTTTCCGCCCGGCCAGTTCGACGATCACGTCACCGGCCCGAAGGCCAGCCTCATCGGCTGGCCCGTCCCGGGAGACCCCCGACAATTTCACACCGGGCGTGTCGGACTCGGCATAGTCGGGAATCGTTCCCAGGTACGCCCGCAGACTGGCCCGCTGCCGGCCTTTTTCCGGGGCCTTTTGGGCTATGAAGTCGGGAGGCGCATCGGCGACCGCCAGCGATCGGACGACCAGCGCCATGAGCCGCGCGATGCGGGCTACGCCCTCGTAGTTGAGCTTCTCGGGCGTGTCGCGAGGCGTGTGGTAATCCTCGTGCGAGCCGGTGAACGCCGACAGGATGGGAACACCGCGGAGATAGAACGCACTGGCGTCCGTGGGAAGATAACTGTCGTTCTGAAGTTTGATGGGAAGTCCCACCGGAGCGTTGCGCCGTTCGATTTCACTCGCCCAGATCGACGAGGATCCCGCTCCTTGCAGAAGCAAGGTTCTGTCGAGCCGTCCGACCATGTCCATGTTCAGATACGCGGCGATGTCGGGATATAAAGTTGCTGGGTGTACCGCGGAATCGCCCGCGGGCTGGTAATGCTTGACAAAATGGCTGGAGCCGAGCAGCCCCATTTCTTCTCCGGACCACGCCGCAAAGAGGATGTCGCGCCGGGATTGGAGTTTGCCCTGCGATTTAAGGTTGCTCAGGTAATGGGCGGTTTCCAGCATGGCGGCCACGCCCGAGGCATTGTCGTCGGCGCCGGGGTGGATCGAATCCTTTTCGGCGTCGCGGGCCAGCGACGCGCCGCTTGCCCCCTTCCCCAGATGATCGACATGGGCTCCGATCACGACGACCTGTTCGCTGGCCGACGCGTCGGCGGCCGGCAGGCGTCCCAGTACATTGCGGCCCTGCTGCTGGACTTTCTCAATATCGACGGACGCCGACAGCCGTACCTGGGGCAGCGGGATGCCCGGAATCATCTCTCCCGTGTCGAGGCGATCCTGCAGCGTATCCAGATCCTTGCCCTCGGTAGCCAGCCATTGGCGTGCCACGGCGTCCGTGATGCTGATCACGGGAATGCTGGAGCCCGCCAGGGATCCGTCGAACCGCAGCGGCACGAGCTGATTGTTGACGCGGGAGTTCGACCCGCTGACCACAATCAGACCCTGGGCGCCAAGGTCACGGGCAAGCATGGCTTTCCGCCGGAGACTCGCATAACGCGACAAGTGCTGCCTTTGTTCGGCGGACACCTCTTCCGGAAGAAATCGGAAGACGAGAACCCATCTGTCCGTGACGTCCAGATGCACGAACGCGTCGTACGGTTCCGCGTCGTCGCCTTCGGGTGCTTTAATTCCATATCCGGCGAAGAGAACCGGTGCCGGGGGCACTTTGCCCGTTCGCGAAAACGCCAGCGGTTGCCACTGTTTGCCCAGTGTGTAGTTTCGGTCGTTCCACTCCAGGGCATTATCTTCGCCCAAAGCAACGCCGCTGGTGAAATCAAAGGTCTGAAACCAAGTGCCGTTGTCACCGGCCGGCTCCAGACCCAGGTGGGCGAGGAAGGCCGCCACGTACGCCGTCGCCCGTTTTTCCCCCTCGGTACCGGCCAACCGGCCGGCCAATTCGGGCCGGCAAAGGTAATCGACATGCCGCAATACATCCTGGGGAGCGAAGGCGGAAGAAACCTCGCTTACCGAGCGATACGCCGCGCGGCGGGCATCGCTCTGTTCGTCCAATGGCAGCGCCGCGTCGGCGGCCTGTTCGATGCGACTGGCTGTGAGCAGCTCCAGCGCCCGATCGTGGTTCCAGTCCGCCAGGTAGATCTGGGACTGACCCGAGCTGCTGCGGTTGCTGGTCCATGCCAGTTGCCGGCCGTCGGGTGAGAACGAAGGCAGACCGTCGAATCCGGGAGTGAACGTGACGCGGACCGGATCGGAACGCCCAACGATGTCGACCATGTAGAGTTCGAAGTTATCGAACCCGAGCAGGTTCGTGCTGAACACCAGGTACTTGCCCGACGGGTGGTAGAAAGGAGCCCAGGAAAGCGCCCGGAGGCGAGTGATCTGGCGGCTGTCGGTTCCGTCCACGTTCATGGTCCATATTTCGGCCGTGGCGCCGTCTTCTGAAAACCGGCGCCAACAGATGCGTTGGCCGTCCGGAGAGAAAAACGGTCCGCCGTCGTAGCCCAGCGCCGTGGTCAATCGCCGGACGTTGGTGCCGTCCGAATCCATGATATAGATATCCATCAACGCAGCTTTGTCTCTCTCAAACAGCTCTTTCTCCTTGTCCGTCAACGGTTTCGCATACGCCTGGCGATTCGATGCAAACGCCACGCGGCTGCCGTCGGGTGACCAGGATCCTTCCGCATCGTAGCCCGTGACGGATGTCAAGTTGCGAAGCTCGCGCGAGTTGAGATCAAACTGGAAGATGTCGTAGTTCTCGTCAAAATCCCAACTGTAGCGGCGAGTCGTGCCGGCCGCTCTCTGCTCGAGTTCCTGTTTCTGTTTGCTCGCCGCCTGTGGGTCCTCGTGTGATGATGCGAACAGGACCTGCTTGCCCGTAGGATGGATCCAACCGCAAGTCGTCTTGCCGATACCCGGCGAGATGCGGCGCGTATCACCGGTTTGCAGATCCATCAGGTAGATCTGGAAGAACGGGTTTCCCGGTTCACGTTCGCTCTGGAACACGAAATGGGTGCCTTCGCGACTGAAATACCCTTCTCCACTGCGCCGGCCGTCGAAGGTCAACTGGCGAGCGTTGGAGAGTAGGTCCGCCTCGGCGCGGCCTTCCGGCTGAGTGGAAGGCGGATTGCCCGATCCGGCCGGATCGGGATTGGTTGGACCGGGATCGACGGCACCCGGAGTGGCGCCGGCGACTCCCACCAGAAGTCCCACCGCCAGGGCTGCGGACAAGCCGCGATGCGAAACGCTCGCTCCGCGCGCGCATCGTTTCGCCGACCGCTCGAGAACGGGCCGGGATCCTGCTGGGGAGCATCGGTACGGATCGGCAAACAGGGCAGAGATCGGCGGCATCAAAGGCCCTCCCATCGACGGGCAGCGGAGGCACGAAGGACGTGATCACTCACTTGGCATTGTTATCATACTGGAAAGCCGGAACGATGATCAGTTGGCTTGGCGAGCGTGGCGGGGTGTTGCCGCGCGCCCATGAAGGTGTCGAACAGAAAACCGTATCCGATGGGCCCGTGTTGCTCGACGGCCCTCACTCCTTGCCGCGAGCCACTATTGCCATCGTACGGACCAGCATTGAGGTGAGTTCTGATGTCCGGGCGTCCCCTTGAGCACGACGGCCTTGCCTCGGACCTCCGCCGGCAAATGCCGGTTGTCCGGAAATGGGCCTATCTGGACCACGCGGCCGTGTGTCCCCTGCCCTCTCCGGTCGCTGCCGCCATGCAGCAGTGGATCCTCGAAGCGTCGAACGAAGGTGATACCGTGTGGGTTCGCTGGTCTCGGCGAGTGGAACAGATACGCGAAGCGCTCTCGCGACTGGTCAACGCATCGCCGGAGGAGATCGCACTGGTCGCCAACACCACGATGGGTATCCATTGGGTTGCCGAGGGATATCCCTGGCAACCGGGCGACAATGTCGTGACGCTGCAGGACGAGTTTCCGTCCAACATTTATCCGTGGTTGAATCTTGCATCCCGGGGAGTCACTCTGCGGCGCGTCGCCACCCGGCACGGTCAACTCGACCTCGACCGACTCGAAGACGCCTGCGACAACCGCACGCGAATGGTGACGATCAGCTGGGTCGGCTATACGACCGGTTACCGGCACGATTTGGCCGGCGTGGCCGACATTGCCCACCGCCGCGGGGCGCTGCTAATGGTGGATGCGATTCAAGGTCTGGGAGTGTTGCCGATAGACGTGCAGCGCGTTCCGGTCGACTTTCTGGTGGCCGACGGGCACAAATGGCTGCTCGGTCCGGAGGGCGCGGGTGTGTTGTACATGCGGCGCGAGCATTTGGACCGGCTGCGTCCGTTGGGAGTCGGATGGAACAGTGTCGTGCAGCAGTTGCAATTCGACCATGTGTCGTTGGATTTAAAATCCACGGCGGCGCGGTACGAGGGCGGATCGTACAACATGGCCGGGTTCATGGGATTCGGGGCCGCCGTGGAGTGGTTAACGCAACACGGCATCGATCGGATTTCGCAGCGCGTGCTGTCCGTGGCCGAACTCGCGATCGCACTTCTGGAAGAAGCCGGCGCGCTTGTGGTGTCGCGATGGCCCGATGAACACAGGTCGGGCATTGTGGCGTTCGAATTGGCCGGTCGCGATCCGGCACAGGTTCGCCGCCAGTGTGCCGACCGCGGCGTGGCGCTCAGTAGCCGAGCGGGCCGGCTGCGTATCAGCCCGCACGCGTACTGCGGCCGCCAGGATCTGGAGCGGCTGATCGCGGCGCTCGGCGTGTGATCTCGACACGGGAATCCCCGCTTGGCGTTGCAACCACGCTGCCGTTCGTCCGGATCGCGGCCGATTTGCAATTGCCTCGGGCAATCGCCATCATGGGCACATTCGCCCGCGGCATGCGGCAGCGTCGCCGTCACGATCTGAACATGGCTGTCCGCTGCCGGCTTCGCCGATCGGGAGGATGGCCAGACGACAGTCGATAAGGAGGTCCCGCTCGCATGCCGCAACACGATTCCCGCATTGCCGTCTATACCGGGTCCATGGATCCGATCACGCTGGGACACTACAACGTCATCGAACGCAGTAGTCAGCTCGTGGACAAGTTGATTGTGGGCGTCGGATTAAATATCGGGAAGGAGCCGCTTTTCAATCCCAAGGAACGCGTCGATCTGGTAGAACGCGTCACGCGAGATCTCGGAAATGTCGAGGTTCGCACCTTCACAGGGCTCGCCGTCAGTTTTGTCCGCCAGTGCGGGGCTCGCGTCATCATCCGAGGTATCCGCACGTTGACGGATATGGAGTCCGAATTCACGATGACGTTGGCCAATCGCAAGCTCGATCCGGGCATCGAAACGGTGTTTCTGATGGCCGATGAAGAGTTCACCCACGTCTCCAGCACGCTGATCAAACAGATTACGCCGTTGGCCGGTGACGAAGAGCTTGCGAGATTTGTTCCGCGATTGATCATTCCCGACTTGCGACAGCGTCTGGCTCAGGAGGTTTGACGCGGCGCGGATTCGATATGAAATCGAATCATGCCAGTCGGGCCACGACAAACAGGATGGCCACGAAGCCCAGCAACGCGAGGCCGTTCTTCACCTGCTCGAAAATCGATCGGCCCATCAGGTTTTTCCACGAAAAGCTGTTGTCCTCCGACACTACGGGGCCACGTACCGCGGCAACGGCCGGTGCCGGCGGTTCGGCAGCGCGGCGCGTGGCGGACGTGCGCGGCGGCGGGTTGGGCGAAAGGCGCGTGGCCACCGCGATCGGTTCACCGCTGGACGCCGGCGGCGAAGGCACCTCCCGCGCAACCGCGGGGCCCGTCCCGATATCGGGAGCCAGGGCGGCCAGGAATCCGCCCACGCGACCGCAGAATGATCCCACCGTATTTCCGTCGCCGGAACCGAACAGGACACCAGCCAGTTCGCCGGCTTCGTTAAAAATGGGGCCGCCCGAATCGCCCTGCCGGGCCGCAACGTTCACCTCCAGCATCTCGAACGGAAATCGCGTGCCCGGTGCCACGTACTGCGTACATCGGCCGGTGCATTCGCGATACTGTCCCGGCCCGTAGCCGGCAATGGTCAGGCAGTCCCCGGCCCGCGGTGCCGCACGGGCGATGCGGACCGGAGCGACACGGGGGCGCCAAATGACCAAAGCCGCGAGGTCCCAATTGGGATCCACGCGAAGCGCGCGGGACGCCGAACGTTGTCCGTCGGGAAACACGACTTCGATCCGCCCCGCCGCGTCCTTGACAACATGCCAGTTGGTGACGATCAGGCCGAATTGGTCCCGCACATCGACCAGCGTCCCACTGCCGTACGAAGTTCCATGTTGTTCCGACACGATCACGCGCACGACGGCCGGGTGAGGCGTGTTTTGTGGGCGGAGGGTCCCGCTTCTTTGCGGTACGCCGCCACCGCCCGCTCGCCCAGCGGGTTCGTCTTGGTGCGCCGTGGCCCCGGGTGCCTCCCAGCCCGGGGCCAGGCTGACCAGAACGCAGAATATGCTTGCGAATGCTCTGAACATTGCGAGATCACACGCCATTGGAATCAAAATGGACTCGCCGCCGCGCTTCGTTGCGCAGGATCATCTGCAAAAGCCGGTGGCGGAGCTCCGCGCGATGCGGATTGTCCTCGGGCTGCCGCGTGATCGTGCAGCCGGTCCGGCGGAGCAACAGTGATTCGCCGGAATCGCGCGCGTTGGGCGCGGCAAACCGCGTGCAAGTGGCATGGTCGTCGCCCGGGGGGGCAACGCATCTTCCAGGTGCCGCGTGCATGGCAGCCTCTTTTCTGCGGCCGGGCCGCAAATCAGGAGGGAACAATTCGCGCCGGCGTGGCGCGGATTGTCGTCGGGGTGGGATCAGGCGGCGATGGGTCGACCGCCTTTCAGGTCTTCGGTTCGGGGGGGGAAGTCTTTTCCGTCATGGTAGAGATCCTTAAGCCGGCGCAGTTCGCGCCGGAGGGAATCTTCCATCAACTTGGTCAGTGTCAGCCGCACGGGGTTACCGGCCAGGTGGACCGCCGCATTGCGAGCGTCCTCCAGCACGTCCGAGGGAAGGTACAGCGTCGCGCGGACTTTGATTGGGCGTAGTGGCATGTGCGGGTTCATGGCTCCTCCTTGACATATCTCATTTCGATGTTTGGTGTGTTTCGCCTGTGGGCGTACGACGACCGCCGTTCTCGAGCCGGTTTCAAAACCCGATCTTGCAGTGGCCCTTCGCGGTCATGCAGCGCTTGCAGGGCGCTTTGAAACCGCTTCCAGTCAAAACATCGGACGTTCGCGCACGTATCATCAAACGTATGACGTTGGGCCGGAAAGCTTGCCAGGTCGGATGGGCCGGCAACAACCGCAGGGCTTCGCCGACCGTTCGACTCCGCGGCCGAACGCGCGTTCGGAAGACGGCGCTATGCCTCCCGGCCGGAATCGCCGGCCACAGCCGCCACGACGGCGTCGACGACGCCCGCAGTCGTATAGGTGGCCGCCTCGGCGTACGGCGTAAAACCCTCCGACCGAAGCGTGGCCGACGTGACCGGACTGATGCTCACCAGACGGGTGTGTTGCAGCGCGCCGCCGAATTGCCGGATCAGCGAGCGTGCGATGGCGGAACTGGTGACCGTTGTCCAGGCGATGTCGCCGGTGGCGAGTGCCTGGGATACGTCCGCGTCGCTCGTTTCTACATCGCGGCTGGCGTACACGACCACTTGCCGCACCGACGCTCCGGCCGCCCGTAACTCGTCGGCAAGCACCTCGCGACCACGACTGGCCCGCGCCAGCAAAAACGAGTTGCCGGCAGCGTGAGGTCGCAGCACGCTGGCCAGCCCCTCGGCGCGATACGATTCGGGTTGGACGTCCGCGCGCAACCGGTACGACGCCAGGCAATCCGCCGTTCCGGGCCCGATGGCGGCGAGACGTATCGCACCCAGACAACGCAGGTCGCGTCCGGTGGCGAGGATACGATCCAGAAAGAAGCGAACGCCGTTGGAACTGGAAAAGACGAGCCACTCGAAATTGGAAAGATCCGCGATGGCATCGTCCACCGGACTCCAATCGGCCGGCGGAGCTATTTCGATGGCCGGATGCGTGACAACGCGGGCCCCCAGTTCGCTCAAGGGTGCCCGCAGCGACGCGGCCTGGTGCCGCGGACGGGTCACCATCACCGTCTGGCCGAACAGCGGACGGGAGGTAAACCAGGGGACTGCCTGATCGCTGTGCGCGGCTTTCCCGACGATGACAACGGCGGGCGGCCGCAGCTTGCCCGGCGCCAGCACGTCGGGAATCTCGTGCAACAGACAACGGATCACACGCTGGTCCGGCCAGGAGCAGCGGCGGACCACGGCCGCGGGCGTGTCCGGCGACATTCCCGCTTCGAGAAGCCGCCGACTCCACGCCGGTGCCGTGGTGACCCCCATGTAAAAAACGAGCGTGCCCGGGAAGCGTGCCAGCGCGTGGTAGTCCAACATTGCGGCGCGGGACTGGCCGCCCTGCTGGCCGGTAACGAGTGCCACGCACGACGCATAGTCCCGGTGTGTGATCGGAATGCCGGCGAAGCTTGCCGATGCCAAAGCGGCCGTAATGCCCGGAACAACTTCCAGCGGGATGCCGGCGCCGCGGACCGCGTCGGCTTCTTCCGCCGCGCGACCAAAGACAGCCGGATCGCCCCCCTTCAATCGCACGACGATCCGACCCTGCGTGGCTTCCTCGACCAGCCGCCGATTGATCTCGTCCTGAGACTTCAGGCGACCGTGACCATGACGTCCCAGGCAGATCAAGTGGGCGCCGGGCGCGGCGTGCTCGAGGATCTCGGGATTGACCAAATAGTCGTACAGGACGACATCCGCCCGAGCGAGACACTCAACGGCCCGCAACGTGATCAAACCTGGATGGCCGGGTCCTCCGCCAACCAGGAAAACTATTCCATTATCCGGTTTTGCCACAATGCCCACCCTTTGCGTTACAGTCTATCACCTCGTCGGCGCTGTCGCGCCGCTACGTTGTATTGGCACCCGGAACTGTTAAAATACAGACGTTCGCCTGCGCGGTCCTTGTCCACCTGGACGCAGGTGGTCTCAGTGTACGGTGGGTGACCTGCCGTTCGGCGGGATGTCTTGAGAAGATACGGCTCGGTATCAGGCCAAGGGGGCGATGGGGCGGGCATCAGCCAATGATGGCCGCCGGACGGGCTGGAAAAGGCGGCCGCATCCGGCAGCACGGGTTGCGTCGCCTGGCCGGCTCCTACGCACGCCGACATCCGACTGGACTGCGTACCGTATGCGGTGAGTCGTGTCCGACTCGCGCGGCATGCCCATTCTTTCGCGCAATAGAGAACTTCAATCAGCAATCATGTCCGATCAGCAGCCGACAGACGCCCCTGCCCCGCGTCAGCCCATGTCGCAAGCCAAGCGCCGAAGACTGCAGCAGTGCTTCGAACACGCGACACGCAATTCCACGAAAGGTGACCACGATTACGCCCATAAGATGTTTGTCCAGTGCGTCACCGGCGATCCGGGGAATCTGGTGTACGCGCAGAGTTTCCTGGGTAACCTGCAGAAAAAGTACCACAACAACAAGAAAGGCGGAAGACTTGCCGGACTTAAGGGAGCCGGCGCCCGGGCCACGATCAAGAAAGCGACCGGCAAGGAAGACTGGGACACCGTAATCAAATCCGTTTGCGATGTGCTGGCCTTGAACCCGTGGGATACGCAGGCTCTGCTCGCGATGGCAACGGCGTGTGAACGCTTGGAAAATGACGAATGCGAACTGTTTTACCTCAAGACAGCGCTGGATGCGAACTCGAAAGATGCCGACGTCAATCGACGCTCGGCGCTGGCGCTCGAACGCATGGGGCATTTTGATCAGGCGATTGCGTGCTGGACGCGTGTGCAGAAGGCCAAGCCGGGCGATGAGGAAGCCCAAAAGATGATTGCCAACCTGACGGTCAACAAGACGATCAAGCAAGGCGGCTACGAAGAAAAGGTGGCCGAGGGATCCGGCGAGAAGACTGCGGAAGAGCCTTCCCGCGGGGCTCCGGCGCCGAAAAAGCTCACGCCACAGCAGGAGCTGGAGAATGCCATCGCGCGGCAGCCCGAAGAGATCGAGAATTATCTCCAGTTGGCAGACCTGCACGTGCAGTCGGACCGGCTGGACGAAGCGGAACAAGTGTTGTCGACGGCTCTGAATGCGTCGGGCGGGGGTGATCCGACTGTCAGGGAGCGACTGGAAGACGTTCAGATTCAGCGCGCCGAACGGCGTCTGGAGATTGCGGAAAAGCGGGCGGCGGAAGAAAAAACGGAAGAATCCAACACGCTGGTCAAGCGCATCAAGGCGGAACTTAACCGGCTGGAACTGGAGATCTACGCGGCCCGTAGCGAAAGACATCCCGGCAATCCCGCCCTGCAGTACGAGCTAGGCATCCGATTGAAACGGGCGGGCAAATTCAATGAAGCCATCCGTGCCCTTCAGGCGGCGCGCAGCGACGCCCGACACAAGATCAGCGTCCTGATCGAGTTGGGGGACTGCTTTTACTTCATCAAACAGTACAAACTGGCCATGAACAATTACGCGCAGGCCGTTGACGCCAGCGACCAGCGCGACAGCAGCCAGCGGAAACTGGCCCTGTACCGGGCCGGAAAGCTGGCCCTGGGACTCAAGGAGGTCGAAACTGCCGAAAAACACCTGACAGAACTGGCCGGGCTGGACTTCAGCTACAAGGATGTTGCACAATGTCTAGACAAAGTTGGACAGCTCCGGGATAAAGAGAAGCGGGACGACGATTCCTGACCCGCCAGGCGAGGGGTCGCCGCGGTCGTCCCGAACGGCTGTCGGCGATGCGGACCGGCCACCCGCGGCTTTCCCGCCCCCGGACGCCGCCCGCGACATCCCGGGCTGCGCGTTACCATTGAATCCAACACGCGAACAGAACGATGCCCAGTACGAAATCAGCGAAGAAGCGACTGCGTCAGAATCTCGCCCGCCGGACCCGTAATCGTGCGACCAAATCGGAAGTGCGCACGCAGGTGCGTAAGGTCCAGCGGGCGGTTGCTGATGGCGACGCACAAGCCGGCGAAACCGCTTTCCGGCTGGCCGTGAAAAAACTCGACAAAGCGGCCGCCAAGAATATCATTCATCCCAACATGGCCGCCCGCACAAAATCCCGCCTGTCGGCCGCGCTGAAGGTCGTGAAGAACGCCACCTGAAGCGGCGCTCTCTACCACACGATTTGCGCCGCGTCGAATACCGGCCCGTCGACGCACGTGCGCTTGTAATCCCACCCCCCTTCGGGCTGTTTGACGCGGGCCACGCAGGAAAAACAAATGCCGATTCCACATGCCATCGGGGTCTCCAGCGAAACGTCGCACGCCACCCCGGCGCGGGCAGCCAGCCGGGCGGCAGCCGCCATCATCGCTTCGGGGCCGCAACAAACGATCCGGCTTGCAGCGGTCGTCTCCCCCAGCACGTTGTCTAGCACCTCGGTGACCAGACCATGATGGCCCCGACTGCCGTCATCGGTCGCCAGGCGGACATCGACGCCCGCTGTCACAAAATCATTCACGCCCGCCAGCAAGTCGCGGGTCCGCGCCCCATAACAGAGCGTAATCCTTTGCGCACGGGTGACCTTTTTTACCGGCGCGCCATACTGGCCGTGGTGCAGGTACTGCTTGGCCAGCGGCAGCAACGGTGTCTGACCGATCCCGCCGGCGACCATGATTAAATGTTCGGCGTGCCGTACGGGAAACCCGTTTCCCAGGGGGCCCCATATCGTCAACGACTGGCCCGGTGCCGCGCGGGCGAGCCATTGCGTCGCCTTCCCGATTCTCAAGAAGACAAAGTCGATTTCTCGGGCGTTCCCCGACGCGTCTTTCAACGAATCGTAAATGGCCATGGGGCGTCCCAGCAACGGGTCATCCCGGCCGGGCAAACGAACCATGATGAACTGTCCCGGTACGAAACGGGCCGCAATTTCCGGGCAACGGACACCGATGCGGAAGATGTCCGGCGCGAGCCGCTGGTGGCGCGTGATCGGCACCGTTCGTTGCACCGCTTGATCGGCGTAGAATCGCGCCCGTACGGGATGGCAATCGCTCACACTCAACGGCCGGTTCTCTTCCTGGGATGGCGCCGCGCCGGCACGGGATGGTCTCCCGAGGCGGCGCCGCGCAGCGCGCGAATCTCCTCGATACGCAAGGGTCGGTAGGCGCCCGGCGGGAGGTCTCCCAGCCGAATGGGGCCGATTGCCGTGCGAACCAGCCGGAGGACTTTGTGTCCCACGCGAGCCAGCAGGCGCCGAATTTCCCGGTTCCGACCCTCACGCAACTCCATCCGCAGCAGCGTGCTCATCTTCCGGCGGCGCACGACACGCACGTCATGCGGTCGGGCGAACCCCTCCGCCAGTTTCATGCCATTTCTCAGTTGCGCGATGACGTGCCGGTCGGGTTTTCCCGCAACTTCGACGTGGTACGTTTTCACGACGCCAAACCGCGGGTGCGTCAGAATATTGGCCAGATCGCCGTCGTTGGTCAGCAAGGCAAGTCCTTCGCTGCTGCGGTCCAGTCGTCCCACACAAAACAAACGCCCCGCCGATGGTGGTACCAGATCAACGATCCGTAACCGACCTTCAGGATCCCGGCTGGTCGAGACCACGCCCGGCACCTTGTGCACGGCATACCATACTCGACGCCGCGACCGAAGGGACTGACCGTCGACGCGAATCTCCTGCAGATCCGGGTCGACCTTTGCGCCGAGTTGAGTTACCGGCCGGCGATCGACTTCGACGCGCCCCTCCAATATCAACTGCTCGCACTGTCTCCGGCTGGCCACGCCGGCCGACGCAAGAACCTTTTGCAGACGTTGCAGACCCTGCGCGGAAGGCGAGTCGGTATCGCCGGATCGGTGCTTTCGAGCACGGGACAAAGCGCACACAACAGGGCTCGCTTAACAGTAAGTCCGACTAGATCGCGCCACGGACAAGACGAAGGCGGGGCGTGCGCCGCCTGGATGGTGGCGCCCAGCGCGACGCGTTTTGTTTGCCTAACCCGTCATGACATCATCATATCTCGCCGTTGACGCGCCGGACAGGGCGGCATCGATCCGCGGCAGGGGGCTCGCAGCGAGACGGGCAGGACTCAGGTGGTTCCGCCGGCCAGCGGCACGCGACTTCAAAATCCGCGCGCCGCGCCGCTCAACGAACGGGCCAGCGCCACCAATTGCTCATGCCCGTTGGCTGTCGTGCTCGAACCGTTTCGGCACGTGGTCTTTGATAGGCCAGCGGACGGCCCCCCACCACCGGCGGTCCGATATCGTCCTCGGGGTAAGGATCGAATTCAACCGCCATTCTTTGCTGGAATGGTGCGGGGCCCGGATGGAACCAGTTGGGACGGGATACACCACGACATCCCGCCGCGAGCACCAGGCAGGGCAAAGCCAGAGCGAGTAGTCCTGAGTGTCGCGACATGGCAACGGCTTTCATTCTTATTGACGCGCTGGATGGCGAACTCGCGTCCCTTGAGGCAACATTCTCGTAGTAGCCGAACTCGCCGAGAGTTTGGCTAACATGGGTTCGGCCAAAGTCTGGCGCCTTGGCTACCAAGATCCTTCACGGCGTTGCCTTGCCGCCGGGCCGGTCGCCTGGCATACCGCCACTCTCCTCGCGCGCGAAGCCGCTGGCAAACCGCCGGATTATAGAAAGCACCTCCAACCGGTAAAGACCGAAAAACGGCAATCGCGGCCGCTCGGCACGTCGAGGTTCGTTCGCTCGAGCGGATCGCTTTCAGCGTGCGGCAAGCGTCCCAGGCCTACTGTTCATCGACCGGACTCCCGTGCCTGCTTGATAGCGGTCTTGCCGGCCTGCACGACCGGTCGACATGCCGATAAGCTGTAACGATTCTACGGAACGCCAGCCGCACGGCACTAGGGCGGGTACATATCCAGCAATTCCGCGTCTGCTTCCGGAGTCACCTCGACGTCAACCAGGCTGGCCGGCAGCAGAACCGTATCGCCTTTTGTGAGAGGCTGCCGCGAAGGGTCGCCGGCGACGCGGACGGTACCCCGGAGCACGGTGACAATATGGCACCGATCGGCGCACGGTATGGACCGAGCGGTGTTGATCTGCCAGTGGTCCATCAGAAACATGTCGCAGGAAACGAGTCGATGGACCGCTGCCCGCCCAGTCGGCTCGGGAACGAGCGGATTCACAGGCCCGTAGTCGAAATCAATGACGTCGAGTGCCTGATCGATATGCAGCGGTCTCGGTTGGCCGTCGGCATCGACCCGATTCCAGTCGAATAGGCGGTAGGTGGTGTCCGACGCCTGTTGGATTTCCGCGATGAGCAGACCTTTGCCGAGCGCGTGGACGACACCGGCCGGCAGAAAAATGCACTGTCCGGCCCGGGGATGAAACCAATGCAGCGTCTCTTCGCAGGTGCCGTGGGCAATGGCCTGTTGCAGCGCGGCACGATCGACATCGTGTCTGAGTCCCGCGTAGATGCGGCTTTTCGGATCGGCGTGCAGCACGAACCATGCTTCGGTCTTGCCGAGATCGGGTGGATCGAGTCGGGCAGCTTGCTGATCGTTGGGGTGCACCTGGACCGACAAAGGACGGTTGGCGTCGAGATATTTAAACAGCAACGGGAAGCGCGGTTCGGGCCCGTGTCGACCCATCAGTTCTTTGCCGTGCTCGACGACAAGCTCGTGGAGAGTGACGCCTTTCAGTGGACCGTAACGCACTTCACTCTGGTCGGAGCCGCGATCGACGATCTCCCAACTCTCAGCATAGTCTTCGCCCGGCCCGGTTCGCTTGCCGAGCACAATTCCCAGCCGCCTGCCGCCCCACAGGTAGCGTCGCAGCAGCGGCCGAAAACGAAGTGGGTACAACGCAGCCATACGCTATCGTTTTTCCAACTACGGGGAAGCACCCCAGTCCGTGGTATCGGCGGATCCCGCGCCACCTTGCGCCCCGCTGGCGAACGACCAACGGCATGAATCGCTCGCCGCCGCAGCCGGCTACCGCCAATTCTACCGCGCGCGATCGGTCGAAAGAAGCGGATCCTCGGCGAGTGGCGTTCGGCGCAGCTGAAAACCGGCGAATGGCGCCGAGCGTTTGCACGCGCGTGACGAGCCACCCTGGTTCTGGTCCGCCGCCCTGGTTATCATCGACGGCAACGTCTCGCCGTCGCCGCCGTTGCCTGGCCTCCCGAGTGCAGCGCTGAGCGGCACCTTTGCATCTAACCAGGGGCCCTCCAACCGCGCTTTTCCGTAATCTTCAGTGATCAGCGCTGCCTCGCGCCATGCGATCCGCATACGACCAAGATCTGTTTGAAAGCTCGAAAATGACCTTCGGGGAACACTTGGAGGAACTGCGCGTTGCGCTTTTCAAAAGTGTGATTGCGCTGGTGCTGGGCTTTATGGTCGGTCTGCTCCTGGGAAGAAACGTGGTTCGGTGGATTGAGTATCCATTGAACAGGGCGTTGAAAGCGCACGCGAGCGACCTTTCCGCCGATGAAGTCGACAAGATGGTGGCCTCGCTGGAAGCGGCCGGCAGGCCCATCCCCGCCTGGCTCGAAGCGATGACCGACTCGGCGTCCGAGGAGCCATTTGAGCTGGAAGAGATTTACGTCGATCCGGCGGCGATCCTGGAGGAACTGAGGAAGCAGTATCCCGAATTGGAGACGCTTCCGACTCCCGGCACCGCGAGCGACCCGGACGACCCGACCCGCGGCCTGTTGAAGCTGTATATCGCCCGCAAAAACGTGGAAGAGATTCCCATCATCAGCACGGGCATCCAGGAGCCTTTCATGATCTACGTCAAGGCGGCCCTGGTGGCGGGGGCCTTGCTCTCCAGCCCGTTTGTCTTCTACTTCATTTGGGAGTTTGTGGCGGCCGGTCTTTACCCGCATGAAAAAAAGTTTGTCTACATCTTCATGCCTTTCAGCATGGTGTTGTTTCTCGCAGGCGCGGCGCTGGCATTCTTTGTCGTGTTCCGTTTCGTCCTGGCATTCCTGCTGGGGTTCAATAGCTGGCTCGGAATTGAACCTTACCCACGCATTAACGAGTGGTTGGGGTTCGCCTTGCTGCTGCCGTTGGGTTTCGGAATCAGTTTCCAGTTGCCGCTGGTGATGTTGTTCCTCGAGCGGATTGGAGTCTTCTCGGTCGAGGCGTATCTTGACAAGTGGCGGATCGCGATCCTGGTAGTGGCGGTTTTGTCCATGGTGCTGACGCCGGCGGACCCGGGCAGCATGATCCTGATGGGCCTGCCCCTGTCGCTTCTATACTTCGGCGGCGTCCTGCTGTGCCGATTCATGCCGAAGCGCAAAAGCCCGTACGACTAGCGCGGATGATTCATCACTCGAAGGGCGGTAGCCCACGGTTACTGGATTCGTCGCACAAACCGGGCACTCCCCCGTTCCGGCCGATTCCGCGCGGTGTTTTGGACAAGATGGACGTAGCTCTCGTTCTGCATCCCCGTTCTGCATCCCCGTTCTGCAGAATGCTGGCTGGTTGATGGTTCATCCGGGCGAGCGGTCCCGCGTGCTGTGTGTGGAGCCACTTCACGGGCGCTAGATCGCTTCGCCGCCGCGTTCTCCGGTGCGAATCCGGATGCAGTCGTCGAGCGGCAGCACAAAGATTTTGCCGTCCCCGATCTCGCCTTTCTCGCCCGATCGCCCGCCCTTGATGATGGCGTCGATCGTCGGCTCGACGAACTCCTCGTTGACGGCGATCTGCAGTTGCACCTTACGGAGCAGATTTACACTGATTTCGGTCCCGCGGTAGACTTCCGTGTGGCCCTTTTGGCGCCCGAAACCTTGCACATCCATAATCGTAAGACGAAAGACTTCCACGTCGGTCAACGCCGACTTGACGTCTTCCAGCTTGCTGGGCTGGATGATGGCGATGATCAGCTTCATAGGGAGCGCCTCTTCGGGCTGGCGTTTGCCGGTCGGGATCGACGGTACGACCGGGCCGATGGATTCCGGTGATCGTAGTCGTTCGATCTTTGTGTCTCAAGACCTCGTCTCCCGTCCCGGCCCAGGCAGCGCGTCGCTACCACCCGCAGGTCCACGGGCGCCTTCCATTCCGCGTCGTGAGCCCGGTGGCCATCGAGCATGGCACACCGGCCAGGAAAGAATCCGACACCCCAGCCCAAGAGGGCTAGGCGGAGCGCCGACTCGGGCTTTTGGGGTGTCGTGTGGTTCCCGCAGTCGCCACCCTGCCTGCGGGATTTCCCTTTCCCGCGAGGGGGTTCCGCCTGAGCTTGGAACCAGCGAGCACTACAGCGCTAGGTTGTGGGTCTCAGAAAGGGGAGACTGGCTCCGAGAGGATTCTGCCTTGCCTGTTGAAATCCAGCATGGCTGGGTGCCTGTCCCCTTTCTGCGCACTGTAAGTACCAGCATCGGATTCTTCCTCTTCTCGTCAAACCGCGCCGGCGCCCACTGGGGTGGGCGCTGCGCTGTGGGAGCCCCCGGGCGTCGAATCGACAATCAATTGCGGCGGGTAGGCGTGCATGCCGTGTTCGCTCAGGTCGAGTCCCATTTCTTCCTCTTCGGGCGTTACGCGCAACACGCCAAAGAGTCGCATGGCCGTGAACAAACCCAACATGGTGGCAAATGCCCAGGCCGATATGGCCAGTGTGCCGAGCGCCTGCACGTACAGGCTGACGCCTTCCGCCTGACCAAACAGGCCCGTGGCGATGCCCCCCCAGATCCCGCACAGGCCGTGAACGGGCCACGCGCCAACCGGGTCGTCAATCCTCATCTTGTCCAGCAGCACGACTCCCAAAACCACGAGCACCCCCGCGACGGCACCAATGATCATCGCTGCCGCCAGGCTGACTTGATCGCAGTTGGCCGTAATTCCGACGAGCCCCGCCAGCGTGCCGTTGAGCGCCATGGTCAGGTCGGGCTTACCGAACAGTGTCCAGGCGACGACCATCGCTGCCACGGCACCGGCGGCTGCCGCCACCGTCGTTGTAACGGCGATGTAGGCCGTGATGTTGGCATTGGCGGCGCCGGCATAGGTCAACTGGCTTCCCGGATTGAAGCCGTACCACCCTACCCACAGGATCAGCACGCCGAGTGAGGCGAGTGCCAGGTTGTGGCCCGGCATGGGGATCGACTTGCCACTAACGAACCTTCCCAGGCGGGGGCCCAGAACAATGGCGCCCGCCAATCCGGCGAAGCCGCCCACGGCGTGCACGACGACCGATCCCGCAAAGTCGTGGAATCCCAGCGCGTCGAGCCAGCCGCCACCCCATTTCCACATGCCACTGATCGGATAAACCAAGCCTGTCAATACGGCACTGTAGACCAGATAGGCTCCAAATTTCATGCGGCCGGCTACCGCCCCCGACACGATCGTGGCGGCCGTGGCGGCGAACGCCACTTGGAACAGAAAATCGGCGCTGGGTGCATAGTCCGCCGTCGCATCGACGGATTCAGCAGCGGCATAACTGAAGCCCCCGATGCCCGAACCGCCAAATCCGAACCCCTTGCCGGCAAAGTCGCTTCCGGGATACATCAGGCCAAACCCCACGGCCAAAAACAACAGCACGCCAACGGCCAGGTCCAGCACGTTCTTGGCCAGAATGTTCACCGTGTTCTTGGCAGCGTTGAGTCCGGCTTCGAGCATCGCGAAACCGGCCTGCATGAATAAAACCAGGACTGCGCAAATGAACATCATGAGCGTGTTGATGGTGAATGCCAGATCCTGCTCCGCCGACATCTCGACCACCGCTTCGGCGGTCTCTTCCTGCGCGAAAGACACGGCCGCGGAGAGTCCGACGAACACGAGTGCCCCCGCGCCGATAGACAGCGCTGTCAAATAAGACCCTGTTTTCGAACGTAACATGGAATCATCTCCGCCTGCTACTGAATACGGTCACGACATACCGCGAGCGACCGGCCCCGAAGGCCAGTGCTTACGGTTTTCCGCCAAACGCGCGTGTCCCCGACTGCCTGGCCGAAGCAGGCTACGGTGCGGGAACAGGATCCACGCGGCATTAACTAGCAAGCGACGTGCCACGCGGCGAAAGCCGCGGCAACGTACGGGTCCGCACCGCGTGTAGCTTTGGGAGTGCAAACGGTTTATAGAAAAACATTAGGCACGTCCCGCGTCGTGGTGCCCACCGCCACCGCCGCCGCGTGCCTAATAGGTTGGCAGGGGCCGACGCGCTGTTAGGCATCCGGCAGCGGGGCTCGATCCTGGCCTGACGTGTGAACGTCAGGCGGACACGTGGCTGCGACTCACAAAAAAAAAGGCCGCCCGAGGGCGGCCTGGCGCAATTGCTGACCGGGTGCTGTGGAGCGCGATCGCACTCACCACAGCGAGATCAAGTCCACAGCAAAGATGGTCTCCGTGTCGTCCGCGAACGGGAACCATTCATGGCGGATTTCTGGTCGCATCACGAGATTCGCTTGCGGCTTGATATTGACGCCGAACGTAGCTTCGTAGTAGGAGTTGGTGCCGGGAGTGAAATTCATCACGCGGCCACCGCCGTCGAATCCTATCACTTCATCGGCCTTCCACCACTCCAGGCGACCACCCAACTGCACACAATCGTTGATGGTGTAGAAAAGATACTGGTTGATACCGATGGTATCCGCGCCGGTGCCGTGCACGCGCAGCACATCACTCTGGAAGACATACTCCCACTTATCCGAGATCGTCCAGTCCAGCAAGACGCTGTGCGAGTACCCGTCTTGACCGCGCCAACCAAAGTCGCCGGCGGTCAGGATGTAGGCAAACGAGACATCGTCGGCAACCGGCACGCTGAATCCACCCAGGAAGTTGCTGCCATCATCGAACTGGTCGAAACCCGTATCCCAGCCCGCAGTCCATCCCGCGTAGATTTCGGTATCCTCGGCAGCCGTGTAGGTCACCAGGGCGCCTGTGTGGGTGAACGGTTCGCTGTTGAAGAACGTAAAGGAATGGCTGTAGAAGAAGTTGTCGGGGGCGGGGACGACTTCATAACCGATAAGCGTGTAGAAGTGTCCCAGCGTGAGTTTCCAATCGCCGGCCGCCACATCGAGGTAGGCTTGCGGGAGAGCCCAACCGTAGAAGCCGTGGTCAAAACCGTTTAGATAATCCCAACTTCCGGGATTATTGCCGAAGGCCTGCGTCTTTTGTGCGTCGGTGCCGTAGATAACGTCGAATCGGCCGCCCCAATCCCAGTCATTGGCATCCGTGTCGACCTCTTTTTCAATATACAGCCAGCCCTGCTGCAGATTGAATTTGTCGGGAATATCGTTGAACTGTCCATTGGACTTGTTGTAGTAGCCGAACTGCCACCAACCACCGACGTGAATGTCGGATCCGCATGGATGCAGGTGATCCCACAACGACCAGGGATCGCCCAGATCGCAGCAGTGCAAGCAACCGCCGCAGTCGTCTTCGCAGCAGGACTCGCAGTACGTGTCGCAGGCATCGCACTCTCCATTGGACGCGGCGGCCGGAGTGGGCGCCGGCTGGTCGCTCGGCGATACGGCCTGATCTTCTTGGGCGTAATAGCTGTGGTAGTTGAGCGCTGCGGGAGCTACCGAATAGGGTTGTTCCAGCAGAGTGTTTTCTGCAAACGCCGTGGCCGATTGCAAACACCCACACAGTGCTGCAGCCAATGCAAGGGAACGGACGGTCATGGCGACGACTCTCCAATAAGACTGGGGTGGGACCCCACGCGTCGGAGCATGGGGTACGGGTGGGTGACGGTGTGGCGGCGGGGAGTGTGGGCGCTCCGCCTGGTGGCGCTCCTTACCCAGCATCAGCATTGCTAATCGGTCCTGCCGACGGCCCGAGATCAGACGAAAAAGCCGAATACATGTCGTGCGCCGGCTGTGTCGTCCGGGACCTGTGAAGCCGTGACGGTCGTACGGGAAGTAACAACGGCCCACCACACCGCGGATCGAAATCAGCACGCGTGGGGCGCGGCTGGGGCGTCCCAATGGGCATGTGCCGCGCGAAGAGCTCGCATCACGAGGATACGGCGACGCCCAGATCGTCGAACAAGGCGTCCACGAACTGCCGCGGATCGAAGCGAGCCAGGTCCTCGGGCCGTTCACCGACCCCGACAAATTTAACCGGCAGGCCGATCTGTTGACGGATGGCCACCACGACACCACCTTTGGCGGTTCCGTCGAGTTTGGCGAGCACGATCCCGGTGCAGCCGGCAGCCTCGACGAACCTGTTCGCCTGGCTGATTCCGTTCTGGCCCGTGGTGGCGTCCAGGACGAGCAGCACTTCGTGCGGCGCTTCGGGAATCAGTTTCCGTACGGTGGACTGAATCTTCGTCAGTTCGGCCATCAGGTTTTTCTGGGTCTGCAGACGACCCGCCGTGTCCACCAGGCAGATGTCGACGCCTTCGTCGCGGGCCGTTTCGACGGCCCGGTACGCCACGCTTGCCGGGTTGCTCCCCGGTTCCCCTTTCACCATTCTGGCGCCGATCCGGTTTGACCAGATCTCCAATTGCTCGACGGCCGCGGCACGGAACGTGTCCGCCGCGCCCAGCAGAACGGAATTGCCCTGCGAGACGAACAGGTGGGCGAGTTTGGCAATGGACGTGGTTTTGCCCGATCCATTGACGCCGCACATCAAAATGACGGTCGTGCCGTGCTCGGCCATGGACATCGGTTCGTTTTCTTGGGCCATCAATTCCTGGAGTTTCGTTTTCCAGGTGGCCACGATTTCGTCGGTCGTGATCACGCGGCCGCGATAATCCGACTGAACCCGCTCGACGATCTCCGACGCGGCCTGGTAACCCATGTCCGTCTTGATGTTGATTCCGAGAAGTTCGTCCAGGTATTGTTCGTCGACCAGCCGGCCCTCGGCCTTGAACAGGTCGCGGACGTCGGTCTTGAGCAATTGGGCGGTCTTATTGAGGCCTTGCCGGAACTTTGACAGCAGGCCGCCCGGCGGCGATGGCTGCTCTTCGGCTGCCTGTTGCGGATCGGAACGGGCGGGGCCGGATTCTATTTGTTTTTTCTTGCCGAACAGAGCCATGTCGATCTCTCAGCGCTGTCGTTCCAGGAGCGAGTCGAGAACGCCGTTGACGAACAAGGCGGAGTTCGCCGAACCGTAGCGTTTGGCCAGTTCGACAGCTTCGTTAATGGCCACGCGGTCGGGCGTTTCCGTGTAGATAATTTCGAAGGCGCCCAGCCGCAGGACGTTGCGATCGGTGGCAGCCATCCGAGCCAGGCTCCAGTTCGTGGCGTTGCGTGTCAAGAGCACGTCAAGTTCATCGCGATTGCGTCGAACGCCCAGGATCAGTGAGCGGGCGAAGTCGACAAGTGTCTCGTCCGCCAAACGCGCCTGCAGGAATTCATCTGTCCGGTCCGGATGGGCCGCCGGATTCAGATCGTCCTGAAAGAGCATCTGCAGTGCGACTTCTCGTGCTCGACTACGCCGTGCCATAAGTATCGCGCCCACGGGTTCAAGATCAACGGGAGTGAGAATGTTCGGTGCGGCGCGGCTGCTCGCCGTGCAGGCCGCGCGTGGCGGGAACGGGCGGCCGCGGTGGAGGGTCGGACCTGTCATCGAGTGCCGCGGACCGGGCGGGTTGGATCACCGGCAGCGCGTCGCGCCGGCCCACCCGGCCGCTTGGCCCCCGGCTGCAACGCGCCGTCGACGCACCATCATAGTCTCTGCTCGTCGGCGCCTGAAGACAATTTTCCGAGCAGCGAAACCATTTCGATGGCCGCCAGCGCGCAGTCGGCTCCCTTGTTACCGCGGTTGCCCCCCGACCGCTGCATCGCCTGTTCGCGGTTCTCGCAGGTGAGCACGCCGAACCCGACCGGTATGCCGTGCCGCAGAGAGACTTCGTTCAATCCCAGGCTGACGGCCCGGTTGATCTGTTTGTCGTGCGATGTTTCACCCCGAATCACGGCACCCAGGCAGAGCACGGCCGCGTACTTCCCGGTTGCCGCCATCGTTTCCGCCACCAAGGGGATTTCCCACGCTCCGGGCACCCATGCCACGTCGACCAGATGGTCGGCGACGCCCTGCGCGGCGAGCGTTTCATGCGCGCCGTCGAGCAATCGCGTCGTTACCTGTTCGTTGAAACGCGATACCACAATGGCAAACCGACAAGGCGAGACTTGGGCTTCTCCCTGATAGATGTGTGCCACGCCCCACGCCCTTTCTGCTACTCCTTCATATTCATCAAAAATTCCGCGTTGCTCTGCGTTTTGGCCAACCGTGTCGTCAGCAATTCCATGGCGTCCGGGGCGTTCATGTCATTCAGAACGCGGCGCAACATACAGACGCGCCGGTGCTCCTCAGGGTCCAGCAGCATTTCTTCACGGCGGGTACCGCTGCGATTGATGTCGATGGCCGGCCAGATGCGTTTGTCCACGAGCCGCCGGTCCAGCACGATTTCGTTGTTCCCCGTGCCCTTGAACTCCTCGAAAATCACTTCGTCCATGCGGCTGCCCGTTTCGACCAGCGCGGTGGCGATGATGGTCAGCGATCCGCCCTCCTCCACTTTTCGGGCGGAACCGAAGAACCGCTTGGGCTTCTGCAAGGCGTTGGCGTCGATTCCGCCGGACAGGATCTTGCCCGAATGCGGGCATTCGGCGTTCCACGCCCGCGCCAGGCGCGTGATGGAATCGAGAAAGATCACCACGTCGTAACCGTATTCCACCATCCGCTTGGCCTTCTCGATGACCATTTCCGAAACCTGCACATGGCGCGAAGACGGTTCGTCGAAGGTGGAGCTGATAACTTCGCAATTCTTTCCCTTGACCTGTCGTTCCATGTCGGTCACTTCTTCGGGACGCTCGTCAATCAGCAACATGATGATGTAGGCGTCCGGATAGTTCTTCAGGACGGATTTGCCCATTTTCTGCAGCAGGATCGTCTTGCCCGCGCGAGGCGGGCTGACAATCAGTCCCCGCTGCCCAAAACCGATCGGCACAATCAAGTCCACGACGCGCATCGCGACTTCGTCCGGATCGATCTCCAGGACAATGCGCGTGGCCGGATGCAGCGGCGTAAGGTCGTCGAAAAAGACCTTCTGCGACAAAAGGTTGGGATCCTCATAATTGATGGCTTCCACGCGCAGCAAGGCGAAATAGCGCTCGTTTTCCTTGGGAGGACGGATGGTCCCGGAAACCGTTGCGCCGGTCCGCAGCCCGAAACGGCGGATCTGGCTGGGCGATACATAAATGTCGTCCGGGCAGGACAGGTAATGATACTCGGGGCTCCGCAAAAACCCGAAACCGTCGGGAAGGATTTCCAGTGTTCCCTCGCCGTACATCAGCCCGTTCAACTTGACGCGCTCTTTCAGGATGCGAAAGATAAGGTCTTGTTTCTTGATCCCGGTAACGTCCTGAAGATTCTCGGTACGAGCCTCTTTAATGAGTTCGGGCATCGTCATTTTCTGCAGTTCGGCGATGTGAATATCGGACTGCTTGATTTTTTCATAATGTTCGTTGGCGTCGTCGCCCTGATTGCAGACCTTGTCGATCTCTTCGGCCAGCGACAGAGGTTCCTCTTCGCGGTTCTCGTTCGGCGATCCGCTTCCGTTTCGTCCGTCGCCTCGCCCATGAGAGCGGCCGCCCGACCCGTACCGCCTCGCCCGACCGGGTCCTCGACTTCGCGTGTTGGCCATGATGAGTTGCTCCTTGACGTGGCTAAAGTCGGCGCACAGAACACGCCGGCGGAGGGTGTCAAAAAAGAATTGTTGCTACACGGATTTGCTGGGGAGAATGAGCCTCGGACCTGCCTGCCGTCACCGTACCGACTTCCTTGGATCAAACAGGTTTGCGACAGAGACGCCGAACGCACAAGCGAGATGCATGAGAACGCTGGAATTGGAAACTGAAGGGGTCAATGCATGTGGCGGAATACGGAACTGGGTTCCGTACGCTCCGCGGACAGGAGAAACCCTGCGACCCGATTCGCGGGCAGGCACCGCACTGCCGACGTGCGCCGCCAATCTAGGATAACCGTTCCGCGGAGGTTCGTGCAACTGTGGGAACTGTATTTCTGAGCCGTGCCGAGCGGCACTTGCGTGCTCGCATATCAGGCGGACACGCGTCGCGGCTCACTTCATGACAGTATACCAGAATTGTCGTACCTGCTGCTGTGTCGTTTCTCGGCTTCCGGCGTTGTCGATAACCACATCGGCCCGCTTTCGCTTTAGCTCCAGCGACTGCTGTGCCGCTTCCCGTCGTTCGAACTCCTGTTCGCTCCAGCCCCGCGAACGGCATCGGGCCACGCGTACCGGGCGGGGAGCGTCCACAAATACGATCTTGTCGCAACGCTCGTCCCAGCCTGCTTTCATCATGACGGGAGCGTCCAGAACCGCGAACCGGTGCCCTTGCCGTGCGAGCCATCGGATCTGATCTTCGATACGCTGTCTGATCAGCGGGTGCGTGTGCTGCTCCAGGTATTCGAGTTCGGATGGACCGTCCGGAGGCGGTGCGAAGACAATCTCAGCCACTTTCCGGCGGTCGATGTGCCCGTCGGGTCGCAGGATCCGGTCGCCCCAGCGGTTGTGCAGCGAACGACGGATCTCGGGTTCGGCGAGCACCGCGTGGCCTACGCGGTCTGCATCCAACACACTGGCTCCCAGCCGCTGTAGCTCCTCCGCGACAAGCGTCTTGCCGCTTCCGATGCCCCCCACGATCCCGATTACCAACATGGCCGGTACGCCGGCGGCACGAGCTGCAGGCCGATCGACCCAGTCCCTCCGTGCTCGCGAAAACGGGAATGTGTCGCAACAAGGGACGGCACCTCAACGCCCCTTGTCGGGATCCTACACGAATACTGCCAACGGCGATAGAGCAACCGCCGGCCACCGACGGACGCGACGGGCGCAATAAATGACCTGGATGATGGACGGCAACGTTGGCCCACAGAAAAAGAAAAATGAATGACGGCACTCGGAACCGAGGCCTCCGGCGTGGCCCCGAGACCGGAGTTCCGCTTGTATCGGGAGCTACTTGTCTTGCTTGTCTTCTTCTTCCATCGGCTCGCATTCCGCCCAGTTGGCCCCTGACTTGATATCCACGGACAGCGGCACGCGCAACGGGACCACGCCGGCCATCTCCCGCCTCACCAGACGGGTCAGTTCGTCGATCTCCTCGCGGGGAACCTCGAAGATCAATTCGTCGTGGATTTGCAGCACCATGGCCGCCCGCCAACCTCGTTGCCTTATGCCACGGTAGATAGCCAGCATGGCAAGCTTGATCAAGTCGGCAGCCGATCCCTGAATGACGGTGTTGACTGCGGTCCGTTCCGCCAGATTCAGCCCGCCCTTGATGGAATCGCGTACGCCGCGGATGGAGCGTTTGCGTCCCAGTAATGTCTTGACGTGCCCATCGTGCCGGCAGGCGTCGAGCGTCGAGTACAGAAACGCCTCCACGCCTGGATAGCGGGCGAAATAACTTTCGATAAACGCCGCAGCCTGTTCCCGTTCAATACCCAGAGACTTTGCCAGCCCGAAGGCACTCTGTCCGTAGACAATCCCAAAATTCACGGCCTTGGCCCGTCGCCGCATAGCGGGAGTGACGTCGTCGATGGGCACTCCGAAAACTTCCGCGGCAACCCGAGTGTGAATGTCTTCACCGGCGTGGAATGCGCGACACAGTTCGTCGTCAAACGAAAAATGCGCCAACACCCGCAGCTCAATTTGGGAATAGTCGGCAGCCACCAGCCGCCAGCCGGCGTCTCGGGTGACGAATGCCGAACGGATTTGCCGGCCAGCGTCGGTGCGGACTGGAATATTTTGAAGATTGGGATCGCTTGAACTGAGTCGTCCCGTAGCTGCTACGACTTGATGAAAGGAAGCGTGGAGGCGGCCCGTTTCCGGGTGCACGAGCTTGGGCAGTGCGTCCACGTAGGTATTCTTCAGCTTGGCAAACTGTCGAAACTGCAGGATCCGCTGCGGAAGTTCGTGCAGCGCTGCCAGCTGTTGCAGAACATCGGCATCGGTGCTTGGCCCGCTCTTGGTGCGTTTCAGAACGGGTAGCTGGAGTTCGCCGAAAAGCACGTCGGCCAACTGTCGCGTGGAGGCAATGTTGAGTTTTCGCCCAGCGAGTGCGTAGATTTCGGCTTCCAGCGTGTCGAGCCGCGCTCCGAATTGTGCGCTCAAATCGCCGAGGCGTTCGGTGTCCACACAGACACCGTCGTATTCCATATTGGCCAGCACGTCCACAAGCGGCATTTCTACATCGCGAAACAACGGCGCCATATCGGCGGTTTCGAGACGGTGCTCGAGCATGGGATACAGCCGCAGCGGAATATCGGCGTCTTCCGCGGCGTAAGGACCGACCCGGGCCACGGGCACCTCGTCCATACGTTTCTGCTGTTTTCCTCGTCCAATCAATTCCGTGATGGCAATCGGACGATGGTTCAGATAACGTTCGGAAAGCTGATCCAGATTGTGGTTTCTCTCGCCGGCATCGAGCAGATAACTGGCGACCATCGTGTCAAACTGCATTCCGGCCAGACGGACTCCGGCGTTGCGCAGCACGACGGCGTCGTATTTTAAATTCTGCCCGACTTTTTCGACGGCCGGGTCCTCCAGGATCGGTCGCAGTCGATCGAGTGTCTTCTGTTCGTCCAGACACGCGTCGCCGGGTGGGCCGGCTACCGGCAGGTAATACGCTTCCGCTTCGCGCCACGCCAGCGATATGCCTACCAGCCGGGCCCACCGCGGTGAGAGATGCGTCGTTTCCGTGTCGATGGACAGCCGGCGCTGCGAGGCAAGGCGCTCGACCAGCGCGTCGAGTTTGGCATCCGTGTCGACCACTTCGTACGTGGCTCTCCACTGCGGAGCGGGCTGGTCGGCTCCCAGCTTGCGCAACCGGTCCATGAAGCTGTGAAAACCCAGTTCACCGAAGAGTTCGACGAGGCGGGCGACCTGGAAGTCCCCCACTCGTCCGGCGTCCCAATCCACGTGCAAGGGCACGTCGTCCGACAGCCGGGCCAGTTTCTGGCTGACCAGCGCCTGGTCACGGCTGTCCTGAAGGTTTTTGCTCCGCTTGGCCCCCTTGATTTCCGCCGCGTGACGCAGGACCGAATCCAGCGTGCCATAGGTCTGCAGCAGCTGCGACGCGATCTTCGGGCCGATCAGAGGCACTCCCGGGATGTTGTCCACGGGATCTCCCACCAGCGCCTGAAAATCGACGACCTGGTCCGGACGGATGTTCCATTCGCGCCGCAACGATTCCGCATTGAATACTTCGTTCTTGCGGAGGTTGAAAAGAGATACCCTGTCGGTAATCAGTTGCCGGCAATCCTTGTCGCTGGTAACGAGATAACACGAGGCCAGCTGCTGGTCGCACAAGCGTGCCATGGTTGCCAAGACGTCATCGGCCTCGAATCCTTGGCACTCCAGCACCGGGACCGCCAAGGCTTCCAGCAGCGTTCGGATTTTGGGCAACTGAACCGACAACGCGTCGGGCATCGCTTCCCGGTCCGCCTTGTAAGGTTCGTAGAACTCGTGTCGAAACGTCGTCCCCGGGTAATCAAAAGCGCAGAACAGGTAGTCGGGATTTCCTGTTTCGAGCAGCTGCAACACGTCGCGCGTGAACCCATACGCCGCCGCCACGGGCTCCCCGTGCGGACTCGTCATCTCGGGCAGCGCGTGGAACACCTGGAAGATCAGTGAGTGTGCGTCGATGACGTACACCGAACAACCGTGGATGGGCGCAGGGTCATCCGTGTGTGGCGGCACGTTCATCATCGATCGGTCTTCGTCATCGGGCACTGCGTCATCGGGCACTGCGTCATCGGGCACTGCGTCATCGGGCACTGCCGCACGGTCGGAATGGAGCGGCAGCGATCGCTGTTGTTGACGGCGGGACATGATCCGGAAGACTCCGGGCGAGCGGCTGATGTTCGTGCGGACAAGTCGTAACCGGCCGCCGGCCACGGCGTCCTGTCCGGCACACGTAGGGGACACCGTTGGGCGAAGCGAAAAGGAGCGGCGAGTCGCTACTATAGCATGTTCGGATGTCCGCATTCAGAGGCCATGTGGCGCGCAGCCGGACTCCATGCCGCACGTTGACATAACAGGGCTCCGGACTTAGAATCAGTGGAGGTTCTTTTCCCTGAAATGGTTACGAAAAGATCCGCGGTGGCAGCGGCGCCTCGCTGCCTTTCGTGCTCGTCAAATGCCCCGCTCCCGGTCGACACGTCCGAGTAACGGCAATCCCATCTTGTTACCGCCCAGATCCAAAGCGCCCGAATCCACGGCGGTCGCCGCGCCACGCGATAAGGAACAGAATGATGGCAAGTCGGGAAAATCAAGGTGCCCACATTGCGGCCATATGCTTCGCGATCGGTTTCGTGCTGACGCTGGTGCTGACCTATGTCGGCTTCAAACAATATGGCGATCAACGCAAGGAGAACGCTCAGCTCGTATCCGACAAGCAGAAACTCCAAACCGAGATGCGGGACGTGATAGCCCAGCGCGATCGATACAAGGAAATGATCGGCATGACGCCCGAGGACCAACTGGATGCCGTCGAGGCGGCGTTCAAGAAAGACCTTGAGGATTACGCCAAGAGTCTGGCGGACGATCGAAAGTATTACCGGCCCCTCGTCGAATCGCTGGCGAACGAGAAGGAACTTACCGAACAGCGGGAAAAGGATGCCATTGAACGCGCCCGGGAGTTGAACGAGCAGTGGCAGACGCAAAAAACTAACCTCGAAAAGCAACTCGCTGCATTTCAGCACGAACTTGATGAGAGCAAGCAGGACGCCGAGCAGGAGCGAAGGAAGTTTCAAAGCGAGCGCGAACGAATTACGAAAGAAAAAGAAGAACTCGCCACGCGGCTGCGCAGCACAGAAGACAAAATGCAGACGGAAATTGCCGCTCGCGAGGCAAAGATAAAGGAAGTGGACAACCAGATCAGGCAAATGGAAGCGGTCAATAATAAGATCGCTACGCAGGTACGCGAACTGACCAAGGGCAGTTTTGATGTGCCCGACGGCCGGATCGAGCGGGTCAATCAGGGATCACGCACCGTGTGGATCAATCTGGGCCGGGCGGACGGGCTGCCGCTGCAGGTGACGTTCAGCGTTTACGATATTGAAGCGAACAATGCGTTGACGACCCCGATCAAGGCCAAGGTGGAAGTGACGCGGTTGCTTGGCGCCCACCTGGCAGAAGCTACCGTGTTGAGCGACGAGGTATCCGATCCCATCACGGCCGGCGACAAGGTCTATTCGCCCGTGTGGCAGCGCGGTCGGCGAACGAGCTTTGCCTTGGCCGGTTTTATCGACATCGACGGCGATGATCGCGACGACCATCAGCAGGTGCGAGAGCTCATTCAGTTGAACGGGGGAGTCATCGACGCGGAGATCGGTGACGACGGTCAAGTGAAGGGCGAAATCACGGTCAACACGCGCTTCCTCGTCGTCGGCGATCCGCCGACCGAGACCGGCGAAAACTCCGGAGGTGCGGCCCTGCCCGGAAAGCCGCCGCGGTGGGAGGCCTACTCGTCGATGGTCAAGGACGCGCAGAATCTGGGTGTTGAGCAGATATCGGTCCACGAGTTTCTGGACCGCATGGGATGGCAGCCTGGGCACCGGACGGTTCGTTTGGGACCCTCAGCCCGGCCGGAGGACTTCTTCCGGCAGCGGCAGCCCGGATTGCAGCTCAATACGCCACGGTCGGAGCAGGAGTCGCTCCGACCACGGTATCCCCGCAGCGGCACGCCCTAACCCGGATCATTCCTCAGCCGAAGGGCGCTCGTCCACGGTGACTGAAAGCGTCGCACAAACCGGACGCTAGCGCGTTCCGGCTGATTGGGGAATCCATCAGCCACGGCGCGCTCGCCCCCGGTTCTTCGCTTTCTCCGAGGACTCCGAGAGGCCGCGCGTCCACGCACGGCGCGGCACGTCAGGACGCACCATGCCGGCGGACGTGGCTCGAGAAGGATCCGCGTCGGGTCACCGGCCTTTTTCGGGCGATGCTGTTTCGTCTTTACCCGTTGCAAAGAGACGATCTCGCAGCGCGCGGATCTCCGCGAACTGGTGCCGCAACTTCGGGCCGACCGCTTCGGGCTCGAAACGGTGCGGCTCAACGAACATCCGCGCGGGGTGGCGAAGCCGCTGGCCTCGAACCAGGCTTGCGAGCAGCCGTCGACTGTGATGGTCCAACTCGTGCGCTCGACATAAGCTCCGAAACAGCGACCGCGGGCTGTAATGCCGGCGATGGGCTTCCTGGCGCGAGACGAGCCGCGACAACAGGTACACTCCTGCCGCCACGGCAGCTACCAGCAACACGCCCGTAAGAATATCGGTCGTGTCGAAGCGGGCGCGGGAACCGCGGAATCCACTGCCCATGCTTCGCCAGCGCGTGGCGTCGGCCAGGCGCAGGAGGTGCCAGACCCCATGCGAAGAGGGCATCGAAAAAGCCGACATCATGTCACTCCCGTGGGCGGATCAAGCGGCGCGCGGCCGTGGTCCAGTTGCAACAGACTCTGCTCGGCTGCGGTTTGAACGGCTACGCTGCGGTCGGCCCTCGCCTGGGCCAAAGCCTGTCGAGCGACCGCCGTGTCGCAAGCGCCCAGCGCCCGCGCGGCTTCCGTTCGCACCATGTGATCTTCGTCGTGCACCAGCTCCAGGATGGAAGTCTCCAGCTGGCGGGCCGCATTCATGGCCTGAATGGCTGCCAGCGCCCGCAGACGCCGCGATCGGGCGCGGTTTTGCATCTCTTCGGCCAGCCCCGCAATCGCGCCGGGATCGACCTTCAGAACCAGCGCTCCGGTGGTGCGACGCACCTGGTCGTCAAGAGCGTCGAAGGCCGAGAGAAATCGTTCCAGCGAGAACTCTTCAAGTTGACCTCGCGCCGCGTCTCGCACCTCCTCATCAGGACTTTCCACCATTTGGATCAGCCGGGTCATGGCATTGGGAATCCCTCGCTGCCGGATCTGTACCAACGCCGCCGCCTGTACCATCGGGTCGTCGTCGCCCAACGCCTCTTCCACCAGGTTGTTGGCGTCCGCGCCGCTGAAATCAGCCAGCGCTTCACACGCCGAGCGTCGTCCGCCGCATTTTCCATGTTTCATGACTGCCCGGACCGTCTCGAACGCCTCGAGCCGCTTCATGCCCGACCAGAGTACCATGCGCACCAGGACGCCCTGGGCATCGTCGTCGAGCGTGTTCAAAAACTCGGGATCGTTCTTCAACCACGCGAACTGTGTCAAACGTTTGATATTCTGTCGCGCCGTGTCCGATGGTGAAGCGCCCAAATGCTTCAGCAAATGGTCGATAAACCACGCGTCGCCACGGTGGGCAAGAATGGAGATGGCTGCCGACGGAGCATGCGCGTCGTCAAGAAACGTCAGCAGGAGATGCAATACGGCCGGCCGATCGCTGCGGGTCAGCGCATCGAGGACCGCACGGTAGCTCCCGTCGTGTGGATCCTGCAAGATCTTCCGCAGCACTGCATTGTCACGCTTGGCCAGCACCAGAAACGCTTCCACGATCCGGTCGCATTTGTGCGTCGTGTACCGCTTGACTGAATTCTCCAGGCTTGTGATCACGTGCCGCCGCACGAGTTGCGGGTCCCTTCGCTCACGGTAATCGCGGGGCGAAGTCAGCTCGATGTACAGCCGTTCCGAGAGTTCCAGGACCGTTTCTGCGGCTTGCGCCGCGTGGGGGTGGCTGCTGTCTTCGCCCACATTGATCAGGGCGGCCGTGAGATCATATTCGGTGAACCACAGGGCTGCCTGACACGCGTTGGCGAACATTTGTGGATCCGTTCCGAGGACGGCGTCTCGAATGGCAACGGAAAGCCGGCCACGGCCCTCGCCGAGAATTTCCTTCCACCGGTCACTGATGTTGTGGAGCCGGCCCAGAATCTCCCGTTGACCGGCGGGACTGCGCCGTTTGAGCAAAGCCCGCAAGGCCCCTTCTTCGATCGTCGGGTCCGGAGAGTCAAGTGCCGGTATCAAGACGCGGACCGCAGCTTCGTTCTTGGTGTCCGCAAGGAACTGGAACGTTGTATTGAGGCCTTTGCTCACGGCTGGCTCGATCCGATCGTGTCAGGGGATTCCTACTCTTCGTCCCCATCGGTGGTCGGCGGGCGTCATCTCCAACCTAAGTGCTTGATCTTTCGGAGAACCTTCAAGCTCCTCAATCGCTAGGGTCTTCCACGGTCTCCGAAAGTCCTTGTGTCGCTTGCATTTCCCCGGTAACCGTCCACAATGGTCGCAGTGGGTCCACAGGTGCGACGGAGACGTTCAATCATGCCGATTTCAGGGGATGCGCGGGAAGTTCTTGACCAAGAGATGCTGAGGATACGGGCAAGACTCTTGGAGCTGGGTGCTGCGCTGGACCGCGTGGAACGTGCCGGGCCGCAGGCCGTGGACGACCCCCGATGGGAACAGATACGCGAGTCGCTGGAAACGCTCGCCTCCGAGCGGACCGCCCGGACCGAACGCATTCAATTGTTGTTCAGCCTGCCTTATGACCCCCAGTGGCAGGAACGTTTCTCATCGGCTCTTTAATACGGCAGGCAACGCCATCTCGGGCGCTGCGCAAACACTCTGAAGCGCCCCATCCACGACGGGATACCGGCCATGAACTACATTGATCCACACATTCACATGGTTTCTCGCACAACGGACGACTACGAGACGCTGGCCAGGATGGGATGTGTCGCGGTCAGCGAGCCCGCGTTTTGGGCGGGATACGACCGCCGTACTGTGGAAGGCTTCCGGGACTATTTCTTCCAACTTACCGAATTCGAATCGAAGCGGGCCGCCGGCTACGGCATCCAACACTTCACTTGGCTCTGTATGAACGCCAAGGAAGCCGAGAACGTCAGCCTGTCTCGCGAAGTCATGTCGATCATCCCGGACTACCTCGACAAACCGGGGGTCCTGGGGATCGGCGAAATCGGTCTGAACAAGAACACGCGCAACGAGATGACGGTCTTTCAGGAACATGTGGAGCTGGCGCTCAAGACAAACGAGCAGATTTTGATTCACACCCCCCATCTCGAAGACAAATACCAGGGAACCCGCATGATTTTGGATGTCCTGTGCGCGGACAGCCGCATTGAAAGGAGTCGCGTCCTGGTGGATCATGTGGAGGAACATACCATTCGCCCCGTGCTGGAAGCGGGCTTCTGGGCGGGCATGACCTTATACCCGGTCACCAAGTGCACGCCGGATCGAGCGGTGGACATGATCGAAGTGTATGGACCCGAGCGGCTGATGGTGAATTCCGCAGGCGACTGGGGGCCGTCCAAACCGACGGCCGTTCCGGATTTTATTCTTGCCATGCGTCGTCGCGGGCACGCGGAGGAAGTCATCCGCACTGTCGTGTACGACAACCCGTTGAAATTCTTTGGCCAGAGTCGCCATTTTAACTTCCATCCGCGCAGCGTACGCGCGTAGCTGGATTGCGTCAGAAGCCTCCGAAGCGTGACTGCTGGCATGGCGGCGCAACGATGTCGGCCCCGCTTCTCTCTCGCGCGAGTCTCATCTGTCGGCGTTGTCCTGTCCGATAAGCAGGATGGAGGAACAAGGGCGATGTGGATCGTGAAAGCATTCAGGCACGTGCCGTCGTGGCGGCATGGGCGAACGAGCCTGCGGGGCGCAACGACGTGTGGCCTGGCCATGCTGTGGCCGCCGGTGTGGTGCGCGGCTGCGTTGGTGCCCGGCAGCGGACAACACGTCCAGAACGTGGGCGACGACTTCGAAGAACCGGATTGGTCTTACCGCTACCACGCGCCCAAGAGCAGCTACAACATCGACAAGAGGATCCGACAGCCGGGAGGTGGTTCGGGGAACGGGCGTTGGTCGGAAAGTGCGAAACGGGGGCAGCCAGACGTGGTCCGTCGCATACCGACTCCCCCCGGCGGGCTGGACGGAAGCGTCGGCGCGTTGCTGATGCAGTCGCGGTATACGGGTCTGCCCTCTCGCACGAGCCGGCAACGCAACCAGGACGATCTTTTGATGCGGATCCAGCCCCGGCTCGGCGGATACCTGCCGGCATCGCGGCAGCCGAGCGTCGTGGTGCGCGTCTTCTTGCCTCCGTGGGAGCAATGGGAACAGCGTCGAGGCACCTCGTTTGCGCTGCGCGCGGACGTCAAGGGCGTCAAGGCCCGCGGACGGAAGCAGGAGGAATACTGGCCTGGGATATTCGTTCACTACGACGGCAGGCACCGCCCAGACGAATCAGGCCGCGCGCGTTGGATCTTGCGGGCCGACGAATCGGGCCGCGATGTTCGCGGTCCCATCGTTAATCGAACAGGCTGGTGGACACTGGGGATGGCGTTTTCTGCGGACGGCTATATTCACTACTACGCGGGCGAAGGCGTCGACGCCTTGACGGAAGAAAACCATTTGGGGTCCTACTGCTGCTACGGTTTTCGTTGCCGGCGGCTCGACAATGTCATCTTCAATGTCGCGAACCAGGATGCGGGACGTTGGTCCACTCCGTGGATCATCGACGATCCGGCCGTATACATTGCTCCCTCGAATATGGCGGAGGCCCGTTCCCGCCGTTCCGCGGCCCGCTCGCAGCAAAGATAACCGCGCGGTATGTCTTGACCCGCCACGACGCGTTTCGCATCATGGGGCCATGTCTACGGGCTCTGACGGGGTTTTCAAGCAATTCGACGCTGGCGGGTCGAGCGCGTCGTCACGCCGTTCGGACTCTGTTGCACCGCATCCCGGTTCCCAGCGGATGCCACGCTGGAACACCGGCAATCTGGTCGACGCTCCCACGTTCACGCGCAAGAATTGGTATGCGCTTCTCGGGCCCGGACTCGTCGCGGGATCGGCGGCCATCGGCGGTGGCGAATGGCTGTTGGGGCCGCTGGTAACCGCCAAGTACGGCGGGGCGCTGCTGTGGCTGGCCACGATCAGTATCCTCGCGCAGGGTCTCTACAACATTGAAATCAGCCGATACACGCTCTACTGCGGGGAGCCGATATTTACCGGAAAGTTTCGCACCCTGCCGGGGCCCAAGTTCTGGCTGCTCGTCTACGTTCTGCTCGATTTCGGATCACTGTTTCCGTACCTGGCGGCCAACGCCGCCACGCCCGTAATGATCCTTCTGCTGGGCGGAGAAATGCCTCGACCGGAGGAAGTCGCTGCGCACTGGTGGATGAACAAGATCGTCGCCACGCTCATCCTGTCGCTGGCAATGGTGCCGCTACTGGTGGGCGGCAAGGTGTACAATTCCCTGCGGGCGGTGATGTCCGTCAAGCTGGTGCTGGTGGTCGGCTTCCTGCTCGTGCTCGGGACGCTGTACTCCAAGCCGGCAACGTGGTGGGAAATCACCAGCGGCTTCTTCAAATTCGGATCACTGCCCGTTATCAGCGGAGAAGACCGGAACGGCAACGCCATCCTTGATCCGGGCGAAGATTGGGACGGCGACGGCCACCTGGACGTCGTGGAACCTCACCGCGCCCCCACGGTCGACACGGATGGCGACGGTCGTGCCGATGCATGGCCCAAGGACGCAGCAGGAAGACCCGTCCGCTTCGTCGACATCGATGGCGACGGCACTCAAGATGGCGTGAACGTGGAAAACGTTTTTGTCACCTTGTTGGTGCACGGCCGGTTGCCCGACGTCGACTTCACGTTGATTGCATTTATTGCCGCGCTGGCAGCCATCGCGGGAAATGGCGGCCTGACCAACACGCCCATCAGCAACTACACGCGCGACCAGGGATGGGGAATGGGCCGCCAAGTGGGGGCCATTCCCAGTATCGTGGGAGGTCGCGGCATCACGCTGTCGCACGTAGGTGCTGTGTTTGAGGTCAACGCGCGCACGCTCCCCCGGTGGCGGCGCTGGTACCGCCATGTCGTGAGAGACCAATTGGCCATATGGGTTCCCGCCTGTTTTGTCGGCTTGGCGCTACCGAGCATGCTGTCTGTCGAGTTCTTGCGGCGGGGGACGGAAGCGGACCGATGGAATGCCGCGGCAATGACGGCCGAAGCCGTCGGCCAGCAGGTCGCCAGTCCTCCCGAGGGCGTTCTGGCATCGGCCGCGGGATTATCGGACATCCTGCACGGACCGGCGTGGGGCAACGTGATGTGGGGATTGACCCTTTTCTGCGGCTTTCTCGTGCTCGCCCCCAGCACGGCCACGACGATCGATGGGTTTGTACGGCGTTGGCTCGACACTTTCTGGACGGCCAGCCAACGCCTCCGGAAAATCGATCCCACGAAGATAGGGCGTGTTTATTTTGGCGTGATGATCTGCTACGCGTGCCTGGGCGGAACCATGTTGTGGCTCAACCGCCCCACGACGCTCATTAAGATTGCCACGATCGGATATAACTTCGCGCTCGGATTCAGCGCCTGGCATACGCTCGCGCTGAACATCGTGCTGTTGCCTCGGCCGCTGCGCCCCGCGTGGCCGATTCGCGTGGGTCTGGTGCTGGCAGGACTGTACTTTTTAATGCTCGGTTTCGTGTCCACGCTCAAGGAATTCAATCTGATTTGAGCAGCGAGCGTTCGGAGAATGCCAGGCGAGCCGGACGCTGAGCAGGGTCCGCCTAACGCGACAGAACGAATTCCTGGACAGCGACGTAAACAAACACGGATACCAGCAGCCCGGCGGCGAGGAACACGGCGTCGGGGGCCGAATAGATGTCAGGCGCGATTTCGTGCGCCGTTCGTTGGTGCTGGGCCGCCTTAAAGGAACGTCCGCCGAGCTTGTAGTGTTTACCGAGCTGCGCGTGAAAATGCCCTTTCTTCGACGGCAGCCTGGACAAGGCTTCGTGGTAGTACTGCTCGGCGCGTTCGTAGTTCTGTAATTCGCGCGCATTGTACGCCAGCAGATCATACGCCTCCGCCTGCAATTCAACCAGCACTTTCTCGTTGACGGTATCAGGTGGGGACTCCTCTTGTGCCAGCGACAGCGCCGTGTGCAGCCATTCGGTGCTTTGTTCCCAGTGCTGGTCCTCCTGCAGGCACTTCGCCATCAACATCGCGGCGCGCATGCTTTCCGAGGCGACTGGTTCCAGAATTTCGCAGGCCTTATCGGCTTGACCGATGCTGGCGAAATGACTTGCCAATTCCATGCGTTCGTCTTGGTTCAGGGGTCCGTTCTCGAGGCTGCGGATGCGGTTGGCCAACCGCGCCACGGTCCGGCTGAGCAAAACGCGGGCCTCCACGGGCGAAAGTCGGGCGGCCGTCGCCGTGGACGGATCGGAGAATTCGACGAGCCTTTGGCTGCCAATGTCGGCCAGCCACGTCAAGGTACTCACCGAACGGTCAATGCGCGAACTGCGCATCATTTCCGCGGCTTCCGCCGTTTGCCGCCCCATCAAGCGATCCAGATACGTGGCCGGGGCGGCCACGCCCAGAAACAACGCCAACAGCACGAGTACGGTCTTCGACCCACCGCGCATCCTTCGCATCGAATCGATGGGAGCCTGCGCGTGACCGGCCACACACCACGGGATCTGAAGCACGAGCGGCCAGCACGAACGGACGACAAGACGTGCTGCGAAACCGGCCGAACGTCCGTCGAGCGCGGTTCCTACCGACGCGCCCCACAGGACCGTCGCCGCCGCCAATGCCAGTCCGCAGGCGATCCATGCCCCCGTCGTCCCGCCCGCGACCACGCGCGGCAACAGCGAGGCAAGGATGGCGGCTGTAAACCACGCCAGCGGAAGCGTCGCCAGCACCTGGATGACGATCACCCGATTCCATCCGAACGGGGATGCAGCCAATTCGAGCACCAGACGTCCGGGATCGATGACCAGCAGCAGAGCGCCCGCGGAGGCGACTGCCGCGCAACCGACGCAAATTGCGTGTACGTGTTCCGATTTCATGCCGAGCCTACTTCGCTCAATGCAGGCTACGCGCCGCTCACCTGGTCCCCTCCTCCGGCTTCCAGCACTTTGGCCGTAGCAGGCGCGCGAAGTCTCCAGATCAATCCGTCATAGGCAAAGTGCAGAAAGGACGCCCAGAGGTTGACGGCATACCATGTTGTGACGAACAATCGGTCCGCCGTACTGAAGATCACACCGCAGGAAACGAGAAACCAGGCAAGAACCAACGTCCAGTGCCGGGCCATGGTTTGAAAAGCGCATGCCGTGCCCTGTTGGCGACGTCGCCAGGCATAGTGCGACACGATCGCAAAATACTCCGTGGCGTGAAAAACGGTCGCAGCGGCGACCAGGGCGATAATCAATGTCTTGTGGTCGTAATGAGCGGCTAGAATCAGCGACGAGTAGAGAAAGCAGACGCTGGCCAGATACATCAACTTGGGTAAACGAATCGCCACGCCGCGGCTGAGTTCAACGGCCAGCATCGCCAGCGGGATCAGCAGCATCGTCAGATCGACCGCATGCACGTCCAGATAAAAATAACGCAATAGCTGGTCGAACCCGGGAATCAGCCGCACCGCTGCGTACAAGATGAACGGTCGCAGGGCGTAGGTCTCCAGGCCGCGATGGCCCCCACCGGACTTGAGCGAGTAGATGCGCAGGATACCGGAATGCTGCGACGCGAAATGCCAGCCGTTCCAAGTGTGGTAGGCCAGCCCCAGGGCGGCCAACGACCCTGTGGCGAACTGCACTCCCATCAAGACCGCGGCAATCGCCAGCGCAATGAATATAAAGACCCACGTCCGCCCGGCGCGGCGGTCCGGATCGGCAGACACCAGCACCAGGGTCAACCAGCGGTGCGGTGACGCCAGAAAGTGGACCTGCCAGAATTCGATATACGCCGTCCCGTCGGACGAAACGTACCACGGCAGAAATGCCAACGGCCACAGCAGATTGGCGAAGAATAAGGCGTCGAACCAGGGTGAAACCATCCAACCACGCGCGCCCGGCGAGGCGGCGGTCGCCGCCGACTGGCCGGTGACGCGTTCGATTGGCGGAGCGATAGCCTGAGAGGACGCCATGCGAAAAAGTGAATCAAGTACAAAACGCTTGACAGGAAAACTGCCGACTCTCCATTTTCTTTGTACTTGCTGCACTCCAATCAGGCAATCGATGCCCCGCCCCGGCGGCGTTACCATTGCAGCCGTGCGTCGCCGGGCTCCAGCCGGCCCGGGGGCCTTCTGCCGGTCCCGTCGTGGCCGGTCAACGTGTCTCCCAGGTCGCGGCGGGCTGCTTCCGCCAGACCATGAAGCCGCTCGACGACGTCAGGAAATTGTTTCGCAACATTTGACTTTTCTCCCACGTCGTTTTTCAGATCGTACAAGGCGGGCCTGATTTCCGCCTGAGAGTATTCGACCGGGACGCCGCCCGTGCCGCCCTCGCGCCCTGCCAGCGTCCGGTAGCCATGCGGAAAGTGCAGTTTCCAGCGACGGTCACGTACCGCCTGCAATTGGCCGCCGGCGTAATAGTAGTAGAACACGTCGTGCGGAGACCGCGCGTCCCGCGTGCCGAACATCAGCGGCCGGATGTCCTTGCCGTCGATCGAGTGCTCGGGCAGCGTAGCGCCGACGATGGCCGCCACCGTGGGAAGCAGATCGATCGACGAAGCAAGCTCGTCGCACGTCGTCCCGGCGGGGATTTTGTTCGGCCACCACATGACCGTCGGCTCGCGACATCCTCCTTCGAACGACGTGCCCTTCCCTTCCCGCAGCAGCCCGGCAGTACCGGCGTGGTCGCCGTAGCTGAGCCACGGGCCATTGTCCGACGTGAATATGACGAGAGTGTCCTCGTCGATCTTGTACCGTTTGAGAGCGTCCAGGATCTGGCCCACGGACCAGTCCAGTTCCATGACCACGTCTCCGAATAGTCCACGAGAACTCTTTCCCCGGAACTTCTCGGATACGAACAACGGTACGTGCACCATCGTATGCGGCACGTACAGGAAGAAGGGCCGGTCGTGGTTCCGTTCGATGAAGTCGACGGCCCTCTCGGTGTACATCGTCGTCAATTGGGCCTGTGTTTCGGCCGTGACCCGAGGATCGACGACCCGCCGACCGTCGATCAAGGGAAGCTCGGGATAGCCTCGCTTGCGTCGGCTCGCGTCGGCCGGCAGATTCACGAGGGCCGGGTGCAACGGCCACATATCATTGGAATACGGCAGGCCAAAATATTCATCAAATCCGTGATTCAGCGGCAGGAACTTGGGATGGTGGCCGAGGTGCCATTTGCCGAAACACGCCGTGGCAAATCCCTTTTGTTTGCAGATTTCAGCCAGCGTCACTTCGGCCTCGTGGAGTCCATGTTCGGCCTGCGGTCCCAGCGCGCCTGCAATCCCAACCCGCCGGTGATAACATCCGGTGAGCAGCGCTACCCGAGATGCGGAACACACCGCGGCCGACACTTCGAAGTCCGTGAACGTCATCCCTTCACGGGCCATCCAGTCCAGGTGGGGCGTCGCATATCCTTCCGCCCCGAAGGGACCGATGTCGCCATAGCCCATGTCGTCGATGAAGATAAGCACAATGTTCGGAGGCCGTGTGGCGTGATGGGCATTGGCCGCGACGTTGAACGCGGGCCACAGCGCGGCGGCGATCGCTGCCACGATACGATATGTGCGAACGTGTGCCATCTCGCTCTTGATACTCCTCGAATCGACCCGTCGCCAGCAGCGGCACCTGCGTCGAGGAATTGAAATCGGCAAGCGGTGCGCCGGGCGGCCAATGCGTCATCCTCGCTTGCGGCCAATCAGTCGCTCGACAAATACGAGTCAAACACGCGCACGCTCTTCCATACGTCCTTGTTTTCCGCGATGAACTTCAGGTGACGCGGATGGTCCTGATATCGATCATGCGCGGCCTTGTTTCGAAAAACCAGGTTCAAGCTTACGTCGAAGTCGCGGTCGTTGACCTCGCGTGCCAGGTCCTCGGCCAACACGCCCACGGAAAAATAGACCGTTCCTTCGTGGTCGTCGAGGTATTTCTTACAGGCGTCGACGAGCTTCCGCTTCGCTTCGGGAGAAGAATCATGTAACGAAAAATAGACCATGTGAGCGACCTGAGGCTCTTCGGCCTGTGCCTCCCGGGTGAATCCTAATGCCAGGCACCCGGCGATCAACGCCAAAACCAGATAACCGCGAGCGACAGCGCCCATCATTTCTTGCTCCCTTCGAATCAAGTTGCAAATCCGCTATTTAAGTGTCAACAAGTATGCCATCAGGTTCGCCAGCTCTCGGTCCGCGAGCTGAACGTCCAGCCCTTTGGGCATGATCGACGTCGTGGCCGGAACGACGGTGTCGATTTCCCCGCGGTCGAGCACAATTCGATTCGTGGCGTCCATGCGGATCACCAGTTCTTCAGCCGTTTCGGTTTCCATGATGCCGGTGTGCACGAGGCCGTCCGACGTCACAATCGTGTACGGCTCATAACCACGAGCAAAACTGGCGTTGGGCAGCAGCACGGCCTCCAGCAAATCCCGCTCGGTCCTGATTCGGGCAATCGCCGTCAGGTCCGGGCCCACGCGGCCACCCTCGGTACCTACCGCATGGCAGGTTCCGCACAGGGCCTTCTTGCCAAAGAAGATGTCCCGGCCACGCAGCGCGTCGCGGTCACTGCGCCAGTCGAGGATGCGCTCCAGTCGGGCGAGCTGACCTTGTGACTGCTGATGCAATTGTTCGTACAGCGGCCCGGCGGACTGTATCACTTCCGGCGGATAGCTGGCGAGAACATTGTCGAGTTTTCCGGCTGTCAGGCTTGCCAGACTGGACGAACCTGTCAGGGCGTCCACGAGCGCCTTGCCGATTGCCGGCTCGGACCGATCCTGGAAGACAAGTAACAGTTTTTGCAGGACCAGCGTGGGGCTCGTTCGCACATGTCGCGAAAGTTCTTGCAGCTGCGGCGGGTCCAAATTCAAATGGGACAACGCTTCAGCAGCCCGTGTTCTGAGCAGCACGGGTTGGTCGCTTCCCAGTCCGGACAGCAGTAGTTCAAACAGATCGTCGTCGCACGGGTAAGCGCCGGGCGTGAGCGCGAGCAGCGCTTCGACGCGCACTGCCATGTTTCGGGCGGGATCTCTCGCCGTCTCAAGCAGCCACGGATCAAACACGCCCGCGGAGAGGTCTGGAAACGTGTCCGCTCGGCCGGTCAATTGCACGTAACAAGCTTGCAATCCCGGCTGTACCTCCTGGTCGCCGCCAGCGGGGCCGCCCGGCAGGTGAAACAAGACGGTGGGTGGCACCGTCTGTTTCTTTCCGTCCACTTCCCATGAAAGACGGCAGGCCGCCTCGTCGCGGTGGTCAAAGAACTCCACGCTCAACTGATGGTCACCTCGGGAAAGCTTGATGGTGCCCGATTTCTCCGACAGGCCGTGCCTGCCACCGTGGTCCACGACCATGCGCCCGTCGATGCACAACCACGATCCATCGTCGGAATCGAGGAAAAACCGATAATCGGCGTCCCTCGGGACACGTAGAATGCCGGTCCATCGAACACCGAAATAGTCGTTGGGACCCGTGCCCGCGAAGGAATCGCTCGTGGGACCAAAATCAATCTGAGGGTCGATACGTTCCAGGATACGAGGCGTCTCGGGCCGCAGCTTTCGTATCAAGGCGGCCGCCTGGCGCGTCACATCGTCTGTGCCGTCGCCCAAGCATGTCTGCAGCGGCGCCCGCCAGGCCAGGGGCAAATGTCTGATCCGCGACTGCATGGCGGCTTCGAGCACCAGCCGGCAAGTGTCCGCCGCGGTCTCCGTGGACATCAGGGCACCGGCCAACATCTCCTGGACGGCTGGTTCCGCGCAGAATACGGCAAGTTGGGTTCGGAGTTGCTGGTTGTCGTTCGGCGAGCGTTGCCGATCGGCGATCATCTGCTGCAAGACCGGCACCATCTTCCGGCCCCACGCGGCTCGATGGCCAATGACCCACTGGGCGGTCTTCCGCACGCCGACGTGGGGATGATTCAGCAACGGCAGTACCTGCTCCGGCGCCAAGTCGCCGCTTTCCATTTGATCCAGCACGACCAGCGCGCCGCGGACCACGGCCGGGTGGGGCGAATCAAGGCCGCGCAGGACGGGCTCTCGATCATTGATCCGTATCAACGCGTACAGAACGGCGTGCTCCAGGAAGCGGTCCATGGTGTCGTCCAGCGTTTCGAGCAACGGCCGGGCCGCCACCCGGCATCCTATTCTGCCCAGCGCCGTGGCGGCTTCACGCCGCACGGCCGGGGCATCGCCGGCAACAATGTCTGCGAGCCTTTCGTGCGCACCGGCGTCGCGAGACAGACCGATTGCCCGAGCCGCCGCCTGCCGGACCGTCGGATCGGAATCGAGCAAGGCATCACCTATCGGCGACCGTGTCGCCGGGCTGCCAATCCGGCACAGCGTCCACACGGCGGCCACGCGCGATGCCGGGGAAGCTGCCAAACGCAGCACTTCGGTGACGGCATCGACGGACGAGTCTCCCCGACGGGCCAGTTCATCGATGGCGCGGTCGGCCACCGCGAACCGGGCGTCTCCCAACCATGCGGACAATTCGTGGGGGCTTGCCTGCTGCCAATCGATCGACAGCCCTCGGGGATCATCAATCGCCGGAGCGTTGCGGCGCCGAACGCGGTAGATCGATCCCAATACCTGCGGCTTGGCCACTTGCGACGTGGGGCATCCAATGCGAAACCATCCCCCGGTGTCTACCACCAGCAGGCTGCCGTCGGCATCTTCGAGCACGTCGGTCGGATGGAAATCCGCGTGGTTTGACGTGAGGAAATCAACGTTGGTGCATTGAAAGGTGGCGCCCTGCCTGGTGAGCACGTGCCGCACGATTTTGTGCATGTTGAACAGCGCTGAATACAGATGGTACGGTTCGCCGGGCACGCGACTGCGATGGAACATGATGTCCGCCGATGCCGCGACGCCCAGATGCGTCAGTGGCGGGAGTAGTGGACCGGTGAAACGATGTTCGCTGACGACCTGCCCTCGCACGGGATAGGCGCCGCCGTCGACGCAATGCAGAATGGCATCGCGCAGACCAGGTCCCATTGTGTCGGATGCCAAAAAGGTACCGCTTGAAAAGAAATCTCCGGCGGGCGAAAACGCGACACCCACGGCGTTACCTTGGGCGCCGCACACCAGTTCCAGATCGGAACCGTCGGGGCGACAGCGGAGGATGAACGGGTTTCTTCCTTCGTGCAGCAGCGGACCACCCGGGCGGCGGATGGCGTGAGGAAAACGTCCGGCGCACCAGTAGATGCGGCCATCCGGGCCCAAGCTTCCTCCATGCAGGTCGTCCGCCACGCCCGTATTGGCGAAACCGGTCACGAGTTCTTCTCGCACGTCGGCCCGATCGTCGCCATCGGTGTCCTTCAGCCGCCAGAAGCTGGGCGGCGAGGCGACGTACACACAGTCGTCGTGCCACAAGATTCCCTGGGGAAATACCAGCCGGTCCGCGAAGACGTGGCTCGAGTCAAATCGCCCGTCGCCGTTGGTGTCCTGCAACACGCGGATCACGTGAGGCGGATCCTTCAACAGCTCATCACCGCGGAGATTCACACCCGCCGAGTCGGCGACATAGAGCCGGCCTTGGTTGTCAAAGCTGGCCAGCATCGGCCGTTCGACCAGCGGCGGTGCGGCTATCTGCTCCACCACGTACGGCTCCGAAACGCGTAGCGAAGCCGCCACTTCCTCGGCGGCGGCCCGTGGCGAACCGATCCCCAGCAGCGACCAGACGAACAGCCCAAACCCCAGCAGCCCCTGTGCGAATCGGTTCATGCGACAGGCACCAATTTGCTGACACGGCCCGTGGGCACCCATTCCACGACAAAGATGTTGCCGTCCCTGTCGAAACACGCGTCATGGGGATGCACGAAGCGTCCCGGTTGCCACAATTCGGGGTGATTTCGCATCGCCAGGTTGTCCGCCAGCACGCGGCGTGTCCAGTCCGGGTCGTAACCCAGATGGTCGATAACACGATTGTCCCGGTCGAACAGGGTGACGCGCGCGTGCAGGTCCGGACACAGCAGAACGTCGCCCTGGATGTCGATGTCGGCGGGGAAACTCAACTCCTGCACAAAACCGGAATGCTCACCATCGAGCGTGAAATACTGGAGTCGCGCGTTCGCGCGATCGGCGACCACCAGTGAGGGTTCCCGGCCGGGTCGGTTGTCGAGCCACAAACCGTGGGGGGTTTGCATTTTGCCGGGCTCCTTGCCCTGTCCGCCCCAGGTGCGGATCCACCGCGCATCGGAGTCGTACTGATGAATGAAATGCGAACCGTAGCCGTCGGCGACATAAAATCCGCCATCGGGCGCGAAGGCTACGTTCGTTGGCCTGAATTGCGACAGGTCGCTGTACACGCCAGGCTCGTCAGGGTAGCTCTTCTCCCACACGTGCTCGCCCAACAAGTCCGTCTTCACGACGCGCCGATTGTGGATATCGGACAGGTACAGGTACTCGACTCCACCCTCCCGACGGATATCAATTCCGTGCCCTCCGTTATGGAACTCTTTGCCAAACGAACGTACAAACCGGCCGTCCGCATCGAAAACAACTATCGAGTCCATCGGTGCGTCGGTCAGCGTGCGATGTTTGATATAGATCAACCCATCCGCATCAATCGTCACTCCGTGCGTGTTGCCCCACTGGACGTGTTTGGGAAGGTCGCCCCACTGGTGCTGGACTTCGTAGGTGTGTTTTCCCTTTCCCACGCGAGGTGTCTTTGTGCCGGACTTGTCGCTGGCGCGCACGGCGACGGCACCGGCCCATGGAGCGGCCGCGGACGCTATGGTCACGGCACGAAGGAACTCGCGTCGGGAGGAACAATCTTCATCGGTCATGGCGATGTCCTCTGATGGGATCTGTATTTTTCCGCCTCGTCAGGATCGACAACGACGCGCGCCGATGACGCGACCGGCCGACCACCGATACGACAAACGGCGGGAGTGTGATGCCATTGTAATGGGTGGACGGCCGTCCGGGCAGACGTTTCCCCCGAGTTGGATCTATTGGCTGGGGCGCGGAAAATGAACCCCAGAGCTCGCTTCCAACGGCCCGTTCGCCGGGCTTCCGTCGGTCGCCCTGGGGCCATTGGCAGCGCCGTTTTGAACAAGAGGCCGGGTGACCGTGCGAAGGCGTTTCGCCAATGGGCGTTGTTCAGCCAAAGTACTCCAGCACGATTCTTGCGATGTCGGCATCGGTCATGCCCTGCGGACCTTGATCCGGCACCATCGCGCTCTCCGATGCGATCAGTATGCCGCGGCCGTCGCCTTGATCGACCGGCACACCGTGAGATCCCCTGACCAACGTCGGATCCAGCGGAACACCGCGGGTTGCCGGATCCCAGAAAAGTTCGACCGGATCGTAACCGGGTTTTTGGTGGATGTCGACCGTGCGGGCGAAGCCGGGGGCCTGCGCGTCGTCCAACCACCAGTAGTACGCTTGCCAGCTGATGGGATCGGATACAAGGATCAATTCGCCGGAGCGCGGATGGTCAATGCCGTACCGCGCTTGTTCCGCGTCGTCCAGTACGCTGGCGATCCCCGGCAGATCTCGCAACGTTGCCGCCGCCTGGGGTACGTCCGCGGAGTCGCGGACAAACACATGCGAAAACTGATGGTCTGCCATCGCCCATGCACGACTTGCAGCCACGTCCATGTATTCACCATCGTCGCTGTGCCGGACAGCCAATAACCCGGCCTCGCGCAATCGCCGATTGGGCAGCGCCACGTGTTGGACTTCGCGCATCGCGTACTCGCTGGCCACGAGCCAGACGGGATCCGATTCGTAGGCCGCCGGCAAGCCGTCGATCAATCGCGCGAGTTCTTCGTTCAAATCCGCGGCGGCCTGGACCGCTTCCGCGCTGTCGGGCCCCTTTTTTTGCGCCGCGTAATCCAAGTGGGGCACGTAGATCATAAAGAAGTCCGGTCGATACGTTTCCGCCGCGTGCAGGGCCGAGTCAACGATCCATCTGCTGGATGCCATCCCTGCCATGGGCCCCCAGAAATGCTGCAGCGGAAAATCACCCAACCGATCCCGCAGACTGCCATAGAGCGATTCCGGCTTGGTGTAACACCACAACGATTCGCTTCCATCGGGATTGTGAATGGGGGCGGGCGTGCAGACGTAGTCCGCGCCGCACCCTTTGCTGTGCATCGCGAACCACACGGCGGACGTGATGCCGGCATCTCGCTCGTGCAGCAGGTCCCAGACTTGGGGACACAGAATGCAGTCATTCCAGGCGGTCCACATTTCGACACGGGCTTTGTCGCGCCAGAAGAAGCCGTTTCCCACAACCCCATGCTGCGAAGGTCGTTTGCCGGTGGTCATCGTAGCCTGCACGGGACAGGTGACCGCCGGAAAGGCCGGTACGAGCGGCGCAGCGCTGCCGACCTCCGCCAGGCCATGCAATCGGGGCATCTGCGGCAGGTCCTTTTCGCGCAGCGCGGGGATCGACAACAGAATCAGCGGGCGTTTCATGTGGAGTAAATCCATTGACCAAGCAGGAAAGCGGGAAACAACAAGCACAAGACCGCGACGCCCCAGGACGCCCCTTGCGCGGCGAAGGTGACTGCCGCGTCCAGAATAATCAGCGACTGGATGGCGCTGCGGACGGCCGCTTGAACGGTTTGAGCCGAGGGGCGGGCAATGGCGGGCACGCAACGCCAGGTGACAAGGAGGGCCAGGATCGACCAGAAGGCCGCCCATCGGCGAGGCGTTACGACAACGGCGCGCAATAAAGGAATGCAGCTCAGGATCGCCAGTCCGCCAACCAGCATCGCGGTGCCCAAAACCAGAGGTGACCGGGCCGAGGGATTCGCTTCGGTACGCGCCAGCCAGGAAATGCCCGCCACATAAACTCCAATGCCCGCCGCCACGAGCAGACTGTCGGCCTGGACGGCCTGCCCTGACAGGCTCATACCGAGCATCACGTTCATGAATCGGCAGCCGCCCATAAGCAGCGGACCGGCGAGAGTGTTCTTTGCTAATCCGTCGTATGCCAGCACGCATGCCGCGAGGATGGTTGCGATAACGCCCGCCGTTGACGCCGCGAAGACCATCGACAATCCCCACGCCATGCCCATCCCCAGACCAAGCAGCGCGAACCCCAGTCGGCGGGCGGTGGTGATGGAGACGCGTCCGGACGGGATGGGACGCGAAGGGCGTTCGCGCGCATCCACGGCACGATCAAACACGTCATTAAGCACCATCCCCGCCAGGTACAACGAGCAGGACACGGCGATCAGTCCGCTCACGGCACCTGCCGCGTCGGAGGACAGCTCGAAAAGCGGGACGCGCGGATGGGTAAACAGGAACCCCATCACGATGTCGGCCACCGCCGAGAACACGTTGGGCACGCGCAGCAGTTCCGCGAAGGCCCGCACTCGCTGACGCCCGACAGCACGGAGTCGGTTGCCCGGCGTACCGGACGTTGCGTTACGCTGCGGTGCCATCGCACGGAATCCCGAGCTTCTTCATGGCACGAGTCAGATACATCAGTGCTTCCTCGGCGGCGCCGTCGGGATTCTCAATATAGGGATACAGCTCCACGGTGATCCATCCGTCGTACGCCGTACGAGTGATGGCGGACAACGTGGCTTCGAAATCGATGGCCCCGTGTCCCGGGATCAAGTGTTTGTGGACGCGCGTCGGCGCGATGTCCTCAAAATGGTAGTGCCTCGTAAACGCCTGCATCCGTTCGATCCAGTCTTGAGGATCCTGCCCGACGCAAAATGCGTGGCCGATGTCGAAGTTCAGCCCCAGCAGCGGCGATCCGATGCCTTCCACGAATTCGAGATATTGTTCAAATCGCTCGATCAACAGCTCCGGTTCCGGTTCAATGAGAATCGGTACGTTGAGGCACTCGGCCCGTTCGATGCATGGCATCAATTCGTCGCGAAAGATCTTCGCGGCATGTTTCCACGTCTGGCCCTCTGTCAGTAATCCTCCCGGCTCGGTCGTGATGTGCGGCGCCTGGATGTCCGCGGCCAGTTGAAGTGCCCGCAGCGTGTGTTCGCGGCGGATCGCGCGATAATGCGGATCCGGATCCGTCCATCCCGGATGCCAATACGGCTGCCGGGGGTCGCCGACCGCGTTCATCATGAACGCGTTGACGTTGGAAATCTCCAGCCCATGGCATGCCAGCGCGTCCCGGATCGACTGCTTTCGTTCCTCGAGCAACCCGGCAGGCCATGCATGGGGAACGTCGGCCAGGATTTCGATGCCCTGGTATCCGAGCGCCGCAATGTTTTCAATTGTGGCTTCGATGGAGAAATTCAGGTAGGCATTGGAACTGAAGGCCAGTTTCATAAGACCACTGTATAGCAATCCGTGCGCGCGGAAAAGATGCGCCGCGGGCCCGTCTGGCGAATCGCGCTTTGGCCGCCCGATCAACTACTCGCACTGCGGTAGGATCCGAGCGCCCGTTGAAAGATCCAGCGTGACGCGGCCAGGCTGCCCAGCGTGGCCAGAACAGCGAA
>CAZNKT010000012.1:71402-73579 GCA_964573605.1 uncultured Pirellulales bacterium
GATGAAAGTAAATACGCCGCAGAGGATGTCGCCCGCCAGATTCCCGCGGTAAATCTCCATGGGATACCGCGAGAAGTTCGTGATGTAAAACCAAAAATTGTATAGCGTTTGATTGCGTCCCAGCCAGATACTCGTGGCCGAAAGGCTGATCAGCAAGCTGTACATCACCGCCACTCCGCAAGCCACGTACATTCCGAACAACACGATCTGTACGAGACCGGGCGAGTAGGACAAGCGGCCGAGCGAATAGATCATCAGCAGGATCGCAAAGGCGAAATTCGACAGGGACGACCAGTTCACGCGGTGAAGCGACACCAGAAACTGCGTGTCGATCGGCTTGAGCAGGGCAAAATCGAGACTTCCCGTGCGAATCAATTCACTGAATTCATCCGCGTTGGGCATGAAGAAGGCCTGGACCAGACTGTTGATCATCATCGTTGTGGCGATGAACACGAAAAATTCAAACTTGCCCCATCCCGTGCCGCTGCCGATCATCGGCGTGTAGCGGAAGATGAGGATATAGAACCCGAGGTTCATGATGATCCAGGACAGGGACGAAACGGCTTCGATGAGAAAGTTGGAACGAAACGTCATGTCCCGCACCAGACTGTTGCGGGCAAACGTAAGGAACACTCGCCAATAAGAGGGTCGGTGCGTGGTCATGACCCGGTGTGCATCACGTGCGTTCGCTGGCGGTCCAACTCAATCATCCACCGTACCCGCTGTACCGGCGCACGCCGCGATGAAAGGCCAGCCGCGACACGCCCAAAAAAAGCAGGACCCAGAATAACTGCACGCATAGACCCAACACCAGCGCTTCGCCTCGAATCTTGCCCAAAAAAACTGCGGCCGGGAAATAGGCCAGGTACTGAAACGGCGTCATCTGGACCAGGGTGCTCCAGGGTGCGGGGAGCATGTCCAGAGGAAACATATGCCCCGAGAAGAAGAAGTTAAAAAGCATGTAGACGAACAGCAGAGAGCTCACTTCCAGAATCCAGAACGAGATCATTCCGATGGTCGCTTCCAGGAAAAAACCGAGCAGGAAAGCCATGGCCAGCGAGCAGATGTACGCGGCCATCACGCGAGGTTCGGGCCAACCGGGAAAATAGCTGCGGCACAGGAAAAAGACCAGCGCGAATGGTCCCAGGGCGACGGCATAGTACACCAGCTTGTGAGCCATGCGACCCAGCAGCAAAAATCCGATCATGTCGATGGGCTGGATCAAAAACTTTTTGATCTCTCCGTCGCGAATTTGACGCGCGATGCCCGACGCCAGGCCGGGCATGCTCGAAAGCGCTCGGCTGACCATCGTCAACAGATAGTACGCCACGAAGTTGTTCAGGGAATATCCGACGATTTGGTCCGTGCCGGCGGCCGCGAAAATGGCAGTCCACAAAAAAATTTGCGTGACGATGGGCAGAAACCGCATCAGCGTCCCCAGCGCGAAGTCGCCGCGGTAGACAAGGCGTTCCTCGATGCAGGTTCTGAGAATTGTCCACCAGATCAGTGCGCGTGCCTGCATCGCCGGCTACCTCACCGCCGCCGGCTGTAGAACACCGTCGTGACTCGAGGAGAAAAGCTCGGCAATCACTTCCTCGAGGGGCGGATCTTCCACGCTGACGTCTTCCAGAGCGTGCTGCGCCAGGACAGACGAAAGAACTCGGGAAATGACTCCCCGGTCCACCCGCAGCTTGACACGCGGGGGCTCAATTTCCAGCACGTCTCCATACGCCGCAAAATCGGTGGGGATCGGCTCTTGCGCGAACTGCAGCGTCAAAATCTTGTAGCTGCTGAAGCGATCAATGATTCCGCTCAGCGAGCCATCGTACAGGATCCGGCCGTGCGTGATGACAACCACCCGGCGGCAGAGCGCGGCCACGTCTTTCATGTAATGGCTGGTCAGCAAAATCGTGGTCTGGCGATGTTCCTGATAGTGCTTGAGGAATTTCTGGATGCTGTGCTGGGCGATCACGTCCAGGCCGATCGTCGGTTCGTCCAGAAACAGCACCTCGGGAGAATGCAGCAGCGCAGCGATCAACTCCATTTTCATGCGTTCGCCGAGGGATAGTTCACGCACGGGCTGGCTCAGCAGATCGCGGACGCCCAGCAATTCCACCAGTTCGTCGCGCGCCCGCGCGAAGCGATCCGTGGGAACGCGGTAGATCTGCTGGTGCAGC
>CAZNKT010000013.1:0-71901 GCA_964573605.1 uncultured Pirellulales bacterium
TCCCGAGGGTGGCCCTCCCTGCGAGCCCCTGGGAAAACGCTGCGGGATCGAACTGCATCTTCCGGATATTGTGGCCTTCGTTCACGCCGGCAAGAGCGACTTGATCGAGCCCTACATGAACCGCTTACATGACGATGTGTGCGCGCACTGTGCGAACCAGCCCACGTCGCAGTGTCCCTGTCCGTTGGAGTACCTGCTTTCGCTGGCGGTGCAGGCCGTGGAGACGGTGGACGATCGCCGGCGGTCAACGCCGCAGGCCGACATGCAGCGAGACAACGTGTAAAGGGGCTTCGTGCGGGGCGCTGCCCGCGGTTGAAGAAACGAACCGATCGGGGTTGGCGGTCCCCCCACGATGTGTTCGTTTCGAAAACCTGTTGCAGGTGAAGAAACAAAGCGATGGGGATCGCGGTCCTCCGGCAAGGCCGGGGGATGAAGACGGTGCCCGGCAACGTCGCACGGTCAGGGCACAGTTTTTGGCCCGTCATTGACCGAGGATGCCTCGGAAGGTAATGCTTCCTGGGGCTCGGCCAACAACTGCGTCATGGTCCGTTCGATGTCTTGAGCGATTTGTTGGCCACTGCCGACCCGGATCAAGCGGATCTTTCCCTGGCGATCGATCAACACCGCCTGTGGGATGCCGGTAACATGGTACTGCTGAGACAACGTGCTGTCGGCGGGCATGATTCCGATTGGATGCGTCAACTCGTGATGCTGCGCGAACCGGGCCAGCGCCTCCTGTTCCTCCTCGCTTGAAATTCCTTCAATCCGTTTCGGTTTTTCCTTTTCGGAATCCCACCCATAGCGGTAATACTTCGTTAGCCCGATGATGACGAGCCCGTCCTCTTCGTATTTTGCATGCCAATCCCGCAAGTGCGGAAACGTGGCGACACACGGGCCACACCAGACCGCCCAGAAGTCCAGCAGCACGACTTTGCCGCTCAGTTGCTCGGCGGGAAGTGGAGATCCATTCACCCAGGCATCGACTTCCAGTGGAAAGCCCGGCTTGCCGATCAGTTCCGCTCGCGCCTGTTCCGCCTTGACGCGCCGAGACAGCGAATCGAATCGGTTCGCCGACGCGCTTGCTGACGTGCGTGCGAACGGATGCGTCCGGGTTTGCTGCCGATAAGCTTCCACGACGGCTTCGCGATCGGCCTCCGACAAGGACGTGTCGTTTTCCGCGAGCTGGATGCATTGCGTTAAGTAGGCCAATGCGCGGAGCCGGACGGCCGCCACGTTGGGGCATTTGCGCGGCAGCTCCATGGCCACTTTGGCTGCCTCGGCGTGTTTCTGCCGCTTCAGCAGCGTGTCGGCCAGCGTAGATAGTGCTTTGGCAAGCGGATCGCGGTAGCGCGGTGCTTCGGAAATGCTGGTCTCAAGCGTCTCCCAGAACGCGACCGCATCCTGCAAGAGGCTTTCGGCCTCGGCTGGCCTTCCCTGCGACGTCAACGTTGAGGCGAACTCGCGATAAGGAGTTACCGAAAAGGACTCGGGGCTCCGTTTGCGACTGAGCGCAAGTGCCCGCCGGTAGGCGTGGGCGGCGTCGCTCAACGGATCACGGTCTTGAGTGACTTGGCCGAGCAATTCGCAGGCCCGGCCGGTTTCCAACCAGATGCCGATGTCGTCGGGCGACTGTGCGGCGAGCCGTGTCCAAACCGTCACCGCCTCGCGGAGCGATTGGGCTGCCTGTGCCGTTTCGCCTTCAGCGCGCTGCAAGCGCCCCAGGTCGTACAGGCACAGGGCCAGGTCGGGATGGGCGCCTGTCTGTTGCTGGCGGAATGCCGCCAGGGCAGCACGATACAGCCTGTCAGCCTCGGCAGGTTCGCCTCTGCCATGGCTGATTCGCGCACGCGTGTGGAGCGCGCGGGGATGATCTTCAGGATTATTTCGTGCGAGCGCTGTTGAACGATCCGTGGGCGATTCGTGTTCGGTCTCGGCATCGACACTCAGGTTCCACATGCGAATCGTTTGGTCGTCGCCGGCGGACGCCAGAATGGTGCTGTCGGACGAAAACGCCAGGCAACCTATTCTCGAGACATGTCCTTTCAGGCTGGCTTGTTCGTGACCCGAACGCACATCCCAAAGCTTGACCGTTGTGTCATCGCTCCCCGACGCCAACAATCGACCGTCGGGAGAGAACGCCACGGACCAAACCGCGTTCGCATGACTCTTGAGAGTACGAAGGACCTGCCGTCTCGTCAGATCCCAGAGCTGAACGTCTCCGGGTTGCGTCCCCACAGCCAGCGTCTTGCTGTCCGGCGAGATCGCCACGGCGCAGACCTGCCCGCCGGCGTTGAGCGCGGCCAACTCCTGGCCCGTTGCCACGTCCCAAAGTGTGACAACTTTGGCCGTAGGCTCCGAACCGTTGTCGCCTTCCGTAGCCACGATCCGGCCGTCGGGCGAAATGGCGAGACTTTCGCCGGCCGTATCGCCCGGGACGCCTTCCGCCAGGACGGCACGGGCTCGGGCCAAATCCACGTCCCACAACGTTGTCCAGTCCCATTGAGAAAAAGCCAGTGTGCCGCCGTCCGGCGAGAACTTGACGTCGTGGATCCAACCCCCGGTCGGTGTCAGCGTGGCCTGCTGCGCGAGCGTGGTCGGATTCCAAAGTTTGATTTTGCTGTCCTTGCCTCCCGTGGCCAGTGTCTTGCCGTCCGGCGAAAAATCCACGCCCTCTACTCCCCCCGCATGCGCCTCAATGGATCCCCGCAACTGCCTCGACGCGACGTCCCATAGCTTGACGGTTCCATCGCGCCCGGCCGACGCCAGTGTGGCTCCGTCAGGGGAAAAGGCCACGGCATGGACAACTTCGCCGTGCCCCTTGAGCACGTTTGACGGCAGCGCCGAGGCCAGCTCCCATAGTTTCACCGTCGCGTCGCGGCTGGCTGTCGCGAGTGTCTCGCCGTCGGGTGAAAAGACCACGCAGGAGACTTCATTGCGATGTCCCCTCAAAGTGCCCAATTCGGCGTGCGTCGCCACGTCCCACAACTGCACCGTGTCGTCGGTACTGGATGAGGCCAAGATGGTACTATCCGGCGAGAAGGCCAGGCTTTCCACCCATCCGGAATGTTTTTGAAGAGTCGTGCGCTCCTCGTGCGTTCGAGCGTCCCATAGCTTGATCATGCTGTCGTCGCTGCCCGAAGCCAACAGATTTCCATCAGGGGAAAAGGCCACCGAACCGACCGCATCTCCGTGCCCCGTCAATGTGGCCCGTGCGCGACCCGTCGCGACGTCCCACAGCCGCACGGTTCGATCCCTGCCGCTTGAGGCCAGAAGGCCGCCATCGGGAGAGAATGTCACGCAGTAGACTTTATCGGAGTGACCGCGCAGCATCGCTCTCGGTTGGCAAGTGACGACATCCCATAACCTGACCGTCCGGTCGTGACTTGCCGAAGCCAAGAGTTTCCCATCGGGAGAAAACGCCACATCATTGACCGCCGCGGCATGCCCCTTCATGGTGGCCATCTCGCGTCCGGTCGCCACGTGCCATAGTTTTACCGTCCTGTCGTAGCTGCCTGTCGCCAGAGTGGTGCCGTCCGGAGAAAACGCAACGGACTCCACGACGGTCGAGTGGCCGTCGAGCGTGAATCGCTCGGCACCGTTGGCGGCATCCCACAGTTTGACCGTGCCGCTTTCGTCGGCCGTCGCCACCAGTTTGCCATCTGGCGAGAAGGCCACGCTGTTGACCCATTGGGCATGTCCGCGAAACGTGAGTCGGTCCCTGCGGCATTGCTGCATCAGGTAGTGCCATCCAAAGCTGCGGATGTCCGGCTGGCCGGGTTGGGGGCGAAGTCCTTCGAGTAGTTCCAGGGCCCTGCCTCCGTGGCCCGCCTCCCATGCCTGCCAGGCCAGGCTCATCTGCGAAGTATAGAATCGCTCTTCGGCCAGGCGTTGTAGTTTGATCGCCAGGCGGCGCTGACGCTCTGCTTCGGCACGCTGTTCGGCTTCCTCTTGCCAGGCCGTCTCAGCTTCTTGTCGTGCTATCGCTTCCCGATCGAGCGCTTGAGACGTCCGCACGTAACCGGCGGTGGCCACGATGGCGACCAGCACGAGCAACAGCATCGCGGCGCCGCTCAGGCTCGCCACGGCCGGATTGCGGCGGCACCAGCGCCACAGCCGTTCCGCCGCGTTAACAGGCCGCGCGTGAATCGGCTCGCCGCGCAGGAAACGTCCCAGTTCATCGGCCAGCTCCTGGGCCGAGCCGTAACGACGGCGCGGTTCTTTCTCGAGGCATTTAAGGCAGATCGTCTCCACGTCGCGCGGAACCGTCGGGTTCAGCAGGCGCGGCGAGACCGGTTCGGCGTGCAGCACCTGGAGAAGCGTTTCCATGGGCGTCTCGGACCGAAACGGAGCCCGGCCCGTAACCAGTTCGTACAGAACCGCCCCCATCGCGTACACATCGCTGGTTGGTCCCACTCGCACACGGCGCCCTTCCGCCTGTTCCGGAGGCATGTAGCTGGGAGTGCCAAGCAGATCGCCCGTGGCGGTCAGTTCCGACTGGCCCTCCACGCGCTTTGCAAGGCCGAAGTCCGTAATCCGCACGTTGTCGTGCGTGTCGATCAACACGTTGGAGGGCTTCAAGTCGCGATGCAGTGTGCCCTGATCGTGTGCATACTGAACGGCTTCGGCGATCTGCCGCACATACCGGGCGGCCTTTGGCGCGGGCAGGGGCGAGGCACGCACGAGTTCCGATAGAGTGCGGCCCTCGACATACTCCATCGAGAAGTATTGCTGCCCCTGGTGATCGCCCACTTCGTAGATCGAAACGATGTTGGGATGCTGCAGATTGGCCGCTGCCTCAGCTTCGGCCCGAAAGCGGCGGACGTCGGCTTCCTTTGCCAACCGTTGGGCCAGGATCATTTTGACGGCTACCGTACGGTGCAGGCTGACCTGCCGTGCCTTGTAGACGACTCCCATGCCGCCATGGGCGATCTCGTCCAGCAACTCGTAGTCGCCAAAATAGCGCAGCTCAGTCCCCGGCCGCGGACGGGAAGGGACGGATTGCTCGGCCGCCATGGTCGGCTCCTCGGCCGTCCCATGACTCGCTGATCCAGTGGATTTTCTTGACCGGGAAGGTTCTGCCGCGGGAATTTCAAGTCGCCGCGCCGCCTGTTCGAAATGATCTTGATCCGCGAAGAATTCCTCCAGATCGGCGGCAAACTCGGGATGCCGCGCGAGAAGTTCTTCTTTGCCTGGGCACCCTCGCGCCTCGGCCCCCTGAAGATAGGCAGCCAAGATCTCGTCAAGGCGTTGTTCCCTTTCGGAGGGGCCTGCGGATTCGTCGCTCATGATTCAATCCCGGTGCTGCATCAGGACGCGAAGTTGTTTCAGTCCGCGTTTTAAAAGTCCTGCAACTGCCGCAGGGCTACGGCCGAGCCGCTCGCCGATCTCCGCCAGCGTGTATTGCTGCCAGTACTGCATCACCAGGGCCTCGCGCTGGGCTGCGGGCAGCTGGGCGAGTGCATTGGCCAGACGAACGCTCTCCTCCTGCCTCTCCGCCTGGTGACTCGGAGACGACTGGTCCGCGGCGATCCAGGCCTCGATCCGCGCCGACGACTGGTCGACGGCCTGCTGCAGCGAGCGTTCCCGTGCGACATCGCGCTTTCCTCGGCGGAACGCCCGCAAGGCGTCGGAAAGGTTGTGCGCGAGGATCTTCCGCAACCAACCCGCCAGCTCGGCCTCGCCGCGGCCCCGAAGCTGGCCCCGAGCCTGGTGGGCTTCGAGGAGCGTTTGCTGCACGATATCCGACGCATCGAGTTTGTCCCTGAGGCGTGAATCCAACTGCAAATGTGCCAGCAGGGCGAGATACTCGCGGTACTGCTCCAAGGGAAGTTCGCCGCCTGGCTGGGGGGCATTCACACGTCGTCCCCTAGGTGTCCAGGCGCCGCCCGGAGTGCGATAGGGCGCGCCGATTTGGGGCGGCGGCTGTTTTTGTGGGGGGACATGGCAGGGAACGGACCATTGTTTCTTTATTCCTCTTGGATTTGCGCTCGGATGCGGCCGCACTCCTTCACCCGGTGTCATTCGCCGTTTTCCGTATCGGTGAGCGACGTCCTGGCTGCTATTGTGCACAATCCAGCAGGAGGTTCTCCACCCTTTTCTGTCCGGAAATGGAGAAACAGCGATTATTGGATCACACGTGCGCTATCGGTTCCACCGTACGCAGACAAAATCATCAGCCGCGGGGCGCTGTATAGGATTTCGTGATCCTGGATACACTTTTGCAGTTCGTGCTTCAGGCAATGGCTGCTCGACGGTGGCATCATTGAACCGTGAGCCCTCAACACGCCATTCGTCTCACGAAAAGCAAGCCGCGAAGTGGTGTACGCTTTAGGGTGGGAGTGAGCGCTCAGTGTCATTGGTTGTTGGCCAGCCACGAAGTGGCGCAAGCATGTAGCCGCGGGTGAAAGCCCCGCGGAGAGCATCCGATAAGAGAGCTTCCAGCCCCGCATGGGGCGACAGCGAATTGATCGGCCGGGCCGCTGTCGTCACCGTCGTTTTCGTTCCGCTGAAGGAATTCATCACGCCCACCAGCGCGCAGTCGTTTACCGTGACCGCCGGGGCAAACATGTTCGTCGATTTCAACGAAGAAATTCAGGTGGACTATTCGGGATTCGCGGGACAATAATTCCGGCAGGTAGATCTGGTGCACGATCCCGATGCAGGGCCGACGAATTTTTCTCGACGCGGAACAACCGTTTCCGCAAGTCGTGTCGGAAGAATTCTTGATTGTGCCGACAAGCCCGGCGGGTCCCGTGGTCTCCGAGGCAGTAGAAGACGAAATCCGCGTGTGGGAATACCCGACGCCCGTGCCCGAGCCTACAGCAGGGTGGTTGCTGGTATCCGGGTCCGTGATCGCGTGGATCGCCACCGGCCGGTGTCGGGCGACTCGGACCACTCACCGCATCACGATACTCGAGTCAGCCTGTAGCGGTTAGCCGACGGCATCGTACAGGCGCACGATCATCGAGACGGAATTCTCTCAGGTCGCCGGAGATCCCCAGCCGGCGATGCCGGAGAGCTTTTGAGGAATTCCAGCAAATTGACGATGTCGTCGTGGGACAACTGCTTTTCAAATCCATCGGGCATCAGCGACTTGCGCGAGGCAATCAGCTCATCGATGTCTTCGCGCAGGATCGTGTGCCGGTCGGCATTGGTGTCGATCAATTCAATCGCGGTTTTCGACTCCCCGGCGACCATGCCATTAACCACGTGGCCAGCGGTGGTCACTACCGTATACATGTGGAAATTCCCCTCGACGCTGCGGCTGGGATCGACCAGATGCGTGAGCAATTCCGCCTTGGGATGGACCGCCATCCCGGTCAAGTCCGGTCCCACGGCGGTGCCTTCGACCATGGTCGCATGACACTTCGCGCACTGCTTCTTGAAAATCTGTTCGCCCTGTTTGACATCGCCCCGTTGCCTTGTCAGTGGCAGCAACTGTTTCAATATCTTCTGGCGACCGGGATCGGGCAACCGGCCGCCGCGGGCGAGCAACTCCTTGGCCACAGCCGCAATCCCATCATTCGGATGAGCGGCCAGGGCCTGTTTCTGATCGAGGGTTAATTCGGCAAGTTCCACTCTTCCTTGTTCCACGGCAGCAAGCAGTGCCTGCGTCAAACGGGCACGCGACATGAGTACGGCGATGGCGGCAGCGCGAGTCGAAGGGGTCCACGCGGCCATGCAATCGACAATCATGTTGCCCAATCGGTCCGCCTGGCTGGTGGACACCGCGCGGACAAGCGCCGTTGCCAACTCCGGTTCGACGTGCGGCGCGACTTGGTCGAGCAGGGCTGAGGCGGCACTCGCGTCGTGCGGCGCAAACTCGACGAGTCGTCGCGCCGCTTCGGCTCGCGCACTCGCAGACAGCCGGTCGTCGACGGCCGAGGCCAGCAGCTCCGCCCGAACGGCATCGGCGTGCTCCGCGTAGGATCGGCTGCCCCAGTGGGAGGCAAGTTTCAGCAATCGCCAGGAACGCCGCCAACCGCACCAGAGGGTCGTCGTCGCGGATGACATCGCGGAACCGGAACTCCAGTCCAAGCGACTTCATGACCTCAGGCGAAAGCAGCAGCCGTCGCGAATCGCCGTCGGGCGCCACGGCGAGTACGGCATTGCGCCGCACTCGCGCCGATGGATGCCGCATCGCCTTCAAGACCGCGTGGCCGGCCTCCGGAAGGTTCGGGTCGTCCAGTGCGCGCAACCCGTGAAGGGTCCAGATGGCGTGAATCGCGCTGGCATTCAGTCCGGCTCCATCAACGCTCTGGTCGCTCGCCTGCCTGACCAATGCTGGCACGATATCCTTATCCTTTCCAGCACGCTCGACAATCAGTCGCTGGGCGTGCAGCCGCCATAGCATGTTATCGTTTTTGAGCGCGGCGACCAGCTGCCGCGGTGCCGCGTCGCGCAGGGACAACCGATCGCGGCCGATGCGGGCGGTGGCTCGCGAGCCCTCATACACCACGCGGTAGATCCGTCCGTGCCGCTTGTCGCGCAGATCTGATGCATAGGCATTGCCTTTGCCCGTGTTAAAACCGTGCGGCGTGGGGTTGTGTTGAACGATGTAGTTGTACCAGTCGATGAACCACACGTTGCCGTCCGGCCCGACTTCGGCGGCGATCGGCGCGGACCATTCATCATCGCTGGCCACCAGGTTGCACGGACTCGCGGAGGCAAAGCTCGCGCCGTTGCGCGTTAACACAAAGGTGCCCACGAGATGTCCCGTCGGGCCGCAGACCAGCGCCGTGCGATTCCACCAGGTCCGAGGGTAGCGGCGGGCCGTGTACAGGGCGTGTCCGGCGGCAGCCGTGTATCCGCCATGGTGGTCAACTTGCCGGACCTTGTCCGTAACCGGATGGAATCGGTGCGTGTCGGCGATGGTGCTCAACTGCCCGGGCGCCCAGCCGCGTACGCGTTCGTAGTACCGATTGGCGATCGGCATGAAGACGCTGGGATTGCCGTTGGCCGTCGAGCCGAACACCAACCCGTCTTCGCTGAAGCCGAGCCCCCAGGTGTTGTTGTTGGTGGAACGGACGAATTCTAGGTCCACAACGCGGGGCGGGTCGCTATCGTCAAGTTTGAAACGGAAGAAACCCATCCGAAACGGCGGTAATTCCTTTCGCGGTCTCTCGTCCGCATCGAAGTCGAATTGTGGGGCGGAACGATTGTAACCCTGCACGGCCCAAAACCAGTTGTCCAGCCCGTAGCGAATTTGGCTTACGCCGCCGTGCGTGTCACCGAGCTCCCAGCCCCTGATCAGCACGGAGCGAACATCGGCCCTGTCGTCGCCATCCGTATCTTTGAGGTATAGCGTGCGCGTTCCATCCTGCACAATCGCGCCGCCTCGATAAAGAGCGATCGCCGTGGGAATACTCAGCTTTTCGGCAAATACCGTGAACGTCTCGGCCCGCCCATCGCCGTCGGTGTCTTCACAGATGCGGATGCGATCCCGGCCTTTACCTGCGGGGCGAAGTTCGTTCGGATAGTCGACCGTTTCGCAGACCCACAGTCGTCCCCGCTCGTCCCAGTTCATGGCCACGGGTTTGCCGCCCAGATCCGGTTCGGCAGCAACAAGTTCCATCCGGAACCCCTCCGGAACGACGTAGTGCTTGAGGGATTCTTCGGCCGGCAATGGCTGTTGCATCATCGTGATCGGTGGTCCTTGCGTACCCCATTGCTCTCCCGGCACGTAATGGGGGATCTTCGGTCCCACGTTCACATATTCAAAGGGCCTGACGTCTTTGCGAGGAGGAGTCATCTGCGGGACGTCGAATGCGGACCTCTCCTGGTCGGGACGGGTTTTGTCGAGTGCTGCGGTTGCGTGCGATAAGAACAGCAGGCAGAGAACCGCGACAAAGGGAAAATAATACATGACGTCTGCTTTTTTGCTATGGGCATCCACGGGGTGAGCACGTTGAACAGGTCATTATAGAAACACGCAGCGCGGGATGCCGACCGCGCCGGTATCTGAGCGAAGCACACACCAGTTGGTAGTTAGCGATTCCAACAACACCGCCGGTTCGACTGCAAACTCGCGTTTTGGGGAATGCCATCCTGATGTTTTGTTAGACGGTATTCTATCATTTGCGATGCCCATTGGTTTGTCCCCCCAACACGCTGTTTGGACGCTCGCTGCGCCTGATGTACGGAAATGCGTTTTCTGCGGTTACCGACCGAAGGGCCGACTCAACAAGCCTACCGGTGCGGTATGCTGCAAGCGGCGGCGTGGGCGAGTACAATCGGTGCATGCCTTCCATGAAACCATCCACCAAAGCTTGGAAGTAGAGCGAGCCTTAAATCATGAACGAGCCGTTTTCATCGTCACGTAACTATCAGCTTGTGTACATTACGGCGATCGGTTTGTGGGCGTTGTCGGCCGCACGACTGGCGCTCACCAACGACCATGTTATCGTGACAACCGATGGTGAAATTGATGACCGGTGCTCCATGATCCGCTTTCTGCTGTACGCCAACGAGTGGGATGTGAAAGGAATTATTCACTCCAGCTCCAAACATCACTGGAAAGGCGATGGCACGAACCCGGGACACCACTGGGAACCGGTCTCCTGGCTCGACCGACAACTCGACGCTTATGCGAAGATCTATCCTAGTCTCAGGCTTCACGACCCAGAATATCCCGCTCCGGAATACCTCAGGGCTCAGGTTTTTGTGGGCAACGTCGCCTTGGAAGGAGATATGCGGGCGCCCACTGCCGGATCGAATCGTATCGTCGACGTTCTTCTGGAGCCCAACGACACAACCGTATGGCTTCAGGCGTGGGGCGGTTCGAACACGATTGCACGAGCGCTGAAGACGATACAGGAAGAGCACTCGGAACGAGTTAAAGACGTCACGAAAAAGGCGCGCGTCTATTTGATCACCGAACAGGACAATACACTCAAGACGTATCTTCGGCCGGAATGGCCAGGATTGCAGATCTTGCGGAGCGGAGGTCCGTCATTTGGGGCCATCGCCTACGACTGGAAGCGGATTCAACCGCGTGATATCCAATCCTGTTTTGAACGGGAATGGATGACGAAGAATATCCTCACCGGGCACGGCGCACTCTGCGAAATGTACGAGGCTAAGGAGGGGCGATTTCGTTCCGAGGGCGACACGCCGGCGCTGCTGCACGTGATCGACACTGGTTTGCGCAGCCATGCGCATCCGTCCTTTGGAGGATGGGGCGGTCGATTCGCCTTTTCACACGGTGTCTGGAAGTCCGTCGACAAGAAGCACGCATCGCCACACAGCATCCTGCGGTGGGCGCGAGACTTCCAGCACGATTGGGCGGCTCGCGCAGATTGGTGCGTCGAGAGCTACGAGCGTGCCAATCACCCTCCACAAGTCTTGCTGACCGGAGCTGCCGACCTGCAGGCGCATGCCGGCGACGTGGTCCGGTTGAGCGCAAACCGGTCGTATGATCCCGACCAGGACGCGCTCACATATTTGTGGTGGCACTACGTTGAAGCGGGCTCGTACCACGGTCCATTACAAATCCAGCACGCGCATCTGGCGGAAGTCGAAGTCGCAGTGCCGATGGACGCTCGCGCAGGAGACACGTTGCATGTTGTATGCCAGGTGAGCGACGATGGCGAACCACCGCTGACGCGTTATCAGCGTGTGATCATAACCGTGGCGAAGTAAGTCGGTCATCTTTCGGGCATTTTTGGAATTGGCGCGGCGTGAGGGCGAGTCCCGAGAAAAGATGGGGAAACAACCATACAGCCCGGCGTTGCCGTTCCCTTGGCGTGGCCGGCCGCGTCCGCTGACGGGGTGTGTTTGAAGTTTGTAGGTCGTAGCCCAAGGCTCGGCATTGGCGTGCACGACCAACGCGAGAGGGGGGAACTCGAACCCCCACGGGCGATGCCCGCTGGATCTTAAATCCGATGGACAGTGCGCACAAGGATCAAGCGCATAAAGACTTGAGTGGAACCGACGCCGGAGTGGTGCCAACTATGGTGCCGACGCCGTCTTCGGACACTCCAAGGGCCCGTGATGCTTCACTGGTTGCATTCTGCCCGCATCTCCGAGCTTCAATGGGGCCGCGGTCATTCGACCGCGGAAAGTGGCACTGGTGCCATGCTGATTAGCAACAGGCAGTGGCGCAGCGGGCCTTGCCTTCGACAACCGCCAAGCCATTGACATGGCGGCGGTTCTCAACGGCCGGGAGGAGACCTACTCCGCACGAATATGGCCTATGCGCGTGTCAAACACCGTCGACCTACGCAGACCGCGAATATCCCCACAAGCACAAGCAAAATGCTCGCCGGCTCAGGAATGGTCTTGAGAACGAAGTTGTCGATGTGTGCAATCGCGCTGCTGGTTTCATCACCTATGAGCAGCCGCACTTCCGGGTGATAAACGTTGGTCATCAATTGTTGCCAGGAGATAGAGCCGCCGGTTTCATCGATCCAGCCGTTCCCCGCGGCCTCGGTATCAGTCCAGGAAGGATCAAACATCACCGAGTAGCTTTCCCAACTGTCGGGAAAAGCATCGGCCACGTCGAGGTGCCAACCGTTGAATGTGGCATCCTGGTAACGAAAGCGGAGCCAGGTGTCCACATAGTTTCCCGTGTCGTAGAACACGTCGAATGAAACCATCCAAGCCGGCGGACCGGTGTAGTTCCCTGAGACGGCCGGCAGTTCAGAGGTGGCGCCGATGTCGAAAGTTGGGGGACTTAACTCACGACGGACAGCTAGCGAGCCTGCTGGATTGCCCACGCCGGGGTCGCGGATGACGAAACTCGAGGTCGTACTTTGAATCCAGCCGTTGGTGTCTCCCGCGCTCCAATCCTCGGTATAAGGCACAGCCGCAGACGCCGCGGTTGCCAACACCAACTTGAACACCACCGTGGGTACTACAACACGAGAATTGTGAGGCAAAAAACCGACTCTCATGGATGCACTCCTAGGCAAGGGATTAGGTACTCTGAGCTGATATTCAGATCTTCAGGGGAAGGCCACAGGACCATCGCCCGATGTCCATCGTCTCATTCAACGCGGTATACGCCAAAAAGTGGTAACGGCAGCGACGAGTCTGTCCAGGCACTTTGTTGTCCATCGAGAAGGGCGCCTTCCTGGATGTTCCGGACGAAGGTTGCTTTGGGTCTTCCTTTTGATCAAATACGTCGCCCATCGAATTGGCCAGTCAACTTTCGGTAGATACCACAACTCATTAGAGCTAGAAAACCAAGGCTTCCCAATATTCCGGTCGACGGTTCCGGAGCATGTACTCCGCGTCCAACGACGGTTAGATCGTAGTGCAAGCTCGTCTCGAAACCGAAGTCGGAAAGAAAGCCTCGAAAATCGATCTCGTGCTCGCCGTCAGACAGAGGCGCGAGCATGATCCAGAAACCATCTGATACGGTTTCGTCACGGCCCGGATCAATGCCGAACAGCTCGCCTCCTACGATGGGAAACGGTGGCGAAGGCGACGCGGCTTTGTACTCGCTGAGCTGCTCCAAAGCAACTCCATCGACCGAGGCGCTCAGCTCAACTTCACCCGCAAAAGTGCTTGTCGCACACTCGAGCAGTTCCACATAGGTCGAACCGTCTTCCGGGGCCCCACATAGCACATTGATGATCGGAAAAAAGATGGCTTTTCCCGCAGGCACCGTGACCGCACGGTCCGTGTGGCCGCCTGTGTTCCCGGCCAGAAACCAGACTTTTCCCGATTGATTCAGAGCTCCGAATTCCCCCGTCGAATCCGCGATCGGGTTGGTCGCCGTTGGCTCAATCAGGGCCCATTGCCACCACTTGGCAGACCACTCCCCGTACGATTTCCCAAAGGCATTGGAATTCGGTGGCAGGACGCCGGGGTTTGGATTCCGGGCCGCTGCCGGTGATTGCACTATCAACGTCATCAGCAAAAAGGCGATCAACTCTGTCCGTAGTAGGTAAATTTCGAGGTAATTGATCACTTGAGGAGGAAAACGCGTTCCAGTCGGCATATTAGCGCCCTTCCAATCTCCAAAAAAATGGCTTCAATCCGAACAACAGTCGGCAAAATCAACTGCCGCCTGTTCCGCAACTGATGATCAAATTATTTTGCTCAGTTTCAGGCTGCGGTTTCGGGCCATTAGCGTTTTCCTTCTTGGCTCTTCTTGATCGAATACGGTGTGTTGCTGATCGAATCATTCCGCAACCGTCGGGAACATCCTTGTTCCTATGGCTTCGTGCGCGCATTGGTAACGGATTTCTAAATGCGCACCGACACAGAGGAACGAATTGCGGAAGGCTTACGAAGTTACGCAGGAGGGCGAAAATGCCGTGGAGCCAGGGACACGCTCACCACGACGTAACTGCCCGCCGCCGTTGCAGGTGGGCCGAACCCATTTCTCAAGGCTAGCGCAGAAACTTGGGACACGGCGCCGGGATGTCAGTCGAGGCCATCGACGAAACGTGCAGGTGTGCCTCCCATGGCACGTAGCCCGTTAGTCCGGGACGGACGATGCACTAGCGTTCCTCCCTTTGGGAAGAGATCTCGCGGCCGGCACATCCCGTTGCGCCGATGCTCGAAGAAGATGAAGATATTGAACATCCTAACAGTCTACGTGCGGGCTGCAAGCCAAAACTTGGCAGAAAAGGTGTCAGGAACCTTTTTATTGCCATATCGGCCTTCGGCGCTCAAATTCTGGAGCAAAAAGGTTCCTGACACCTTTTCTGCTCCCGCAAGACGTTCATCACGAATCTGACGCGCTGCGGGGCGTCTCCCAAGACCGCGCAGGCGCTGGCCCGCCATGCGGATATCAATCTGACAAGGAATACCTACACGACGCTTGGAGTTATGGATCAGACGGCGGCGATCGAGGCGCTGCCGCCCGTGCCAAGCGGGAAGCAAGAGGAGGGCCCTCAAGGGCTGCGGGCGACCGGCTCTAAGGGACAAGAGGCCTTAACCGACCAGCGTGAAATGGTGCCCACTATGGTGCCGAGTGGTGCCGAAATTGGTGCCAATCGCCCCGCATTGGATGCGCGCGAAGCTGCACCGAATTGCACTGAGGACGCGACTGACGAGCAGGCGCGCACGTTTTCGATTAATGTCGAAAACCCCGAAGAAAACGCAACAACTCACACTTCGTTGCAGCGCTCTGCATCGCCTTGCACCCCAAATGCGAGAGGGGGGACTCGAACCCCCACGGGCGATGCCCACTGGATCCTAAATCCAGCGCGTCTGCCAATTCCGCCACTCTCGCAAACTACGCGACCCGCGCGGACATCGCGCCGAACAATGGCGGCCCTCAAGCACGACATGTCGTTGCAGACCACCGGTTGCGGCGTTACGATAGCCCTGGTATGGAAATCATAAGCCTTTATACAGAATAGAGTTATAGGTACGCAATGGGAAACAAGCCGCGGGCGAATGTGGTCTGTTTCCAAAAAGAAACAGGAGCCTCTCCATGCTTGTAAGATCCGCCTTGCTGGCCACGTGCCTGATCGCCACGTGCACCGCCGCGGCCATGGCCGCGCCTCCGCCAAACATCGTTTTTATCCTCACCGATGACCAGGCGCCCTGGGCCGTCGGCGTCTCCGGAAACGAACAGATCCACACCCCGAACATGGATCGCCTTTTCCAGCAGGGCGCTTGGCTGAAAAACATGTTCGTGACCACCCCCGTTTGCAGTCCTTCGCGTGCCGCGCTGATGGCCAGCCGCTACGGCAGCGAATTGGGAATCACCGATTGGATCAATCCTCGCCAAGAACCACGGTTGGGCCTGGATCCGGCCGTCGTCACCTGGCCCGAAGTACTCCAGCAACACCAGTATCACACGGGCCTTGTCGGCAAGTGGCATCTCGGCACCCTAGATCGTTTTCATCCCACGCGCACGGGGTTTGACTATTTTGTCGGCTTCCGAAGTGGCGGGAGTCGCCCCCAGGATCCCGTGTTGGAAAAAGAGGGCGGCGAACAATCCATGCAGGGCCTGCTGCCCGACATCCTGACCGACCATGCCATCGAATTCATCGAGCAGAACCAAGAGGGGCCGTTCTTGCTGTGCCTGCATTTTCGCGCGCCGCACGCACCGTGGCTGCCTGTTGCCGACGCCGACTGGCAGCCATACGCCGAACTCGATCCCGAAATACCCAACCCTCAATATCCGAACCTCGATATTCCACGACTCAAACGTTCCATGCGTGAATACCTGGCCAGCGTGACCAGCGTCGATCGAAACGTGGGCCGGCTGCTGGATGCGCTCGACGATTTCCAACTTGCCGGCAACACCGTCGTTATCTTTACCAGCGACCATGGGTACAACATGGGGCATAACGGCATCTGGCACAAAGGCAATGGGCACTGGATTCTGACCGATTTGCCACCCGCAACGCCGAACGTGCCCGCGGAACAAAGGCCCAACATGTACGACAACTCTCTTCGTGTTCCCACGTGCGTCCGCTGGCCCGGTGTCGTCGCTCCGGAAACAGTCATCGATCAGACACTAACGTTTCTGGATTGGTATCCGACGCTGCTGGCCATGGCCCAATGTGCTTTGCCGTCGGACGAATTGATCCGGGGCCGCAACTTTGTGCCGCTGCTGAGGGGCGAAAACCCACTCTGGGATAATGACCTTTTCTGCCAATACAGCACCCATCATCAGTCGCGGACCGCCATGCGGATGTACCGCACGCAGGAGTGGAAGCTGGTGCGGGATTTCTTGAATCCCGGGCGGGACGAACTGTACCACCTGACCGAGGACCCCGCCGAGACGACGAATCGAATTCATGAATCGAAACGCCGGATTCGGCGCGTGATCCAACAGCTGGATGCCAGGTTGCTGACGAAAATGCGCGAAATCGACGACCCCGCGCTGCCCGACGCGTCCTGACCAACCGCGCGGGGTTCATCGGACGCCGCACACCACCGCGCGCTGCCGACCGACGCGGCCGCTCTGCTGTTCGCCGGAATCCCGGCCGAGTTCGTCGGGATGCCGTCGCCCTCGAGCAATATGGCGGGAGCGGCGAGCAGGATGCGCTGGCAGGTTGACCGGTGGTTGTGGCACTTCCTATACTCCACGTCTTTCCGCCTGCGGTATTTCCGCCCCCGCGACCGCCCGAAAGTCACTTGTTTTCCCATGAAGATTCATGAATACCAGGCCAAGCAGATTTTGCGAGAGCACGGCGTGGCAGTGCCGCGCGGTGTCGTGGCGGAGGCCCCTTCCGACGCCGCCCGAGGCTTTGACGAGCTGGGCAGCCGGATCGCGGTCGTTAAGGCTCAGATCCACGCGGGCGGGCGGGGAAAGGGCACCATCCAGTCCGATCCCGAGCAGCACGGCGTCGAGATAGTCCGCAGCGCCGACGAGGCCTCCCGGACGGCCGAGCGGCTGCTCGGCCACAAACTGGTGACGGTGCAGTCCGGCCCCGAAGGTCGGATCGTCAAGCGGGTGCTCGTCGAGGAGGGATGCGAGATCGCCCGCGAGCTGTACCTGGGAATCATCGTGGACCGGGCCGCATCGCAGCCCGTGATGATGGTTTCCAGCGAAGGCGGCATGGACATCGAGCAAGTCGCCGCGCGGACGCCAGAGAAGATCTACAGAGAGCCCTTCTCGGCCGACCGCGGGATGGCTTCCTTTCAGGTTCGCAAGCTCGCCGCCCGGCTCGGATTGCCCAACAAATCACTCCGCTCCGCCGACCTGTTTCTAAGAACCTTGTGCCGGTTGTTCGTGGAGCTGGATTGCAGTCTCGCGGAAATCAACCCCCTGGTGATTACTAAAAACGACGAATTGACGGCCCTCGACGCAAAAATCAACTTCGACGACAACAGCCTGTTTCGGCACGCAGCGCTCGACGATCTGCGCGACCTGGATGAAGAAGATCCGGCCGAAGTCCGGGCGGGGAAATTTGGATTGAGCTACGTCAAGTTGGACGGAAATATCGGATGCCTGGTCAACGGCGCGGGCCTGGCCATGAGCACGATGGATCTGATCAAACTGCATGGCGGTGAACCGGCGAATTTTCTGGACGTGGGCGGCGGGGCGGATGTTAACCAGGTGACCGAAGCGTTCCGGATTCTTCTGGATGACGCCAACGTCAAGGCCGTGCTGGTCAATATCTTCGGCGGCATCATGCGATGCACGACCATCGCCACCGCACTCGTGGAAGCGTACCAGACCGTCGGCTTCAATGTGCCGCTTGTCGTGCGCCTGGAAGGGACGGAAGTCGAACAAGGACGAAAAATTATCGCCGATAGCGGCGTGGACATCATCGCTGCGGACGGGTTGACCGACGCAGCACAAAAAGTCGTGGCCGCCGCCGGTTAGCCGCCAACCGTTGCCGCAGGCCGCACAACACACGACAGCCACCCCAGCGAAACTCCGCCGGCGCGGAACGATCACCGGAACCGATCAACACCCACAACATCCAGCCAAGCGATGAGCATTCTTGTCAATCGTGACACACGCGTATTGTGCCAGGGAATTACCGGCGCCGTAGGCCGATTCCACACCGAAGGCTGCCGGGCATACGGGACACGAATAGTGGGCGGCGTGACGCCCGGAAAAGGCGGCACGACCGTGCTGGACCTCCCGGTGTTCGACACCATGATGCAGGCCGTCGATGAAACAGGTGCCAACGCGACCATGATTTTCGTTCCCCCTGCGTTCACGGGCGACGCCATACTGGAAGCCATCGACGCGGGGATCGAAGTCATTGTGGCGGTCACGGAAGGCGTGCCGGTGCTGGACATGTCCCGCGTGTACGACACGCTGAAGCGCTCGACCGCTACGTTGATCGGACCCAATTGCCCAGGGGTGATCACGCCCGACGAGTGCAAGATCGGTATCATGCCCGGTTACATCCACAAGAAAGGATCCGTCGGAGTGATCAGCCGCAGCGGAACGCTGACATACGAAGCCGTGTGGCAGTTGACCGAGCGCGGGATGGGACAGTCGACCTGCGTCGGGCTGGGGGGCGATCCGATCGTCGGTTCATCTTTTATCGATCTGTTGAAGCTCTTCGAAGCGGACCCCGACACGGAAGCGACGTTGATGATCGGAGAGATTGGCGGCACCGCGGAAGAAGAAGCGGCGGCATTCGTCCGCCAGCATACCCGCAAGCCGGTGGCCGCCTTCATCGCCGGGCGCACCGCCCCGCCTGGAAGACGGATGGGGCACGCCGGCGCCATCATCTCCGGGGGCAAGGGGACCGCGCCGGAGAAAATCGCCGCGCTGGAAGAGGCCGGGATTGAAGTCGCCGCGAGTCCGGCAGATATGGGCGCCGCGGTCGAACGTGCGATGGGCCGCAAAAGCTGACCCATTGATCGTCCACGTTCGGTGCCGATGATACCGCTTGCCGGCAGACTCGTCCGTTTCATCGGAGCGGATGCGGCCGCGGTCAATAGCTGACGCCTGCACGCAGCATGAGCGTGTCGTTGGGTTCGAAGTCAGGCGTTCCGCTGTCAAATTCCAGCACCCTGCCGAATACATAACCAACCTCGCATCGCGTGTTGATGCCGCCGGCGACCTTGTTCTCCCATCCGAGCAGCACGCGATAATCCCGGACGGTAACCGTGTCCTCGGCGCCGCTTGTCCGCCGGATGGCCCACACGCCGCCACCCAGCTCGCCGCCCAGGTAAATCCACATTTCCGAGTCAGGGTCCAGCGCCAGGCCGTCCAACCGGCGCGCGATTTTCGGCTGCGGCGCGATCAACTCCACTCGCCAGCAATCGTTCGGCTTCCAGATGATACCTGCTGCGGGCAGCAATGAAATATCCGGACGGTCCAGATAGACGACGCCCAACACGAGCTGGGTCGTGGGACTGCAATCGTAAATCGCCAGACCACGTCCCGGAATGCGAATCGCGTCTCCCGAATCGACGTCGAAATCGCTGTGGATTCCCGGTTCGACCGCCAGGATGCCCATCAGTCGTGGACCGAGACGCCGCATCCAGCGGACCTCGAGCGAGGCATCGTAGACCCGCGGCGGAAGATCCGGGGCCACCGGTCCGTCCAGGTAATGCACGCCGAATTTCGGCGTCAGCAACAGCGGCGATTCGCGCGTCGGAAAGGGGAAGCCGAAGGTGGCCCTGGCAAGCAGGTCGCTCACGCCGAGGCCATCGTCTTCCAATGCCGGCAGCCACGTGCCGAGGACATCTATCTTCTGAAAGATCCCAGCGCGTCCCGGGGAGACGCTCGATGCGCCGGATCGGCGCTGCGGTAGCGGCATGGGCAACTGCGGCGCCGGAAATGCGACCGTTCCACGCGGAGTGTCGACAAGCAGGTCCACATCTACGATCTCGCCGTGTGGACTTTGAAGCGGTCCTCGGCCGGGAACATACACCGGATCCGCGTAAGGACTTCGTAGAGGCGGCAAGCCGCGCGACGCGGCCGTTACGGGTCGCCAGACCGAAAGCAACACGATCAACAGGACGGCCGTTCGTTCCACGAATTTTCCAAATGCAGCAGGAGGTCGAGTGCCTCAACGGCGAGCGCCCACCGGACACGACGACGTCTGGTCAGACTGGAAATTGCATCCGGGCGTTCCAACATCTCCGTCGCAGTCAGCCTCCGCCGGCGGATCGCCTTGTCGGGTCACCTGATCCGTCCTCCTGCGGTGGCATCATTGCACCGTGAGCCCTCAACACGCCAATCGTCTCACGAAACGCAAGTCGCGAAGTGGTATAAGCAGGGCGTTGAAAGTGAGCCCTCAGTGTTATTGGTTGTTAACCAGCCACGAAGTGGCGCCAGCATGAAGCCGCGGGCAATCCCTGCCCAAAGCGTGCCCTACGCCGATCCGCTGCAATATTCCCAGAATCACGTAAGGCCATTTAGAACGATAACCCGCCACGCACCATGATCGTGTCGTCGGGATCGAATTGGTACGGATTGTTCTGGAAGATGATCTCCCGATTGAACACGTAGCCGACCTCGAAGAAACCGCTCAACCCGGACAAGGCCGTCCATTCCAGTCCGCCGATGATGCGGATATCGTTGTAGCCGAAGTCGTCCTCGACGTTGCCGGCTCGCTCCACGGCCCAGCGTCCGCCACCGTATTCTCCGGCAATGTAGCACCACCATTCCGTGGTACCGATGTCGATCAACCGTTTGGCGAGCTTGGGATTCGGAAATACGATCTCATAGCGGCGGTCCGGAGTCGGCGTCCAGATGACACCGCCGGCCGGCAATACCTTAACGGGGATGCGATCGAGGTAGACCGCTCCCAGAGCGACCTGCGTTGTGGGTGTGAGGCGCAAGACGCCCAGGCCACGGCCCATCAGCCGCAACGCATCGCTGGAAAAGGTTTCAAAATCCGAATAAACACCAACCCGAACGCCCAGATCGCCGCTCAACCATGGCGTGACGCGGGGCTTCCAGGCGGCATCCAGATACGCATCGTACACACGCGGCGGCAGATCGGCGGGATCCGGAGGGCCATCCAGCCAGTGCGCGGCAAAGCCCGGCGTGATAAGCAACGGCGATTCGGTGTTGTAAAACAGCGGCAAAGCAAACGTGCTGTACAGTTCCAGTGAGGACATGCCAAACTTGTTTTCCCCGCCCATCGGCGCGAGCCACGTGAATTCCGAGCGAAGCTCGTCCATCAATCGTTGGAATCGTGTCGTGGCGCCGCCCGGCTGCCCCAGGACGAAGCCGCCCTGATCCGAGCCCCACGGGAGTCCTTCGGGAAACAGGTACGGAGGCTGACCCGCATTGCCCACGGGCGGCGGAACGTAATAGGGAGCCGAACCGGGAGCGGGTGACGTGTTCGGATTGGTGTAGGCATCCCAGGCCGGTGCCGGTTCCACGCGGCCACCGAACGTGGCCGGCGGCGGAGACGATGCCGTCGCCGCACCGCCCGTTAGCGGCGGCGGACGGTAAGGAGTCGCACCGGGTGGGGGCGACCCCGAATCAAACGTCGGAAATTGCACACGCTGACTCCACGCCGTCGGCGCGCACACAACTATCGCCGCGGCCGTCAAGCCGCACGCGATCCTTCTCGCGCACCCTGTCACAGCGTGCCTCACACGTGAAACTCAACCGTCAAACAACGCCCCCTGACTCCTCGTACGGCATCCAGCATTTCCGCACCTGGGCGATCCGGCAATGCGGGTCCACCTCAAGCGCGATTGCTTGTGCTAACGCCACTTCGACGGGGCCGCCTCAGTACCAGAGACCGCCTCCGTGGGTCAAGGCCGGTTGGTCGCGCCCGCACCGGGGGGTGCAACAGGGGGCACCCGGATGCTGCCGGGCGGCGCAGCTATCCGCGCCGTGTAAGAGGGCTTATAATCGTGCGGCGAGGCGCGCCTTCAGCTTTCCATCGGGCGTTTCGCTCTGTCCGTTCCACATGAGAAAAAAGGGAGCTGCCATGGGGTTCGCTAGCGGAACCTTGTACGGTACGTGCGTGCGTCGGGACGCGCCTGGTACGCCGCACCGCCGCGCTCGACGAATCTGCGCCGCGTGGATCGTGGCCGGGACACTGGCCCTGCTTTCGGGATGCGGCCAGTCCACTACCGAAACGGCGAAACAACCTGCCCCGGCCAATCCCCTGCCTCCCGAGTTGGCGGCCATCGATGGCGCGCTGGGGCCCGGTATGGAGTTGCCGCCGCTCCGCGCGGAAGGGTGGATCAACGGCCAATCGGTCTCCAACGAAGACTTGCTGGGGAGCGTCGCCGTCGTGGATGTGTGGGCGTATTGGTGAGGTCCCTGCCGTGCCGAGGCAGTTCGCCTCGTCGAGCTCCAGGAGTATCTGCAAGGCCAGAATGTCGTGTTTCTCGGCCTCACGCCGGAAGGGGCCGATGCGCTGCCAGAGAGCCGGGCGTTCGTAGAGGGCCTGAATATTCCCTGGCCCAACGCCTACGGAGCCGGCGAAACCGTCGAAGCGCTCGGGGTCAGGGCGTTGCCCACGGTGTTTGTGGTCGGCAGGGACGGCAAGATCATCTGGAACAGCATGATGGAAGGCGACGTTGCCGACTTCGTCGAGCAAGCGCTGTAGGAGCCGCGGACGGGCGAGGCGGCCTCCCCGGGGCCTTTTCGCCGGCCACAGTCCTTGAAAATGTCGCTCCGCCCGAGCGCGCATCGCGACCTGGATCTGCAATTCCTTGATACAATGAGGGGAGTAGGTCCACCGCCGAATGGCGCGTATCGTGGCGTTCGATGCGCCCGGCTGCGGCTCTTCGGTAATTCCCCGCTCCAGCACGACTCCCATGCAACAACTGTCTCTTACGCCGTACGGTGTCCTCGCGCTGGCGGCATTGGTGGTGGCCGTCGGTAGCCCCCAGGCCCGTTGTATCGAGTTCTGGCTCTCCGAGACCGATGCCGTGGACGGTTCGGTGACCCAGAGCAACGTAACATCGTTATTGGACGAAGGGGCGACCGGCCAACAGATGCGCATTTGGGTGCGTCCCGATGCCGATCTGACGCTGAAAAATATTTCTCTGAATCTGCGTTCCACGAATCCGGGCGTCATTGAATTCACGGATGTTATCGTGCACAATCCGCAGCTCGTCCCGGGAGGCGTCGGCAATCCTGTCCACCGCTTTGAATTCGCCACCGGCGACCCCAACACCCCCGGACAGGTCACGATCGAACCGGATATCGTTTCCAACTTCACAGGATTTACGGTCTCAAACCGTGACAAAACCGGTGCCGGGCTCGGTCCGCTAACTCAGCCGGTAGATAATCTCTACGACTCTGCCGCCGATGCTTTTTTGTTGGCGACCGTAGACTACGATTTCGTTGGTTTCGGAGGCACACAGTTGTTTCTTCAGATTGGTGCGATCGGTCTCAATCAAACTGAAGGTGGCGTACAACGCGGTTCCGAGGAGGAGGAAGTCATTTTTGGAGGCAGTGTGCCTCCCGATGAGCCTCCTTTGAACGGGGAAGCTGATCGCAACATGGACAGCGCGACCGCGGACGGGGCGATCGTCACATCGTGGTGGATCAATCCGGCCAACCGTTCGGACGTGGACAACGATCTGTCGGTCCTGCCGCTCGACGCGCTGCTGGTCATCAACGAGATCAACCAACGCCGTATCAGCGATCCGGCCGACAACACGCTTCCAGATCCCGACGTCTTCGGGCAGGACCCCCCGCCGTTTGTCGATGTCTCGGGCGACCGGTTGATGACACCGCTGGACGCGTTGCTGGTGATCAACGACATCAACCGCCAGACGTTGGGGGTCTCCGCCACTGCGGCGATCGACGCGGGCGCGACGTCCGGCAATTACTCGGTACCTGAACCGGCGACCTGGCAACTGGCGCTGTTGGCAACCGCAGTGATACTTCAGGCGCTGCGCCTTCGGTCGGCCGGGTTGCGTCACGCCGGCGGATGGTCGCGTCGGTCAGTGTCCCAGTAAAGCATCGACGGCCGCGCCGATATCTTTCGATCGCATCAGGCTTTCGCCGACCAGCACGGCGTCCACGCCGGCGTCTTCCAGGCGCCGCACGTCCTGCAGCGAGCGAATGCCGCTTTCCCCGACCAGAATGCAGTCGTGGGGAATCTTCCGGCGGACGCGGAGCGTATGCTCGAGGTCGACTTCGAAGGTCCGTAGATTACGGTTATTCACGCCGATGACGTGCGCTCCGGTGTCGAGCGCGCGGGGCAGGTTGCCGGGTTCGTAAATTTCAACCAGCGGTGTCATATTCAATTTGTTGGTTTCGACCACAAGCGATCGTAGCAGCGCATCGTCCAGGCATTCGGCGATCAGCAGCACGGCATCCGCGCCGGCGGCCCGCGCCTCAAACAACTGGTAGGGCTCCAAAATGAAATCCTTTCGCAGTACGGGCACGGCCACGGCCGACCGCACTTGCCGCAAATCATCGAGGCTGCCCTGGAAGTACGGCGCGTCGGTCAGCACGGAAATGCAGGCCGCGCCGTGCGACTCATAGGTGCGCGCGATGGCGACCGGGTCGAAGTCCGCGCGGATGATGCCGGCTGACGGGCTGGCCTTTTTGACCTCGGCAATAAGTTGAATCTTCCCCGATCGGCGCAGCCGCGCGGCGAAGTTTCGTGGCGGGGCAGCTGCCGCGGCGGCATCCCGCACGGCACGTTCGGACCATTCGGACCGCGTGCGTTCGATGTGCCGCCGTTTGACGGCTACGATTTCGTCGAGGATGTCCGTCACAGCGTACCGTGCTTTGTGGTTGGCAATTCAGTGCCAGAAATGGCGGCGGCCGGTAAACACCATCGGCAGGTTGGCCGCGTTGCAGGCTACGATGACTTGCTGGTCGCGACGCGATCCTCCAGGTTGGATGATCGCCGCCACGCCGGCGTCGGCCGCCAGGCGGATAGAATCGTCGAAGGGAAAGAAAGCATCGGAGGCGAGCACGGAACCGGCGCTCCGCGGGCCTGCTTTGCGCAACGCGATCTGTACAGCATCGACGCGGCTCATCTGGCCTCCCCCCACGCCCACCAGCGCCTGTTGGCGCACAACAACGATGGCGTTGGACTTGACGCGACGGCAGACCGTCCATGCAAAACGCAGCGCGCTCCACTGCGCATCGTCGGGCGCCGTTTCGGTGACGACGCGCCACGCATCTTCGGGATCGTCCGCGTCGTCTCTTTCCTGCACCAGATACCCGCCATCAATCGTAGTGACCTGCATCGCCATTTCCCGAGAGCGGTGCGTGGCGTCGACGGCCAGCAGCCGGACATTGGTTTTCCATTTCGGTTTGGTCGTCAGCACCCGCAGGGCGTCGGGGTCAAATCCGGGGGCGACGATGGCTTCCACAAAACGGCCAGGTTCGGCCAGCGCTTCGGCTGTCTCCGGGTCCACCGCCTGGTTCATCGCCAGCACCGACCCGAAGGCGCTTTCCGGATCGCCATCCCACGCGTCCCGTAGAGCCTGCTGTAGCGAATCGCCGCACGCCGCGCCGCACGGGTTGTTGTGCTTGATGACTACCACGGCCCGAGACGGCAGCGATCGTGCCAGTGTCCACGCGCTGTCCAGATCCAGAAGGTTGTTGTAGGAGAGGTCTTTGCCGTTCAGCTGCCGTGCATGGGCAATGTCCGCGGCGGGAGAATCGTACCGCGTGTATAGGGCCGCGACCTGATGCGGGTTTTCGCCGTACCGCAACCGCTTCCGACGGTGCAGGTGCAGTCGCCACGTTTCCGGCAGCGATGCTTCCGAATCGGTGTGCGTGAAATAACGTTCGATGGCGTCGTCGTACCGCGTTGTCCGGGCGAAGGCCGCAACAGCCAGGCGGCGGCGGAGCGCGTACGTTGTCGCTTTCGCGGTCCGCAAGTGTTCGGCAATCTCATCGTACTGCGATGGGTCCGTGGCCACGGTCACGAACTTGTAATTCTTGGCGGCGGCGCGGATCAGCGTGGGGCCACCGATGTCGATCTGCTCGATGGCGTCTTCCTCCGCGACTTCCGGGCGTGCGACCGTTGCTTCGAACGGATACAGGTTGACGACCACCAGCTCGAAGGCATGGATGCCGTGCCGGCGCAGGGCGTCGACGTCGTCCGGGCGGTCGTGCCTGCACAGGATGCCGCCGTGCACTTTCGGGTGCAGGGTCTTTAGCCGGCCGTCGAGCAGTTCCGGGAAACCGGTGTAGGCGGAAATGTCATGCGCGTCGATGCCGGCGTCCTCGAGGGCCGTGCGTGTTCCTCCCGAACTGTAGATCTCCACGCCCGCGGCCACCAGATTCCGGCAGAATGCTGCCAGCCCCGACTTGTCACTGACGCTCACCAGGGCGCGCCGGATGATGGGTGATTCCATCGATGGATGAACCCCCGGGCATGACCGTCCGTAGGAATCGTGGCAGGGATGCGACCCCAGGTCGACAATGTAGCACCTGGCTCAGCGGCGTTCAATGACCGGCATTTGCGTTGAGAGGGAGTCGACGTTGCCGGAACCATGGCGTGCTTGAGCGTTGTCGATCCCGCGGTCCCGGGGCTCTTCCTGTCGGCATTTCCGCGCCAACAGGGACAGTCGTTCCGCTCGCGTCACTTTTACGGCGATTCGCCGGCCCGGTTCGGAGTTATCTGCGCCGTCCCTGCCGCGCCCCTAGAACGCAAACGGCCCGACCACTTGTGAAAACCGGCAGACCCGCTGCGCGCGGTACCGTCGCCGGAAAGTACGAAGTGTATGACCGCTTGCGCCGGTTGTCTCGGCCCGCGGCTCGGCTTTGAAAAAAAGTCTCTCCGGGATTTTTGACCAGTGCCATTTTGTGACCTATATTGAAACGTGCCGGAGGACCGTTCATGGGCTTCGGCCGCCTATCGACGGAACAGAAAGGACGTTAACTGTTCCCCGGATCCGCCGGGCACGAGACACCTTTGTTGCTGCGTCGACCGGTCCGCGTGCCGGGTCGATGGGCACAATTCGTTCCGGCGATTAACCTGATCAGCCGCAGACGGATCGATCGATGCAACGTAGACTCCTATCAACGCTGACTGTGATTCTGCTGCTGATTCCCAGTAGCAGGCTTCCCGCCCAATCCACCGCGGAACAATTGCGCCTCGCACCGGCGGCCATTCCGCAGGTGCTAATGGATCTGCTGGAGCAGGGGCGACTGCTGGAGTCGGAGCGGCGGTGGGGCGAAGCCCTATCACATTATGAACAGGCGCTGCGCGAACATCCCGGAGAAGCGCGGCTGCAGCAACGGCTCGATCTGGCCAAGGTTCATTACAGCCTGGACCGACGATACAACGACGTCAGTTTCCGCCGCTCGCTGCAGGCGCTCGACTGGCGAGCCGCACTTGATTTGTATTCCGAAGTGCTGGTCAAGATAGATTCGCACTACGTACACACGCCTCCATGGCGGGACCTCGTCGACCGCGGATCTCTCAGCTTGGACGCGGCATTGTCAAACGATGGGTTTCGAGAACACAACTATCTGGCGCATGTATCCCAGGAGCGGCTGGCGTCGTTCCGGCATACCGTCGCGAGACTGCCGCAGAATTACACGATCCGGACGCGTCACGATGCCCGCAACGTGGTGGCGGAAATGGCCCGTCTGGCCGCCGTACAACTCGGAATCTCGCCAACACCCGTGATCTTCGAATACGTGTGCGGCGCCGTGGGCGGCTTGGATGACTACTCCGCCTACTTGACCGGAACCCAGCTTCGTGAAGTCTATTCGCAGATCGAAGGCAACTTTGTAGGGCTGGGAGTAGAATTGAAATCCGAAGCCGCCAGTCTGTTGATTGTGCATGTCATTCCGGGCAGTCCAGCCGAAGAAGCCGGCATCCGGGAAGGCGATCGGATTGTCGCGGTCAATGGCCGCTCCACCAGCGAAATGTCGGCCGATGAAGCCGCGACGTTGCTTCAGGGAGAGGAAGGTTCCTACGCCCAGGTCGGCGTACAGAGCCCTGGCGGAGAACAGCGGCAGCTTCGGGTTCGGCGCGAACGCGTGGAAGTGCCCAGCATCGAAGATGTAGGCATCGTCGACGCTAAGTCCGGCGTGGGCTATCTGAGGCTCACGACCTTTCAACGGACAACCGCCACGGACATGGATGGGGCCCTGACACGCCTGCACGGGCAGGGCATGCGGAGCCTGATCATCGACGTGCGCGGCAATCCCGGAGGACTGCTTACTGCGGCCGTGGAAGTGGCAGACAAGTTTCTGAACAACGGGATCATCGTGTCGACGCGGGGCCGGGGGCCGGGCGAAGACTTCCAGTATGCGGCGCATCAGCCAGGCACGTGGGGAATTCCACTGATCGTACTTATCGACGGCGACAGCGCGTCGGCCAGCGAGATTTTCGCGGCGGCCATCCGCGACTACCGACGAGGCACGGTGCTGGGAAAGAGGTCGTACGGCAAGGGATCCGTGCAAGGCATCTTCCCGCTGAGCGCGGCGGGCGCGGGTATCCGTCTGACGACGGCCAAATTCTACTCGCCCACCGGACAGGCCATCAGCAAACGGGGAGTGGAACCCAATGTCGAAGTGGCCACCGCGATGCGTTTGGATCCTGCGGGCGAAAACACCGAATCCGAGCGCGACCCCGTTCTGCAGTACGGGATCATGATCGCTCGCCGCCACTCCTCCTCGTAGCGCCCTCGCCCCACCAGAGCGATTGTTCTGCACGGCGATACGCCGGTGCGCTGCTTCCGCCCAGGAATTTCCAACATTCACGCGGCGAGCAGCCTGCGGGCTTGCCCGTGGATAGCCCCGCCCGGCGGTTGGTAATCATACGGCCTCCACGGGCAGTTCCCGACGCTGCTACCGAGCCCACGCGGACTCTGTCAACGCGTTACAGCGGCGCCTGGGGCAAATCCCGCGGGAAGGGCGCTTCGGCCCGTGGTGGCAGCTCCTGGCCCGTTTCCGCGGTCCACCGCTGGCGTTCTTCCTCCGACGCGTAGTATCTCAGCCAGGCTTGAGGATCCCTATCAATCCCCGCGCAATCCCAGTGAAGGTAGTTGTGGCGATGCGAGATCTTCTTTTCATGAGCCGGCAGAATGTCGCGGTAGATCAGGCAGTACAGTTCGTAGTCGGAGAGGTGATCCGTGAAGTCCAGCACGATGTATTGCCGAAACAGTCGGTGGATGGTTTCGTGCAGCACCCGGCGGAGGTCATGAGGACTGAGTGATTCGGGGTGCGGAATCTTCAGTTCCGGTTCAAACCATTTGCTGATGGGCAGGATGGGAGCCCGTTCCCACGCCAGCATCGATTCCAGAAACTCATTTTCGGCGGGCGTCGACATGGACGATGCATTGACCCGTCCGATCGACTCGTCGTACAGCGGCTCCAGTTCGTCCCGCAGCCGTGCGTTCAGCAACAACTGTTCGATTTCGTCGGATCGGATGAAGTTCGGCAGTGACATGGTGGATTAACGTCTGGGCATTCGCACCGCGGCCGTGCGTTTCGGTCGCGGACATTTTCACATTCTTCAACAGCGGTCGGCGGCGATCAACCGCGCCTCTTAAATTCGACTTTAACAACAATTTCCAGGCGTGCAATACGTTGAATGAGCCGTTGCAAGGGCTGTTGCCGAGTGCCGCCAGATACCACCAGCAAGACTGTCAATCTTCAAACGCACTAAACCGCACAACCGGAAAAATCTACTCGTTGTATGCTGGCGAGGCCCTGGCCCATTGCGATACTGCTGTCGGCCCACCCGGGACAGGGGGCGAGGTGCGCGCCGGCCCGTGGTCAGATGGAAATGTCCATGGCTTTCATCAGCATCTGCATGTCTTCCCATACCAGCTTTTTGGCGCCCGGATTGCGGAGCAGATAGGCCGGGTGGTACGTACACATGACCTGCATATCCTGGTACGTATGGAAGCGGCCGCGAAGCCGACCGATCGGCTGTTTCGTCAGCAGCAGATTCCGAGCCGCCACGGCTCCCAGACAGCAGATCCATTCGGGCCGGACCAGTTCCAATTGGCGATCCACAAATCCGCGGCAGTTGGCGGCCTCTTCCTCCGTTGGATTGCGATTGCCCGGCGGGCGGCATTGCAGAATATTGACGATGTACACCTCTGCGCGGCACATGTGGCACGCTGCAAGGATGCGGTTCAGCAACTGGCCAGCGGCGCCCACGAAAGGCTCGCCTTGACGATCTTCTTCCGCGCCCGGCGCCTCGCCCAGAAAACACAGCCGGGCGTCCGGGTTGCCCACGCCGAACACGGTCTGCGTCCGCGTCCTGGCCAGCTCCGGGCAACGCGTACAACAGGCCACTTCGTTCCGGAGCAAATCGAGCGGATCGTCCCCGGAGCCTTCCGGCGACGAGCCGCCGTTGGCGCGGTGGCCGGTTGTCGGCGGCGGATGAGCCGACGGGGGGTTTCGTTTGGCTAGCTGAGTGACGCCCGCCGCTTGCAGGCTTTCCAGCGCCTGTTTGGCTGCCCGCTGCCACCGCCGGCCATCCTGCGCCATCGGAATCTCCCCACTCTGTTTCGCGTTGCGATATGTTCTGCGGGACATATTCTGCGCCCGGGCCGACAGCGACTGTCGCGTCATCGCCGGTCGATTTATGATAAAAGAAACAGGCCCTGCAAGGAAAGTACTTGCTTGGCGAGAATGCCTCGGCGTCGTCATTCCGACCACCTCGGATGGAGTGACGTTACTTCATTTCCCGGCGCGATCGAGCGTTCGCGCAGCGACCAGAATTTCGCCTTGGGCGGCCGTCGCCGCGCGTAGCGGCCCAACGACTCACTGCCCGCGGCAAGGGTTACCATGAGTGTACCTCAGGTTGTCATCGTGGGACGCCCCAACGTGGGCAAATCCAGCATCCTGAACTGGCTGGCACGTGCCCGCATTGCCATCGTGGACGACCAGGCGGGTGTCACGCGTGACCGCGTCACGCACCTGATGTCGCACGAAGGCCGTTACTTTGAACTTGTCGATACGGGCGGAATTGGGATCGTGGACACCGACAACCTGGCCGAACACATCGAACGCCAGATCCAAGTGGCCATCGACGCGGCGTCGCTGATCCTGTTCGTCGTGGACACGCGGGATGGACTGCTTCCACTGGACCAGAGAGTAGCGGATCGCATCCGGTCGATTGGTGTCTCCGTGATCTGTGTGGCCAACAAAGCGGACGACGAGCGTTTTGACAGCCAGGCCGACGAGTTCTATCGGTTCGGTTTCGAAAGTTTGATCCGCGTAAGCACGCTGCAAAACCGGGGAAGAGACACGCTGCTGGGAGCCGTGTCCGCCGCGCTTCCCAGCGACCAGGGAGAAGAACCGATCCGCGATGCAGAAATGAAGGTGGCCATCGTCGGGCGCCGGAATGTGGGCAAGAGCACGTTCGTCAACACGTTGGCCAGCGCCCAGCGGATGATCGTCAGCGAAACCCCCGGCACGACGCGGGATTCGGTGGACGTGCGCTTCGAACTGGATGGCAAGGCGTTCATCGCCATCGACACTCCGGGATTGCGGCGTGCCAAGAGCCTAACCGGCGACGTGGATTTCTACAGCATGCGGCGGGCCCAGCGCAGTATCCGGCGGGCGGACGTGGTGCTGGTGTTTTTCGATAGCACCCAGCGCATCAGCCGCGTTGACAAACAACTGTGCGATTACGTCGCGGAATACTATCGGCCGTGCATATTCGTCGCGAACAAGTGGGATCAACTTGTCGGAACCATGGCCACCTCGCGGTGGGTAACCTATTTACACGACACGTTCCGCACGCAGCGCTACGTTCCCATCGCGTTTATCACCGGCCAAACCGGAAAGAATGTCAAGGCGCTGCTGAACCACGCGCAAATGCTTCACAAGCAGGCCGGCCATCGAGTGGGGACGGGCGAGTTGAACCGGACCATCCAGCGGGCGCTCGAGCAACACGCGCCGCCCATGCAACGCACCCGGCCCAAGGTCCTTTATGCATCGCAGATCGGTGTCCGTCCACCGACAATCGTTATGATATGCAACGATCCCAAGTCGTTCACCAGGCCGTACCAGCGTTATCTGTTGGGTGTCATCCGCGATGCGTTTCCGTTCCAGGAGATTCCAATCAAACTTTATTTCCGCAAGCGCGGCACGGAACACTCCCGCGAGGGAACTGGTTCGATTCCCGATTCATGATCGGCGCCGTTTCGCGTGGCCGCCTTTCAGAAGGGTCCGCCGCGCAAAACCTTGTTTCCAGGGTCGCGCGCCGGCGGCACGCGGGGTACTCCGTCAGTTAACCGTTGTTGCGATCCGCTGTCCCTTTTGTCGTGGCGTTTCATTTCACCGCTGCGCGCCGCATCGGCGGGCTTGCGTCCAGCGGCGCGGTCTGCTGAAATACCAAAGCTGCGGTTGGCGGCACTCGATTGTTGACACGTCATACTGGAACAGGAAATCAACGTGATCATCGGCGTGCCGCGAGAGGTCAAGAAGGACGAATACCGCGTGGGGATTCTGCCGGTCGGTGTCGAAGAGCTTGTGCGGAGCGGCCATCGCGTGCTGGTCGAAGCGGGTGCCGGACTCGGATCGGGCATCGCCGACGATGAATACGTCCAGCAGGGCGCGGAGCTGGTCGGTGGACCGACGGACGTCTACAACCAGGCGGAAATGGTGATCAAGGTGAAGGAGCCTTTGGCCCAGGAATGGCCGTTGATCCGCCCCAGCCAGATCTTGTTTACCTATTTCCATTTTGCCGCCGACCAGGGGTTGACCGAAGCGATACTCAGCACCGGCGCGACGGCCATCGCGTATGAGACACTAAAGGATCAGCGCGGCCGGCTTCCGCTGCTCACGCCGATGAGCGAAGTTGCGGGGCGGATGAGCATCCAGGAAGGCGCCAAGTATCTGGAGCGCCCGCAGATGGGACGGGGCATCCTGTTGGGGGGCGTCCCGGGCGTGGCCCCGGCGACGATCACCATCCTTGGCGGAGGCATTGTGGGCGCGAATGCGGCCAAGATCGCTGCCGGCTTCCACGCCAATATCGGGTTGCTGGACGTCGACATGCAGCGACTTCGCTACCTTGACGATATCATGCCTCCCAACGTCGACGTGCTGTTCAGTGACCGCCATACGATACGGCAACAGCTGCGGCACGCCGATCTGGTCGTGGGCGCCGTCCTGATTCCGGGTGCCAAGACACCGCGGCTGGTCGAAGAAGACGATCTGAAACTGATGAAACCGGGCAGCGTCATCATCGACGTGTCCATCGACCAGGGGGGCTGTATCGCGACAAGCAAACCCACGACACACAGCCAGCCTACGTTCATCGTCGACGACGTTGTCCATTATTGCGTGACCAACATGCCGGGCGCGGTGGGCCGCACCAGCACATTCGCGCTGTGTAATGTCACGCTGCCCTGGGCGCTTCAGGTGGCGCAGCGCGGCGCGCTCGAGGCCGCCCGAGAGCTGCCTCCCATCCGACACGCAATCAATATTTATGATGGTGGAATCACGAATCGGGCAGTCGCCGACACGTTCGAGATGCCATATGATGATCGACTTGATAATCTGCATGTCTGAATCAGCGCGCAACGATAGAACCGGAGAATCAGCCGGCACGCGCTGGCGTCCGGTTTTCACCGGCCGCGTGAAATACCAAGAACCGGGGGCTAGCGCCCCGCGGCTGATATGTCGAAATCGGGCAACGTGAATCACAGCGTGATAATCTCGCCGATTCAAAACCGCAACGGCGTGGCGCTCCGCCGCGCAGCCGCGACGTCGTCGAATTCGAAAGGAGCCGTGATCCATGCCGCAAGTCGGTATCGTGATGGGAAGCGACAGCGACTGGCCAAAGATTGAAGATGCCGGCAAGGCACTCGACCAGTTCGGCGTGACGTGGGAAGCCCACGTGATGAGCGCTCATCGCACGCCACGCCTGGTCGTCGAGTACGCGTCCGAGGCAGGGCGGCGAGGCCTGAACGTCATTCTGGCAGCGGCCGGCGGCGCGGCGCATTTGGCAGGCGTCGTGGCAGCGCATACGACGCTGCCGGTGATCGGGGTCCCCGTGCCAACGCGTGATCTGGGCGGCCTCGATTCGCTCCTTTCCACCGTGCAGATGCCCGGCGACGTGCCCGTGGCCAGCGTGGCCGTGGGCCTGGGGGGACCACGCAATGCCGGTCTGTTCGCCGTCCAGATTCTGGCCCTGTCGGATCCGCGACTCGCGTCCCAATACCGCGCCTTTAAACAAGGTCTGTACGACAAAGTGGCTGCCAAAGACGATGCCTTGCAGCAGCAAATCAACCGGCGCGGTACCGATGTCTGATCGGCACCTCCAGTCTGGCGCTGGCTGCCGCCGCGCACGCCATTCCGTTCTACGTAGCGGCGCCCACCAATACCTTCGATCTGGCCATCGCCACCGGTCAGCTGATTCCCATCGAAGTCCGCGCGGGAGAGGAAATCACGTGTGCGTTCGGAACGCAGACCGCACCAGCAGGCGTCGACGCTTACAATCCCGCGTTCGATGTGACTCCGGCCCGCCTGGTAACAGCGATCATCGGCGAGCGGGGAGTGATCCGGCCCGTAACGCCGGAACGGGTTAAAGCGGTGGTCGACAGGCAGTGAACGCGGGCCGAACCGCGCGCGCCGAGGACACCCACTCCGTCATGTCAACTTTCCGGCTCATCCGGCATGACCATTTCTCCGATGCAGTGGTGCCGCGGCTCCACCAACCGGAACGCCAGCAAGCCTCCGCAGGCCATCAATCCGGCCGCCGCCAAAAACACGTGCTCAAAGCCCACGCGGTCGACCAGCCAGCCGACCAGCGGGGCGATCAGAAACGGGAGCCCCGTGCAGAGGCTGAGCGTGCTCAGGTATTGAGGATGACGTTGCCGATCGCTGATCTCCAATGTGTAGTTCGAAATGCCCTTGACCGTAACGGGCGTCATGCCCAGTGGCAGGAACACCAGCCAATACAGGCCTCTTCCCCAGGCAGCATCGTCACCGGCAAGCAGCCACACCGCCAACACCGGTGCCAAGGCCACGCAAAATATACAGACCTTGAGAACCAGTCGATATCCGTAGCGGTCCCCCAGCGGGCCGATGATCAGGCTGAACACGCCGGCGCCCGCGTTTTGCACGCAGACCCATACCATGAGATGGGAAAGCAGATAATCGTCGCCGAGTCGCGTTGCCGCCAGCGCCTGAAAATGAGGGAATACGATCAAGACGGTGCTGAACAGCACGGCAACGTACACCAGCCGACGAAAGTTCCTATCGTGCTGGAGCAGGAATCGCCCCGCGGCCAACCGTCCGGCGGGCATGCCGTCGCCGAGATCCGGGGACCGATCCGCGTCGTCAGCCGGCTCTGCGAGCAGCGTCGTGCTGGCGGCAGCCAGGGCGAAGACGGCACCGGTGAATCCAAAAATACACATGAAACCGAAATGCTTCAGGGCCAGCCAGCGGTCAAGCAGCAACCACGCGGAAAGGATCGCCAGCGCCGCCCCCGCGCAGGTGGCGACCAACAACAAGCGCCCCCGACGTGTCGCGCGGATCAGTTTTCCGGTCAAGGTATTGAGTGCCAGCAGGTTGATGCCATTGGCGGAAAAAAACAGGACGTACACCGCTAAGAACGCGTACTTCAGCCATCCCGCGACGCCGCGGGCATCGTCCCGCGTGGCCAGCCAGTTCAATGCGGCCAGCGACAAAAAACAGGTGGCCATGACCGCCGTTGTGCGGAGAAGCACGCGACGCTTGACAGGCAGGGCCGCCAGCCTCCGCGCGTACAGCACCGGCGGGACGCTGTGTCCCAAGCGGTTCAACACCGGAAGGCAACCGCGTAGCACCCCGCTGCCTCCCACCAAATCCAGGAAGGCCGGCATGATGATACTCTCGGTCTTAAATATCCAGCCGATCCGCAGCAAAACCTGGTACAATGCGAGCGCGAGGAAGTTTCGCGACTCGCCCCCATCTCCGGGTTCTTCGGCAACGCGCACAGGGCGCGCTTCGGCGGCATCGAGTACTTCTGCGGGGGAATCCATTCTGAAATCCATGTTCGCCGGTCTTTGCGCATTCCCACGAAGGCCTGGGCCCGCGCCGATTACCGCGGCCTGTGGCGCCACACGCGGCCCCGACGCGCATCAGTCGGTCCCTTCGCCAGCACTCTGGACGTCGGACGTGGCGGCGACGCCTTCGATCGGTTGTCCAGCAGCGCCTCGGCCGTCTCGATATCGCAGACCAGGTGCGACCACATCAACAAATCTTCACCGGAAAGCAGCGGTTCCAGGGCCTGGGTTTTGAGCCAGCCGCATGAGTTGCACGGGCCGGCGATGAGCACGACGTATTTGTTTTCGGTGGAAGCCAGCCGGAACAGTTCTTCCAGCTCAAACAGTGTCACGGCGCGCTCCATGTCGTCTTCCTGTTCAATCGGTCTCTCATCGGAGTATGGACAGAATTGGACGTCCCCCTTCCAGCCCATCTCTTTCAGCCGCTGTTTCTCATTGGCCGGCCCGTTCTGCAGAAATTGATTGAGCAACCCATGTTCGTCCTCGGCGGACGCGAGCGATGTGATTACGATATCAATCTCGTTAGCCCTCTCGTACGCCGTGCTGACGACTTTGTGCTTTTTGACGCGATCGAATTCACCGCTTGTCACAATGGGCTGAGTCAACAACGGAACCTGCTCAATGTCGACGATGTCTTCGTCGAAAAACCTGAAAAAGCTGAAGGGTGCCGTCCGGGTATCGAGAGAAAAACTGGATGTGAGTGAATGCAGAACCAGCTTGGGGCAGGGTGGATCGTTAGACGCCATGTTTCCGAGAAGCCGTGTGACGTTCATCGTCGTCGTACCCGCGCCCAATCCCAGATGAACGGCCTCGCCGTCGCCCTTCTTGTGATACACATCCCAGATAAGCTCATATGTTTGGTGGGCGCTGGCCATCGCCACCAGTTGCTGAACGTCAAAACGTCCCGGCACTTTATCGCGGCGTGCATTGACGACGCGAATGCATCTGCGTTGGGGGTCAATGCCATACTCCCGCGAGACGTTTCTTGAAACCTCTTCCTCGAGCGGCGTGATGAGCCGGCAAAAACCTCGCGCCATGGCTTCCTGAAGAATTTCGTAGATACGGGTCCGCGTGCGATCCACGGCGGCCTTTTCCGACTGGCCATGCGCCCAGTTCAATTCCAACTTGAAGTTGGCGACGACCCAACGCGCGATGGCTGTGGCGTTCCGGCCGTCGATAAACATCATCTTGGCGACCTGAAAAACAAGCTCGTCGGACAGGTCGTCGTGTTTACGTTTTCCGGACGGTTTTCGATCCGCCATAAAACCACTCCTTCCCATGAAACGCCGATCGGACCCAATGCACCGCAACCTTCACACGTGCCGGCAAACCTGGGAGCGGTGTGGCGTTGGCCCACATGCCGGCGTCCCGACACGAAACCCGTTTGACCTGGCCACAGACCAGGGGAATACAGACACCAGTGTGATCATAACTTATTTCATGAAAACGACTTGCGCTTATTGACTGTCCTCGCGACGCCGCGATAATCAGCAGGCGGCGCTGCACGTTCGGCAGCGTCCTACCAGCGCCATCGGGACCGCCGCGCGGATCACGAAACCATGTCCGAAGCCCCCGGCCAAACCGTCTGTTTGTTCGTTGAATCGCGCGGACGCCGTTGCACGGCCGCACCGCGCGGACACGCAGCACTTCGCCTACGGCGGCATGTCCGTCCGACCCGCGCGACGGAAAAAACACCGTGGTTGGAAATACCGTCCGGACGGATTGCGACGCTGCACAGCCAAACGGGATCCCTGCCGTGGATATCCGGTTCATGTGATTCTTTCGATCATGCATTGGGCATGGTGGAAACCATTCGTTACGGGCATCGGCGCTACCTAGTCCTGGTACTTCGGGAACCAGATGAATTCCGTATCAACGGACTTGTTGCTTCGCGTATCAACCTTCTCTGTGCGGGCGACGTTGTCGACCTCGGAGGACACCAACTGCACGTTTCGCTGCGTAACATTCCGTACGTGGGTCCGCCCCGGTCCGAAGACCTGGGCGTATCCTGCGGCTATTGCCGCTTGAAAATATCCGATTCACCCGGCATGCGCATTTACGCGTGTCCCGCCTGCGGCAACATCATGCATGATCAGACCGATGAAGTGGAGCAACTCCATCGACTCGAATGTACCACACTCGCAGCCTGTTGCCATCATTGCCGATCGCCGGTCACAAGGGAAAGAGGATTTGTGAATGTACCTGACTTTGTCACCTAGCGCCGCTCGCCGTGCAAAGCGCATTATTGTCGATGATCCAGCACTTGGCGCAGCCAAACTGGACGTTGATTCACGCATTCCGACATTTGTCGGTCTCGGCGAGTCTCCCGCCGGAATACTCTCCGAGCTCGTAGTGGCGGTCGTGGGCGTGGGCAGCGTGGGACGGCGTGTCGCTCAGCACTTCGCGCGTTTGGGGATTCGAAAACTGATTTTGGTCGATCCGGGCCGGTTCGACGATCAAGCCAATCTCGTGACGCAGGAAATCCTGCGAGCGGACGTGGGGGGTCAGTTCAAATCGACCTCCGCGGGTCGCGCCTGCAAGAGCATCAGCCCGCAGACGGAAGTGATCGTTTGCGAGGGCGTTTTTGCGGACTTTGATCCGATGGAGCTCTCGGACGCCCACTACCTGATGTTGGCGACCGACAATCTTCCGGCCGAAGTCGACGTCTCTCGGGCGGCAATCTGGCTCGGTCTGCCCGTCATCCAGGCCTCGGTTCACGGCGAAACGATGGTCGCCCAGGTGCGTTTTGCGGTCCATCGTCCGGGAGGCGCGGGCCCCTGCCTGGCGTGCGCGTTTGGACCGCAAGAATGGCAGCACTGGCAGCGCGAAACGCTCTTTTCATGCACAGGCGGCGGACCGGAGGACCGGCAGCAACGTGCTGGATCGCCCACGGTATCCACAAGTTTTCTGTGCTCGATGGCCGCCGATTTGGCGCTGGTGCAGTGCGTTCGCCACGCTCTGGACCTTGGCGCATCGGTCGAGGATCAGGGCTTGCAATATTGCGGTTTCACGCACGACGTTCGCCGTTGGGCGTTGTCGCGAAACGCCGCGTGTCCGCTGGAACACCTGGCGGTTCGCCGGGCGCCGCTGGAAAAACCGGTTCCGGAGTGCACGCCGCGCGAGTTGGCACGGCTGGCCGGCCTTTCCCTGCACAGCATCTCGCAGCCGTTTTCTCTTTCCGTCGGGGGCCTGATCTATGCCAGCGGCTCATATTGCTGCGGGCGGCAGCACCCGCTGCGGCGGTTTGTCGCCCGTGACCAATCGGTCGGCCGATGCACCGTGTGCCGCAAGCCGTTGTTTCCCGCTCAATCCATGTCCTGGGAGACCGTCCCGGCCAGCACGCTAAGTGGTCAGGGCGACATCATGCTGAGGCATCTGGGGGCGGGATCGGCCCGGTGGGCACTGGTCCGGGGTCATCAACAAGGTGTGCTGTTTTTGGAGCCGGGGCAGACGTGCGCGCCGCGATGAAGGGGCGATAGCGGATGCCCGGAATGGAACAAACGGTTGACGGCAGCGAATACGGGAGAAAGCAAGAGATGCACGAATCATTGTCTGACGGCGGTTCCAAGTCTCGTTCTGTCGCACGACTCTCGGACGTCCACCGAACTGCGCTGACGCCATCCAACGCGCGGCGTCTGGCGGAGGCCCTCGGCCACGCCCGTGGCGCCGCGGACTGGCGGGCGCGCAAGGAGGTCGAGGCCCGGGAGCTACTCGCCTTATCGCAAATAGCGCCGCCCGGTCGCCTGGACGTCGCGTGGTTTGACTTGGGCGAGGACTTCCGCGCGTTGCTCCACATGACCGACGTCCCGGTTCCCTGCCAGCCCGGTACAAACAATGCATTGCGGATCCACAGCGGCGCTACGCTGGGCATGATCTATCCGTCTGCCGCGCCCCGGCAGTCACTTCCTGGATCCGTATTCTTTCAGATCCTTTCTCCGCACGGTGTATGGCTGCCGCAGGTGGCTCCGCCCCAGCAGCAACTGTGTGTGGCGGCGAGCGTTCCGGCCGGGACCCCCGTCCGAGCGCTCGTATTGATGGCCTACGGGGCCTTAACCATGCAATCCATCCAAATGGACGCGTCCCATCCGGCCGGCGTCTTCCAACCGGCGATCGCGGAATGGTGGCAGTCGAACCTCGAATGCTACGTGCCGTTGACCCGGACACCCTTTCTGGGGGTAGACGACGCCCGTTGAATGCACGCTGTCCCAGGCAATGTATTCCCAGAGATCACGATCATGCGTCACCTTACATCGGTACTACGCCACCTGCCGCGCACGTTCGAAACGCTTGGATTTCGCCCCCAGGGAAACGGCTTCGTTCGGAAAGGACTGCGCGCGCACATCGACCAATCGTGGTGCACCTTCCGCTGCTCAGGCCGCTCGCCGCAGCCGGACGCCGAACCGCAAGGCGGACCCGGGCTGTGGAAGCCGGTATCGGACCTCACATCATCGCACGCACGTTACGAATTTCACCTGCCACTGGGAGTCCTTGGTGCCACGCTGGTCGGACCGCTGGACGAACAGGTCGCACTCGTGCGGCCCGTCATCGAATGGGTGGAGACCACGTCCGTCGGATCCGTTCCTTCTTGGTGGCGGCCTCCGCCGCGCTCGTCGCTCGATGATTGGGTCCCCGAGGACCGCTACACCGCTCGGGCGGATCCGTTTGTTCGTCAGGGCGCGTTGACGGCAAACGACCAGCAGTTCTCGATAGAAATTCCTCTGGTGTCCGCGCGGCCGCTGACGTTGTCACCCGCGCGCCGTTCATGGATGCAGATGCTGACGCGGAACGCGCAGCGGAAGTACCGGATGGTTCGCGTGACGTGGTCGCATCCTTCGACTGCAGCCCCCGCTGTGTGCGCCGGGACCGACCTGACAGGCGTGCCGGAGCCTATCCTGCCGGACTTGTTGCGTTTGGCCGTGGATGCAACCCGCGATGTGGCCGCCCGGCTGCTGACGCCGGTCAATCTGCTGTGTGACTCCGACCTTCCATGTGCCACCTGGGAGGTCGCCGCAACTGACCTTTTTCCACAGAGGGCCTCATGCAAAACGTAAGTCTGTCCAAGCAAGCGTGCACCGTGCACGTCGCGTCTCTTTCACTCTGATAAGGAGCATACAATGAGCCCTTCCGATGTTTTGGCAGCACCCTCGATTGATTCGAACGACGCGGTGCTGCAACTCGAACTGTCCGATGTCACGGGGACCCACCAGATTTCCGCCGATGACGTGCAGCCCGACGTTCCGGCCGGAGCGCTGGCAAGCGCGGTCGCCTCGAGGATGTCCCTGCCCGACAACGTCCCGTGGGCGCTGCACACCGACGATGGCGCTTTCCTGCGCGAAGACCAACGTATCGGAGACCAGGTCAGGAGCGGGGATCGGTTGTGGGTCAGTCCGAAGACCCATTTGGGCTGACACTTTCGGCTGGCGTGAAAAGAGTTGCTGTGGCGACCGGGCCCCGATGGGACCGGTCGCCACAGCCAGAACGCGAGCTGGGGTTGGATTCGTATGTCCGAGGCAGATTGCTAATCGGAGAGAAGATGAGCAATATCCCGATCGAAGAACGGTCCGCGGCCGGTCGACACGCATCCTCCCCGCGCCTGGCGATCGCATTGCGCGGGGAACCCAACGGTCCGGTGCTGCGCGCGACGCCCGTACCTCCCGCTTACATGATCGACCTTTTCGCCGAAATGTGGAGGGACGGCTGTCTGCGGCGAGGTCTCACATCGGTGGCTTTCGAGTCGCTGCAGCATCGCGTCTTGCCGGTGTTCGCGGAAAACGCCGAGTCCGGTGGCGGCTGCGCGGCGTTCGAAGTCGAAACATGGGGCCCGCATGTCGATCCCTTTCTACGGCGATTTGGCGCGAGTGCCTTTGCCGAGGTTGCGGCCCAATGCGCCCGGGAACTCGTTGCCGAAGGCAGTCTCCAGCAACTCGACAGATATCACTACGAGCTTGTTGCCGGCGGCAGTCATGCGGCCGCGCCCGACGACGGACAGGATCGCCTCGGTCCGACGACGGCAACCGGCTCCGGGTCGGCGGCCTGGATGTCGGTGCCTCTGGCGCCCCTTGCCGACGGGGCGCGGCAAGTAGGAGAAGTGGCGCAGGATGCCTTTCCTGTTTTTTACACCGAACGGACGTTGCAGGAGGCGGAAGTATTTTCACGGCGAGGCGCGGCTGCCCATCCACCCCGGGAGACCGGATGCGTGCTCGTGGGCCCGGTGTGCACCTGTCCCGACACGGGCGAAATGTTTGTCGTCGTGACGGACGTACTGCAGGCATCCGCCGCCGAGGAAAAACTGCATTCTCTGGTTTACAGCGGCGTCACATGGCGGACGATGCAGACCATCGTGGCGGCTATCCAGGCCGAAGAGCAATCACCGGCGTTTCGGATTGTGGGACAGGCGCACGGCCACAACTTCCTACCTGCCGGCGGAGCGCCGCCGTGCGAAGTCTGTCATCAAGCGAACCTATGCGGCAGAACGAGTGTGTTCGTGTCCGTCGACGATCGCGTCTGGTCGCAGGCCGTGTTCAGCCGGCAACCGTGGGTTCTGTGCCACATCTTCGGAATGAACGCCCGCAACGAACCCGTGCATTCGCTCTACACGCTTTCCCAAAACCAGTTCGCACCGCGAGGTTTTCGTGTCATCGAAGCATTCAAAACCAGGCGTTCCGGCTGCTGAATCTTGCCGCCGCAACGCATTCCCATCCCCAGGCCCCGAGGAGACCATGACCGATGGCTGATTTCGAGCACCTTCAGAGTAGCGCGGAACGGAGAATGGTACAGCGGACGGTGGCGTCGCTAGTGGATCCGAAACGTGATCTTGAGCATTGCCGGCGCACGCTGGCGGCGGTCTGCAGCGATGAAAGCACCGCTGCCCGAGCAATCCTGCAGCATGTGCTTTCCGCTGCTGCGAAGGGCGGAGCAAAGTCGGCATGCCACGCCAAGCTGCAACAGCTCAATGAAATCATCGACACGCTGCAGGAAGGCCCCGTGCGGATGGGGACGTTTATCGAAATCCGACCCCCGGAACCGAACTCGGCGGTGATCCGCGCGGCCGTGATTTTGGAGAACGGTGACTCGATCCTCCCCGTCGTGACGGATAAAGAACTCGGCGATTCGCTGCGCTGCGGCAACGCCGTCTGGTTGGACGCCCAGGCCCGGACCGTCCTGTTCCGTGCGGAAGCAGACACCGTTACCGGGGAAATTGCCACGTTCAAGTCGCGGATCACGGCAGACCGAATTGAGCTGACGCTGCACCATCAAGAGGAAGAGGTTTTTCGCGTGGCGGACACGCTGCGTGATCAGATCGACCGCGGAGACGTGCAGCCTGGAGCGAGGCTGCTGGTCTGTTCGCGACGGCGATTGGCGTTCTCCGCGGTGACCCCAATCAACGGCGACTCGCACTTTCGGTTCGTGGATCCGAGCCCGGTGCCCGACGTCGTTGTGGAGCGCGATATCGGGTGCCCGCCGGCCTACATCCAGGATCTACTGGAGCATATCCGGGCTGAAATGACCGTGCCGGAACACGGGCGCCGGTACGGCCTGCGTCGCATGCAGACCCGGTTGCTGGCAGGCGTGAGCGGATCGGGAAAGTCGTTGAGTATCAATGGATTCATCCGGGCGACCTACGAATTGATCAGCGAATTGACCGGAGCGCCCATCGACCAGATCCCGAAACGCGTGCTCCGCGTTCGCCCCTCCAACGTGCTCAACATGTGGCTGGGCGAATCGGACAAGAACTGGGATCGCAGCTTCGATGAAGCGGACAGGCTAGCCAGCGAGACATTCTGCTGGAACGGACGGCAGTGGCCGCTGCCGGCGATCAGCGTCCACGAGGAAATCGACGGGCTGGCGCGCGCCCGGGGCACGTCCGACGCGACGTACGACCGGATCCAGACCACCGCGCTGGAACGGCTTGATCACTTGTCGCGCAACCTGGGGGACAAGCTGATCATCTTCCTGTTCACGACGAACATCCTGCATGAATGCGACGTGGCCTTCATCCGCCGCGCGGGTGGGGAAATCATCGAATTCGGGATGCTAGGCAAACGACAATTCGAAGCGATTCTGGCCAAGCAACTGCGGGGCCGCCCGCTTCAGCTGGGTGCCCCCGCCGAGGATGACGAGAAGGTCTCGCGGATCTGCGGCGATGTCACAAACTGGGTTTTCAGCAGCAACGGACACGATCCAGGACAGCTCGAAGTAACGTTCGCCGGCGCCACATCGCCCGTTGTCAAATACCGACGCGACCTGCTCACCGCGGCGATCATCGATCGGAGTGTCCAGCAAGCCGCCAAGGAGGCGTGTCACCTCGAACGGTTCGGATGCGACACGCCGGGGATCAGCCGACGCATGATTCTGTCCGCTCTCGTCGACCAGATTCAAGCGACGTGCCGCCAGGTCACGCCCTTCAACGTCCACAATTATCTTACTCTGCCGGACGGGGCGCGGGTGGCCAGCGTGCGCCGGATCGAACAGCCGGAAATACCGTCGTTCGAATTGGAATCCAATTGATCTTCAAGGATCGTTTTCCACTGATCGTTTTCCACTGATCGTTTTCCACTGATGGTTTTTCGCTGATGGTTTTTCGAGATCGACTGGCATGCGGTTGCGTCCGCCGGCGCGCGCCGGCGATGGTCCCGCGTGCCGTGGCATTCAATTTACTGAAAAAGGAGCACGGTCATGGCAGAACAGACCCGCAGCCGGTCCTCGGAAACACGACCGGGCCCCAGCGGCCTGGACGACCCTTTCGAGTCGGGAGGCGCCGTGCACGTACGGCGCGCCTTCCAGCATGAATGGCTGCCCGTCGGCGGTATGACAGTCGGCGAAATTCGCCGCCGTTTTCAGGATCGCTTTGACATTCACGCAGATGCGCGAGCGTCACTGAACGGAGACAACGTGACCGACGAATCGGTGGTCGTCCGCGCCGGGGACCGCCTCGAATTCGCGCCGCGGGCCGGTGAAAAAGGCCGGAGCGCCGGCCAGCGGGAATGGTGGGGCGACCGTCGTATGGGGGGAGCGTGAACGATGGACGAAGTGTATTTCCGCGGGAATTTCGTGATCGCAAAAACGGATGAGGGGCGCGTCTATAAGATCCCCGTCACGCGCTTCGTGCAACTGCTCCGCACGCTCGGCGGGACGGACGAGACGTTCATTCAGCCGGACGGGCTCCGGTTTACCTTTCGTGCGGGCCGCCTGACAATTTTTGTACTCGAATTTTCCGCCACGCCCCGCACCCTGACGTGGATTTCCGAAGATTCCCCCGCGCCGTACGGCCCCCGGGCGCGATACCGGCGGGTCTACATCTCGTTGCCCTACATCGTCGTGCTGGCCATGTTTCAGGATGACCTGCTGAGCGCGGCCAATGAATGCTTTTTCCGGTCCCAGCCAATTGTCGACCCTGCCGCACAGACGGAACTGTTCTTCCCGGCCCTGCTGAATTGTTCGCGGTTTAAACCGCCCGATCGCAGACCGCTCTCGTGGATATGCACCCAGCATCTGAAGCGGCACCGGCTGCGCGCCGAACGGCACGCGGGCAGGAGGATCTATGCGGGGCTACACGCCCTTCAGTCGTGCCTGTTCGACACCGGTTTTAACTATTCATCAGAACACCATGAATATTCTAGTTGGTACACGGAGTCGCGATCGGTGGACCCTCGCATCACGACCATCGGAGCGTGGGAGCGCGCGACGCGGGACGACAGGATGTTCGCCCTGGATGTGCCCTGGTTGACCACCGGCATGACAATCGCGCAGGTCGTCGATCGCATGTTCCATAATCAGGGGGCCCACGCCCGGGAAATACAAACGTCTCTGGACGTTGCACGTATCATCGTCAACCATGCAAAACAAGAAAAACCATAACGCCCCAAGCGTGGGATACCAGCATCAGCCCTTGGCGACGCCGATCTACATCAAGTCCGGCGAGGACATGCCTTGGCCACGGGACCCGGTATTTTACCTGTTGGCCGCCGATAATCTCTATCTCTGTCGCAACCATCCGTTCTTTCGAAGTTGCGTGCCGGCCCCGCGGTGGCCCACCGAGTTGGCATCACACGCAACAGCGGTCCAAATCCGCTACCCCCGCATCCCCCAGCGGCGCTTCGAGACAATTTGCGGTTTCTTTGAACACGCATGGTGGCACCACGGATCGGAAGCCATTGCCCTGCTAGCCTGCAATCGAAATGGAGGCGGCATGCACACGCTGATTCCGGAGCAAGTGGCATCGGTGTCGGGCGGCAGCTCCGGCGCCGTACAGGCGATCGGAGTCAAATATCGCGTGCCCCGCAACCTGCCGGATGGCATGTCGATCTACTGCAGCCTGCATAGCCACGCGGACATGCCGGCTTATTCGTCCGGCGTGGATCAGGCGGACGACCGGCGGCTGCCGGGGCTGCATATCGTTGTCGGCACTCTGCACACGGAACCGCCACAACTGCACGCCGAAATGGTCATCGACCAGCAGCGATTCACGGTTCCACCGGAACGCGTCATCGAAGGCTACGCGCAGCGTCGCGCGGATTTTCCACAACACTGGAACCGCCGGCTGCGCGTCGTGGATTACGACACCTACTGCAAGTTTCAATTTTGCGGCGAGCCGAAACCCTGAGGAAGGACCACGCACATGACAGACACATCATCCCACGCAGCACGGTCCACAGCGGGACAGCCTTCGGAGCCCCTGTTGCCGCGGAAGGGACTGAGTATCCGCGTCGTAGGCCTGGGCGGGACAGGCGGCATTGCCGCTCGCTACCTGTGCGTCTACCTGGCGTCGCTCAACTGGCCCGCCCGCGTGGTCTTCGTCGACGGCGACGCGTTTGAACACGGCAACGCCACGCGCGCGCTCTTCAGCTGCCTCGGCAACAAGGCCGAAGTAGCGCGGGCGGATCTGCTCGAATACTTTGCCGATTCGCAGCTAACGCTGGTGGCCGTCGACCAGTATCTGTCGCCCGAGAACATCGCGCGCCTGCTGCCCGGAGGCGATCACGAATATGTCGTGCTCTGCGTGGACAACCACGGTACGCGGAAGCTGGTCAGCGACTATTGTGCCGGCCGCAATGGGTGGCCGGGAGTCGACGATATCTGCCTTATTTCCGCCGGCAACGACCCGGTGGGGCAGGACTCGCGAGGTCGGATGCTCCACGGCACATTCGGAAACTGCCAGGTCTTTCTCCGACACCGGGGGCGCAACGTGACCCCCTCCCTGACGGAATTGCACACGGAGATCGATGCCGCCGAAGACCGCCTTCCAGGCGATGCCGATTGCACGGAAATGCTCGATGCAACACCGCAACTGCTGTTCGCCAACTTGACGAGTGCATCGGCGATCTGCAACACCTTCTGGCTGTGCCTGTGCCGAAGCCTGCATTACAGCGAATTGATCTTCGACGTCGCTCAAGGTCTTATGCAACCAACTTCGGTGCCGGGCCCGCCAGGGGGCTGGCCACCCGATCGTGATGGTGTACGCTCACGGACCCAACCGCATGTCGAGCCTGCGTGACGCGTCGTGTCCGGGGGCATCCAGCGGCAGAACCCGCCTGCCGCCAACGGCCGCGACCGTTACTTTCCGCTGAAATAGCGGGCCGTTCCCTGCGAGGCGATCGCTTCGCCGATGCGGTTCAGTGCCAGCGTGTAGGCGGCGGTCCGCATATCGATGCTCCGCTGTTCCATCTTGGCATGGACGTTGTTGAAAGCGCGGGACATCGTATCGTGCAGGCGGTGGTGGACATCATCCAAAGTCCAATAGTACCCCGATTTGTTCTGAACCCACTCAAAATAGCTCACCGTCACGCCACCGGCGTTCGCGAGAATATCCGGCACGATCAGCGTGCCCTGTTCATTGAGTATCGCATCCGCCGCGCTGGTCACGGGCCCGTTGGCCACTTCCACGATTACCGACGCTTCGATCCGGGCGGCATTTTCCTCCGTGATCTGATTCTCCAACGCGGCGGGAATCAGGATGTCGACGTCCAGTTCCAGCAGCGCCTCGTTGGTGATCGTCTCGGCTTCCACCGCCTCACAAACGGATCCTTCGCAGTACACGGCCTGCAGCTTCCTCGATTCGTTCTTCACCTGAATCAGGCTCGGAATATCGAAGCCCTGTTCCTTGTAAATGCCTCCGCGCGAATCGCTGACCGCCACGATCCGGTATCCGTCGGCGTGCAGCAGCAGGGCCACGTTTTGGCCGGCGTTGCCAAACCCCTGCACGGCCACGCGGATGTCTTGCGGGCGCCATTCCCGGATGCGTTCCAGTTCCTTGATGCAATAGTAGGCTCCCCGGCCCGTGGCGTCGTCACGCCCGCAACTGCCTCCCAGCGGTATGGGCTTGCCGGTGATAACGGCCGGTGTGCGGCAACGATGGATCTTGGAATATTCATCCATCATCCAACCCATGATCATCGCATTGGTGTACATATCGGGTGCCGGCACGTCGATTTCCGGACCGATAAAGTCGGCCATCTGCTCCACAAACCCGCGCGTCATCCTTTCCAGTTCCAGCGGGGACAGTTCCTTGGGGTGGACCACCACGCCACCCTTGGCCCCGCCGAACGGCAATCCCGCCACGGCGCACTTGAATGTCATCCAGAACGCCAGTGCCTTGACCTCCTCGAGATCGACATCGGGATGAAAACGGATGCCGCCCTTGGTGGGACCGCGCGTGTCATCGTGGTGGACCCGGTAACCGGTGAAGATGCGGAGCGTTCCATCGTCCATGCGGACCGGGATAGATACCTGCAGGGACTGTTTGGGATGCTTGAGCCGCTCGACCGCTTCCTGGTCGATGTCGGCGTGTTCCAGCGCCGTGTCCAACCGTCCAATGGCGTCCAGGAAGATTCCAGCTTCGTTCCGCGTTGCCATGAGGCTGCGCTCCGACTGATGCTTGACCCAAAACAGATACCGAATCGGGCCCGAAGCCGTCGTGGTCCGGAGCCAGGCACAAGGCCGGGGTCGACACGCCGTCCGGGGGTGCCGTTTCCACTGTTCGAAGATTGGCGATCGGGAAATCGCCGAGCCGATTCTTTCCGGTTTGGACCGCGAGTGCAAGACCGGGCATCGTCGAGCGGGATCGCTGTGTCGACGAAATGCGTGCCGCGCGAACGCGACGCACTGACGGAGGCAGCGCACGATTCGCTGTGCTCAGCAGACCGCTGTTGCATCCGGGGAAAAGGTTCCGTCTCTTTCAGAATCGGTCGGGGCGGAGTGGAGAAAGATCGATGGATGGCCGGCCCGACACGATCCATTCCGCCACGAGCTTGCCGGTGATCGGCCCCTGCGTCAGCCCCAACATGCCGTGCCCGGCGGCGATCCACACGTTGTCGGGGCGGCCGACACGGCCGATGACGGGCAAGCCGTCGGGCGTCATCGGCCGCAAATGGCACCATTCGGAACGCACTTCTCCATGACGCAGTGCTGGAAAGAACTGCTGCGCGCCGCGTTTGAGCAGCTCCAGGCGAGCGGCCCGCAATTTCAGATTGAACCCGCTGAATTCCATCGTTCCCGCCAGACGGATCAGGTCGTCGAGGGGGGTGACGAAGATTTTCTCTTCGACCAGCACCAACGGAACGGCCGGACGGCGCCCCGGCAGGGTCATATCCAGGTGATATCCCTTGCCGGGCTGGATGGGAAGTCGCAGGCCGAGCTGCCGCGCGAGCTGCGGTGTCCACGACCCGCCGGCCAGCACGACGGCGTCGGCCGCCATCGACTCTCCTTGGGCCACGACGTCCCGAACCCGCCCGTTCTCGACGCCGAGCCCGGTCACCCGCCTGCCGGTCTGCACGCGCGCTCCCTCTCCGACGGCGGCGTCCGCCAGCCGGCGCACGAACTCAGCGGGATTGCAGTATCCCGAATCGGGGTAATAGATGCCCCCGGCCACCTCCGCTTCCAACGCCGGTTCCATCTCGCAAACCGCGGCCCCGTCCAGGCGGCGCGAAGAAAAGCCGAACTGCTGCAGCAAGTCGGCTTCCGCGCGGGCAGCCGCGTAGGAATGCCGGCTCCGACAGATTTCGAGCCGGCCGGGACAGCAGTAAGCGGAGCCGATGGTGGGCGACAGTTCCTCGAACAGCCGGCGGCTGGCCGCGCCCAGCCGACACAGCATGTGCGTGGCAAACCGCAGGTGGGCGTCGTTCGATGCCTGCTGGAATCGCAACATCCAGCGGACCAGTCCCAGATCCCAGCGGGGAGCCACGAACAGTGGGCTGGTCGGCTTCAGGAGCCACCGCAGGTTGCGCGCCAGCACGCCCGGTTGGGGAAGCGGTAAATGCCCTGGCGTGACCTGACCCGCATTGCCCTGCGAACAACCCGAAGCAATCTCGTTCTGCTCCAGCAGCGTGACCTGCCACCCCTGCCGGGACAGGTAGTACGCCGTAGCCACGCCGACGACCCCGCCGCCGATGACCACCGCGTGAGACTCGGACATGTTCCGCTCCAACCTTCATCCATCACGTCGACAGGCCGATGCGGCGAAGCTCTGTCCCGCTTTGGCGAGCCCTTCCGCGGTGCGACGCGTTCATTTCGCCGGCCAGCGCAGCAATCGTTGCGCAACAGATGGTACGTCTTGGCGGGGCCACAAGGCAACGGGCAAGTGCAGCGGATCGTCGGTCACGACGGCCACAATCGACTGGTCGTGCCGCGCCAGCGGTTCGGCGGACACCGCCGCGCGCCATACCTCGATCTTCGGCCAAGCGGTCCGGGTGTCCCCTTCCACGAGGATCAGATCGCAATCGCCCAACGTACGGACGATACGGTCGTAGCGTTGTTCGTCGTCATGCGGCCCCGTTGCCGGCCAGAACACGGCCTGCATGTTTTCCGATACGATCCCCACGGCCGCGGCGCCCGCCTGGCGGTGCAAAAAAGAGTCCTTGCCCGGCGTGTCCAATTCGTGCGCATGATGGGTGTGCTTGATCGTGCCGACGCGATGCCCCGAGGCGGTGAGGTGCCGCACCAGATCGACGATCAACGTTGTCTTGCCGCTGTTCTTCCGGCCCACGACATGGATACGCTTCAAGAGGCTGCTCCCGTCACCATGCGGTCCCGACCGGAACACGGGTGAAGGCGTGCCGCGCGGTCACTTCCGACGCGCACGACCGGCTGCTCCGCGGTCGCGGAGCGACGGGTGTCAAGGGTTGTCGTGGGTGCGGGATGGAACCGCTTCATCGTTCAGAAGCACCAACGGCAGGCTGCGCGGGTCGTTGGGTCGAGCGTGCCCGTTATCCGCAGCGCCGCGGCAATGCCCGCTGGTTCCACAGTTGGAGCAACCCACTTCGCCCGACCGCGCGGACAGGAACCGAAACGTTCGACGCGCCAGATAGACCGCGGCGCCCGCCACGGCGAGCACGACCGCGCCGATTTGCCATGCGGAATCCATCATCGTCATCCCCGCGCGATCAAGCCAGACGGATGGCCACCTGGTAGGTTACCAGCGCGCCAACGTACGCCAACAAGGTCATGTAAACAAATGTGAATGCCGGCCAGCGCCAGGAGTTGGTTTCCCGACGGATGGTCATCAGGGTCGCGGCGCACTGCGCGCAGAGCGCGAAGAAGACCATCAACGACAGGGCCACCGGAACATTGTACACTTTGGTGCCGTCGGGCCATGTCGCCGACTGCATCGCCTGGATCAACCCGGTGTCCTGTTCGTCCACGTCGCCACCCAAACTATAGATCGTGCCCAGCGTGGCGATAATGACCTCTCGTGCCGGGAAAGAGGCGATCGTTCCGACCGCGATTCTCCAGTCCCAGCCCAGCGGTCTGGCCACAGGCTCCACTGCCTGGCCGAGTTGGCCCAGCAGACTGCCCTTCATCAATCGGGCGCTGAGCACGTTGTGCTGTCTGTGAAGGTCGGCCAGCACGACCTCCCTATCGCTTTTCCCGTTGGGCTGGGATTCCAGCCGGTCGATGCGGGTCTCCAGCCGATGCAATGCCCCGCGGTCGCCCGGAAAATACCCTGCCGCCCAGACCAGCACCGTCGTGGCGAAAATGAGCGTGCCGGCACGCACGACGAAGGCGCGGGCGCGGTCGTACACGCGCCATGCCACGACCCGCGCCGATGGCCACTTGTACGGCGGCAGTTCCATCACAAACGGGGGCGTTTCGCCGCGAAAAAAGGTCTTCTTCATGATCCAGGCCACAGGAATGGCGACGGCCGCGCCCAGGCTCGACATGCCAAACAACACCAGCCCCTGCAGCGTGACCCATCCATTCACATACGCGGTCGCGGGCACGAACGCGGCGATCAGCAGCAGGTACACGGGCAGCCGCGCCGAACAGCTCATCAACGGGGCCACCAGCATCGTGACCATGCGGTCGCGGTGGTTTTCAATCACACGCGTGGCCATGACGCCCGGAACCGCGCAGGCGAACGAGGACATCAAGGGCACGAAAGACTTGCCGCTCAGGCCGACCCGCGTCATCAACTTGTCCATGAGAAACGCGGCGCGGGCCATGTACCCGCAATCCTCCAGTACTGCGAGGAACAGAAACAACAGCACGATCTGCGGCAGAAAAACGATGACGCCCCCCACGCCGGCAATTACCCCATCGATCAACAGGCTTCGCAGCGGGCCCGGTGCAACGCCCTGCGCGACCCACGACGCCACGCCTTGCTGGCCCGTTTCGATCGCCTCCATGAACGGGATGGCCCACGTGTAAATAGTCTGAAAAACGACGAACATCAAAGCCGCGAAAATCGCCAGACCGGCCACGCTGTGGGTCAGCAACCGATCGATGCGGCTGCTGGTGGAGACCCGTGATTGCCGCGGGCGGGTCACGACGCCAGCGAGCGTACGGCGCGCCCAGTCGTACCGCACATGAGCTTCCGTGGCGGGGACCGGGCAGCCGTTGCTGCCCAACCTGCCACGCAACTCCAGCAAAAACGCGGGCAGGTTGTCGGCGCACCGGCGCGCAAAGTACGATTCGATGTACCCGCCCACATCCAATAACAGGCGGTCCAGCAGGTAATGCGGCGGCAAGGCAGATCCGCAGGCCTCCAGCTTTTCCACCAACTCCGATCGCGCCGCGTAGAATTCCGGCGGAAACAACGGCTCCACGGGCCGCGGCGGCTGATCGATGATCCGCATCAACGCACGCCGCACATCTTCCACTCCCCGCCCGCGGTGCGCTTCGGTAACGACCACTGTCACTCCGAGCCGCCGGGAGAGCGCCTCGGGGTCGATCGATATGCCGCGCCGCATGGCCGTGTCCCACATGTTGAGCACCAGCAGCACGGGGCAATCCAGATCAAGAACCTGACTGAGCAAATACAGATTCCGCTCCAAATTGGAAGCATCCGCGATGCACACCACGGCATCGGGCCGGCGCATTCCCGGCTGTCGTCCCAACAACAAGTCGACCGAGACCATCTCGTCCAGCGTTCGCGGCGCAAGACTATAGGTCCCGGGCAAGTCAACCAGTTCGACACTCTGCGTGCCCCATCGGACGCGTCCGATCTTTTTCTCGACGGTCACGCCCGGATAGTTGCCGATGCGCGTGCTCAAACCGGCCAGCGCGGAAAACAACGTGCTCTTGCCGGTGTTGGGATTGCCGATCATCGCGACCGTCGGTGTGGTCGTGCCGCTTTCTCCCGGTGTCATCTTCACTCCGCCGAACTCCCCGCGTCGCTCGCATCGATCGGCTGCACGCGAACTCGCCGCGCTTCGGCGGTTCGCAACGACAGGCGAAACCCCCGCACTTCGATCTCCAGCGGGTCCCCAAACGGGGCAAAACCCAACGCACACAGCTCTTGTCCTTCGGTAATTCCCATTTCGAGCAATCGCATGGCCAGGGCATCGTTCCCGTCGACGCCGACGACACGCCCTCGCTGGCCTTGCTGCAATTGATCGAGCGTCATCACCACGCCATCCCCCGCCGATTGACAGCCAAACATCGGATGCCCTATTGTATAGATATTGAGTCTCATTAACAACGATGCACCCCGGTCCGACCAGGGTGTCTGTCCCGGCGCGGGCGTCGGCCAGGAAGCTCAACACGGCTTGTGAATCAGCTTTTTCCCATCGAGTTGTTGGGGCCCCGGGAACCGGCGCGGATTGCCGAGATGTTCGGTCCGCACGACGAAGTGCATCGGCTCAGCGAGCTGGGGATTCGCGTCGGCGCGGAAGTAGAGATGGTGCGCGCCGGCCGGCCCTGTATCTTACGGATCCACGGCAGAGAGTTTTGTTTCCGTCCCAGTCCCGCGGTCAGCGTGCTGGTCACGCCGATCGTTGTGCCACCGTCGTGTTCCGCTCCATGACGGGCCTGCGGCGGTCCGCGCGTCGGCCCGAACACGGGCCGACGCCCAGAGACTCTTGACTCCCGACGGCTACTTCTGTTCCTGCGAAGATGTGTCCTCAGGCTGCCGGAACGTGAGCACCGGGCAACTGGCGTGCCGGACGACGGCCTCGGCAACGCTGCCCATCAACGCCCGAGAAATCCCGGTCCTGCCGTGGGTGCCCATCACGATCAGGTCCACACCTTCCCGGTCGGCAAAACGGACGATGGCCTCGGCCGGCGTGCCCTCGACCAGATGGTGCTCGAAGGACACGCTGGGATCCTTGGGAACGACCTTTTCCAGCATCTCGCGCTGCTGATCCAGGTCGGGATTGACCACGCCGTAGTAGGCGGCACCGTATCCGTACACGATGGGCGGTTCCTGCACATGCAGGATCAACAACCGTGCGTTGGTATCCCTGGCCAGCGAGGTTGCCCAATTCAGGGCGGCGTCGCCGCACGTCGAGAAGTCCGTCGAAAAGAGAATTTTTTTGGCCACCATGGAAATACCCCCCGTCACCTAAACCTTGTCGTCGGCAATCAAGCGAACGAAGTCGGACGAAGATATCACGCCAAACAGCCGTCGTTCATCGTCCATGACCAGCACCCGATGAATTTGGTTGTCTTTCATTCTCTTGGCGACCTGCCGCAGCGTGCTGTCGCGTTGTACTGAGACAAGGTCTCGCGCCATGACCTCTTCGACGCGCACGTCGCCGAACTCTTCCAGAGCAAACGAAGTCACGCGGACGCTTTCCCAGCGTTGCGTGTCGGCATTGAAGTGGTGCGCAAGATCGGCATTTGCTTCGGACGTAAACTCCGAATGCTCCTGTTCGTATGAAAGAATATCCGTCGCGGTAATGACCCCCACGCAGCGACTCTTCGCGTCCATAACGGGCAGACCAGTGACATGGTTTTCGGTCATCATCGCCATGGCTTCCTGCAACGTATCGGCGGGCGAGACACAGAGCACGTCACGCTCCATGATGTCCGCCGCAGTCGTTTGGTCGAATGAGGTCTTTGCCATGGCAGGCTCCATGGATGCGGGAAAATCGTTCTGGTAACGTACAGAAACCGTAGAAAATGGGATAGGGCAACTCCCGCCCTACCGTGGCGGCGGGGCCCGGCACCCCTTCGAGTCGCCGTTTCCTATTCCGGGGCCTGTTGTGCGATCGCCCGTTACGATAGCTCATTTTGACCCGTTCGTCAGCCATCTCTAGCGATCTCCAGACGCCTCTCCCGGGGGGCAGCCGCGCAAGCCCAGGTGAACTCGGCGCGAGCACCGCGTGGCCCGCCGGGCAGTGCCGCTCCAGTCAGGCCGTGTCCAGTCCGCCCAGCACATCCGCCACTTGCGCGGCCAAGCCGGCCGTGGTATCGACGGTGACGCAGTTCAAACTGCTGTCTATTGGCTCGTGCTCGAGTTTCTGCACGTCCATTAGATCGGGCCGGCCGTCGGAAACCGAATGTCCGCTCGTCATTCGTTCCGCTACCCGCTTCCGGGAAACGTCCGTGGGACATTCGCACGAAATCATCAACGGCGTGGCACGGCACCGGGATGCCAGCCGGTGCGCCCGGTTTCGCAGGCTGTTGTACAGAAACGTACCATCGAGCACGACGGATAGACCGTCCCGCAGGCATTCTTCCGCTTGCTGGAACATTTGGTCGTACACTCGGAGTCGGTGCTGCCAGGCGTAGGGACCGGTGTCGTAGTCGGCGTCGGGGCCGGTGGGCCCGAACATTTGCCGGCGGAGCACGTCGGTCTGCAACAGTTGGGCGCCCAGCGTGCCGGCCAGTTCCGACGCCAACGTGGATTTGCCGGTTCCCATCAAGCCGCCCACGATAAACAGGATGGGGGGACCCACTGCCTGGGCGTACCGGTCCGCCAGGTCCAGATAGGCTTGCATTCGCGTGCGTTCCGAGGCCAACCGGCGGTGGGAGAGCTGTCCCGCACGCAGCGCGGCCACTTTGGCGCGAACGTTTGCTCGGTACAACTTGTAAAAGTTCAACAGCTTTTCCGGAGGTCGATCGCCGCTGGCGCGCTGGTACTCCTCGAGCACCAGATCGCCAACCCATTTCGCGCCGAGCCGTTCGCATTCCATGCCCAGAAAGGCCAGTTCGTCGGCGACATCGAGCTTGCGGAGGTCGTCATTGAATTCCAGACAGTCGATGACGACCGGCGCGCCGGTCAAGTAGATATGCTCGGGTCTCAGGTCACCGTGCCCGTCCAGAATCCGGCCGTCGCACGCCCGATCGTGGAGCATCTCGGCGTCCGAGGCCAAAAACCTCAGCTGGGCGGATGTGAGCCGCTGCACCTGGCGGCGCAAGGTATCCGGAACATGCAAGAGTTCCCGCGCGTTGGCCTGCACATGGCGTCTAATGTCGGCGGAATAACGCTCGGGCGTTATGGTCAGCGGCGCCGCGTCGCAAAAAAAACGCACCAGAAGGGATGCGATCTGACGGGTCTGCGAGGCCGTGATCTCGTGGCACGCAATCAATGCCTCGAGTGTCCGCTCGGCAGGCAGGCGCCGCATTTTGACAAGCCAGTCGACCGGCGGCACCTTTCCGCAGAGCTCGATGCGGCCGCGATCATCGTAGCCGACGGGCACAACTTTCACGTACACATCCGGCGCCAGCCGGCGATTCAGTCGCACCTCCTCCTGGCACGCGCGGTGCCGCGCCTCAAGTGTGGAGAAATCAAGAAAGTCAAAGCGGACGGGCTTCTTCAACTTGTAGGCATAGCGATCGTTAAGAAACACCCAGGAAATATGGGTCTCTTCCAGACGCACCCACGACGGCCGATCGGGATACGCATCGGGAGACATCAGCCTGTCCGCCAGGTCCGGGGTGGTCACCTCTTCGCTTGCGGCGTCGCAGGAAAGATCCACTGGTTGCATGCCGCTTCTCCACAACAAAGCCACGACCGATCCCGAAGGGAAGCCGGGGCGGTTGACGCCGGGCGGCCCAATTGCCCCCACCGTGAAGGAGCAATTCGAGTGCCAAAGCCGATGCGTATGCGTCGAAACCTCGATCCAACGACGGGCAGGGCACGCCCCGGCCGCGCGCCGACCGCCGATCATCGCCTGCAACGTGACTGCAGTCATTCCTCGAGAACCACGGGCCCACGCGGGGCGGGTCCGCATGATCGTGGTCCAGGATTCACTGTGCGAAGGCGGACCGATTGTGCGTCAAAGCGCGCACATGGGCACGCTTTGGGACCGCCACCCATGCGGATCTGCGGACCCGCGATCCCAAACAAGCAGCAGAGATCCATCCTGGAACCTCGTCGCCCGATCCTGGCATGGATCTTGCACATATTTACAGCGTGGGTGCGGTGGGTTGCGCCGCGTGCCACCACCGCCGGGAGCCATACGGCCGTAAGTGGCATGGGCAGCCCGGTTGACGCTTCCAGAAGAAACGGTCGCGCGAGGTCGCAGGACGATGAACACAACCCGCTGCGTAATGGCTTTGGGAATCGTGCTCGCCGTGTTGTGGGGATCTGGCGGTGGCGAGTTGCAGGACGAGAGAAGCACGTACATGCAATTCAAGCTCGCCCATGCCCAGCAACTGCTGGGTGGGCTCGTCCGCGAGGATTTTCCCGCCATTTCGCGTCACGCGCAACAACTCAAGCTGCTCAGCCAGGACGCAAGTTGGGAAGTCTATCGTGGTGCCGAGTACGAACAGTTGAGTGTCATGTTCCGACGGGAAACCGACAGGCTTGCCGAAGCCGCCGGTCATCGCAATCTGGACGGCGCGACGCTGGCCTACGTGCAGCTGACTTTGACATGCGTGCAGTGCCACGACCAGATGCGAAAAAACGAAGCGAAACCCATTGCCGCTTCACGGGAGGAACCCTGATCGTACGGCGGCAGATTCCTAGGTTGAGATTGGGAAGGACATCATGACCAGCGATCCGATACGGACCGAATCTCGCGCGCGGCCGATGGCCGAGGACAAACAACCCCCGGCCGCCAGTCGCCATGCCGTGCTCGCGGACCGCGTCGTCCGGGCCTGGCGGGGAAGCCGCCACGCGGCACTGCTCAACGTTCAATGCACGGTGCGGGATGGAGTGCTGATCATCCATGGGCGCGTGCCCACGTTCTACGCAAAACAGATGGCACAGTCGCTGGCCCGAAAAGTGGACGGTGTTCAGCACATCGATAACCGTGTCGAAGTGGCTACCGGACCGCCGTCGGATTCAAGGCGGACCTAGGAGCTGTGTCACCATGGCGCGAACCAGCGTGGGATCCAACGACAAGCTGAGCCGTGGCGCTCAGCAGCGCGTCAAGCAGTGGCTGCTCAGTCCCGAATTGACCGAGTTTCTCAAGTCCGCTCGCGAGACGCGGCGGCGGGCCAGCCGCGTGGGACCCCACATCACCATTTCACGCGAGGCCGGTACCAATGGAGACGCCGTCGGACGACTCGTCGGACGGCGCATGCGATGGGATGTCCTGGGTAAGGAGTTGCTGGAATTCATGGCCGACCGATACGGCGTCACCCGAGGCATGCTGGAGTTGGTGGACGAGAGCCGGGCCAACTGGGTGCACGACATCTTCGGACAATGGATCGACTCCAATGTCGTCAGCCACGAAAAGTATTTTGTCTACCTGCAGCGGATCCTGTGGCTGGCAGGCATTCACGGACGTGTCGTTTTGCTCGGTCGCGGCGGCCAGTTCACGCTGCCTCGCCAGAACGGGCTGGCCGTGCGGATCGTCGCTCCCAAATCCTTTCGCGTTGCATCCATCGCCCGCCAGGAGGGCGTGAGTGTGGAAGAGGCCCGGAGGATCATGGAGAAGGCCGATGCCGGCCGACGCGACTTTGTCATGCACTACTTCCACCGCGACGGGACCGACCCGCAGTGGTACGACTTGACGATCAATGTCGAACGCGTGGGCATCCGCGGAGCGGCCCGACTGATCGTGTCCGCCTATCGCAGTCTTAACGCGATACCAGAATCGCACGGCTAAGCCGGAGCGATTCAGGCGGCGACCAGAAGTCCACGCGGTATCATCCCGCTTTTTTCTGGTGAACGTCCTGCTGGCGTGCCAGCACGCAAGACGGTGCGACCCACGGCCGACGACGCCGACGCGCAACACGCCACCTCGTTGCCATTTCGGACGCCTGTCATGCCATTTGCCGGCGAACAGCTTCGCCGCGGTGCCCCGCCTGCGGGTAGCTGGACGATTTCGGGCGTGGACAAATTCGGATAAACTTTCGTCCATGCGGGTGTTCGACCCGCTGCGTGAGCTGACCGGCCGGCTGTTAACCGAGATCCCGTCATGCAGGCGATTGCAGCCCAACGAGGCATATGTGGTCCTGTGTTGGTGGACGTGGCCGATCCTCCCTCGCCGCGGGAGGGCCAGGTACTGTGCCGGACGCTGCAACTGGGTGTGTGTGGAACCGATCGCGAAATCCTCAGCTCCGCCGAGCCGTTCACGCCTCCGGGCGAAACGTACCTGGTGCTGGGGCACGAATGTCTTGCTCGCGTGGAACAAGTCGGCGAACGGGTGGAAAATTTCTCCGCCGGTGATCTGGTGGTTCCGTTGGTACGGCGCGCCAACCGGGACACCCGCCACCGTGTGGACATGCTCGCCTTCGGCGAATACACCGAACGAGGCATCGTCCATGCGCACGGGTTTTCCTCGCCGTGGTGGTTGGACGAAGCAGCATATCTGTTGCGCGTCCCGGAATCGATCGCCAGCGTGGCCGTGCTGGCCGAACCGCTTTCCGTGGCCGAAAAGGCCGTCAACGAAGCGATCGGGATCCAGCAGGGCCGGTTTCCCGGCGCTGGCTGGGACGTCGACCCGCCCCGCGTGCTGGTCACGGGCATGGGTCCCATCGGTTTTGCCGCTGTACTGGCGGCACGCAGCCGCCAATGGTCCGTGACCCTGTACGGACGGGATCCCGTAGACAGTTTTCGAGCGGCACTGGCGGAGCAGTTCGGCACGTGCTACGTGCCGGCCAGTCGTTTTCCGTCGTTGCCCCGGGACATCGAGCGGGCGGGCTTCGACCTGATACTCGAGTGCACCGGCAGCGATGAGCTGATGCTCCATACGGCGCGGTTTCTGGCGTCGCGCGGAATCATGGTATGGCTGGGAGAAGCACGGCAAGCGATTCCTCGCAACCATAATCTGGAACGGTTGGTCCGCGAAGCCGTTCTGCGCAATCACGTCTTCGTGGGAAGCGTCAATGCCTCGCCTCGCGACTTTGAAGCCGCTCTATCCGATCTGGAACAATTGTCCAGCGCCCATCCTCACATGCTGCAGTCGTTGATCACCGACTGCGTCTCTCCGCAGGACTCGCTGTGGCACTTCCAGCACCGGCGGCCGCAGGGGATCAAAACGGTCCTGACGTACGAATAGTGCCCGGACGTCGTCCGCGTGCGGAGACCGTCCATCGTGGCCGCGGATACAATACGCGATGTCACCGTGGTGACAACATCCGCAGCACGCGGTCCGTGGTATTTGCAGCGGGCCGACGACAGGCGTATTCCGCACGACAGGCCGATTACGAAGGTTGCCGCGGTTGAGCCACCGCGGTCCAGTCCACCTTTCGATCGAAGTGATCGTCTTGCCAGGCCAGGGTGGCCAGCACCGGCACGCAGCAGCGCGCCTGCAGCTCCTGGAGGTTGCTGTGCTGGCTTACGTCGGCCGCGTCCCGCGTAGTGTGATTCAACACAACCCCGGCCACGGCCATGCCGCCGCGAAACGTTTGGGCGGCCATCAACGTCTGCAGCGTCTGATTGATGGTTCCCAGCCGATTGGGCGACACGACGACCAACGGGTAGCCGAAGGTCACGGCCAGATCGGCCGCATACAGCCGGGGACCGGCCGGGGACATCAGGCCTCCGACGCCTTCCACGATGACAATATCACTGGATTGTTGCCAGACGGTCAGTCCCGACAGCAGCTTCTGTTCGTCCACTTCGCGGCCGGCGAGACGGGCCGCCAGATGCGGCGCCACGGGTGCCGCGAAACATTGGGGGCACACCTGGTCAAGATGCAACGGGCACCCGGCCGCGTGCCACAGCGCCTCGGCGTCCTGCGACACGAGCCCGCTCCGCTCGACGCGGCAGCCGCTGGCAACGGGCTTGTAGACACCCACGCGTTGTCCTTCGCTGGCAAGCTGCCGGGCCATGGTCGCAGCCACGCGCGTCTTTCCAACTTCTGTGTCGGTGCCGGTGATGAACAATCCGCAAGGCATCACACGCTACAAGCCCAAAAATTCTTCGAGGGCGTCTCGCATGGCCGCCATGTCTGCCTCGACGTGCGTCCACATCTGGAAGGCCATCGCCGCGTGGCGGACCAGTATGCCCAGTCCGTCCAGTGTGGTACTCCCCCGCGCCGCGGCATCGCGCAGCAGTCGGGTCTTGGGGGGATTGTACGTCACGTCGGCGACCGTCTGATCCGAACGCAGCCAGGACGCATCGATGGGCCCGCGGGCATCGGCATCGCCGGCACCGATGGACGTGGCGTTGACGATCAGGTCCGGCGGAGCCTCCGTAGCCGGCGGGCTGTCCCAGGAAACGAGCCGGGCTGAGACATGCAGCTCACGTTCAAGCAGTTCGACCAGTGCGTTTCCGCGTTGCTGCGAACGATTGAGCACGTCAAACGGGCCGGCACCGGCCAACGCCAACTCCACGGCGACCGCCCGTGCGGCACCGCCCGCTCCCACCATCAACACACGTTTTTTTGCCGGTTCGCATAAGGTGCGGAGGCAGTGCAGCAACCCCTTCCCCACAGTATTCTCACCAATCAGCCGGTCGTCCTGTCGTGTCACGCAATTGGCTTCGCCGATCAATCGCGCGGCCCGGCTGACATCGTCCAAGTGCGCAATCACCGCGGATTTATGGGGGACAGAAACATGCGCCCCTCGAAATCCCATGGCACGGACTCCTCGCACGGCGTCCGCAAGATTTTCGGGAGCCACCTCGAGCGTCAGATATCTCCAATCCAGCCCAGCAGCCTCGATTGCCTTTTCCATCATGTACTGATGAGGATTCCCGGCAACGGGCTGTCCCATACAGCAACAGATTTCCTGCAATGACGAGTTGGTCACGTGGAGACGACTCCGGCCGCAAAAAAAGCAAGAGGACGGCCGTGGGGCATAAGACAGCGCGACCGCCGACCACTTTCGCGTCCTACTTTACTCCACCCGTTGATCCATGCAACGGCGATCGCGCGGATGCGTTTTCAAGATCAGTGTAGCGTCTCGGCGCGCCGCGGCCACCGCCTGGAGACAGAACGTTCAAGCAGCCTCGGGGCCCTGAGTGGCCGACCGTTATTCGCCGTGACATCCAGCCGGGAGCTGGCAATCCCTGCCCAGCCATGCCAGGTTGGCCTCCAGGACCTGCTCGACGCTGATGCGGTCCATATGTTCCGGACCACGCAACGGACCGATGCGCGGATCCTCTGCCGGCAGGAGCGGAGCCTCGATGATGGTGTGACGACTGCCGAGCGGAGACCACTTTACGGCCGATTGCGACGGATGGGAACTGAACAGCGCCACCAGCGGGGTGCCCAGCAGTCCCCCCAGGTGCATGGGTCCCGTGCTGGAGACGGTCAACACGTTCATTTTCGCGATGAGCGCGGCCAGTTCGAGCAGTTGCAGATCGTCGTAGCAGACCAAGCGGCCGCGGTGCCTGACGCTCTGTGCGCTGCGGATAGCCTCCAAGATCGGCCTTTCTCCCCGGCCGCCTGTCACGACCACCCGGCCATGTTCGGCCAACCGCCCCACGAGAGCCGCATAGCGGTGCACGGACCAGTTGTAAGCGCTTTGTCCGTTGCCGGGATGCACTCCAAACAACGGTCCTTCGCGCCCCAGATCAGCGGAGATGCGTGTTTCCATCTGTGCGCCAATAGACGCTGCAATGTCGAACCTCAGCGGCAACGTCGCGCGGACGGTCCGGCCCATAAGCCGCTCAAGGAACGCCAACGCAAATGCCGATTCATGGATCGGCGGCCGACTGCGGTGCAGCCAGACGCGGCGGCTGCCGAGCAAAAAGCTGGCGGGCTTATAGGCCCAGAAGCAACGTCGGGCTACGCCGGCCGCCCACACCGCCAGACAATTGCGGGTCGTGGTATGGATCACGACGGCAGCATCGAATTGATGGGTGCGCAAGCGCCGTCCAAGCGACCAACCGCTGTCTTGGCCGTCGTCTTCGATGACTTCGTCCACGTACGGCGAATCCACCAGCAGCGGAGCCGTGTAGCTGCTGACCAGAACCGAGATGCGGGTCGCCGGTAACGCGTGTCGGGCCGCTGCCAGCGCGGGCAGCGTAAGCACCAGATCGCCCAGCCGGTCGTTGCGGACGACAAGCAGCCGCTCGATGGCGTCGGCGCGTCGGCGTCTCCTGCCCGTTGGTGCTTGTGCTGGCAACCCGGTCGGCCCCTGATCCATGGAATCGATGTTCAAGTACACGAATGCAGGCACTGCGTCAAGCCAAACTGCGTTGCGCGCTCGCCGCTGGGCGCCGCCACGCGGCAAAGTCCAGCTTGTGGCAAGCGGTCAACTCTGATATGAGCAGTCCGCTAACTCCTTCTGACGCAAGAGTGGGTCCGGAATGGCACGGCTCATCCTGGTCGACCCCTGGATCAAGGATTCAGGTGGACACAACTTCCAGTACGCCATTGATATCTTGCGCGCAGCGGAGGCGATGGATCGCGATAGCGTCCTGGCCGTGAACAAGCGGTTCGCACCGGAGCCGCCAACGACACGCTGTTCGGTGATATCCGCGTTTGTTTTTCAACCGTGCCACCGGTACTGGCTGGGACCGGATGGCAAGCTCAAGCACCCGCTGGACGTGCATGGTAATCGGCTGGACGCGCCTGCTCACGGAGCCAACGCCGCGCGGCGCCTGGCGGGCGGATGGCAACGCTGTTGTGATATGCGTCGTTGGGACCGTTGCCGCAGGCTCGCCCGCTACGCTTCCGATTGCCGGTCGCTCTTTCGCCGTATTGGGATTCGCTCGGATGACCAGGTGTTCTTTCCGTCACTGAGCGAATTCGATTTCCTGGGATTGGTCTCCTATCTGGAGTCGTCACCGGCCAGCCGCAGTGTTTCCTGGCATCTTCAGTTTCACTTCGACATCTTCGAGGGGCGGCAGCATGAATACCAATCGCAACCGGAGAGGATTTCTCGATTCCGCCGGCAGTTTGCCGCTGCCATGCAACGCATTCCAGGGCACCGTTTGCATTTTTACTGCACCACTGAGCAGATTGCCGAGCAATACAATCGGATGGGTGTCGCTCGATTCCAACCCTTGCCGTATCCGGTAAGCCAGGCCTTGCGGCCAGCGGCAACACGCATCGGAGGGGGCCCGCTGCGGGTGACATGTGCGGGAGCCGTGCGACGGGAAAAAGGTCGTATCGCCCTGTCGCAATTGATACACGAGATCCTCCACGGGCGGCTGGCGGGCGGGCGGCTCCAGCTGGTTTTTCAGGCCAACCGCAATGCGCTGCGACGATTGATGCCCCGCGACGCGGCCCGCAAACTTTCCATTCACGACGCGCCCGATGTGTCCATCACCGATCCCATCGTACCAATTGCCTTTCCCTTGGATGCCGAGGCCTATGCCCGGTTGATTCGCCAGGCGGAGATCGGCTTGTTTCTGTACGACTCGCGACGCTACCACGCGCGTTGCAGCGGCGTGTTGTCCGAAATGCTGGCCGCCGGCGTTCCCACGCTGGTGCCCGCCGGGTGCTGGTTGGCCGACCAGCAAGCAGCGCCCCTCGCCGGCTATGTCGACCAGTGGTTGCACGATGCGGAAGGAAAGGAGTACGTGGGATCGTGCGTGGAGCTGGGCGTCAACGTCGGAACGCAGGGCGTCGCGCTTCGCGTCGGCGGGCTTGGCCCGGCGTCCGCGACAGAATATGTGGAACTTAGCGCACAGCAGTTCGATGCCAGCCGGCGTGCGATCCGCGCCGAGCAGAAGGATGTACTCAGCCGTACGCCTCATACGGACCGTGCTGCGGCGGTCCTCCCGTTGCACGCTTCGGCGCGGCACGTGCGGCTCCAGGTCCGCCGCGCGTACCAGCAAACCCGCCCGGATCGGCCGGTGTGGAACATTGCGGCCATCGGCTCGCCGGCCCCTTACGACGTCCGGCCGGTACGGCTGGGAGGCATTGGGCTGAGTACTTCGTCACCGGATCGCATCTCGGAGATGATCGAGGAGATGGTGGCCAATTACGAGCAATACCGCGCCGCGGCGGTTGCATTCTCGCGCCGCTGGAGGCACGATCATGCGGCACTACGTACGCTGGAAGCCTTATTGGCCAACGATGGGCGACGGCCCGGGTTGCGTGTCGCGTGAAGGAGCATCCGTCGCACATCGGAAGCACGACCATGCCGGTGTCCACTCCCATTGCGTTGTTCATTTTCAACCGACCCCAACTGACAAGTCAGGTCTTCGAGCGGATCTCCGACGCCCGGCCCAGGACTCTGTTGATGATCAGCGACGGCCCGCGACCGGACCGGACGGGTGAGCAGGCACTGGTGGACCGTTGCCGGTCCTTGCGTGACAGAGTGGACTGGCCCTGCGAAGTGCTGACGAACTTCGCTGACGAAAACCTTGGTTGCGGCCGCCGCGTTGCCAGCGGATTGGACTGGGTATTCCGCTCCTTTTCCGAGGCCATCATCCTGGAAGACGACTGCTTGCCCGAACCTTCGTTCTTTCCATACTGCGAGCACCTGCTGGAACGCTACCGAAACGACAAACGCGTCGCGTCGATCTCCGGGTGCAACCGTCACCGGGGAGTGACAGGCACAACGGATCGCAACGCACCCTACAGTTACTACTTATCCAAGTATTTCTTCGCCTGGGGATGGGCCTCGTGGCGACGTGTTTGGAAGCATTACGACAGGAAGATGGAGCAGTGGCCGGCGTATCGCGACGGCGGCCAATTGAAATCCGTCGCCAATTGCCTCGACGAATATCACTACTGGTACCGCATCTTTCAGAAGACATTTGATGGCGAAATTGACACGTGGGATTACCAGATGCTCTTCGCATGCTGGCTGCAAAACGGCTTGACGATCGTTCCCGAAGTCAACTTGATCAAGAACCTGGGGCATGGGCGGGACGCAACCCATACCGTCGGCCCCGAGGATGTGCTCGCGAACCTGGCGACGCAGTCCGTTGGAGCGCTAAAGCACCCACCTTCCGTGGCACCGTGTCCGTCGGCGGACGAACAGACCTTCCACAATTACGTGCTTCGAAGCCGCACATTCTGGCAGCGATGGCGCGCGCGCATCCGGCATTATCTGCCTCGCGCCCCGCGCCGGCGCGCCGCTTGACCGCCGGCCGGCACACTCTGAACCGTCCCCACCCCGCCGCTCACCGTCTACCGTGATGACGCATCAGCCGTGCGCCGCGCGAGCCGCCGGTTGCCAACGGTTCGCACTCGGCTGCCGCGTGCCCGCTGATTCTGCTGATCTGGATCGCGCGTGCGTGGAGAGCCGGACGCCAGCGCGTTCCGGCTGATTTTGCTGTCCCGCCATCGCGCAGGCTGAGGTGGGCCGCGCGGCCCTTATGCAACGCCTTCGACGGCCGGACATCCGCCGTGAATGTAAGCATTGTGCGGCTTCTAACAATAATCGGCACTCCGGCGCCAACACACAAACCATTTGGTGCCCAAAAGTTTTGCTAACTGGATAGCCCCAATTACTCTGAGAAATTGAGAGTCTTAGAGGCTCTCTTCGACAACCGCGCATCGAAGCGGTTTTCGAAACTGCCGGCGGATATCGCCGGACCCGCCGCGCCGGACCGCGGCGACGCGCACGCACGGCAGCACCTTGTCTGAAGTTCGACTCGCGACGTTCGTCGCCACCGTGCTCGTTCGCAATGATTCGCTCCTCTTGATCTCGCGGTGATTCATCATGTCCTCATGGCTGCGCCTGGCATCTCGGCCGTTGATTTCCCAGACTTCACGGCGGCTGCCCTTCTTGAAACACGACCGGTTCCGAAACAAGTCACTACGCATCGAATCGCTTGAGGAGCGAGCGTTGCTGGCCACGACGGCGGCCGAGTCGATTCTGTACCGCGTCAATGCGGGCGGCCCGCAGCTTGACGACACGGTTCCCTGGGAGGAAGACTCCGCCGGCAGCCCTTCGAGCTACACGAACGCCGGCGCTGCGTCGAGCGGAATCTACACGAGCGGCAACAGCATCAATCTTTCGCATCCTTCGGTGCCGGCCGGGACTCCCGAAGCGTTGTTTCAGAGCGAACGGTGGGATCCTTCGGCCGGCGATGAAATGCAATGGCACTTTCCCGTCACGCCGGGCAAATATGATGTTCGCCTTTATTTTGCGGATATCTACTCCGGCACGCATGCGACCGGCGCGCGTGTGTTTGACGTGTTGGTGGAAGGAAGCACGGTTCTCGACGACTACGATATTTACGCCCGCGTCGGCGGGAACGCGGCCATCGTGGAAACAATGTCGGTTACTAGTGATGCATCGATCGACATCACAATGGTGCATGGCGTGCAGAACCCCGCCATCAAGGCTATCGAAATCGTCGCGTCGGCCGAGCCGAATCGTTTGGGCACCAGTAGTGAGAGTCTGTCATTCGGCCCGGCACCTCCCAACACGCAGCTCAGTGAAACGCTTGTCCTGAGCAACCTTGGCCAGGCGGGTGACCCGGCCATTGTCATCGATCCGGCGGGAGCGACGCTCAGCGGCCCGGACTCGGGCCTGTTTGGCGTGACCTTTTCCTCGTCCAACCCAATCGTCCTCGATCCGGGCGCAACGACGAATGTGACGGTCTCGTTCAGTCCCACGCAGCCGGGCACCGCGGCGGCCAGCCTGTTGATCGCCCATTCCGGCGAGAATTCGCCGCTCGGCGTTCCACTCGACGGCACCGCAATCGTGTCCGACGCGCAAGCGCACGTGGCCGTCGACCCGGGCGGCTCACTGGACACGTCCTCGACATTCATCAGCGGTTCTTTTTCGATCACCAACGAATCGCCGTCGGGCCAGAAGATTGAACGGATCCGGTTCGACGTTACCGGATCGCTGCTGCCAGACCAGGTCTTTGATCCCAACGGGACAGCCGGCGATACGCAGGGCAAGGGATTCACTGCGGACAGCGGCGGAACTGCGACGGGACTCCAAAACCACAGTTTCCTCAGTCCGCACGATGGCGGATTCGATGTCCTTGAAATTACGTTCGACGATTTCGATCCGCAGGAATCGTTTGCGTTCTCGGTCGACATGGATCCCACCAGCATCAACGGGTCGTCGTCGCCGGGTCCCGAAGATGCCGGCAGCGTTTCGGGCCTGGAACTGTCCGGCACGCCTGTCACCGTGCACTTTAACGACGGAACCATGTTGCAGTCCGAGCTGTTTCACACGGCAGGCAGCCAAACGGGATCGCAGTCTACACTGAAGGAAGCCGTTCCGCAGGCGCCGGGCATGGAAGTTTTGGGGGTGGGCGCTACACCGGTCACGGTGACAGATTCCCAGCAGACAGTCCGCCTTACGGGTCCGGTCGGCGGCGCGGCTAGGCTGATGATCGTCGAAGGGGCGTTATTAACGGATGGCGTGCCCGGCAACGGTTTTGATCTGGATCCGTTCGAAGCCAACAAAGCGGTTTCCGTTGTCGAGGTTACGGCGTCGATCGGCGCTTCCGGATCTGTCGACGTGCCGATCACGCTGACAAAATCCCATCCCGACGGCGGCATCAACCACTTGATGGCAGTTCTCCAGGACGATCAGAACACGACGGGCTTCACGGTCAAGGCCGTGCTGCAGTACGATCCGGCTCCAGCCAGCAATCAGAGCCCCGTTTTACAGCCGATCGCCGATCAGGCGCTTCAGGAAGGCCAGACACTGGTCGTGAATCTGGCTGCCAGCGATCCGGACAATGACGCGCTGACGCTCAGCGCTTCCAACCTCCCTTCGTTCGTCGCGCTCGACGACCAAGGCGACGGAACCGGCACGCTTGCGATCAGTCCCGTGGCCGGCGATTCGGGTACGTATCAAGTGACCGTCACGGCGACAGACGATGGGGCGCCTGCACTGGCGGACTCCGATTCGTTCACGATCACCGTGGACCCGGTCGCCGTGACGGGGGGAGTCGTTTATCGCGTGAACGCCGGCGGTCCCCAGCTGGCGGGTAGTCCCAACTGGGAAGCCGATTCGGCCGGGTCCCCATCGATCTACAGCAACAGCAGCTCCGCGCAAAGCAAGGCTTTCAGCACGTCCAACACGGTGGATACTTCCCATCCGTCGATTCCGGCCGGAACTCCCGCGTCGTTGTTCCAGTCCGAACGATGGGACGCCAGCGGGGGGGCGGAGATGCAATGGCAATTCCCGGTCACTCCCGGAGAATACGAAGTCCGCCTGTACCTGGCCGACATTTATTCGGGCACGCACGCGGTCGGCGCGCGTGTCTTTGACGTAGCTATCGAAGGCAACGTCGTGCTGGACGACTACGACATCTTCGCGGAAGTCGGAGGCACGGCGGGCGTGGTCAAGTCGTTCATCGTGTCCAGCGACGCCACACTGGACATCGAATTTGCACGCGAGGTGCAGAATCCCGCCATCAAGGGGATAGAAATCCTCAGTGCGGCGGCTCCCGACACGCTCGCGGCGACCCCAGGTAATGTTCATCTGGGAGACGTACCGGTCGGGCAATCGGGCTCGCAGACCATCCAGCTCATTAACTTGGGCGGCTCAGGCGACCCCACGATCTCGTTGGATCCGGCGTCGGCACAAGTCACCGGAACCGATGCGGGAGATTTCGCCGCCACGTTCGCATCGTCCGGTCCGATCTCGCTGGCTCCGGGCCAGTCCGCGACCGTTACGGTCACGTTTACACCGTCGAGCGCCACGCAGGCGTCCGCCAGCCTGGGTATTCCGCATTCGGGCGGTAACAGCCCCTTGTCCGTCGCCCTTTCGGCGGTCGGGATACCCGCCGTTCCGGTCGGTTTTGGCAAGACGACTCTGTCGGGAACCAATTCCACGCTGCCCACGTCGCTGCAGTTCGGGCCGGACGACCGCCTGTATGTCGCTCAGCAAGATGGCTTGATACACGCCTACGACGTCGTTCGAAACGGACCGAATGATTACGCGGTGTCCTCCAGCGAAACGATCTCCACTATCCAGTCGATCCCGAATCACGACGACGACGGGTCGGTCAACCCGTCGGTCACGTCGCGGCTGATCACGGGGATCCTCGTGACGGGAACCTCCCAGGCGCCGGTGATCTACGTTACGTCGAGCGATCCGCGGATTGGCGGGGGTCCGTCCGGCGAGACGTTGAATCTGGACACGAATTCGGGAATCGTTTCGCGTCTGACGTGGAACGGTTCCACCTGGAACAAGCTGGACCTTGTTCGCGGCCTGCCACGGTCGGAGGAGAATCACGGTCTCAACGGGCTGCAGTTGGACCCGGCAACCAACACGCTCTACGTGACCGCGGGCGGAAATACGAACATGGGCGCGCCGTCCAACAACTTCGCCTACCTGCCCGAATTTGCATTGAGTGCCGCCATTCTGGAAGTGAACCTGGACGCGATTGGCGAGACCACTTACGACCTGCCCACGCTCGACGACGAGGATCGTTCCGGCGCGTCCGACGCCAATGATCCGTTTGGCGGCAACGACGGAAAGAACCAGGCGATGCTCGTGCCCGGTGGCCCCGTCCAGGTGTACGCGCCGGGCTTTCGGAATCCTTACGACCTGGTTTTGACGTCCAGCGGCAGAATCTATTCCGTGGACAACGGCCCCAACGCCGGATGGGGCGACGTTCCCATTGGCGAAGGGCCTCAAGGCAATGCCACCAACGAGCCGAACGAACCGGGCGTGACGCACGGAGACGGGCTCCATTTCGTGGCGGGCCCGGGTTATTACGCGGGGCATCCGAATCCCACGCGTTCCAACCCCAGCAACACATTCAACGCCTCGAATCCCCAGTCGCCGGTCTCCGTGGGGAATCCCGTGGAGTCCGACTATCGCGCGACGGGGTCGGAAGACGGCGCGCTGGTTGTGTTCAACTCGTCTACGAATGGTCTGGCGGAATACACAGCCAGCAACTTCAATAATGCGCTCAAAGGCGATCTGCTGGCGGCCAGCTTGGACAATTCCGTCAAGCGAATCAAACTCGGCCCGTCCGGAGATACCGTCGCACTGAGTGAAAACTTGTTCAACTCGGTCGGTTCCGGTCCGCTTGATGTAACCGCCGTCGGAGATGCGGGGCCGTTTCCCGGGACCATCTGGGTAGCCGACATCTTCGGTGATTCCATTGTCGTCTTCGAACCGAACGACTACGACGGCGACGGCGGCGATCCGGGCGGCCCGAACGACGCGGACGGCGACGGCTACACGGATGCGGACGAACTGGCCAACGGCACGAATCCCAACAGCGCGGCCGATTTCCCACCGGACTGGGACGTC